>JABMJD010000056.1 GCA_013201395.1 Candidatus Syntrophopropionicum ammoniitolerans
CCGGGAGCCAATAAAACATTGGGCTCCCGCCAAAACAGGCTAACACAGGCCCCCCTCCATGTAAAGGGCTACCTACCTGTTAACTTTTATGCTAAGTTTTATTTGAGGAACCAAAACTGTTTACACGGAATTATTTACACTCCCCTTTGAAGCTCCGCATATCTTTCACCTGCTCCCCAGTGAGTTTCATTCTCCGCAGGGATATAAAAGGCACTATTACTGTGCTTATAGCCGCGGCAACCGTGCAAGCAGCAAAAATCATATGATAGTTGCCGTATTGGCTAAGAAACATACCTAAAAAGGGACCAATTGCTGTCGCAAGTGTTTGTGAGAGCGAATAGTAACCAATTCCCTCACCCCTCCTGTCCTTCGGTACAATGTCCGCAATGACAGTCGCCGCCGATGTAGAGATTATGCCAAATGCTGCTCCATGAAGGAAGCGGGTTGCTAACAAAAGTTCAACACTATTTGCCCAGAAATAGATGAGTGTAAAGACGATATTTGCAACCGTTCCAACACATAGCATCCTTTTATAGCCTACTTGGGCGATATATCTACCGATGAGCAAACGGGCTATAAGCGCTCCAATTACGAAAATACTGGCGGCAAAACCCGCTGCGCTTGAAGATGCATGAAATTCGTTCATCGCATATTCTGAAATGATTATCATTAACAGGTAAAAATTCATGGCGACTAAAAAATTCACACAAGTTATGATGACATATTCCCTTGTCCATAATTTCGTTTTCTCCATAAAACATGCTCCTCTTCGTCCGTTTTAACTACTTATGTTTTTTTGGACGATTTGAAGCAGTCTGTAAAATTCTTTTTGTTCCTCATCTGTCATGCCCCGCAAAAGAATGGCAGCGTTTTCAGTTGCCAGCCGGTCAAGAATGTTCTTAAAAAGAGCCCCATTCTCTGTAAGTCTTATGTAGGTACATCTTGCATCAGGTTTACCTTTTTTAGAAACAATAAGTCCTTTTGATTCCAAACGCTTTACAATCCCAATAACGGTTGGATGGGTCAGCATCAAGTTATTTTGCAAATCCTGCATATTAATTTGCCCATCCCTGTTCTTAATCAGAAAGGAAATTACTTCAGCTTGAACTGAAGTTAGGTCATACCCCAAGAGATCCTGATTGCGAAATTTAACCAATGCATTTCCTAACTGCCAAACCATTCTTATGATTTGGTGTTCCCTGTTCTCCATCAATGTATTCCCTCCCGTAATATGTAGCATACTACATATTACACTCCATTAAATTAGCCGTGTCAAGCCACAAAAATCTCTAACACAGTACATCCAAAAGATCATAAAAAGGGCATTATCCCCTCGAAGCTACTGAGAGATAATACCCTTACCAAGTTTTATCCTTATATCCTCAAATCCCTAATATACTAGGGCTTACTACTTCTAACCATCTGGGCCGGCACCACCCTAAGATTGGTCTTTGTTGCTAACGGCCGCTTGGGCGGCAGCCAGTCTGGCTATAGGCACCCGGTATGTGGAACAGCTAACATAATCCAAACCAAGTTGGTGACAGAACTCGATGGAACTGGGTTCCCCACCATGTTCGCCGCAGATACCGATCAGCAGGTCGGGTTTAGACTGGCGGCCTAACTCCACTGCCATCCGCATCAGTTTGCCCACGCCCTTGCGATCCAGGACCACAAATGGGTTGTCGGTAAGTATTTTCAGGTCTAAATATTTGTGCATAAATTTACCTTCCGCATCGTCCCGGGAAAAACCAAAGGTAGTCTGGGTCAGGTCGTTGGTGCCGAAGGAGAAGAAATCTGCCACTGTCGCCACCTCATCCGCCAGCAGGGCTGCCCGGGGTATTTCGATCATCGTCCCGATGGTATATGCAAAATCCGCCCCGCTGATTTTTTGGACTTCAGCAGCTACCTGCTCAATCAGTTCGCGCAGGTGCTCCAGCTCTTTCCTGTCTGTAACCAATGGTACTTCGATTTCAGGGATGGGAGTGAAACCTTCCTGCACCAGTTTCGCTGCTCCCTGGAAAATAGCCCGGGCCTGCATGGTGTAAATTTCCGGGAAAGAAATCCCCAGTCGACAGCCCCGGTGGCCCAGCATTGGATTATGTTCAGAATGGGATCTGACTTTGCGCAACAATGCTTCCTTTTCTTTGATTTTTGTTTCATCATCACTGGTCAGCTTGAGCCGCGTAATCTCCACCAGCAAACACTCGGCATCGGGTAAAAATTCGTGTAAAGGTGGATCCAACAGCCTGATAGTCACTGGGAAACCATCCATTGCTTTTAAAATTCCATAAAAATCTTCTTGCTGCAAGGGTAACAGTTTATTCACTGCATCTTCCCTTTCCTGCAGGGTGTCTGCCAGGATCATTTCCTTGACCAGGGGCAGTCTTTCCGGAGCCATAAACATGTGTTCCGTCCGGGTCAGACCAATGCCGGCCGCACCGAATTCCCTGGCTTTAGCAGCGTCTTCCGGGTTATCGGCATTGGCTCTCACTCCCAGGGTACGAATTTGATCTGCCCAGTCCAGCAACTGCTGAAATTCCGTTGATAAACCGGGGGCAATCATCGGTACCTCCCCGGTGAGAATATTTCCCGTGGCACCATCAATAGAAATAACGTCCCCTTGTTTAACCACCAAGTCACCGATCTTAAACTCCTGCTTGTCGTAGTCAATCTGCAGGGCTTCACAACCACACACACAGGGCTTGCCCATACCCCGGGCCACAACTGCAGCATGGCTGGTCATGCCGCCTCTAGAGGTCAGTATACCTTGCGCATGCATAATACCGTGAATATCGTCGGGGGTAGTTTCTGTGCGTACCAGCACCAGTTTTTTGCCTTCCTGGCCCAGCTTTTCCGCCATATCGGCGTCAAACACAGTCATGCCGGAAGCCGCACCAGGTGAGGCGGGTAACCCGGCGGCCACAATGTCAAGTTTGGCTGCTGGGTCAATGCGATGGTGCAGCAGGTGATCAAGCTGGCCCGGTTCAATCCGCAGTAATGCTTCTTCTTTGGTGATCAAACCCTCTTGCACCATATCTACGGCAATTTTTATGGCCGCCTGAGCTGTGCGTTTCCCATTTCTGGTCTGGAGTATCCACAGCTTACCCTGCTCCACGGTAAATTCTATATCCTGCATGTCCCGGTAATGTGTTTCCAGCAGCCGGCAGATCTGGGCAAACTGTTTGAATATATCGGGCATATCTTGATCCAGGGCGGCTATGGGCTGGGGTGTGCGGATACCGGCTACCACATCTTCCCCTTGGGCATTAATCAGGTATTCACCATATAATTTCTTCTCACCGGTAGAAGGGTTACGGGTAAAGGCCACACCGGTGCCGCTGTCATCCCCCAGATTACCGAACACCATCGCCTGAATGTTTACGGCTGTCCCCAGATCATCGGGGATTTTATGTATTTTCCGATACACCACAGCGCGATCGTTGTTCCAGGAATTAAAAACAGCATAGATGGTCATAAAGAGCTGTTCCATTGGATCCTGGGGGAATTCCATGTCCGCTTCCCTGGTTATTAGCTTTTTATACTCTTCAATCACTTTCTGCCATTCCCGGCCTGAGAGCTGGTTGTCGCTAATGACCTGGGCTCTGGTTTTTTGCCGGTCCAGGATCCGTTCAAATTTGCTATGTTCAATACCCATCACTACATCGCCAAACATATTTATAAAACGGCGGTAGCAATCCAGCACGAAACGTTCGTTACCGGTGTTTTTGCTCAGAGCCTTTACCGTAATATCATTTAGGCCCAGATTTAATACTGTATCCATCATCCCGGGCATGGATACCGGGGCACCGGAACGGATGGAAACAAGCAGGGGATTGATACTGCCACCAAATTTCTTTCCCAGCTTGCCTTCCAGTGCTGCTATTTTTCCTTTGACCTGCTCTTCCAGCCCGGCGGGGAACTTTTGTCCCCCAGCGGAAAATTCCTTGCAGGCTTCTGTGGTAATAATGATGCCGGGAGGAACAGGCAGGCCAATGTTGGTCATTTCAGCAAGATTAGCGCCTTTACCCCCCAGCAGGTTTTTCATTTCTGCACTGCCTTCCTCAAAAAGGTAGACATATTTAGTTGCCATGTCTTTCCCCCCTATAATAAATCTCCATCACCCTAGAAGCGGTTTCCTCTATCGCTTTGTTGGTCACATCAATCATCTGACAGCCGGCTTCTTTCATAATGTTTTCTGCATAGTCCAGCTCTTTTAGAATCCTTTTCATACTGGCATAGTCGGCGTTTGAGGTTAAACCAAGGGTATTAAGCCTTTCGCGGCGGATTTCATTTAGATGCCTGGGCTTGATTGTCAGGCCGACTAATTTGTACGGGGGCAGCTGAAATATTTCTTTCGGTGGTGCTACCTCCGGCACCAGGGGCACATTGGCTACCTTGAGGCGTTTGTGGGCCAAATACATACACAGTGGTGTTTTGGAAGTGCGGGATACACCGATCACTACCAGATCTGCACGTACAATGCCCCGCGGGTTCTTGCCGTCATCGTATTTGACAGCAAACTCGATGGCCTCCACCTTGCGAAAGTATTCGTCGTCCATCCGCCGGACCAGTCCGGGTTCCAGTTTGGGCTGGCGGTGAATAACAACAGACAGTGCTTCCAACATCGGGGTCATAATATCTACTGTAGGGATATCATATTTTTCCGCCTCACTAATCAGCCGATCTCTCAACTCTGGAATGACCAGAGTATAAGCAATAATACTATTGAAGCTGCTGGCTTCGGCCACAATTTCGGGTATTTCGTTAGGATCATTAACATAAGGTACCCGGCGTATATCCACCATGCCGTGATTAAATTGGCTCGCCGCAGCTAGAACTACTAGTTCTGCTGTTTCACCTACGGAATCGGAAACGATGTAGATTATAGTTTTGTTAGCAATATGGCACACCCCCTTAATACCCTTCTCCTAGTTCAACAAAAAGCCTGGCAATGTTGGTTTTGCTCAAACGGCCCACGACCTCAAAGCCTTCTTGTCCACTAGCGGTGGTAACCTTACGCACCACGGGAAGGGCATCAACTTCGTGGGATATAATTTTTTTCGCCGCCACCCACACAGTTTCTTCTGGTGTGGTCAAGATAAGATTGGGCATTCTGGTCATGATCACATTTACAGGCAGCTTCTGAATATCCTGGCTGCCCAGGGTCGTTTTCAGTAGATCCTTGCGGGATACGGCCCCTTCCAGCAGACCTCCTTCTTTAACCACAAAAAGGGTACCCACATCCTCGATAAACATTGTTACCACAGCGTCATAAACAAGGCTTTTTTCATCTACCACCACAGGAACTGACTTGACACTATCCACCAGGACGCTGTTCAGCTTTTCGGCCACAATCCGGTAGCGGGATTTGCCGCTGTGGAAATAGCCCACTCGGGGGCGGGCTTCCAGCAGGCCGGACATTGTCAGTATGGCCAGATCTGGTCTTAGTGTGGCCCTGGTGAGGGAAAGCCTTTCGGCGATGCGTTCACCGGTAATGGGACCATGATTGGTTACAATCTCCAGAATGCTTTCTTGCCGTTTGGAAAGTTTCAAGTTAATCGCGCTCCTTATAGAGCATATGTGACATACTAATTTGCTTTTGCACAAATATAATATATATTAATTTTTGGATAATATCCATCCCTTTTTAAGCGGACAAATAATTATTTGTTTAACCCACTAAATTAAATCCTATTTAGCCGGGTTAACAGCGCGGCTCCGCGCACCCCTGTTTATTGTCCAAGCTCATTCACCCTCGGGCTCAGGCAAAACTCGCCGCTAACGCGGCTCAAACAGCGCCTTCACTTTCCCTCTGGTTCACTCGCTCTTTGAATTAGGGCTCGATGTCGCCGGTTTTTGTCAAACCTGCTAATTTTCACTATAGATGGGGATATTCCCCGGGCGCCTGGCCACCAATCACTAACCACCAACGGCCAACCACTATTAAGCCCGGCCCCATAATTCGGGGACATTCCTCCGACTGCAAAGCCAATCCCCAAACAGAGGTGTGTCCCCATTCCCCTGT
>JABMJD010000057.1 GCA_013201395.1 Candidatus Syntrophopropionicum ammoniitolerans
AAACGTGTCAAAGGTACCACTCTCTTGACACGTTTCGGGTTTATGTTGGCAGTTTGCGGTGCCTGGTGTTATAATTAGAAAGTTGTATGTTTGTATGTATAACGGGGGAATAACAATGGAATGGAAAAAAGAAAGAATTCGTAATTTTTGTATCATTGCCCATATCGATCACGGCAAATCTACACTGGCCGATAGACTACTGGAATATACAGGCGCGCTGCACAGCAGGGAAATGGCGGATCAGGTGCTTGATCGAATGGATTTAGAACGGGAGCGGGGGATCACTATCAAAATGCAGGCCGTGCGCTTGCAATATCAGGCCGGGGATAGGTTGGAATACCAGTTGAACCTCATTGATACCCCCGGCCACGTGGATTTTTCCTACGAGGTATCACGCAGCCTGGCTGCTTGTGAGGGAGCGCTGTTGGTAGTGGACGCCGCCCAGGGGATTGAAGCGCAAACCCTGGCCAATGTTTATCTGGCCCTGGAACACAATTTGGAAATTATTCCGGTGATTAATAAAATTGACCTGCCCAGTGCCGATCCGGACGAGGTTAAAAAGGAAATTGAGGATGTCATTGGCCTGGACTCCGCCGACGCGGTGCTGGCTTCAGCCAAAAATGGTATTGGTATCAAAGAGATACTGGAAAAAATAGTGGAAATCATCCCGCCGCCCAGCCGGCCGGCAGACACGCCTTTGCGGGCCTTGATTTTTGACTCCCATTATGATCCCTACAAAGGGGTCATTGCCTACATCCGGGTGATGGGGGGTTCCGTTAGGACAGGCATGCGGGTGAGAATGATGGCTACCGGCAAGGAATTTGAGGTCAACGAGGTGGGAATTTTTAAGCCATCCTTGACCAGCATCGATGCCCTCCATGCCGGTGAGGTGGGTTTTATTGCCGCCAGTATTAAAAATGTCCAGGATTGTCAGGTGGGCGATACGGTGACTGCTGCTGCCAAACCGGCGGTGGAGCCGCTGCCTGGATACCGCCGGGCTACTCCAATGGTTTACTGCGGGTTATACACTGCCGATACTGTGGATTATGGTGACCTGCGTGAGGCGATGGAAAAACTGAGCCTGAACGACTCCAGCTTGATTTATGAACCGGAAACATCCGAGGCTTTGGGATTTGGTTTCCGCTGTGGCTTTTTGGGGTTACTGCACATGGAAATTATTCAGGAACGTCTGGAGCGTGAATATGGGCTCAGCCTGATTACTACGGCTCCCAACGTGGTCTACCGGGTTACAACTACCGAGGGGAAAGTGCTGCTCATCGAAAATCCCAGCAAAATGCCGCCGGCTGTGGAGATGGAGATGATCGAAGAGCCTTATGTTACGGCCACGATTATGGCGCCCAAGGATTATGTGGGGGCGGTAATGGAACTTTGCCAGGAACGACGTTGTATCTTCAGCAATATGGAATACATGGGCCTGCACAGGGTGATGTTGACCTATGACATGCCCCTCAGTGAAATTATTTATGATTTTTTTGATCAACTTAAGTCCCGGACCAAAGGTTATGCTTCCCTGGATTATGAGGTTACCGGCTACAGGCAATCAGATCTGGTCAAGCTGGATATTCTCATCGCCGGTGAAGCCCTGGATGCCTTGTCCATTATTGTCCACAAAGACAATGCCTACTACCGGGGACGCCAGCTGGTGGAAAGGCTGCGTAGTCTAATCCCGCGTCATCTTTTCGAGGTTCCCATCCAGGCTTCCATCGGCAACAAAGTAATTGCCCGGGAAACAGTAAAAGCGGTACGTAAGGACGTTTTGGCCAAATGTTATGGCGGTGACATCAGTCGCAAACGCAAACTGTTGGAAAAGCAAAAAGAGGGCAAAAAAAGAATGAAACAGGTGGGCAGTGTGGAAATACCCCAGGAAGCTTTCATGGCGGTACTGGGGTTGGGTGAGGTCTAAAGGGGAAAGGGGATTGATCGATGATGTCTATCGGTTTGTATATCCATGTACCTTTTTGTATTAAAAAATGTCTTTATTGTGATTTCACCTCCTATCTCCTTGATAATGAGGCAGTTAGAAATTACCTGGTGTTTCTGATAAAAGAAATCAACCTATATGGATCATCGCTGGCTGATGAGGATAAAATCATCACCAGTATTTTTTTTGGTGGTGGTACCCCTACTACTTTACTGGTCCCTTCATTTAAAATGATACTTACTGCAGTGCGCTCTTCTTTTCTGGTTAGCCCAGGCTGTGAAATCACAGTGGAAGCAAACCCGGGTACCATCAATGGGGCCGGGCTTACCGGGCTGCGGGAACTGGGGGTAAACCGGCTCAGCATTGGCGTGCAATCTTTTCAGGACCGGCTGCTTCAGGTGCTGGGCCGCACCCACAGTGGGGACCAGGCAATTGAGGCTGTGCAGTTAGCTAGAAAAGCCGGCTTTGATAACCTCAATCTGGACTTTATCTTCGGTATCCCTGGTCAGACCAACTATGACTGGCGGGAAACCCTGCAGCAGGCTGTAGAAATAGCCCCGGAGCATATTGCCGCCTATGGTCTGCAGCTGGAAGAGGGGACACCATTGGAGCAGACTGTGCGGCGTGGCGCTATCAGCTCCTGCCCCGAGGAAATGGAGGCGGAAATGTATCAGGATGCTATTGTCTTCCTCACAACCCAGGGTTACAATCATTACGAGATCTCCAATTTTGCCCAGCCCGGTAGAGAGTGTGCCCACAATCTAATTTACTGGTTGAACCGGCCCTATTTGGGACTGGGTCCGGCGGCTCATTCATTAATCAAGGGGGTCAGGTTTGCTAACGATATTTCTCTGGATGGGTATTGTGACCATCTCTCCCGGAAAGAATATCCTATAGGACATAGTACTCACATAACACCGGCCGATGAAATGTCAGAGACGATGTTCCTGGGGTTGCGCCTCACCGCCGGTGTGGATTTGAACCAGTTTTACCAGCGTTTTGGCAGGCGGGCAGAGGAGGTTTATGGATCCGCAATAGCGGATCTAGACGGTAAAGGTCTACTGGAAATAAGCCGGGGACGTTTGCATCTTACAGCAAAAGGTCTCCCTTTGGCTAACGTGGTTTTTAGGGAATTCATTTGAATCTTGCCAATTCCCTTGACAAACATATAGAGGTTTGTTATTTTTTATTCAAGCGTTTTTAGCACTCAGCACAGTAGAGTGCTAACAATGAAAGGGGGTTCCGGTATGGACGAGCGCAAGCGAAAGGTACTTCTTGCTATCGTACAGGATTTTATTGCTACCGCAGAACCCGTTGGATCAAGAACTATAGCGAAAAAATATAAGCTGGGTGTGAGCCCGGCTACCATCCGTAATGAGATGGCAGATCTGGAGGAAATGGGCTATATTGAACAACCCCATACCTCCGCCGGCCGGATTCCTTCCGTGCGCGGTTACCGCTATTATGTAGATTACCTGATGAAAAAAAGGGAATTGACTCAAGAGGAAGAGGAGGTAATCCGCCGGGGGCTTGATAAAAAAGTCAGGGATGTGGCCAAGGTTTTCCGGCGCACAGGCGACTTGCTCTCCCAGCTGACCAGTTATACTTCAATGGTCTTGACCCAACAGGGTCGGCCGAGCAAATTCAAACACATTCAGCTGGTGTCCATGAACCCTACCCGGACAATGGTGATCGTGGTCATGGACAACGGGGCGGTGCACCACCGGATGATCGAAACCCCGGAAAGCATTATAGCTGCGGACCTGGAAACACTATCCAGGGTGTTAAATGCCAAGCTGCAGGGAATGAACATGGATACAATAAAATTTACCCTGCTGCAGGAGCTCTATTTTGAGTTGGGACGCTACAAACACATTCTCGATCTCTCCTTAGAACTAATCCAGGATAGCCTGTTCCTGGCGGAGGAGGATCGGATTTATCTCGGTGGGGTTTTCAACATGCTTACTCAGCCGGAATTCCACAATGCGGAAAGGATCAAAACCATGTTGGGTATTCTGGAGCAGGAAGAACTGCTCTGTGAGTTACTCTCCGGTGAGAATCTGGATCAAGGTGTGACCATCAGAATAGGTGATGAAATAGAAGATGATTCAGAGATCAAACATTATAGTGTAGTGGCTGCGCCCTACACTTTGAGCGGGCGCCGGATTGGTACTGTGGGTGTGTTGGGACCGACTAGAATGGACTATGCTAAGGTAATCAGTGTCGTTGATTTTTTGACAAAAAATCTTTCTGTAGTCCTGGACAGGGTGTTACGGGGCGGAGGAAGATAGGAGGCTACCATATTTGAGTTTGAAAAAAGAAGCCGTTGCCGGGGCTGATATTGATGAGCGGTTGGCGGCCCTGATAACCAATTCCAATGCTATCCGGGCCATTACCAGCGCGGTGGAAGGTACTCTGGGCCCCAAAGGGTTGGACACCATGTTGGTTGATCAGTTTGGTGAGGTGGTAATCACTAACGACGGTGTGACTATATTAACAATGATGGAGGCTAATCACCCGGCAGCCCGGATGCTGATCAATATTGCCCGGGCCCAGCAGGAGGAAATTGGTGACGGCACTACCACGGCCACTGTACTGGCCGGGGCCCTGGTGGGTGCCGGGGTGGAGCAGGTGGCGCGGGGCGTGCCGGTAGCCCGGGTGATTGAAGGGCTGCGAACCGGCCTGAAAAAAGCGCTGCAGGTTATGCATGAGCAGGTGCGTCCGGTGACTGATCTGGGGGATCAGGCCATCCGTCAGGTGGCCTTAATTGCCGGACGAGGTCATGAGGACATTGCAGATTTGGTAATCCAGGCTGCAGTAATGATTGGCGAAGACAAATTAAGGGATAATACCTTTAAGTTTCCGGATACGGTTGTGGCTGAAGAGGGGGCCGATAACAAGGTCTTTATGGGTGTGATCATCAATAAAGAACGCATCAGCCGCCAGTCACCGGCTAAACTAGAGGATTTAGATGTACTGATAATAGATGATGCCCTGGAGCCGGAGGAGATTGATGAGGAGGCCCTGGGTACTGAGGCCGGCTTTGCCCACTATATGCAGCTGCGGGAGGAATTCAATGTTAACCTGCAAAAAATCGTGGAGCTGGATGTGGGGCTGGTTCTGGTGGACCGTGGCATTAGTGATGATGCGGAAGATATCCTCACCGATGCCGGTATAATGGCAGTGCAGCGGGTGGCCAACAGGGAATTGCGTCAGGCGGCGGAACATACCGGTGCCCGGGTTCTCAAACGCAAGGGTCTCAAAAAATCGCTCCCGGAACTGAAGAGGTGCCTGGGCCATGCGGCCAGGGTATATCATGACGAACAGCTGGAACAGGTATGGATTTTAGATGGCGGCGGCAAGCCGATGGCTACTGTGCTGGTGGGTGCAGCTACGGCAGAGGTTGTGGGTGAAAGGGAACGTATTGCCCGGGATGCGGCGGCAGCGATACAGTCGGCGATTAAGGGCGGTGTGGTTCCGGGCGGTGGTTCTCTGGAACTAGCAGTGGCCTGTGAGCTGGAGAAGGTGCGGGCCGGTGCCCGCGGCATGGCTGCCTATGGGGTGGACTGTGTGGTAGAAGCCCTCAAACGTCCCTTGTCTCAGATTGTGGCCAACGCCGGGTTTAACCCTTTGGAAAAACTAGGTGACGTTATTGCTGCCCAGGCGGAAACGGGAAAAAACTCGTTGGCTGTTGACTGTGAAAATGGCCAGGTGGCAGATATGCTGGCCGGTGGGATTATGGACCCGGCCGGTGTTAAAATATACGCCCTAAAGGCTGCCGGTGAGGTGGCTGAGGCGATATTGAGGATAGATACTATTATCAAAAAACGCGAAGAAAGGGAGATAGAGAGAGAAATACGAACCAGGGAAGAGGGTAAAATGTTTTAGACGAGGTGATTTTCAGTGGGTATCCACAACGAAGAGGAAAAAAACATGGAAAAGGAAAAGCTAA
>JABMJD010000058.1 GCA_013201395.1 Candidatus Syntrophopropionicum ammoniitolerans
GACAGGTACCTTGTCCCACCATATTTTGTCAGAAGGGGTAAGTGGAGACGGGTTGAGGTGACCCCCTAAAGGTAAACACTTTGGGTGGGGTTTGTGTTGCCCCCTATTTGCAGGCCCACCCAACTTTCCCGCCAAAGCCTGGTCCCGGAGAGCCTGGCACCGTATTTTCCCAGCTTCCTTCCTGCTACACAACCTTACGACCTTACCATCACCCCTAATATGGTTGCTGCATTTCCCTTTCCACAAGGCAGGGTGCCCCCCTGCCCGGAGGCTCATTGACAAGAAGGGACAAGCCCTTTGCCATTAGGTTGGCTGTCTATTTTCAAGGTTGGAATGGTACGAAACCACCGAAATATAAAGGAAATGGGACGAGGAACCCGTCCCCCCGTCCCAGCAATATTTTAGTCCTGGACGGCGGCGAGAAATCCTTCTCTAATCGCTTCCAGGGCATCCCTGGGATTGTCGGCATCACCGATAACTTTCAGGGGTACCTTGCCTTCCAGCTCCTGCACCAGGGCCTTGTTGGACTCCATGCCCAACGCCAGCACCACAGTTTCAGCCGGGATAGTACTGGTTTTGTTGTCTTTTTCTATTTCCACAGCGTTGTCCTTAATGCTGGTGATTTTGGCGTTGGTGATCACCTCTATATGCTGGGCTTCTATATTTTTCAGCAGCAGCCCGCGGCGGGTAAACTCTTCATCAAGGGCAATGTCCGGCAGCGCTTCCAAGATGGTCACTTGTTTCCCCAGGGAGGCCAGGTAGGTAGCCGTTTCAGCCCCCACCAGTCCACCGCCTGCAATGACTACTTTTTGCTTGGCCGCCACCCGGCCGGTCAATACCTCCTCGGCAGTAACCACGTTTTCGCCTTCAATTCCCGGAATTGGTGGTTTGGCCGGGGTAGCTCCCGTAGCCACAATAACCAGATCCGGTTTTTCCTCATTGCAGAGGTCAACAGTATATTTGGTGTTAAATTTGATGTTTACCCCCTGCTTTTTTACTTGGAGGCCCAGCCAGGCGATGATAGAGGAAATATCTCCTTTGTTGGGTGGTATGGCAGCTGTGGCAAACTGGCCGCCAATATGCTCACCCGCCTCATAAAGCGTCACCTGGTGACCAGCCAGGGCTGCGGTACGCGCCGCTTCCAATCCCGCTGGGCCGGCGCCGACGACGGTTATTCTTTTGGGGTTTCCCGCCTTTTGGAACTCATTTAGATACTCAAAGCCCAGGGTGGGATTGGACAGACAGCGGATTGGTTCGTTTTTAAAAAGGATATCCAGACAGCCCTGCTGGCAACCGATACAGGGCCGGATATCTTCATATTCACCGGCAGCAAATTTATTGGGCAATGCCGGGTCCGCCAGCGAAGCCCGGCCCATAACAATCAGGTCCGCCTTGCCCGACAGCAGAATGCTCTCGGCTATAAAGGGGTCGTTGATCCGCCCCACAGTAGCCACGGGCACACTGACCACCTCTTTTACCTCTGCCGCGTAATCCGCAATCCAGCCGGGGCTGATATTCATGGGCGGGATGATAGCCCAGGTGCTTTCATAAACCCCGGCGGAAACATTGAGCATGTCCACGCCCATCTCTTCCAACTGCACGGCAATGGCTTTGGTCTCCTCGATGGTACGCCCCCCGGGCACCTGCTCGTCACCGGAAATACGGAAATCCAGTAGAAAATCAGGCCCGCATTTTTCCCGAATATCTGCAACTATCTCCAGGGCAAAACGCAGCCGATTGGCCAGGGGGCCGCCATAGGCATCAGTACGTTTGTTAGAGTATTTGGACATAAACTGGGCCACCAGGTAACCATGCGCCCCGTGCACCTGCACGCCGTCAAAGCCTGCCTGCTGGGCTCTCCGGGCGGCGTCACCGAATTGGGAGACGATTTTTTGGATTTCCGGAATGGTCAGCTCTCGGGGAATGGATCCGAGAACCGGGTCGGCCAGGGGTGAAGAAGAAACAGGCTGCTCACCAATTACCTCCGGCGTTGTTTGCCGGCCGCAATGATAGATCTGGGCCACAATCTTGGCCTTTGCCTGGTGCACCCTGTCCACGAGTGCAGCGTGGGACTGGATTTGTTCGTCCTTCCATAAGCCTGGGGTCCAGAATCCTCGGCCCAGGGGGTCCACTGCATAATCCTCTACAATAATCAGGCCCCAGCCCCCTTTTGCTTTGGTTTCATAATAGGCAAGGAATCGCTCCGTGGCCATACCGTCAGTGTCACAAAAAACCGATACCATCGGTGCCACAACCATTCTGTTCTTTAGTTTGACATTGCCAATGGAAATTGGCGTAAAAACAGGGCTCGGATTTAACACCATCATTATTATCAGCCACTCCTTTTAAGACAATTTTGTTTGGTATAGTATGGCACAATTTTGCCCTACATATGTGGGATGTAAGACCTGGGACGCGGGGACGGGTACCTTGTCCCAAAAGGTGGTGGCGGGTGTAGCCAGCGGGGGGATGAAATCGCGCAATTCGTGAAACGCGTAACCCTGCCCCGCCGCATGGTCCGTTGTAAACCACAGGCAAATAGTGGTTGATGACTGGTCACCAGGGTATGTCCCCCGCAAGGAACCAGGACTGGGGAATGAAGACACAGCTCTGTTTGGGGATTGGCTTTGGCGCCGAGGTGTGTCCCCCCCATGTAGGCCGCTTTGTCCAATCCGGATATTAAAAACGGGTGTAGCGAAACGCGGGACCCGGTCCCTTGTTCCATCAGTGCCAAAAATAACTATTGGCGGAAAGGTAGTACCTTGTCCCTAAACCACGGTATAATATACCCGTTCCGGGAAGAAACATGGGGTCATATATCACCCTACTACAATATTTTGTGCAAGGAGATTCGTAGATGATTAATGTCCAAAACATGACCAAAAAATACGGCAAGCTGGCGGCCAACGACGACATCAACCTGTCCGTGGGCGGGGGCGAACTGGCTGTGCTGCTGGGTCCCAACGGCGCCGGAAAGTCCACACTGCTCAAATCTATTTGCGGCCTGTTGCGTTTCCAGGGCACTATTACCATTAAAGGACATGAGAACCATACAATGGAAGCCAAACGGCTTTTGGGATATGTACCCGAGTTTCCTGTGCTGTACCCGATGTTGACGGTAGCAGAGCACCTGGAGTTCATTGCCAAGGCCTACCGGCTGCAGGACTGGGAGGAAAAAGGGGCGGCTCTGCTCCACCGCTTTGAGCTGGATGATAAAAAAAAGAAGCTGGGCAAAGAGCTGTCCAAAGGGATGCAGCAAAAGGTCAGCGTCTGCTGTGCCCTGCTGCCCCGGCCGGAAGCTGTAATTATGGATGAACCGCTGGTGGGCCTTGACCCGCATGGGATCCGTGAACTGAAAACGTTGATTGTTCAGCTGCGAGACCAGGGCTGCGCTCTGCTGGTTAGTACCCATATGATCGAAAGCGTGAAGGAAGATTGGGACGTGACCTACATCATGGTTAACGGCCGGATAGCCCGGGTTTGCAGGCGCCGGGACCTGGTAGCCGGCCAAAGTCTGGAGGATGTTTATTTCGCCATTACGGAAGGGGAAAACCAGGTGGACGAATCATGAACAGCCTTATTTTTCTACTGGCCAAAAGCGCCAAAAACACCCTGCGTGAGCTGGGTCGGAAACCAGCGAAACTAGCGTTGTGGACCCTGGTGGTGGTGGGGATTGGCGGGATTTTTCTCCTTTCCCTGTTTACGAGCCAGGACACTGCTGGTTCCCTTGATCTGGTCTGGCTCAAGGGCCTAATATTCCTTTTAATCCTGCTTTTTATCATATTTTCCATCCAGAAGGGCCTGGCCAGCGGGGATGTTATTTTCGACATGAACGATGTCAATTTACTGTTTGTTTCACCAGTCAACCCCCGCTTAACCCTGCTGTACGGCATCGTGCGCATGGCAAAAACGGCTTTTCTGGCCGGATTTTTTATCCTATTTCAAGCAAATACCCTCAAGGTGAGCTTTGGGATAGGGTTTGACGGGCTGCTACTGATCCTGCTCGGTTTTGTACTAGCCGTCGCTGTACTACAAATTCTGTCCCTGCTGATCTACAGTCTGACCAACGGGAAACCGCGGCGGAAACTGGCTGTCCCCATACTGGCTGTGGCTGCCTTTCTGCCGCTTATTATCTATGCCGGCCTCCAGCTGATAGCAACGGGCAGTCTTCTGCCGGCACTGGAAAATACCCTCAGTTCGCCCCTGGTCGCCTGGGCACCTCTGGCTGGTTGGGTTTCGGCAGGTGTGGTAGCCTTGATTGCCGGTGATATAGGCAGTGGATGTTTATTTTTCGGCCTACTGGTGTTGTCCGGTGGACTGCTGGTCCTTTACATTGCCTGGAGCAATCCTGATTATTACGAAGATGTGCTGGTAGCCACAGAAACCACGTTCCAAAAAAAACGCGCCTTGGCCGAAGGACAGCTCAACCCCGAAGCCTCATCGGCGAAAAGAGTGCAGGTGGTCCAAACCGGCGTCGGCGGTGTGGGTCCCAGTACCATTTTTTATAAGCACCTGCGGGAATCCTTTCGCGCCAACCGGTTCGCACTGTGGGGAATGTCATCTATAATCATGGTCTCGGGGGCAGCCCTCTTTTCTTTGTTCCAGGGTGACAAAGGCGGGGGCATCTTGGTGCTGTTGCAAATTCTGATGTGGATCCAGATCTTTTTAATTGGCAGCGGACGTGGTCTAAAGGAACTTTATATGCATTACCTTTACCTGATTCCCGCCGGCTCTTTGCAGAAAATAGTTTGGAGCAACCTGGAAACGGTGTTTAAGGTACTGGTGGAAAGCCTGGCTATTTTCGGTGTCGCGGGCCTGATTATGGGCGAATCCTTTGGGCTGGTGGCTGCGGCTGCCCTGGTTTACACCCTGTTCTCATATTTGTTGCTGGGCGTCAACTATCTTTCCCTGCGCTGGACGGGCATGAGCATCAGCGGCGGACTGCTGGTGTTCATTTACACCCTGGCGGTGATCGTGATTATGCTGCCCGGCCTGGTTGCTGCTATTGTCCTTGCTGCTTTAGTTGAGGGGTTAGTTGGCGGGGGAGGCGTACTGGCCGGTCTGGGGACACTGGCCATTTGGGAATTACTGGCCGGGCTGGGCTGCTTTGCCCTATCCAAAGGCGTTTTACACAACGTGGACATGCCGGTGATGAAAACCAGTAAATAACGGGTGCATGACTCTATTGATTGGGAGGATTTTAGAGCCCCGGGCGGGAAGATAATAAAACCTGCGATACTGTAAAGGGGGGTTTCCTTTTGCTAAACAAGTGGCGCATACCTTTGAAGTTTGCCGGCCTGGCATTTATTGCGGCAGCCTTTGCCGGATTCCCTTCACCCTGGCCCTGGGTGCTGGGTATTTTAGGCCTTGTTCTGTTCCTGGCCACCGGGGGTCCCGGGTGAAGCGGCTGCTAGGGGTTGGTCAACCCCCAGCTCAAGATTAAACACTACTTTTCTAGCGTAGAAGGGACGAGCCATGATTTACGAACATATCAAAGAAGGCATTTTCCTGGCCCGCCCCAACCGCTTTATCGCCCACGTTGAAATAGAAGGCCGAGTGGAAATATGCCATGTAAAAAACACCGGCCGCTGCCGGGAACTGCTGATATACCAGGCTCCTGTACTGGTACGGAAGATTGATTCCCCTACCCGCAAAACAAAGTATGATTTGCTGGCGGTGTACAAAGGACGGCGGCTGGTCAATATTGACTCCAGCGCTCCCAACAAAGTCTTTGCCGAATGGCTGCAAAAGGGCAAGCTATTCCCTAATATTACCCTGCTTCAGCCGGAAAAAACCTTCGGCAACTCCCGGTTTGATTTTTATGTAGAAAGCGA
>JABMJD010000059.1 GCA_013201395.1 Candidatus Syntrophopropionicum ammoniitolerans
ACCTCGGCATCAAAGCCAATCCCCAAACAGAGGTGTGTCCCCATTCCCCTGTCCTAGTTTCCCAGATCCGAACAACCGACTTACAACAGCCCCATTTTCTGTCCAACCACCCAGCCTTCTGCCTTCAGCTTTCTACCTTCCCACTTTCCCGCTTTTATCAGCCGGCAGATTTTTCTACACTTTTTGCTGGTGGGGCAGTACCTGTACCCTGGGGTAGACGAGCCATTAGTTTTTCTCTGGTCATAATAATGTACTTGGGCGTCAATTTTTCACGATAGCTCTGCTGTTTTTCAAAACCTCCCGGGTGGAAGATACCCAGCAGCCATCTTTCGTACAGGCTGGTAAGTGTTTTAAAGAGACCCGGCTTTAGATCTGCTACTGTAAAGCCGATCTTTCTCGTACCCCTGTGCAGAAGAGTAATGGCGATGACAAGGTTTACCCGGGCCAGTTTTTCCTCATGCTGAAGATATTCTGCCAGGATCGGCAGTTCCCTCAGGACCTCTCGCAGGGTAATGACCGCCGTCCGCTGTACGGGGGTGTTTTCGTCCATTAGGGCCATCAGTCGTTCATTATTGATGTGCAGTTCTAAATAGGGGTCGCCGGGTTTCAGAACACTGCCATCAGGCATGGCCCATTCCTTGCCCCAGTAGCGGCGCAGTGCTGCGCGCCATATTTTGCTGCCCGGCACATCACTTATGCCTGATAATAGGCGGATCAGCTTATCTGTCGGGCGCCAGATCCGTCGCAGCAGCCTTTGGCGCAATGGCTTTTTTTTAGCAATAATCATTTCTTCCAAAGAAGACACCTGCAGCCCCTTTTTATTAATCCCTTCCAAAATACGGGGTAGAGCGGCCACAACATGGGCCGGACTGCCTTTGGCCGCCCCCGGGGCTGTGTCACTATCGTGAAGAATGATGATCGCTCCGTTTTTGAGTCGGCCCAATACCTTGCGGCAGATACTAGCTGCGGTAGCCTTTTTTGTCCAGTCCCAGCTCATATAGGTCCAGAGAATTATTTTTTGTTTTTTGAACCAGCAGTACCATATTGAAAATAGGTTGAACAGGCCCCAGGCCGGGCGGCAAAATACTGTTTTTTGGCCGGTAAGCTCTTTTATGGCCTTGTTGGTTGCACCAATTTCCCCCTGGGTAGCACGGGGGCCAAGGAGCCAGATGGCCTGGTGCCGAAAACCATGATTGCCGATGGTGTGCCCCGCTTGCCAAATTTGCCTGACCAGATTGGGATAGCGGCGAACCTTTTCACCGACCACAAAAAAACTTGCTCTGACCTGGTACTGTTTAAGGATCTCTAGAATTTGTGGGGTATAACTGGGATCTGGGCCGTCGTCAAAAGTTAAGGCTACTTTGCCGGAGTCTTTTGGCCCTCGTGTTAGGGCACCAACTCCAGCCAGCCGGATTAAAAGGGTGGGCGCCAGGGAATAAATAAAAACACACAAAAATGCAATTTTCAAAAACAAAAGTGTATCCATAAAAGAACCTCTTTTTAAATTCTTCCCCTAAAATTTTTTATCAAGCATTGATCAGCACTCTTTCTACCGGGTAGAGGAAATAGAAGCAGGACATTATGGCCAACAGTAAGGCGCTCAAAAATAAAGCCGCAGGAATCCCGTAGGTTTGGGCCAGTAACCCGCCGAAGGTGGGCCCGGCAGCAATACCCAGGCCTTCAATGGTAGAAAAGACACCCCAGCCTGTGGCCTGCCGGTCAGGTGGAATTACCTTTGCCAGGAGATTATTCCATGCCGGTAGGACTACCGCATATGAAAACCCCACCAATGCAGCTAATAGGCAGGCGCTGGTCAGGTCGTGGGCCAGGGAAAAAAGGACGAGAGATATGGCGCTCATGGCAAATCCACAGCCTAGTAAGACCTTGAGCCGCAAAAAATCGGCCAGGCGCCCCATTGGTAAAAAAGAAATAGCCGCCGCACCACCGCCGATAAGCAGCAGCAGGGCATACTGGTTGGGGCTGAGTCCCAGCTTGTTTGTGGCATACAGAGGCAGAAGGGGCAGTAGGATGCCACCGGTCATGGTTTGCAAAAACATGCCTGGTAACAATATTTTCTTAAAGGCCTGGTTTTGGGCCAGTCGTGATACTTCTTTCCAAAAGGAAAAGTTGGGGCTTTCTACCGTTTTACGTTCTGTTACCGGCAACATCAGCATCGTAACAAGTAGAGCGCACACCCAGAGGATAATCAGCAGCCAGAAGGCTTCGTTGAAACCAGCGGCAATAAAAAAATTTATGACTACAGGGCCGCTGCCGCCACCAAGTAACCACACGGCAAAAACTAATCCCATACGTGTGGCCCGTTCTTTGTACTGCACTGGGGCCACAACGCTGACCACAGCCAGCCAGACCGGAGAAACAGCCAGTCCCAGGGCGGCGGAACCAAACACCAGCACTGCTGGGGAACTGTTATGTTTCATGATTAATAGTGTTGCCAAACCAATCAACAGGCCCAGTATTAAAACCGGATAGCCCTTGCGATCTAACTGCCAGCCTGCTGCTCCCTTGCATAGGGTCTCCCCTAGAAAGTGGGCAGATACGGCCAGCCCTGTCGCTGCTACTGAAATGCCTAAAAAATTTACGGCATAAAGGGGCAGGAAGGTCAGAAAAAAAGCCCCTCTGATAAAATCTATGAGGAAAAGCAGTAGTATCAAGCCCAGTTCCTTTTTTGAAGTAAGGATTTTTTTCAGTTCATGCAATAACCTGAGGCAACTCCTTTGTTCCACACGGGTTAGGAAATATCATACATATTATACACTATGGCGCCGCGGAAAACATTTTTTGTGGTTGACCGGCTAATTATGTTTTTTTTGAAAAAGTGAGCAAATATTTTTACACCTTATTTATATTATAGCTATTTAGGCAGTTTTAGCCATTTGCCGCAGGTGTGTACATTTATTCCATAGTACTATATAACATTGTTACCATTGCAAAATATTGCTGTTGAGGTTAATATTCCGGGTCGCAACTTTGAAAGCTATTATAGCAGTGTGTGAAATATGAACAAAAGTATACTAATGGAGTAAAATGTATTGAAAAAAGGCAATTTTAAAAAAATAATGTCAATATAGATGATATATACAAACTGAATTGACAGGATTTTATAAATTAAAGATATTATGTATCAGTATTATCTGTATCTGTTGCGAGTAATTACCTAACATAATTCTATTTTTAAAGGTAATCATAATAGCAGATTCACATAGCAATAAAAAAGAAAGGGGGTTGAATAAATGCCACGTAATACTAATTCGACTGTAATCCCTGGGGTTAGTAATGCGCTTGACCAAATGAAATTTGAAGTTGCCAATGAACTCGGCTTTACCAACTATGAACAGATTGACAAGGGAAGCTTGCCGAGTAGGGTAAACGGTTATGTTGGAGGCAACATAACTAAGAGACTGGTAGCACTTGGACAGGCTGCTTTGGCTAATAACACTGAGGCTGCAATTAACGCTACGAGTCAGGTGAACTTAGAAACACCCATAGGTTAATTTAATATTAAAAGTCTCATGATTTACTTAAAAGAGGATTAGAAATTATAATCCTCTTTTAAGTTTTTTTTACTAAAGGAAAAGGTTCGTAGTTGGAGAATAACCTGGGGAATAAAAAGGTATTATTTAGATTAGGCAGGTAAAATGTAATGATGAATTTTAAACATAAGCTAATGGCTGTTATACAGCATGTGGTAATAGTAAGCAGGTCCGGGGTTTTGCTGCTGCGATATTCCCGGTATCAGGGACAGGGTGTCGAAGGGCTTTGGGGATTGCCCGGGGGGCACTATATATCGGGTGATCCGATTACAGATTTGAAGAGAGAGGTGAAGGAAGAAACAGGGTTGCGTTTGGGAGGAAGCCCTCGTCTACTAAAAAATTATGTGGTTAAATTTCCTGATGGGGTAGATAGATATGGGGTACTCTATCTTTATAAGCTGGGCAACGCTGCCAGGCCTGCTATTTCCCTGAGCAACGAACATACGGAATATTTATGGGCTGGGCGGTTGGATCTGGAAGTGCTTTCCTTTATTAGTCCCTACCAAAGGCTAGCCGTAGAGGAGACATTGGACTCTCTGAACATAATAAATTTTTAACATTTAGATAAGAGAATTTTAAATAATCAATATTAACATAGACTGTAAATGATAGAAATGATGGGGGAGATACCTTGTATGCTACATAAACAATGCAGTCAATCTAACGATGTGCAAGTAATTTGTCAGGTGTTTTAACATGAGTTGGCTGGATGGATTTTATGATGAACATGCAGCTTTGGAGCACATGTTAATCAAACTGGAAGGGAACCTAAAGGATATTGAGCAGGATACGGCCGGTGTGAATATTATTTGGGAATTACGTTTGTGTGGCGACAAAAGTTTTATAATGGGTCTTTATAAAGAGCATAAACTGCTCTATGATGCCTTTGCTGAGTTCATCGCTTCCCTGGGGGAAAAAAATTTTGCCCTGCGGATTCAACATGGGGATAACCTGGGCCGGATTATAGCCAGATCAAAATTTTCACATATAGATGAAATGCCCAAAAATCTGGAACGGCCGCTGGAAAAGGAACCACTACCAATAGATAAGGAAACTTTGCTTAGAAGCGGCTACAAAATCATACAATTATTGAGGCAGCATATCCAAAAAGAAGAAACACAGCTATGCGCAATAATGCGCAAAAAAATAAAACTGGCGCCTAAAAACTGATTGTTTTATACAATTGAAACATGTATTAATTAAATTAAGGAGTGATTGTTTTTGGAGCTTAAAGGAAGTAAGACGGAGGCTAATTTAAAGGCTGCTTTTTCTGGTGAATCGGAAGCCCGTAACAAGTACAGCTATTTTGCCAGTGCGGCCAAAAAAGAGGGATATGAGCAAATATCTGCTATTTTCCTGGAGACAGCGGACAATGAAAAGGAACATGCCAAGATGGCCTTTAAATTTCTAAATGGGATTGGCTCTACTGCAGATAATCTAAAAGCTGCTGCCGAAGGTGAAAACTATGAGTGGACTTCCATGTACAAAGAATTTGAAAAAGAGGCCCGTGAAGAAGGTTTTAGTGAAATAGCCGACTTTTTTGCATCAGTAGCCACAGTAGAAAAAGAACACGAAGAACGTTTCCTGGCCCTTCTTGACAACCTGGATAAGGGCACTGTTTTCAAAAAGGAACAAGAAATCGAATGGAAATGCCGGAATTGCGGTCACATCCATACCGGCAAAGAAGCACCGGAGCTATGCCCCACCTGTGCCCATCCCCAGG
The DNA here is from genome assembly GCA_013201395.1 of Candidatus Syntrophopropionicum ammoniitolerans. Taxonomy (GTDB): domain Bacteria; phylum Bacillota; class Desulfotomaculia; order Desulfotomaculales; family Pelotomaculaceae; genus Syntrophopropionicum; species Syntrophopropionicum ammoniitolerans. The sequence goes on from JABMJD010000059.1 coordinate 5,275, forward strand.
CCTTTTTTGAAGTTAGAAGCAAAAATTACTAAATACAAAAAAACCCGCTTCGAAAAAGCGGGTTTTTTTTATATTGAGCTGTAGGTGCCACACTCTAAACCCCTACATTAAATCAGCAGGCCTAGCAAGGGTAGGCTGGAAGCTGAAAGTTCCGTGGAATGCCTCCAATAATCTAAGTCAGGGATCAGATTTGAGGGACTAGGACAGAGGAATGGGGAAAATAGAAAGCGGGAAAGCGGAAGGTGGAAGGTTGGAACAGGAAAGAGGGCCGCTGTTTGAGCTGTTGTAAGTTGGGGGATCAGGCCCGAGGAACTAGGACAGGAAAAAGAGGTACACATCCAGACAAATAGATATCTAGACAGGGGAACGGGGACACATCCCTGTTTGGGGCCGGGCTTAATAGTGGTTGGCCGTTGGTGGTTAGTGATTGGTGGCCAGGCGCCCGGG
>JABMJD010000018.1 GCA_013201395.1 Candidatus Syntrophopropionicum ammoniitolerans
AACAAGATTTTCAAATGTACCCGGCAGGCCTGTTCTAGGAGAAGGCTTCCATGTGGCCAAAATTTTTTTCTTCCATCTGGCCGATGATGATCTGAGCACCTTTCTATGTTGTTACCGGGCTGTGAGGGGGGTTGATCGGTATTGAGGGATCACTCGGCCCCCACACTGGACAATCAGACAGGACATTTCTATATGCCGGGGGGGTTAAATGGCCAATAAAACAAGCTTTTATAAAAGAAAGAGCAAAATCTATTTTGATAAAAGAGCCGGGGATTTTTTTAATACCTGGGACGGAAGATTTTGTCTTTTAATGTATGAAGAAGTGATGCAAAGAATCAAGGCCCAACCATTTAGATCGATATTGGACATTGGTTGCGGTACAGGTGCCGTGTTGACCCAGGTGTTAAGTGAATGCACCGATATTCAGGCCTGTGGGGTGGATCTTTCCCATAAAATGATCGAAAAGGCGACCGAAATTTTAGGCCCTGGTGTGCAATTGGTGGTTGGTGATGCTGACGATCTGCCCTGGAAGAATGGCTCCTTTGATCTAGTGGTATGCAATTCATCCTTTCATCATTTTCCTGAACCTACAAGGGTGCTTAATGAGATTAACCGTGTTTTAAAACCGGGCGGTAGAGTTATCATTGCCGACCCCTGGTGGTCAAGGCCAAAAAGGTTCTTTATAAATTTGTTTTTAAATTCCCCTTTTAACTATCTAGGGGATGTGAGAATTTACTCGGAGGTAGAAACCCGTGAAATGCTGGATAGGTGCCACTTCTCCTCCATTAGCTGGGAACTGGTTGATAAAAAATTTTTTATTGCTGTGGCCTCGGCGAAGGGCTAACCCGGCTGTGTTTGGGATCAGGTTAGTCTTACTCGTTTTTTAGATAGCGGGTTATTTTTTTGTGCAGGGCAGGTGTATAAAGGATGACATTTATTCTGATAGGTTGCCTGGCATTTGTGTTCTTTTGTGTTTTTGATTTAAATAAGGTTACATTTCGCCTCAAGGCTATTAACATTGGTTTTGCCATCGGTATAGTGTTAATAGCCTATTCAACAATAGGTATTTTACTGGGCGACTATGGGGGGAGTAATCTGGCAATACCATTGCGGGTTCTCTTTGGGTTGCTGTCAATAATATCACTTTCCCTGCTTCTGTATACCTTATTTGCTGCGCTCCCTTTTGATGCCACCTACGGTGGGGTAAGGTCAACAAACACTGTTGTTGACAGGGGGATGTATTCCCTATGTCGGCATCCGGGTGTGATCTGGTTTTTCTTTTTTTATTTTTTTCTCTGGCCGGCCAGTGGCAAAATGATGATCATGTGGGCGGGAATCATCTGGACAATCATGAATGTAATTTATGTCTATATTGAGGATCGCTGGTTTTTCCCCGCTGCCTTTAATGGATATGACATATACAAGACCAGGGTTCCTTTTCTTATTCCCAGACTAACCGGTATTAAAAAATGCGGCGAAATGAAGCAGGGGGACTGGCAATGATACTGGAACAAAAGCTGCGTAAAAAACAATATGATCAGATTTGGCGCCAGTACTGCGGTTTTTTGGACATCTCGTTAACCGAATTCATGGAAATTCAAAACAGGCTCATGCTGGAACAGCTGGAGTTATATGCCGACTGTGAATTGGGCAGGCGCATTTTAAAGGAGAAAAGGCCGGCCAGTGTGAGCGAGTATAGAAGGTTGGTCTCCCTTACCAGCTATGAAGACTATGCTGATATCTTACTTTCCAGGGTAGACTCTGCCCTGCCGGCAAAGCCTGTGCTGTGGATTGAAACTACCTGGGAAGGAGGCAAAAAACCGATAAAGGTAGCGCCATATACCGAGAGCATGCTCAAAAGCCACAAGACCAACACTATCGCCTGCCTGATCCTGGCTACCAGCAATAAAAAGGGCCATTTCACCTTAAGGGGAGGAGAAAATTTTCTCTATGGTATGGCCCAGTTGCCCTATCTCACCGGCCTGGTACCCCACCTGATTTCCAGTGAGTTGGGGGTAAATTTTATGCCGCCAACTAAAGAAGCAGCGGCGATGAGGTTTTCCCAAAGAAACAAGGTTGGTTTCAAGATGGGCCTGGAAAAAGGGGTGGATCTTTTTTTTGGCATGAGCAGCGTGGTGGCCAAAATCAGTGATATTTTTACATTGGGCGGCCAATCCGGTGATAAACTGAGTATTCTCAAGGTTACTCCTAAAATGGGTTACCGTTTGGTTAAAGCCTGGCTGAATAGCAAACAGGGTAAGTCGCCGATTATGCCCCGGGATATCTGGACTCTCAAGGGGCTGATTTGCGCGGGTACGGACACAGCAAGCCTGCGCAAGAGGATCGAACACTACTGGGGGATTAGACCTTTGGAGATATTCGGCGGCACGGAGCCTACCTGTATTGCCACGGAAACATGGAGCAAGGACGGTATGGTTTTCTTCCCCGATGTTTGTTTTTATGAGTTTATTCCCCGGTCGGAACTGGAAAAAAACATTGATGACCCATCATATGTGCCCAATACATACCTTATGGATGAACTGGTGGCGGGAAACGAATACGAGTTGGTTATTTCAAGCTTTAAAGGGGGCGCCTTTGCCCGCTATAGAATGGGTGATATTTTTCGCTGTCTGTGCCTGAAAAAGGAAGAAGAAGGCGTGAATCTACCCTACTTCACCTATGTAGATCGCCACCCCGATGTGATAGATTTGGCCGGCTTTACCCGCATTACGGAAGGTACCATCAACAATGCCTTAGAACTGTCCAAGCTGGACATAGCCGATTGGTTTGCAGCCAAGGAATTTGATGAACATAACAGGGCTTTTTTGCATTTGTATGTTGAGGTGGGTTTTAGCGGGGTGCAAAGCGCTATGACCAAAGAAATTATCAGGGAGCACCTGTCCATATATCTTCGCTACGTGGACACTGACTATAATGATTTAAAATATTTGTTGGGGACCGACCCGCTGGTAATATCCATCATTCCCGCCGGTACAATTAGGCATTTTTCAGATAAATCCGGCCGGGGCCTACGGAAAATGAACCCGCCTCATTTTGATGTTATAGAGCTATTGAAGATCGCCCGCGGGGAAAAGTGAAAGGTGGGTTTTGATGCCTTTTTTAGAAATATTTTTCTGGGCTGTGCCCATAATATCGTTAACCAGCTACTGTATATTGATGTTGTTTCTTTCTCTTTCTAAAAAGGACAGGTTCATCCGTTTGTTCATGCTGGTTTTGGCGGCACTAATCATCTGGACTGCCTCTTCATTATTTATGGCCCTGCAGCTCTATCCCGGGGTGTTATTTTGGGATCGGGTGATGGTAATGGGGATGACTGCTGTTCCCTTTCTGCTGTTTTATTTCATTTCTGTATTTACCAATTCCCTCCGCCCCCTGGAGATAATTTTCTGGGGTGCCCTTACGGCTGTAGCGATGATTTCCAACCTGCTTGGTCATGTGGTAGTAGATGCCAGTGTGGTAACCGCAACCATGGTCTATTATGGCAAACTGTACACCTCGCCCGAATATTACTACGTGCTGGGCAAAGCGGCCATACCCATGTACATATTTACCGCCATCATCATTTTTTCCATGATTATTAAAGCCCGCAATAACGTGCGCGCGGGTAAAATAACCTACGGACGGGTCGGTCCCATTGTAGTCGGCATATCTATTTTATTTATCGGGGTGTTTTTAAATCTATTTCCTGCTTTGGGCCGGTACCCGGTAGATATACTGGCCTGCTTTATTAACGCTGTTCTAATTATGTACGCGATTTATAAACACCGGATGCTGGAGCTGCGTTTAATGGTGACAAAAGGCATCGTTTATTCAGTGTTTGCCGTGCTGCTTACAAGTGTATATATTTACACAGTATTTTCATTGGAGAAAGGAATCGGCAGTGCCTACCAAAATATCACACCATATTTTATTACCCTTTCTGCTTTGCTGGTTGCTATTGTGTTCCAGCCGTTATACCGGTTTACAACCAAACTGGTTGATAAAATGTTTTACAAGGCTGAATATTCCAGAAGGCAGGCACTGAAAAATTTTAGCGTCAGCATATCCAATAAGCTGGATCTGCATGATATGGCTGCGGAGTTGATCGAGGCAGTGCAGTTGGCCATTTGTGCCAAAGAAATCCTTTTGTTATTGAAGCACGAGGAAAAAGAACATTATTATGTATTTGCTACCTCTTCTAAAATATTTAGACCTGATATTATTATTAAATTTGACAACCCAGTCGTCAGGTGGTTTATCAGCAACAATGTCAGCCTTACCAGGGAGGAGCTTTATTACCACACCTCTTTAAAGTCCATGTGGGACAAAGAGAGGAAGGTTATCGCTGATCTGGGGATTGAAGTGATCACACCGATAAAAAGCGGAGATGATTTAATCGGTGTACTAATGCTGACAAGAAAGAAAAACAGTACTGCATACACTCTGGATGATCTGGATTTGCTCACCTATCTGGGCGCTTCCAGCGCTATCGTTTTTGAAAATGCCAGACTATTTAGCCGTGCTCAGTCTGATGCGCTCATAGATAGTCTAACCAGGCTGTATAACCACCGGTATTTCCACCTGGCCCTCCAGGGACAGGTAAAAAAGGTTGCGGGGGCGGAACTGTCCTTACTGCTTTTCGATTTGGATTTATTTAAGCTTTATAATGACCTTTATGGTCATTGGGAAGGTGATAAGGCATTGGAGAAGGTGGCTGCAATCATGAAGAGGGCTGCCGGGCAAAAGGGTGTTGCCTGCCGTTATGGCGGTGAAGAATTTGCCATTATACTGCCCTACTTTGATGCCAAAAAGGCTTTTGATCTGGCTGAAAAAATCCGACTGGAAATAGAGGGGGCATTTTTAAACACGGCAGACGTGACCCAGCGTTTTTTAACGGCCAGCGCCGGGGTTTGCACCTATCCCCATGCTGCTGCCGATGGGGAGGAATTGTTGAAACGGGCTGATTTAGCCTTATATACAGCCAAAAACAAGGGAAAGAATCAGACGGTAGTATATACCCCCCATTTTGATTCCTCACCCGGTGACATAAACGGCAGCTTGTCGGCGGGATCAGCCAATACGGCCACAATATATGCGCTGACAGCAGCTATTGATGCCAAAGACCATTATACCTTCGGGCATTCCCAGCGGGTTGCCGAATATGCCACTGTCCTGGCGGGCGCAATGGGGTTGGACAAGCCCCATCTGGAGATCATCAAGGAGGCTGCCTTGCTGCATGATGTAGGCAAAATCGGCATACCGGAAAAAATTTTGACGAAGGAAGGCAGGCTTACAGATGAAGAATATGAAATGGTAAAAAAACATGTAGAGATGTCCATTACCATTATTAAGCATCTGCCTGCTATGAACCATGTGATACCTGCTGTGATTGGGCACCATGAACGGTGGGACGGTAAGGGCTATCCAAGGGGACTGCGGGGTGAAAATATTCCTTTGCCGGCCCGGTGCCTGGCGGTGGCAGATGCCTTTGATGCTATGACTTCAGACCGTCCTTACAGAGCCGGCTTGAGTGTTGACATCGCTCTCAAGGAAATTGAAAAAAATATGGGAACACAATTTGATCCCTCCGTGGCTGGTTTATTCATTAAATTGGTTCAGGAAGGCGCGATTAGTGTGGACAAACATAGGAAGATGAAAAACGCCTGATTGGTATCCACAAGGAAAGGTGTCCCAGGCAGAGATGCTGGGAATAGGGAGGATGACTGGAAACAGTCATCCTCCCTATTATTTTGCCGCCATGATTTATCATGCCGGATAATCAAGTGATTATTAAAACATAAATATGTTTCATTAATGGAGCTATCTAAAACAACTATTTCATTTTATATGTATACAGTTGTTAAAATTAGAGCAGAGATGCGCAACCCAACATAAACCGCAGCATTGTTTCAGGCCGGCATGTATTAACAATTATAAACACATGTGTGGGCAAAAAATCAAGCGGTTTGATAAAACCAGGTTGTTTATAGTTTGCTCTTTTTAATAATAGACAGGCAAGGGAGTGAGGCTATAGAGCAAAATGCCGGGAGGATGCTACAAATGAATATTATATATTAAAAAGCCAGTTTATAAAGAGGAGTGATATCGGTGGAAGAAAGTGGTCTTCGCGGATTTCTGAAAAAATTGGAAAAGGCGGGGCAGTTGGTTCGTTATACTGATGAGGTAATGCCGGAACCGGATATCCGGCTTATTGGGCGGGCAGCTGTGGATATCGCAGCAGGAAACACAGGGCCTGCCGTGCTGTTGGATAATATCAAAGGGTACAAAGGCAAGCAACTGGCATTGAACGTTTCCGGTACCTGGGCCAATAATGCCGTGATGCTGGGAATGGACAAAGATACCCCGCTCAAGGATCAATTCTTCGAATTTGCCCGGCGTTGGGCCGGCGGCAGTGACGGCGAGCTTAAATGGGTTAAAAATCCCCCTTGCCAGGAAGTAAAAATCACCAAGGACATCAACCTATATGAGCTTTTGCCCCTATTTAGGGTTAACAAATATGATGCTGGTTTTTACTTTTCTAAACCGGCAGTAATCACCAGGGATCCCGAAGAACCTGGTAGTGTAGACAAACAAAACGTGGGTCTATATCGTATCCAGGTGCAGGGCCCCGATACACTGGGCATTCAGGTCCTACCGTTTCATGATGGCGGTATCCACCTGCGCAAGGCGGAAGAAATGGGTGTGGCGCTCCCCGTCGTCATATGCCTGGGGGTACACCCGGTAGTCAGCTTGATGGCCAGTGCACCACTACAATATGACAAGTCAGAATATAAATACGCAGCCGCCTTTATGGAAACCCCTATGAACGTGGCTAAGGCACTCACAGCCGATTTGGATATACCAGCTGATGCGGAAGTGGTACTGGAAGGCGAATTTGTTCCCAGAGAACGTTTTGTTGAAGGACCATTCGGTGAATTCCCGGGTAGCTACTCCGGCTCTCGGCGCCAGTTCCGAATTAAAATAAACACTGTTACCACACGGAAAAACCCAATTTTTGAAAACCTCTATGTGGGCCGCCCGTGGACAGAGCATGATACCTTAATTGGGCTGAACACCAGTGCTACACTTTATTTCCAACTGCGGGAAACCATGCCTGAAGTAAAAGCGGTTAATGCTATTTACCAGCATGGATTAACAATCATCGTTGCCACCGACAACCGCTTTGGCTGCTATGCCAAGACGGTGGCTATGCGCCTGGCATCGACCCCACACGGCACCAGCTATGCCAAAAACATTATTCTGGTAGACGGAGACGTGGACCCCTTCAACCTGGTGCAGGTAATGTGGGCGATATCTACCCGGGTACGACCACAGAAAGACGTTATTGTCATTCCCAACACACCGGGGATGCCCCTGGATCCATGCTCAGAACCTCCGGGTGTGGGTGCCAAAATGATTATTGATGCGACCACTCCAGCTCCTCCCGAGGTATCGAGGGAAGTGCGGATGGTAGAGAACCTGCCGGATGCAGAACCATATCAAAAGATATTGATGGACTTACAAAAGGCTGCCAGATAAACACGAAAGGAGATTTTCACAATGAAATGTGTCCGCTGTTTAACAGATAACGCTTCCAAGGTAGCTGAAGCGCCGGATGGAAGCAAGGCGTGGGAGGTTTATGTCTGCAGCCGGTGTAACTTCGTATGGCGTTCGACTGAGGAACCGGAGGTAATTGATCCGGAAAAAAGAGATCCCTGGTTCCAACTGGCTGATGTGGATGTAGATGATATCCTGGTTTTTTCACCGGTCCCTCCTCTCAGGAAATAAGTGGGGGATATGCAGCAGTTTTGCTGGCAATGGCTTCAGGCTAGGGCTTGAACGCCCGTTCGTGGTGGGGGTTTATCTATCCCCACCTGGGGGCCATTGCGCGAGAAAATAATTAGGCTAGGAGTAATAAAATGGAGATTGTTGTGGGCATTACGGGTGCAACAGGATCAGTTTATGCAGTCAGATTATTGGAAGCTTTAAAGGAAAAGGGTGTTTATACCCACCTGATTATGAGCCACTGGGCCAAGGAAAACACTGTTGTAGAAGCCAAATATTCTTTAGACTACCTGGAAGGTTTGGCGGCAGAAGTGCATGACAATAAAAACCTGGGGGCCAGGACGTCAAGCGGATCCTATGTTACAGACGGCATGGTGGTGGTTCCCTGTAGCATGAAAACCTTGAGTTCGATTGCTAACGGTTATTGCGAAAATCTCATTTCCCGGTCTGCAGATGTCACCATCAAAGAAGGAAGGAAACTGGTAATCTGTCCCAGGGAAACACCCTTAAGCCCAATCCACCTAAGAAACATGCTATGTCTGGCCGAAGCAGGGGTCAAAATTGTACCCCCAATGCCGGCCTTCTATAACAATCCATCTAGTATAGATGATATTGTCAATCATCATGTGATGAAACTGTTGGATCAATTCGGTATTAATAATGCAAACGGCAAAAGGTGGGACGGATGATTTGTAACTGCACAGCACAGATACCAGAGGTGTTTGGACCCTGGCTATTCGTTCATTGTTGTGTCCCGTGGCTTTAGTTTTCGACCGGCGATGGTGAGCTTGACAGGTATGAACCTGAAGTGATCCGGGGGGGTCTGTTTTTTACTCCAGCGGGCTGTAAACCTGATAAATTCCCGCAGGGTTGGAAATAGGTCCCTGTTTTTGGTGACCAGGTAAATGGTTGAACTGATTCGCGGCACCAGGACTAAGGTTTTTGTGCCGAATCCCCAATCCATATAGGAAACACCCGAGGGCAGGGCTGCAATGCCAATCCCCTCACGTACCAGCCCAATAATTGTTTTTACTGAGGAGCAAGTCAATATTATGCGTGGCTTAAAGTTTGCCTCATGACAGGCTTCTTGAAAATCATGGTTGTATCCGGAAGTAACAGGCGGTACTATGAAGTTTTCATTCTGTATTTCTTCAAGGCGTACCGTTTTTTTGTTCGCCAGTGGATGGCTATTACTAGTAAGTATAACCATATAATCAGTTATTAGAGGGATGCAATGTATGTTTTTTTCATCACAGAGTTGATGGACAAAAGCGGCGTCAATATGGTAATCATGCAACATTTCAAGCAATTCATGGCATTGGCTCTCCCGCAAACTTAGTTTTACCCGGGGAAAATTTTTTTTAAAGGATGAAACCAGGTTAGGGATGCGGTAATGCCCTGCTACCGGTATGATGCCTACCTTAAGATCCCCTTTTTCAAATGATACATACCCGTAAACGCACCGGCGTGCATCTATTACCTCTTCCATGATACGTTCGGCGTGAGCGACAAATTCAGCCCCTGCGGGACTCAACTCAACGGACCGGGTCGTCCTGATGAACAGGCTTACACCCAGTTCGTTTTCCAATTTGTTGATTTGCTGTGACAGCGAAGATTGAGATGTTTTAACTTCTTCTGCTGCACGTGTAAAATTATTATGTTTTGCCACAGCCAACACATATTCCAATTGATGCATTTCCATAATGTCATCTCCCAGAAATTGTTGTAGCAATAGTAGGTTTTTCAGCAAGCTATTAGTTATATGCCTTAATAAGGTCTATTTATCGTTATTTCCAATAGCTATAATTTTTTTTGTTAGCTCTATTATATACTGTTTTGAGACGAAAAGTAGCAGGGAAACAGGGAAATACCACACCTATCATTAATATGTATAAATGGATCTAATTTGTATATTAATCGGTTTTACTTATTAATCTAGTCTTTGCATTCCTGGTAAGTGAAGGATAAGGGGGCAAAGTACGGGCCAATTGAACCCAATATAGTTTAAAACTGTCCTGGATATGCTAAAATCAAAAAGTGATCCCAAGAGATCCTTTATAAGATCCTATTATCCTTTAAACAGGAAGGGGAAAAATTAATGTCCAAGGTTATTAGCCCGGAAAGGGCTGCTGAGTTAATTCCAGACGGTGCCTGCGTGGCATGGACTACAGCGACTCTGTGTGGTTTTGCAGAAGAGGTAGCAGGTGCCATGCAGAAACATTTTCTTGCCACAGGGCATCCCAAAAATCTATTCATTACGCACAGCTGCGGTTGCGGCGACTATCATGAAAGGGGTCTTAGCCATTTTGCCCATGAGGGCATGGTCAGGAAGCATGTTGGCGGGCATATCGGTGAGTCTCCCAAATACTGCAAATTAGTGCGTGAAAATAAAATAGAGTGCCACCTGCTGCCACAGGGGGTAATGACCCAATTATGGCGACAAATAGCGGGAAAAAGGATTGGTGTAATTACCAAGGTGGGTCTGGGTACATATGTGGATCCCCGTTTAGAGGGTGGCAAGGCCAACGAAATCACCAAAGATGATATGGTGAAAGTGATTGAGTTTGAGGGTGAGGAGTATTTGTATTATAAAACATTTCCTATTGATGTGGCGGTGATCCGGGGGACTACCTGTGATGAAGAAGGAAATTTAACTATGGATCAGGAATGTTTGTTCCTGGAATCACTGCAACTGGCTACTGCAGCCAAAAATAACGGCGGTATTGTTATCGCCCAGACGCAGTATGTATGCCTGCCCGGCACACTTCACCCCAAAACTGTAAATGTGCCGGGGGCCCTGGTTGACTATATTGTGGTTGCCAAACCAGAAAATCATATGCAGACAAAAGCAACTTATCTTAACCCGTGCTTCAGCGGCGACATCAAGATGCCTCTTGCCGGTGTGCCGCCTCTTCCACTTGATGAGCGCAAGATTATTGGCCGCCGGGCGGCTATGGAACTGCGGCCTGGGGTTGTGGTCAATATGGGCATAGGCATGCCGGAGGGGGTGTCCGGCGTAGCCGGGGAAGAAGGCATTGCAGACATGCTGACTCTAACCACCGAGTTGGGTAATTTTGGGGGTGTCCCGGCGAAAAACCCTAATTTTCCGGCCTCCTGGAACCCGGTTTGTACAATCGAGCATCCCAGCATGTTTGATTTTTATGACGGCGGCGGGTTGGATATATGCTTTTTGGGGGCAGCCCAGGTGGATCGGGAAGGAAACACCAATGTCAGTAAGTTTGGTGATCGGGTGGCTGGGCCCGGGGGCTATGTAAATATTTCGTCAACAGCCAAAAAGGTAGTCTTTGTGGGGACCATGACTGCTGACGCTGATTATGAGGTAAAAAACGGTAGGATCCACATTATAAAGGAAGGTGATATCAAAAAATACGTAAATAAGGTTACTCAAGTAACCTTCAGCGGTAGAAACTCTCTGGAGAACAAACAAAAAATAATTTATGTCACTGAACGTGCTGTCTTTACCCTGGAAAAAGGGGAATTAACCCTCATTGAAATTGCGCCGGGCCTGGACCTGGCCAAAGACATATTGGCAGTGATGGAATTTGCACCGAAAATCTCCCCTAAATTAAAAGAGATGCCGCAAGAAATATTTCTGCCTGTATGGGGAAAACTTAAACAAATTATTGAGGCATACTAGACATCGCCGGGGGAAATAGGTATAGCAAAATATTATTAAGGGAGGGCGTAATATGCCGCTTATTACTTTAGAAGCAGGCCGGATGGATAAAAACCAGAAGGATCAACTGATTACGGAATTTACCCGGGTCGCCAGCGATATTTTAAATATCCCGCCGGATGCCTTTGTAGTGTATTTGAAAGAAAATGAACCGGACAACATTGGTGTTGGAGGAAAACCACTGAGCAAGGTTTTAGAAGGTAAATAAGGCAGGTCGGGAAGGGTATATAAACTGAGGTAAACGGAGCGTCTCTTCTTATTCCCTGGATATCCGGGAATAAAAGGGGCGTTTTTTTAATAGTAAATAGTTGTTTACTATCTGGCTAATTCATAATATACTATTTCTGTTGAAAAAGGCTTATGTCGGGGGGGTTTAGGATCAGTCATTTAGAAAATGTGGCCGATGATTTTTTTGCGCTTTTGTCTGACATGCGGGATGGGTTTATGAGACCCTTGGAACAAAAAAGGCGTTGCCAGCTGGGCCATGTGCAGCATTTTGCGGTTGCTGTCCTATGTAGAAAAGGCTCTTTATCAATGTCGGCATTGGCCCAGGAAATGCAGATTTCAAAACAACAGCTAACACCACTTGTATACAAATTAATCAACCAGGGCTTGTTGACCAAAAAAAAGGATCAGGATGATCGGCGGGTTGTTCGTATAGAAATTACCGAACAGGGTAGGAACATGTTCAGGGAATTATTTGCAGAGCTCAAACAGGATTTTGTTGAAAGATTGAAAATACTGCCGGATGAAGAAATTGATGAACTGGGTTGGATGTTGAAAAGAATCCGTGAGATCCTGGGGAATATGGAAAAAGCGCCAATACAGGACCGGCCTAACTAGCTAGTTGAACTAAACGGGGATTGATATAGATGTTAAAATTATTTCGGTTTTTAAGGCCCTATTGCTGGGGCCTGTTCTGGGTAATCCTAATTCTTTTTGCCCAGTCTATAGCTGAGCTCTACCTGCCTACATTGATGGCGGAAGTCGTTGATAACGGCATGATGAAGGGAGACACAGGCTATATTCTAGAATATGGCAGCTATATGTTAGTGGTGGCCCTGGCCAGCAGCTTTTGCGCTGTAGCCGGCAGCTACCTGGCGGCCAGAATTGGCATGGGTTTTGGACGGGACGTCCGGGACAACGTGTTTTCACGTGTGGAGAGCTATTCCCTGCATGAGTTCGACCGGATTGGTACTGCTTCCCTGATTACCAGGACCACCAACGATATTGTCCAGATGCAGACACTGGTAATCATGGGCCTGCGTTTTATGGTATTCGCCCCAATCATGTGTGTGGGCGGGATCATTATGGCTTACTCCAAGGACAAACAACTGACTTTGATCCTGGCTGTAGTGCTGCCGGTGATGATGTTACTGATCGCTATCCTGGCCACATATATTGTCCCTTTATTTAAGGCCATGCAGATTAAACTGGACAAAGTTAACCTGGTCCTGCGCGAAAATCTGACCGGCATCAGGGTCATCAGGGCTTTTAATAGATTGAGCGCCGAAAATAAACGGTTTGAGACAGCCAACCGTGATCTGACCGATAATGCCATCAGGGTGAATAAAATAATGGCTCTGGTGCAGCCGGTGATGATGGTTTTTATGAATCTAACCTCTGTGGCCATTATCTGGTTCGGCGGAATTCGCATCGGCCGGGATATGATGCAGGTGGGCGATATGATGGCCTTTATTCAGTATGCTATGCAGGTGATGTTCTCCATTATTATGGTCACGGTGATGTTTGTGATGGTACCCCGGGCCCAGGCTTCGGCAACCAGGGTAAATGAGGTACTGGATATGGAACCCGGCATAGTAGATCCACCCCAGGGTCTAGCCGGCTGTGGACAGGGGGGGACTGTAGAGTTTCGGGACGTCACTTTCAGTTATCCCGGCGCCGAGTTGCCTGTCATCAGCAATATAACCTTCGCTGCTAACCCTGGTGAAGTTACCGCTATAATTGGTGGTACCGGTTCCGGTAAATCCACACTAATCAATCTCATCCCCCGTTTTTATGATGTGGATAGCGGGTCGGTGCTGGTGGATGGTGTTGACGTCAGACAGGTAAGTCAAAAGGATCTGCGGGCCAAAATTGGTTTCGTGCCCCAAACTCCAATTCTATTCAGTGGGACAGTAGCCGAGAATATTCGTTATGGCAAGATTGATGCTACAAATGAGGAGATTAGCCACGCTGCGGAGATCGCCCAGGCAAGCGACTTTATTACCGGGCTGAAGGATGGGTACGAGTCGGTGATTGCTCAGGGGGGAACAAATTTATCCGGCGGGCAAAAACAACGGCTGGCCATTGCCCGGGCCCTGGTCCGCAGGCCCGGCATATATATTCTGGACGATAGTTTTTCTGCCCTGGATTTTAAGACTGATGCCCGTCTGCGGGCAGCCTTGCGCAAGGAGACAGCTGCTTCCACGGTGATTATTGTGGCCCAGCGGGTAGGAACGGTAATGGATGCGGATAGAATTATTGTACTGGACGAGGGGCGGATTGCCGGCATGGGTAGACACCGGGAGCTGCTGGACTCGTGCCTTGTCTATCGTGAAATAGTATCTTCCCAATTATCGGTAGAGGAGACGGCATAGTAGTATGAGAACACAAAAATCACAGGGAACCATCCACCGGGGCCCGGGAAGACGCGGTGGACATGGCCGTCATATGATGGGACCGGCGGAAAAGGCCAGGGACTTTAAGGGTACCCTCAAGAGGCTTACCAGGTATCTGGCGCCGGAAAAATACAGGTTTGTTGCAGTGTTTTTTCTGGCTGCAGCCAGCACTATTTTCGCCATTATCGGCCCCAAAATCATGGGGAAGGCTACAACCAAATTAGCTGAGGGGGTAATGGCTCGATACGCCCATTTTAAGCAGCTTTATACTGCCATGCAGGAAAACATGCCTACTGCAGTAATCGATAAACTAAGGGAACAACCTGTTCCCGGTTTTGACTTTGACTATATCGGCCGGATCCTGCTCTTGCTGGTGGCTCTTTATCTAATTAGTGCCCTATGTAGTTACATTATGGGCTATATTATGTCCGGCGTGTCCCAGAACACTGTTTATAGGATGCGTAATGATGTTAAGGATAAGTTGGATAAACTGCCGCTTAAATATTTTGACCAGCGGACATATGGTGAAATTCTCAGCCGGGTTACAAACGATATGGACAATATAGCAACCACGCTGCAGCAGAGTCTAATCCAGTTAATCACCTCCTTCATCACTGTCATCGGCATTCTGATTATGATGCTGACTATTAGCCCACTGATGACGTTAATTGCCCTGGTTTCATTACCAATCAGCATGTTGATTACCGTGCAGATCACCAAGCGGTCCCAGAAGTACTTTGCGGCACAGCAGAAAAGCATTGGAGAAATCAATGGTCATGTGGAGGAAATGTACGCCGGCCATAAAATCGTGCGGGTCTTCGGCCACGAGGAAAGATCTGTTGAAAAATTCAAGGAAATCAATGAAAAGCTGTATCAGGTCGGCTGGAAGGCCCAGTTCATGTCCGGTGTTATTTTTCCGGCCCTGAGCTTTGTCAGTAATATCGGCTATGTTGTTATCTGCGTTGTGGGTGGCCTGCTGGTGGCGAAAAGGCAGATTGAAATTGGTGATATCCAGGCTTTTATCCAGTACATC
This sequence comes from Candidatus Syntrophopropionicum ammoniitolerans, assembly GCA_013201395.1. GTDB lineage: Bacteria > Bacillota > Desulfotomaculia > Desulfotomaculales > Pelotomaculaceae > Syntrophopropionicum > Syntrophopropionicum ammoniitolerans. The sequence goes on from JABMJD010000018.1 coordinate 15,137, forward strand.
AGGCAGTTTACCCACCCCATTGTTCAGGTGGCCAATATAGCCAATATATTGCAATCTACTGTGGCTTCGGCCGAACGGGTTTTTGAAATCCTGGATGAGGAGGAACAGGTTCCCGACAGCGGGGACACGGCAGTGATTAAATTCCCCAGAGGGCGGGTTAAGTTCGAACATGTGAAATTTGGCTATAAGGATGACGAACCGCTAATGGAGGATCTGAACATAAATATCAAAGAGGGCAGCACCGTGGCCATTGTTGGGCCTACCGGAGCAGGGAAGACCACCCTGGTGAACCTGATCATGCGCTTTTATGAGGTGCAGGGCGGCCGCATTACTATTGACGGTATTGATATTAGAGATATGAAGCGGGGGGACCTACGCACCATGTTCGGTATGGTTCTCCAGGATACCTGGCTTTTTAACGGTACCATTAGGGATAATATCGCTTATGGACGGGAAGGGGCGACAGAGGAGGAAGTTCTTTGGGCGGCCCAGGCAGCCAATGCCGACCACTTTATCAAAACGTTGCCCCACGGTTATGACACCCTCTTGAATGAGGAAGCCTCCAATATATCACAAGGACAGAAACAGTTGCTGACCATAGCCCGGGCCATTCTGGCCGATCCGGCGATCTTAATCCTGGATGAAGCTACCAGCAACATTGACACCAGGACAGAAATATTAATCAAGCGGGCTATGGCCGGCTTGATGAAGGGCCGAACCAGTTTTGTCATCGCCCACCGGCTTTCCACAATACGTGATGCAGGCCTGATTCTGGTAATGAACAAAGGGGCGATCATCGAACAAGGCAACCATGAGAAGCTGCTGGCCCAGGGCGGCTTCTACGCCGAACTTTACCACAGCCAGTTCACCGAGGCCAGTGCCTAGAAGAGACCAGGGACGCCAGGTGGTAGGGGCACTACCGGTATTCTATTTTGCCCCGGAGCGTGGCAGGTGCCTGTTCCCGGCCCAGTGTTCATTATTAACCCTTTCCGCCCGTTTCATAAAATGCTATAATTAAGAAAATATGGGTTTGGAGGGTGATTAAATGTTATGTCAGCTTTGTAAAGAGCGGGTTGCCTGTATCCAGTGCATGGAATGCGGGATTCATTTGTGTAGTCACTGCGTCAAACTCGATCTATATGGTACTGGTTGTGGGTGCATCGGTCCCATCCACATGTGTCCCACTTGTTTTGAAAAGAGCTGGTTGCCTTCGGGCATCACAGCAAAATCCTACCAGGCTTTTTAGGTAGTCTCAGCCCAGGCGGGTTGCGGCATCGGCCAACATCCGCCTGATGGGCAGGTTGTAGGGACATCTTTCTTCGCATTCGCCGCACTCAATGCAGGCGTCTGCTTTTATTTGCATGCCCTTATAGCGGTCCCGGGCCCACTCCCGCAGGTTGTACCTGGTGAAATACCCGTCCATTAAAAACACCGAGGGGATGTCAATACCCTGGCTGCAGGGCTTGCAGTACTCACAGCGCCGGCAGAATTCCCCACCCAGGGTACCTGCTTCTTCATCCAGGATTTTTTTCTCATTCGCAGTCAAGGGCAGCAGGGTACTACCAACAGCGGCGTTTGCTTCCACCTGTTTTGGGGAATCCATGCCAGGTATTACTGTGGTTACGGTATGGGCCAGGATATAACGCAGGGCTAGATTACTGTTCTGCAGGGCGCCTCCGGCCAGGGGTTTCATCACAATAACGCCCATCCCTTTTTCCCCGGCCTTTTCCAGCAGTGCCGGCACACCTACTGTTTCTACCGCGTTGAAAGGAAATAGGATAGTTTCAATTTCCTTTACCTGTAGCGTTTCCAACAAAAAATCCTTGAGGTGCCCCGTGATGCCGATGTGCCCGATGAGGCCTGCTTTTTTTGCCTCCACCAGGGCGGCCAGGGCACCATCAGGGTTCAAAACTTGATCCAGCTCCGCACTGCTCTTGACGTTGTGTAACTGATACAGGTCGATATGTTCCAGGCCCATTGTATCCAGGCTTTTCCTGATGTCTGCAGCCATTCCTTTTTTGGTTCGGGCCATGGATTTGGTGGCCACGATGGCTTCCTTCCTTCTTAATTTAAGAACGGTACCCAACTTTTCTTCGCTATCTGTGTAGCCCCGGGCCGTGTCAAAAAAATTGATGCCCCGGTCCAGGGCTTGATGAACAATGGTGACTGCCTCAGCAGCAGAAACCCGCTGGATCGGTATGCCGCCGAAGCCGACCACGGAGACTTCTAACCCGGTTTTCCCCAGTGTTCGATAGTGCATGTTTTTCCTCCTCATATATAAAAAGATTTGTTACCTACCATTTTCCATCTATTCTACCCCATTCCTACCGCCCTGATTTCATCCTGCCTAATTTCATCCTGGATAATCTGAATATATGAATTCTACAAATTTTCTGCCATACCCTCTTAATGTTTTAGGAGTTTGTATTTTGAGGGTTTGTCCGGGTGTCAGGCACCGTCTTCCTAATATTTCGATAATTTTATAGTGTGATAATTCCAAAAATAATATATAATGTGATAGGCTGCCCGGAAAAGGGTTATTTTTTTTGCATTTTCCAAAGGAGTGATTTTGTGCAAAATCTTATTCAAATCAGATGGCACGGGCGAGGTGGCCAGGGCGCAAAAACAGCCGCTTTAATGCTGGCGGACGTTGTTTTTAGTACCGGGAAATATGTCCAGGGCTTTCCTGAGTACGGCCCGGAAAGAATGGGGGCGCCCATCACCGCCTACAATAGAATCACTGACAATAAAATCAGGGTCCATTCCAACATCTATGAGCCGGATTATGTTGTGGTGGTTGACGAAACCTTATTTGAAACAGTGGATGTGACCAAAGGACTGAGCAAAGAGGGGGCTTTAATTGTCAATACCGCCAGAAATAAAAATGAAATAGAAAAATTATTAAATGGCTATCAAGGACGGATATATACCGTTGATGCCAGGAGAATTTCTATGGAAACCCTGGGCCGGTACTTTCCCAATACACCGATGCTGGCTGCCGTGGTTAAGGTTAGCGGCCTGATGCCCGATGAAACCTTCTTAAATGAGATGCAGCAATCTCTAGAGCAGAAATTTGCGGGTAAGCCGGCAGTTGTGGAAGGAAACATGCAGGCTTTAAAGTCGACTTTACAGGAGGTTAGTTAGTCAGATGGCGATGGATGGTAATAAAATAACAGAAACCGTGTCCTGGAGGAATATCACAGAAGGCTGCAAGATTGAGGCCGCCGGAAACTCCAGACTGTTTAATACCGGCGACTGGCGGGTGGATACACCAGTATTTATAGCAGAAAAATGCCGGCAATGTTTGCTTTGTGTGTCTGTTTGCCCCGATAGCTCGATCCCTGTGGATAATTATCAAAGAGGAGACTTTGATTTTATGCACTGCAAAGGGTGTGGCATTTGCGCGAAGGTTTGCCCCTTTGGCGCAATTGAAATGAAAATGGGGGAAAGATAAATGTCAATTAAAGATAGATTGTCAGGAAACGAGGCTGTGGCTATAGCCATGAGACAGATTAACCCCGACGTAATGTCGGCCTTCCCGATTACACCATCAACAGAAATTCCCCAGACTTTTTCTTCTTTTGTCGCCAACGGCCAGGTGGATACGGCCTTTATTCCTGTAGAAAGCGAACATAGCGCCATGTCGGCAGCCATCGGCTCCCAGGCTGCAGGTGCCAGATCCCTGACGGCTACTTCTTCCTGTGGACTGGCTTTAATGTGGGAAGTGCTTTATGTGGCCGCTTCCAACAGGCTGCCCATTGCCCTGGCTTTGGTGAACAGGACTTTGTCCGGGCCCATTAATATTAACTGTGACCATTCAGATTCTATGGGTGCCCGGGATTCGGGCTGGATTCAGATCTACTCAGAAAATAACCAGGAGGCTTATGACAACTTTGTGCAGGCCTACCGGATAGCGGAGCATGCCGCTGTCCGGCTGCCGATTATGATTTGTCAGGACGGCTTTATTACCAGCGCGGCTGTAGAAAACATAGAGCTGTTGGCAGACAGGGATGTTCAAGGATTTGTTGGTGAATACCACCCGGAAAGCTACTTGCTCAACAGCAAACAGCCTCTGGCGATAGGACCATATGCTGTTTCTGCCTATTGCATGGAAGCAAAAAGAGCCCAATTGGAAGCTTTGAAAAATGCCAAGCAGGTGACCCTGGATGTGGCTAAAGAATTTGCCGCCTTGAGCGGCCGGGAATATGGACTGTTTGAAGAGTACAAGCTGGCGGATGCCGACTATGCCATGGTGATTATTGGTTCTGCCGCCGGCACGGCCAAGGATGCAGTTGATCAGCTGCGGGCTGCCGGCCAAAAAGTGGGCTTGCTCAAAATCAGGCTCTTTCGGCCTTTTCCCGGGGAGGAAATTGCTGCTGCTTTGCAAAAGTCTAAAGTAATTGCCTGCATGGATCGGACGGAGAGCTTTAACGGCCGGTGCGGGCCCCTGGGGGCGGAAGTCAAAAGTGCCCTGTTTGATGCCCAACTGATGCCGCCGGTGATAAATTATGTTTACGGCCTGGGCGGCAGGGATGTCACAGTAGAGGACTTTATCACTGTTTTTGCCCAGCTGGCGGAGATTGAGCAAACAAATGATGGGGGTAAAAAATACCGCTATCTGTCACTAAGGGAATAGGGGGGTTGAGGAAATGACCTACAATTTTAAGGAAATTATGAACAAAAAGGAACGTCTGGCACCGGGACACAGGATGTGTGCAGGCTGCGGCGGTACCATTGCTGTGAGAAATATCTTGCGCGGCTTGCGTGATCAGGATCAAGCGGTGATTACCTGTGCCACATCTTGTTTAGAGGTGTCCACCTTTATGTACCCCCATACGGCATGGCAGGATTCTTTTATTCACAACACCTTTGAGAACGCTGCGGCAACTTGCAGTGGTGTACAGGCTGCTTATGAGGTATTAAGAAAAAAAGGCAGGGTCGATGGTACATATAAATTTATTGCCTTTGGCGGTGACGGCGGTACCTATGATATCGGGCTGCAGTCTCTTTCAGCGGCAATGGAAAGAAACCATGACATGGTTTATGTCTGCTATGACAACGGCGCCTATATGAATACCGGTATCCAGCGTTCTTCGGCCACGCCCCTGTATGCGGATACAACTACATCACCGGTAGGCAAGCTGTCAAAGGGTAAACCCCAGTACAGAAAGGACCTGACGGCCATTATGGTGGAACATAATATTCCTTATGTGGCCCAGACGACCTTATTTAGAAATATGCGGGATATCCACGAAAAAGCAGCGCGGGCTATTTATACACCCGGTGCGGCGTTTCTAAATGTAATGGCGCCCTGTCCCCGGGGTTGGGTATATGAAACGGCGGACATTATGGAGATCTGCCGGTTGGCCGTTGATACCTGTTACTGGCCCCTGTTTGAGGTAATAGAGGGCCAATGGGTGCTGAACTATAAGCCGACAAACAAGCTGCCGGTAGAGGAGTTTTTAAAAAAGCAGGGCCGGTTCAAGCATTTGTTCAAAAAAGGAAATGAACAGCTGATTGAACATTTTCAGGCTGAGGTGGACAAAAGATGGAGAGTCCTTCTGGAGAGATGCGGATCCTAGTGGTTAGTGGTTAGTGGTTGGTGGTTGGTGGTTGGAGGGTTGGTGTAGTGGCCGGCGGCTGGGTTATAGAAGAAATTCGCTGACGGAGCCCAGCGACCAACGACTAATAGCTAACGACCAAACAGACAGGCCTTAATTTTTAATCTTATTTGTAGTAAAATAGATAAAAATGATCTTTCACAGAGGGGGATTATTTGTGGCAAATAAGGAACAACAAACTATTATAGGCGCTGGGGTGGAAGCCTGGAACAAATGGAGGCGCTCCGCAAATACCACGGATATCGATCTCAGTGGTATCTTTCTGGACAAAGCAGAACTCAGCGGTGTGGATCTGAATAAGGCGAATCTGGGCATGGCCTATCTTTTTGCGGCAGATTTGAGCAAGGCCGATCTCAGTGAGGCAATCCTTTATAACGCCTGTCTCAGCAATACCAACCTTAGTGGGGCCAACCTCAGTGGAGCCGATCTCAGTGAGGCGGATCTTCGTGATGCCGACCTCAGCGGAGTCGACCTTAGCGGTGCCGATCTTTCTGATGCCAATCTTTGCAGAGCCAACCTTAGTGGGGCCAACCTTCATGGTGCAAAACTGGTTTGCACACAATTTGCCTGGGCGGATCTCAGTGAGGCGGATCTTAGTGATTCGGATATTCACAGGTCCATTATTAGAGACACTGTTCTTAGCGGAGCAAATCTCAAGGGAACAACCCTGGAGGGAAAATTCTAGCCTGGTCAGGTACAAGTTGGGTTTTTATGTAGAATAAATGTTTAATGGTAAGGTTGCAGGTTTGGCCTTACCATTAATTCTTTTGTTTCATTTTATTTTTTAGGCTACTTATTTAAGATATAATGGTTCAAAACGGGGGGATCTGATGATGGCTAATTTTATTACAACCTTGCAAAACCAGGTTCTACTGGGGGATGGCGCTATGGGCACCATGCTGGTAGAACAGGGGCTGCCCCCGGGAGAGAACCCCGAGCTGTGGATGATCACTCATCCCCAGGCAGTGCAAGAGGTGAGTCGGGCCTACCTGACGGCAGGATCCCAGGTGCTGCAAACCAACACCTTTGGGGCTTCGGCGCTGAAGCTGGGGGAATACGGTGCGGCCCGGCGGGTGGAGGAAATAAATAAAAAGGCGGCCCAACTGGTGCGTGAGGTGGCCCAGGATCAGGCTTTTGTGGCCGGCATCATGGGACCCAGCGGACAATTTCCTGCCCCCCTGGGGACCTTGGACTGGACGGAGTTGGTGGAGGTTTTTGGCCGGCAGGCCCAGGCTCTGGAGGCCGGTGGGGTGGATTTTATTTTTTTGGAAACCTTTTCTGATTTAGGTGAAATACGAGCGGCCCTTTTTGCCGCCAAGAAATATACCAGGCTGCCGGTAGCCTGCTCCCTGACTTATACCAAAGGAAGGACACTTACCGGTACCAGCCCAAGGGTTGCTGCTATTGTGCTGGAAGCAATGGGTGCCGATTGTATCGGTGCCAACTGCTCCACCGGTGCCGCCGAGCTGTTGGCGATAATGGAGGAATATCGTCAGCATACAGGGCTGCCCCTGCTGGTAGAGCCCAATGCCGGTATGCCGGAACTTATTAACGGCCAAACAATATTCAAGGAAACTCCCGCGGATATGGCTCGTTTTGCCGAGCCTTTCCGGGCCCTGGGTGTTAACCTGCTGGGGGCCTGCTGCGGCAGTACTCCGGCCCATATCAAGGCCATGGGAGAGGCTTTAACCTCGCGGCAGCCGGCGCCCCGGCGGGAACAATCCGATCCGCCTGTGATGCGGTTGGCCAGCCGCAGCCGGGCGGTGACTATCGGTTCCAGTGAATTGCCGGTTTTAATCGGTGAGAGAATTAACCCCTCTGCCCGCAAAGCTGTGGCTGCAGCCCTGAAGCAGCAGGATTGGGATTTTATTATTCAGGAGGGGGCTTCCCAACTGGAGGCCGGAGCCCAGCTGCTGGATCTGAACACCGGGCTGGCCGGTGGAGATGAAACCAGGCTGTTACCGGCCGGGGTGCAGCAGCTGCAGATGAGCCTGGATTGCCCCCTGGTGCTGGACTGTACTAACCCGGCTGCCCTGGAAAAAGGACTGCAGGAATTTCAAGGCAAAGCCTTAATTAATTCCGTCAACGGTGATGAAAAAAGTCTTCGGGCTATCCTGCCTCTGGCCAAAAAGTACGGCGCAGCGGTATTGGGCTTAACATTGAATGAAAAGGGTATCCCGGCCGGGGCAGAAGAAAGGCTGGCCATCGCCACAGAAATTATCGCCACGGCGGAGTCCTATGGTTTGCCCAGGGAAGATATAATCATCGATTGTCTGGTTTTGACAGCGGCTACTTCTCCCGAAATGGCTATGGAGACCGTGCGGGCGATTAGCCTGGTTAAAGAGCATTTAGGGGTTGGTACGGTCCTGGGGCTGAGCAATGTCTCCCATGGCCTGCCCCAGCGTTCCTGGCTCAATGCCGCCTTTTTGTCCTTGACCCTGGGTGCCGGGCTGGACGCAGCCATTGCCAACCCCCTGAACCAAAGGATTAAGGAAACAATGATCGCCGGTGCCCTGCTGACGGGCCGTGATCAGGGGGCCCGCAATTACCTAACCCAGGCGGGGAAAACGGCCGTACCGGCTGGTGTCCCGGCAGATCAGGATAGAGGCCAGGTTGAGCCTAAAACGGCTCTGCAAAGGGCCATCTTGCAGGGACAACAGGAAATAGTTGTCCCCCTGGTACAGAAACTGCTGATAAATAATGATGTACTATCTGTAATTAATGAAGGGATTATCCCTGCTTTAGAAACAATCGGCGGCCAATTTGCCCGGGGGGAGGCCTATCTGCCCCAGTTGATCCTGGCTGGAGATGCGGCCAAAAAGGCCTTTACCTATCTCAAGGACAATTTCCCCAGGCAAAAGGCAGCTCAGGGGGGGACTATTGTAATTGGTACCGTAAAGGGGGATATCCACGATATAGGCAAAAATATTGTCACTGCCCTATTAGAAAATCATGGTTTTCGTGTGGTGGATCTAGGTAAGAGTGTGCCGGCGGAGGCCTTTTTAGAGGCAGCCCGGCAGGAAAAGGCAGATGTGGTAGCCCTCAGCGCTTTAATGACCACAACTATGGTGGAAATGCCCCAGGTGATTGATTTATTAAAGAAGGAACTACCGGAGGTCAAGGTGATTGTGGGTGGAGCCGTGGTTACGGCAGCCTATGCCCGGGAGATAGGTGCTGACGGCTATGGTGCTGATGCCGTAGAGGCGGTGCATCTGGTGCGGAAATTCTGCCCGGAGCAAAAATCATGAGGACAAAAATTGTCAACCTGCCCCTGCTGCTCAACAGGGAAGAAATTTATCCCTTCCTTAACATTGGTCCCATTTCCGGCCCTCTGCCGGCCAATATCCACCGGCTGGTGGATACTTACGTGAAGCGTGTAACTCAACTGGCCCGCCCCCAGGGGCTGATCCGGGTATGCCCGATCAACTCCACCACCCGGGGCCGGGTGACGCTGGATGATGCCGGTCTGGTGATCACAGGTGCCGGCGCCACGGGCCATTTTACTGACTGTGAAAAGGTTACTCTGCTGGCTGCCACCCTGGGACCAAGGATAGACCAGTGTCTGGCTGAATTGCAGCAAAGGGCCGGCGCAGCCGACGCTTTTATCTTCAATGCAGTTGCTGCGGCGGCGGCTGAGCATACAATAGAAACCCTTGACGCTCTAGCCGTGCAGGATATCAGACGCGGCGCCTATTATCCCACAGCCCGTTTCAGCCCGGGATATGGGGGATGGCCCCTGGAAAGTCAACAGGAGTTTGTGGCATGCATTGATGGTGAGCAGATTGGCCTCAGCGTAACCCCTCATCACCTGCTGCAGCCGGTTAAATCAATAACAGCGGTAATCGGTTGGAGCAGGCTGCCTGTTACGAGGAGCTATGAGCAGCCCCGGGAAAAACCCTGCCGCAGCCCTCTCACTTGCCGGGACTGTCCCCTAAAAGAAAAATGCCAAAACCCCATGCGGGAACCCCTGGGTCCCGGTTCGGATTTATAAAACTTCAGGATTTTTTGGGGGGATAATCCCCATTAATGCACTTTTTGCCAAACCAGCGGCATGCGGCAAACCTGGCTAGAATGATCACCGCTATGCCGGCAGCAATAATGAAGAGAATCGTTTTCACGTCCTGGGCTTGGAATAGGGCCAGGCCCAAACCCGTGTATAAAACTGCTGTCGGTATTTTGCCAATTGCCGAGGCAGAAAAAAAGGTAGGAAAGGAGACTCCCCCCAAAGCAGCGCCCACATTGATCAGCGGTGTCGGGACCACAGGAATAATGCGGGTGATGATAATGGTCCAAAAGGCTGTCCCCGGGCTTAGCTTGTGTACATTATAGCCGGAACGTACATAATATCTGTTTAAAAAATTGCCGATGCCGAACCAGCGGCATATCCAGTAAGCCAAAGAAGCCCCGGTAAGGGCGCCGGCCCAGGACAACAAAATTCCCAGTTGGAAACCAAACAAAAAACCTGCTGCAGCAGTCAATAATACATAGGGAAATATAGGGAGCATAGCCTGAATGACAAATAATAAAAAAACTACCAGGGGGGCAAATGCACCACACTGATTCACATAGGAAAACACATACGCATAGTTATTAATATCCATATTTAAATATTACCTTTTTCAAAATATACTTAACTATTAGTATATGCGAAAAAAAACCATTTCTATTATTGCATATGCTGCATATTAACAGCAATAACAAAAAGAAAAGAAAATAGAGCTAGGAGATAAAAGATATATGTCAGAAATCAGAAGGGATTATGTTAAAAACAGGTGGGTCTCTGTGTCAGCCAATCTAGCATTAAAGCCCAAAGACTTTCCAGTGATGAAGGTGAAAAATCTCAGTGTTCCCGCCGGCTTTTGCCCTTTCTGCCCGGGGAATGAAGCTGCCACGCCACCAGAGATTTTAAGCTTTAGGAAAGAGGGGGCCAAGCCGGGTGATGAGGAATGGCTGGTCCGAGTGATACCCAACAAGTTTTCCGCATTTGCCCTGGAGGGGGAATTAGTGGAACAGCAAACAGGGCTCTACCGTTTTTGTAACGGACTGGGCAAACATGAAGTGATCATTGAAACACCGGAACATGATCTTGATTTTCATGAACTGGGCCTGCCCCAGATGGAAATGATCATCTCTGCCTTTAAGAAGCGTTATAATGCCCTGGCCCGGGATGAGCGGATCAAATATATCCAGATATATAAAAACCACGGTCTGTTTGCCGGTGCCTCACTTGGCCATAGTCACAGCCAAATTATCGGTTTTCCTTTTACACCGGGCGAAAATGATGGTCTGCCCCAGTATTACAAAGAGCGGGGGTCATGCTTTATTTGTGACCTGTTGCAACAGGAACAGAACAGTGGTGTGCGCACTGTTCATGAAGGTGAGCACTTCGTTGCCCTCTGCCCCTACGCTTCACGTTTTTCCTATGAGTGCTGGGTTGTGCCCAGGCGTCATACAGAGCATTTTGGTCAATTGACTGCTGCGGAAGAAAAGGAATTGGCCTGGTTTTGCAAAAGAATCACCACGGCCATCGTTCATGCCCTGGACAACCCTTCATGTAATTTTGTAATTAATACGGCACCGGTCAACTCACCCTACGAACCGGGCTACCATTGGTATATGGAATTCACCCCCAGGCTGCTGGTGGCTGCCGGGGTGGAAGTGGCCACAGGGGTGTATATTAATCCTGTGGCGCCGGAGGATGCCGCCCCCCTGTTGAAGAAAAACTGGGGCAAATAAAAGCCGTTATTTTGAACCTAAGAATTATTTTCCTTTGCGGAAGAATTGTGTTATTATAATGTTTAGTTATGCAATAGTAATGCCTGATAAAAATATTTTATAAAGGAGGGTCTGTGTGCCGGAAGAATTTGAGCCAGGATGTCAAAGGCCGCCAATCAAGAAAAAAAATGTTGAGACTGACATTACTAACGAGCCAATAGTGAAGGAGGAGGCGAAAAAATCCATGATTAAGGTTGGAAAACCCGCTCCCGATTTTACGGCCCCCGCTTACCATTTGGGCAAGTTCACCAATGTTACATTATCTGAATTAAAGGGGCAGTGGGTAGTATTGTGTTTCTACCCGGGAGATTTTACCTTCGTCTGAGCGACAGAAGTGGCAGCAGTTGCTGCTAAATACCCCGAATTTAAGGATATGGGCGTTGAGGTGCTGTCGGTAAGTGTAGATAGTATTTTTGTGCACAAGATTTGGAACGATAACGAGCTGTCCAAAATGGTCGGACATGATGTTCCTTTCATGATGTGTTCCGATCAGGATGGCAGTATTGGCCGGGACTATGGCATATATGACGAGGAGGGCGGTGTAGAAACCCGGGGCAGATTTATCATAGATCCGGATGGGATTGTCCAGGGATATGAGGTGCTGAGCCCACCGGTAGGCCGTAATGTGGAAGAAACAATCCGGCAACTGCAGGCCTTCCAACTAGTAAGGGCCAAGGAAGGCAAGGAGGCTACCCCCTCGGGTTGGAAACCAGGCAAGCAGACTCTGAAGCCCGGTACCAACCTAGTTGGCAACGTTTGGCAGGTTTGGAAGGTGGAGCAGGCTTTCGAAGACTAGTTGAAAGAAGACTAGTTGAAATATGTTCATATTATTATTGTTGGCAGCCCCATCGGCTTAAATCTTGTGGGGCTGCCTTTGATCTGGGGACCGCTGATCCCAGTAGTTGCTGCAGGAAACTGTGATCAAAACTAAACCAACCCCAGCAGTTGCCGGGCATTTTCACCCAATATTTTGGCAGCAGCGGCCGGAGAAATGCCCAGATTTCTGATGGTATTTAGGCTTTTTCCCACATCTAGAACTGTTGCTTTTCTATTAACTAAATTAAATATAGGAGTGGGCCAGTCAGTGCCAAAAAGGAACTGATCAGCAAACCGCTCCATATCGGGGAAGGTCTGCAAAAGTTTTTGTGGGGGGAGTCCGGAGATGTCAATATAAACATTTTTGTGCAGGCGGACCATAGTCATCGCCTCGTCAAACCAGGGGCCGCGCCCGCCGTGGGCCATAATGATTTTCATTTCGGGAAAGTCCACAGCCAGATCATCAAAATATAACGGATTGCCATATTTTATCCTGGAGTTGGCAAATATTGATGTCCCGGTATGAAAACTCACTGGGATGTTCAGCCTTTTGGCCATAGCATACACAGGGTAAAGAATATGGTCATTAGGGTAAAAATGGTTGTAGGTGGGGTAGAGCTTGAGGCCCTTAAAGCCATGATTTTGGTATAAATCCACCAGCGTTTTATCCATATGGGGGTGGCGGTAAGGGTTTAGTGTACAAAAAGGTATTAGTCGCGGGCTAACCCGACAAAAATTTTCTACTAATTCATTCATCGCCATGCCGGTGGGCATAGTCTTGCTTCCCGCTAATACGACAGCATAATCTACCCCTAGCTGATCCATTAGCTGCAAATAGTTATGGGGATTGCTGTAGTCTTTACAAAAGGCGAAAAAATCCTCCTTAGAGGGGTAGGCCCCCGCCAACAATTCAATAATATTTGCGGTTAGCGTCTCTATTTCTGATAAGTGGACATGGAAGTCAATGATTGACAATTTGTTAAACACCACCAGTTTTGTGAAATTGGTACCGGGGAACAATTGTTTCCATTACGGATATTGGTAGCATCAGTCTACCGTTAGAGTTTACAATTCTAATATTACCACCGGCAAGAGGGTTTTTCCAAAACAATATTTATAAAAATAAAAGGTCCCCGGCAATTTATGAATTACCAGGGACCCCTTTAGTTTATGTGCATCTGTAATTTTATGAAGGCTGGTGGTTATTTCTCCAGCATGGCCTTAAAGGTATCCAGGCCAATACGCTCCATAAACCTGCCCAGACGTTCGTTTTTCTTGCCGCCTTCGGCGTAGATTTTGACGATCTTGTCCACTTTCTCCAGCACCTGTTCCTCATCTAACCCGTCATAAAGCGTGGTAGCCAGGCGGGGAACGACACCACCATTGCCGCCGGCCATCAACCGAAATCCCTTGGGCAAACCCATTACGCCCACATCACGGAAATGATTTTCTGCGCAGGAGTTGGCACAACCGCTGACACCGATTTTGAACTTGCTGGGCAGCTCAAGGCCGTGATAGCGTTCATCCAGTTTTAGCCCCAGGCCTACAGCATCCTGCTGTCCCCGTTTGCAAAAGGTGGTTCCCGGGCAAAACTTGATGCTGCGGACACAGAGTCCAATGGCTGCCCCGGGCTTCATGTCCAGCTCCTGCCAGACATTGTCCAGATCCTCCTTTTTTAAGCCGACAATGGCCAGACGTTGTGAGGAGGTCAGCTTTAGTGCCTGGGCATTGTACTTTTCAGCCACATCGGCAATTTTCCTCAAGCCATCCGGGGTTACCAGCCCGCCGGGCATATGTGGCACCACAGCATATGTTTCCTGATCCCGCTGCAACACCGCGCCCTTTTCCAGTAAATCTGTTGCCATTATGATCATCCTTCCTTGATGATTGTTTGACCTAAATCATGGGGATAAACAGATAGTTTTGTATGAAATTAATTCCAGTGAAGGTCTAATGTTATGTTACCTCTATTTTTTTTGCCAGTCAAGCACCAGCTCCCATAAGCAATCCCCATATTTTGTTGTTTAATATCCTTCCCGGACATTTGTAAAATATGATCATGGTAAATATCACCAATTACTAAATTATTGGCTGTGGTTGGTATCTGGCTATCAAGATCAAGGGAAATATGTCGACTGGTATTTAAGAGGTTGTTTTTTGTTTTTCTTATATAGCAATTACCACTGGATGTGGTTAAGTCAGGAAGGAGTTTTCATGTGAGGGCAACAACAGTTATTGGAATTATTATTGCTTTGGGGTCTTTAGTAGTGGCTTTTATTATTGATGGTGGTGCCATATCCGCCCTATTAAACCCCACTGCCGCTTTGATTGTTTTTGGGGGGACCATCGGGGCCACCACAGTTTGTTTTTCTATGCAGGAACTAAAAGCCATCCCCAAACTTATTAAGATTAGTATTTTTAAGGAGCTTCCTGATGAGGCAGTATTGATTGAGAACCTTATTGATCTTTCAGATAGCGTGCGGCGTGAAGGTATATTGTACCTGGAGAAACAGCAGGAACCTTTTGAAGACAGCTTCATGCACAAAGGGATTCAGCTTGTTGTTGACGGCATCGAACCGGAGATGGTGCGCATGATTATGGAGACGGAAATGTACACCATTAGGGAGCATAACAACACAGGCATTGGCATTTTTGAGGCTGCCGGGGGTTTTGCCCCCACTATGGGTATTATTGGGACAGTAATGGGTTTGGTGCATGTGCTTGGCAACCTGTCAAATCCGGAAACCCTGGGCCCGGCCATTGCCCTGGCTTTTATTGCCACCTTGTATGGCATTGGATCAGCCAACATTTTATGGCTGCCTATTGCGGCCAAGCTAAGAAATCTCAGTGAAAAAGAGGATATATTACGAGAGTTGATGTTGGAAGGCTTGTTATCAATCCAGGCTGGGTATAACCCGATAATTGTCCGGGAAAGGTTAACTGCTTTTTTGCGACCCGGGAGACGACAGGATGATGAGGAATGGTCTGAATAATGGGGGTAAAGATAAATGTTGCGGGACAAAAAACCAAAAAAAGACAACCAGCATAGATGGCTGCTTACATATGCTGATTTGATTACCCTATTGATGATTTTTTTTGTGGTGCTGTATGCTATCAGCAGCATAAACGCGAGAAAATTTCAGGCAATTGCTTTTTCTTTATCGGGTACAATGGGCAGCGGCATGTCGGTGCTGAGCGAAGCCGGCATGTCTATGGTGCCTGGTGCCCCCAGCAGCAGCCTGGATGGCTATGAGATTGATGCTATGACACAGGAACTAATTGAATTAGAACGAATTAAAGATGAGCTGGAAAATTATATTGAACAAAACGGGTTGGGTGCAAAGGTATCCGTCAACATGGAAGAAAGGGGGGTTGTGGTCAGCTTTCAAGAGGTGGCCCTCTTTCCCCTTGGTTCCGCCGCTTTAACACCGGAGGCCAAAGAAACAATAGATAAGGTCGGCCTGATTATAATGGAGGCCCCCCAATATATTAGGGTTGAGGGGCATACAGACAGTCTGCCCATTAGTACCGCCCAGTTCCCCTCTAATTGGGAGCTTTCTGTGGCCAGGGCTGTTAGTGTGGTCCAGGAACTGATCCATGCATTGGATTTTCCCCCCCACCGTTTATCTGCTATCGGTTATGGGGAATTTCGCCCTTGTGTGGCAAATGACTCGGAAGCCAATTGCCAGCAAAACAGGCGAGTGGATATTGTGATTCTTAAGAGCAGTTATGAAGTGGCTGAACCAGGAGTGCTGCCACCTGTTTCTGATAACATAAACCAACAGCCTTAGACACAAAACATCATTATGAAGTTTTCTTGTGTGGACATATTTTTTTAGTACCCTAAAGTTTTATCCAATTCAGACGAACATTAAATTATAGAAACCAAAAAGAGGTGTGGTTTCAGTGAAAATTAACGGGATGGGAATTGACCCCATCAAAATATATGCGGCACAGCTAAAAAAGGTGGATGCTGAAGCCAAAAATAAGACAGAAGGTTTGCCCCCTGGAGACAAGTTGGACATTTCTCATGAAGCTAAATGTTTGCAGGAATGTAAAGGCTTGCTTGCTAAGGTTCCGCCTGTACGGGAGGAGCTGGTGGCTTCTTTAAAACAAAGGATACAGGAGGGCTCCTACCGGCCGGACAGTGAAAAAATCGCTGCTGGAATAATAGAGGAGATGTGTCGGGGGCAGGAAGTTAAAAAAGGGTCGTAAAAATTGTGTTGGGGGAGAGTACCTATGCAGTCTTTGTATTTTGACTTAAGGCAGGTGCTGGAAAAGCAAGGCAATGTGGTTAATAGCATGGTGGAAGCGACTCAAGAGCATAACCAGGCCTTACAGAACAGTGACTCTGTGGAAATTCTGGCCACAGTAGCCAGATTGGAGGAGCTGTCCCAAAGGCTGCAGGGTCTGGATAAAGAACGTGAAAAACTACAAGGTCACCTGGCCCGGCGGCATGGGCTGCAAGGTGATGTTACTTTGCAGCAGCTTTGGTCCCACATAAAGGTTCCAGCGGTGGCTAATGATCTTGATATGCTTTCTGCCGGTTTACAAAAGGATCTGGAACAGTTGGCCGTGGTAAACCAGCTTAACAACATGCTGGCTCAAAGGGGGCTAGCCTTTACAAAACAGCTGATGCGGACAATCAATCCTGGTTGTGACACCTATGCCGGTGGCGGCCAACTAAAGACCGAGACGAACGATCGTGCGGTAATTTCCATAATTGATAAAACTATTTGATTGGTGGTTGAAGAAATGTCAGGGACTTGGTTTGGCCTGGAGATTGCCCGTCGGGGGCTGCAGGTACATCAAAATACACTTAATATTACCGGTCACAACCTGGCCAATGCCAGCACGCCGGGTTATTCCCGGCAAGAGGCGGTGCTCAATGCTACTGCTCCTTACACTACCCCTTCCCTGGGTTGTCCGGGCCAACCGGGCCAGTTGGGCACCGGGGTGGAGATAAGCAACATCCGCAGGATCAGGGATGAATACCTGGATCACCAGGTGTTTCGGGCGGCTACCGACACCTCTTACTGGGAAAGCCAGATTAGTATTTTACAGCGGGCCGAGGCCTCCTTTGCTGAACCGGCCTCCAGCGGTATCGGTGACCGAATTACAGATTTTTTTAAAGCCTGGCAGAATTTGAACAACAGCCCCCAGGACCTGGGAGCCAAGGCTTCGGTGATCCAAATCGGGGATGAACTGGCATCACTGATAGGCTACACCTACAACCAGCTTACCGATGTGCAAAATAGTGTGGCGATGATAGACACCGGGCCGGATGGGGACGAGGTGACGGGCGGCGTGCTCCTGGAGCAGGTGGCAGAGGCTAATAGCCTGCTGACACAAATCCGCAATCTGTCGGATGCCATTAAAAGAATTTATATTTCCGGTCAGCAGCCCAATGATTTGCTGGATCAGCGGGACTTGCTGCTGGAGGAATTAAGTAAATTCGGTTCGCTAACAGTAAAAATTGAAACAGACAAGGGCAAACCCACCGGTGGGTTAGAGTTGGATTTCTTTGGGATAGATGTGATGGCTGCTGAGACGACCCTTGAATTAGCAGTGGAAATAAAAGAGGCAGGTGGGGATATAAGGGAAACGGTTTGTCTATGTGTAGGGACGGAAACCATTAACCTCACAGAATGTTGTGATGACGCCGGCAAGGGTGGTTCCCTCCTGGGCCTGGAACTGGCCCGGCAAAATCTAGCTATATTTAAGGACCATCTAAATGACCTGGCGGTGTCCATGGGAGAGAGGATACAGGGCGTAAATGAGGAGCCGCCTGCGGCCGGCCACCCGGAATTTTTTACTGGGAGACCTGCAGAAGGAAACTTCTGCGTAGACAACAATCTACTCAGCAATCCAGACCTGCTGGACGGCACCAAAGCCCAGGACATTTCTAGCTTACGGGGCCAGAACATCAACGACGAGGACAAGCGCTACACCTTTGAAGAATATTACAGCCTGCTTCTGGTTAAGGTGGGGGGCAGCGCCAAAAATGCAGGAGATATGGCCTACAACCAATCTGCCATCAGCAACCAGATCACTGCTCTGCGTGATTCCATTTCGGGTGTTTTAGTAGATGAGGAGCTGACCAAAATGCTCCAGTTTCAATATGGCTACCAGGCCTCGGCCCAGATGATCAATGTAATGGACAATATGTTGGACGTGCTGATTAACCGCCTGTTCTAAGTGGGAGGATATTTGCCATGATGAGAATTACAAACAGATACCTGGCCAACAATATCTTGTACGGTATTCAAAATAATATCGGCAAGCTGGCTCGTAGCCAGGAGCAAATTGCTACCAGTAAAAGAATACTGCGCCCCAGCGACGACCCCAATGTGATGGGCCAGTTTATGGCTATCAAGGCCAGCCTTTCTTATAACCTGCAATATGACCGAAACCTGGATGATGCCCTTTCCTATCTAAACATGAATGATGCTGCTATGGACACTATTGGTGAGGTTTTGAGCCAGGCCGGAGAGCTGATCACCCAAGCTGCCCATGACACCTACAGCCCCTCAGACCGGGCTGCCATCGCCGAGCAGATTGACAAAATGATTGACCAGGTGGTTGACTTGGGCAATGCTACCGTGGGGGGGAAATATATCTACGGCGGCACGAAAAACAGCAAGCCTCCCTTTACCCGGGAAGGGGACGCAATTTTTTATCATGGCGACACTAATGGCGTCTACCGAGAGGTGCTGACCGGCACCCCCTATCGTATTGATGCACCTGGGGTTACCACCGGGGTACAGGTAGCGGCAATAAATGATGCAGCGAAAGGAATGGAGCCACTGCCCCAGGTCACCCAGAGACCGACAGACAGAGAGGGCGTTGGGATTATTAAGCTGGGATATGATGGGGGAACAATAAATGTTATAGGGCAAACCAACCTAAACGGTAGCTACAAGGGAAGCCTTGTCGGGGGTCATTCCTTCGGCCCCGACGATGATTCAGATTCCGGGGGGTTTGTGTTTGAGGTAACAGATGGGGATTTAAAAGGCCTAAAGATAGAATTCTCAAGTAACATGGAGGATGGGGCAGAATATTCCTTTACCATAGACAACCGCCTAGGGGTATTTGGCAACGCCGATCTGGATAATTCCGTGGTCTACGATCCGGATGCTTCCCCCAAAGATGATGTCGATAAGGGTATTTTTGATGCCCTCTTTACCCTGCGGGACCGGCTGAATAATAATGACACGGCTGGGCTCCAGGAAAGTATTACCGAGCTACAGGAAAAGATTGACCAGCTTTTACAGCACCGGGTACAGGTGGGGGCCCGGACAAGACACTTTGAGTCCATTAAAATGCAGTTGCTTGATCAAGAAGTGAAATTGACGGAAAGCCTGGATAAAATCGAAGGGGCCGATATGGCTCGGCTGTCTATAGAGGTCAGTCAGCAGAGTCTTACCTACATGGCTTCGCTGGCTATTGGAGCCCAGATTTTGCAAACTAGCCTGCTGGATTTCTTACGCTAACCATGCAATCAGTGCAGGGGAATTGAGGTGAGTTAAGCGTGAAAATTGGTGCCGGGGGTTTACAGGCCCAGGTGGCCCAGGAGACCGCCCGGGTTTTGGATACGGGCAGGGCCCGGCCCACAGCTGGGGAAGCCTTGCTCCAGAGCAGGGACCTGGCTATGCGCCGGCAGCGCCACGAGCTGCACAAAGCAGCCGAACGGATGCGTCGGGCTGCGGAACTATACAAGCAGCCCCTCCAGTTTACAGTCAAAAAGGACAAATTACGCATCTGGGCCCGGGATCGGCGCAGCGGGGCCGGCCGGGAATTCACCCTGGAGGAAGCCAAAGCCTGGCTGGAGGAGCTGGATGAAAACAAAGGCAAAAATTTAATTGGCTATGTATAAGTTAGTGACCCCTGGGTCACTTTTTAATTAGAGGAGGGCAGGACATGGCGCAAAAAATATCATTTCCCTGGGGCTTACCCGGGCTGGAGGATTACCAGGAATTCACCTTCAACCTGTTGGGAAAGGATTCAGCCTTTTGTTTTCTCCAAGCTGTGCGACAGCCGGAGGTTGGCTTGCTGGTGGTTAACCCCTATGTTTATTTTAGCGACTACCGCATTCAACTTAGCCGGGAGGTAGCCGGCCGGCTAAAAATTGAGCACCAAAAACAGGTGGCGGTTTTGTGCACTGTGAACACCAGCCGGGGGGCTGATGAAGCCACAGTAAACCTGCTGGCACCAATCATCATCAATACAAAGCAATTATTAGGCAAACAGGTGGTATTAACCGACAGCAACTATTCCTTTCGCACTCCCTTTGCCGGTAGGGCTAAAAGGGAGGCGTTGTAAAAATGCTGGTATTGGCGCGTAAAAAGGGACAGGCAATTATGATTGGCCGCGATATTAAAATCCTGGTGGTGGAGGTGACCGGGGAAACAGTACGCCTGGGCATCGAAGCCCCGGTAGAGATGGACATTTTTCGTGAGGAACTGTATTTAGACCTGCAAAAAGAGAACACCGGGGCTATTACTAGTGCAGCGGAAGTAATGCAATTTTTGCAAAAAACCAGCCGGGAAAAGAAATAAATTATCGCTTGATGCTAAACTTTTGCCCAGCAATGCCGATGTTTATAGTAGGCACCGGGGCGGCCGACCCGGTAAATAGCTACCGCAAGGAAGCGGTAGCCAAGTAAAATTCATGGAGGAATGTAAAGGATGATTATTAACCACAACATTGCCGCGCTCAATACCTACCGTCAGTTGAGTAACAACAACATCATGGGTAACAAGTCGCTGGAGAAGCTATCATCAGGACTGCGCATCAACCGGGCAGGAGACGACGCCGCCGGTCTGGCTATTAGTGAAAAAATGCGGGCCCAGATTCGGGGTTTGGATCAGGCAGTGCGGAATGCTCAGGATGGTATTTCCATGATCCAGACTGCTGAGGGTAACCTGAACGAAACCCACAGCATCCTGCAGCGCATGCGGGAACTGGCCGACCAGGCCGCTAACGATACCAACGTGAAAGTGGACCGGGATGAGATTCAGAAGGAAATTAATGCCCTGACTTCGGAAATTAACCGGATTGGTAACACGACGGAGTTTAACACTCAGAAACTATTGAACGGTGGTGGAGAAGTTAAGGATATCGCCATGAACACCATGCAGGCCGGGGCGGCCAGCGGAGCGTTTAAGGGTGGGGAAACTGTAGCAGCAGGCACAGAATTGGTAGCGGCGGTTAAGGCAGGAGGATCTGCCAACTTCGGCACTACAACAGGCGTAGTCACAGCCGAAGGACCGGAAAATGCAACATATAATGGTTATACAATAATGTTTGAAAAATCAGCTACCGATGACGAGAGCCTAGGGGCTACAGTAGACGCGGCGAACAAAACAATAACCGTTTCCTGGGGTAATAATCACAATCCTTCTGACATAAGCGCTGTAAATACAGCTATTAAAACCGCAACTGATTTAGAGACAACCTTGGTTGGGGATATAGTCCTAACAGATTCAGGTAGCTTCGATGCAGGCGAATTGGATAGTAAGAGTATTGCAATATCTGGAGGGGCAGAGGCTATCCTAGCCACAGAGGGTTCATCAAATGTTCCCGTTACCGAGGTTGCCAAGAGCGTAGAAGCAAAAGCTGCCGTTTGGCAGTCAGGTGATTTAACTGCGCTGGCGAGCGGTGCATCTGGTTCTATCTCCTTTGCCGGTGTAACCATTAATATTACAGCTGCCGATGGCGCAGAAGAAGGGGTTAGCGATACCAACCAGGTAAGTACTAATTTGGTCATAGACAGTAACGGCTCCACTGCAGCGCAAGCCCAGTTAATTGTCGATGCTTTTAACGCTGTCAAAGCAGCCCAGCCCGATACTGGTTCACTGGCTAACTTTACCTTTGACGTTACTAGCACAGGTGGGGTATTAATTACTGGCACTACGGAAGATGGAGCTAAAAACAATGATTTTACGTTGGATGTAAAAGGTGAAGTAGAAGTTGGTGGTGCTACCAATGGCTCAGTTGGGCTTACTGATCCAAATAAAGGCGTAACAGAAGTTCGCGGTGAGTATACCTTTGAAATCAGCACTGCTTTTGAAAAAGCTGGGGCTACTATTAATATAGCTGGTCAAGAATTTACAGCTGTAGCTTCCGATGCCAGATCTGCCAGCGGTGAATTTAATGTCGGCACCGATGCTAGGGAACAGGCCATCAGCCTGGCCGCAGCTATCAATGCTAACAGCAACTTGAACGCCCGTTTTGATGCCCTGGTGGATGGTGCTAGAATAACCTTGCGGGAAAAAATTGGAGAAGCTACAGGGAATGCAGTTGGTGCCGGCGTTGTTATGGGGCCGACCAACGATGCAGCTGAAGGCAAATTCTCTTTTACCATCGATGACCCCGTGGCTGTGGGTGGCAGATACTCAGTGGGTGGTGTTAACATTGAAGTAACAGACAACGCCAATCATGCGGGGCTGCAAGATGGTACTGCGGTGCTTTACAATGCTGACACCACCGCCCAAGCTACCAATTTGGCCAATGCCATCGCTGCTAACAGCATGCTGCACGATAAATTTGAAGTGGCTGCTTCCAGCAACCGGATTGAATTAACCCAAAAGGCTGGACAGGAATCCATGGTGGCCGCCACCGCCCAAACCAGCACCAATAGATATGAACACTTCCAGGCTTCCTTCCAGGTGGGAGCTAACAGCGGTCAAAGCATGACTGTTGAAATTAATGATATGAGAGCTGCAGCCCTGGGTGTAAGCGGTAAGGAATCAGGCGCCAAAGCAGTAGCAGGCAACGGGGTAGAAGCAAAATATGTAGCCGCAGCCAACGTGTCCAACGGTACTGATAATATATCCATAGAGTATGCCCTGGACGTTTCTAGTCATGAAAAAGCGCAGGCTGCCATCAGTGTCATCAATGACGCCATTGAAAACGTTTCTGCCGAACGTTCCAAACTGGGCGCTTACCAGAACCGTCTGGAGCATACCATCAACAACCTGGGTACCTCCAGCGAAAACCTCACCGCCGCCGAGTCCCGCATCAGAGACGTGGACATGGCCAAAGAAATGATGGAGTTCACCAAGATGAGCATCCTCACCCAGGCAGCACAAGCCATGCTTGCCCAAGCAAACCAACAGCCTCAAGGCGTATTACAACTACTGCGGTAGTTGATATTACAGGCAGAAAAGGCCCCGATTACTGGGGCCTTTTTTCATATAAATAAATGTGAGCGTCAAACAAATCGTCAAACAACACAGGGGGACGGTTCGAAAGCGCCGGTAAAAGCCGGCAGTAGGTAGGTGGTGCAAGTCCACCACATGGTA
>JABMJD010000060.1 GCA_013201395.1 Candidatus Syntrophopropionicum ammoniitolerans
GGACAGGTACGTTAATACCCTTCAACAAGAGTATAGTACAATTTACAAGGTCAAGAATTTTAAACTGACAACCCCTAACCATAACTTACAGGGACAGGTACCTTGTCCCAGTTTTCTTGGGGTATTACTTTGGGGTTAGTGGGAAAGGGGAAAGTGGGAAAGTGAAGGCAGAAGGAGGAAGGTTGAAGGGACACTGTTTGAGCCGCGCCGGCGGCGTGTTGGCCCGAGCCCGAAGGTGAACGAGCTCAGACAACCCTGATGTCGGCAAAATAGCGCGGAGCCGTGTTGTAAACCGGCGGAAAAATGGTGATTGGTCGTTAGTGGTTGGCGGTTGGTAGTCTGTCGCCCGGCGTTGTTCACTAACTAGATAACAGTAGGCTAGGTTATGTCCCCGGCTGATGCCGCGCTGTAAGCCGGTGTATCAGACCTGAGGGGACCAGGTCAGGAAAAAAGAGATACACATCCTGATAAAAAGATACATGGCCAGAGGAATGGGGACATAGTCTTTGGGGTATTCCTTTGCGGTCAGTGGGAAGGCAGAAAGGCTTGGCGCCGAGGAATGTCCCCAAACTGTCCCTAGACTATATTGGCTCTGGGGCCTGATGTGTGTCCCCTATCTGTAAAATTACACCAGCAAACAAAGGTTTTTGATTGGGTTGTATGCCACCCATGTTTTAGCAACCCCCCATCAGAAGACTTGCTGGTTCTGTCCTTTACCAGCAAGTATGTTTTTTGATTATTTCACATGGTAACCCCCTTTTGTTTTACATGGAGACTAATGCCTTCTATATAAGCGTTTAACTAGTCTCACCCTCAACGGACGGTAAGGTTGGCTCGCCCACTTTGGGCTCCTCTGATAATCCCTCGCTACCGTTGCCAAATACCGCATTTTCCCCGTCCTTTTCTACCCAGCCAGTTCTAATGTAATATTCCTGACCTGCCTTACCTTCTTCCTCTGGATGATATAGGTAGTTTTTCCCCCAGGGATCCTCCACATTGAGGGCCCAGCAGCCCTCGGGATGCCCCCCTTCCGTTGAATTCTCTTTAACAACTAGCCCGGCACCCAGCATAGCAGTTGCAAGGTCTACCTTCCCTCCCTGACAGGGATATTCCCCATTTTCAGCATAATAAGTATCAAGGGCTGCCTGCATAGTGCTAATCTGTGCTCGGGCCTTGGTAACCTTTGCTCTTTCTATATTGCCTTGATAAAAGGCCACACCACCGGCCACCAGCACAGCAATAATCACCATCACGATCATCATTTCAATCATCGTAAAGCCTTTTTCGTTGCCGCACATTCTATGTAACATCCTTTTACCACTCCTTTCTTGGAGGGGAAAATTTCACCACCTGATGGGCAAATCCCCCAGAATGTCAACCCCCTTCATACTAGCAGGCATTTGTCTACCCCATACCGCGTTCCCCATCACCCTCCCCTCACATCCCCCCGGCCTGCATCACATCAGACAAACCAAATAGGGGCAAATAAACAGAAAGGGCCACAAAGGCAACCACCAGACCCATAAAGGCAATTAGTACCGGCTCAATTAAGTGGGAAAGGCTGGTTAAAAAGTTCTCCGCCTCCTCCTCATAATAAACAGCCAGTTTTTCCAGCACAGTATCCAACCGGCCTGTTTCCTCACCAACAGCAATCATTTGGGGCACCATCGGCGGAAATAGGGCACACCGCTCCAGCGATAAAGCAATCCCCTCCCCTTCGTTGATGTTGGTTCGCACCTTCCTGATTTTTTGTGCCAACAAAGCATTGCCGCTCACCCTTTCCACTACCTGCAGGGCGGGCACCAGAGGCATACCGCTCATCAGCAGGGTAGCCAGAATCCGGTTAAACCTGGCGGTGATCATCTGCCTCATTGCCTGTCCCAATAAAGGCATCTTCAGCAAAAACCTGTTCATAGCTACACGCCTGCTTTCCCCTGCACAGGCCTGCTTTAAAGCCAGGTACAAAACAATACCCAATAGTGGAATCATATACCAGTAAGATACCAGGGCATCGCTCAAACCGACAACGATCCGGGTGGGCAATGGCAACTCAGCGCCTACCGAAGCAAACATATCGCTAAAAACGGGAACCACAAAAATCAGCATACCGACAATGGAAACCAGCATCATGATCGCCACCAGCAGCGGGTACATCATAGCCGACTTGACCTTTTCTCTTAACCGGTGTTCCTTTTCAAAATGGGTGGCCAGGTGGGCTACTACCTTCCCCAGTGTGCCGCTGGCCTCCCCCGCGGCCATCATGTTGATGAACACTCGTGGCAGGCAGTTCTGATGGACCCGAAAGGCCTCACTGAGGCTTTTCCCTTGTTCCACATCACTAATCACTTCCCGCAACACACTGGTCAAGCGCTTATTCTCTGTTTGCCCAACCAGGACGGCAAAACAATGAGAAAGGGTGGCCCCCGCATCTAACATAAAAGAAAGCCGGCGGCAAAAAAAGGCCATGCTGCTGATATCGA
The DNA here is from genome assembly GCA_013201395.1 of Candidatus Syntrophopropionicum ammoniitolerans. GTDB lineage: Bacteria > Bacillota > Desulfotomaculia > Desulfotomaculales > Pelotomaculaceae > Syntrophopropionicum > Syntrophopropionicum ammoniitolerans. Next base: position 2,481 of record JABMJD010000060.1, read on the forward strand.
CTTTGGCACAAAAAACCTTGTCCCAGTCTAAAATAGGGCCCCGTGCCGGTTTTATATCTACCGCATAGCAGTTTTTTTTCCGCAAAATAGCGGCTACCGCACCCGGGCTGCCGCATTTAATCTGCCCGCATACTATTTGGCCCGACAAATCCCTGGCTTTGTAATTGAACATCAGGGACATAACAGCACCCCCTCCCATTCCTTCCAAACTCCCAAGGTACCCGGCCCCACCCAACTATTCCCGGCAGGCGCGCATGACCTCGTTAACTGTGGTCAGGCCGGCAGCCGCCTTGGCCAGCCCATCTTCCTTAAGAGTAATCATGCCGGCACTAATGGCTGCTTGTCTAATTTCCTCTGTGCAAACGTTTTGCAAAACAACCTCCTGCAACAGGGGTGACAACTTCATCACCTCATAGATAGCAACACGGCCTTTATAACCGGTGTAATTACACAGTGCACAACCGGCGCCGGCATATAGATCTGTTCCCAGTGCCAGGCCGGCAAAGGCTTTTTCCCCCTGATCGGGCTTGACCGGCTGTTTGCAATGCACGCATATACGGCGCACCAAACGCTGGGCGACGACACCTGTCAGAGAGGAAGCAATCATAAAGGGGGCAATCCCCATGTTGATTAGCCTGGTCACAACCCCTGGGGCGTCATTAGTATGGATAGTGGAAAGCAGCAGATGGCCGGTGATGGAAGCCTGCACGGCAATTTCCGCCGTTTCCGGATCCCTGATTTCACCAATCATAATGATATCGGGGTCCTGTCGTAAGATGAACCGCAGGTAATTTGCAAAGGTGATGCCCGCCTTTTCATTAATCTGGGCCTGATTGATATTGGCCAGGGTGTATTCCACCGGATCCTCAATGGTGACGATGTTTTTGTCGCTGCTATTGATTTCATTCAAGGCAGTATACAGGGTGGTGGTTTTGCCACTGCCGGTAGGCCCCGTTACCAGGAGCATACCGTGAGGTGTGCGGATCAGGTCCTGGAAAAGAGCCAGGTTATAACCAGATAAGCCTAGCCGCTGCAGGTTATATTTTTCAATATTCCCTTTGTTCAACAACCGGACAACTACCTTTTCGCCAAACACAGTGGGCAATGTAGAAATCCTTAAATCCATATCCTGACCGGATAGCTGGAGTGAGATCCGGCCATCCTGGGGCAAACGCCGTTCCGCAATATCCAGATCTGCCATCACCTTGATGCGTGAAACAACAGGGAAAATCATTTTGCAGGGCAATTCCATTACCTCGCTGAGCAAACCATCGATCCGAAACCGCACACGAACAAGGTTATCAAATGGTTCAATATGAATGTCACTGGCTTCTTCTTCAACTGCTTTAGACAATATCAGATTAACAAGTCTGATCACCGGCGCTTGATCAGCAGCCTCTTCCTCCAGTGTACTGTCCAATTCCTGGCCCGCCATCTCCATCCGCAGGTCCTGCAATACCTTCTCTATTTCCGGTGGTGGGGCATAGTGCTTTTCAATCAGCAGCCTTATTTCCTTTTTGCCGGTGGCCAATGGTTCTATTTTACAGCCGGTAAACAACCTTAAATCATCAAGGGCCTGGATATCAAAGGGCTTGGCCATGGCCACAAACAAACGATTTCCCGACCTGCGCACCGGGAACAACACCTGTCGGCGGATTAAATGCCCCGGGACCAGGCCGAGCAAATCCGCCTCCGTTTCACCGGCTGGCCATTGGTCATGGTAATAACCGGATATATTGGTCAATGCAGCGCCTGTTTTTCCTGCACACATCAATACCCACCCCCAAAGCTGACTAGTATAATAAAATATTTTCCAGATACCAGGAACTAATCCCAGCCCCACCATAAAACATGATCAGGGCACCCGCCGCCAAAAAAGGACCCAGGGGAATGGCATCCTTTCTGTTTTTTACACGCAGCAACAACAATAGCAAGCCCACCAATCCTGCCAGCAGGCACCCCAATAGGACAGCAGTGATGCCGTCCGGCCAACCCAGGCACAGGCCAATGACAGCGGCCAGCTTGATATCTCCACCGCCCATACCTCCTCGACTGACCAGGGCTAAAAACAGCAAAAATAAAAAAGCGGCCCCAAAACCGGTCAAGGCAGATAAAATGGTCGGTTCGCCCGTAAATAGGACAAAAGCCAACCCCAAAAGCAAGACCAGGGCCGTCAATTTATTTGGAATAACATAGTGTTTCAGATCAATCATCGCTATGATCATTAGTAAGGATATGAGCAGCAGTGCTTTGATCAGCATAGTTGATAAACCGAAGCGCAGGTAGGCGATCATGAAAAGTAAGCCGGTTAAAAGTTCAATCAGGGGATGGGAGATGCTAATCCGGGCGCCGCAAAAACGACACTTGCCTTGCAGCCAGATGTAACTGAGCAGCGGTACCAGATCAACGGCCTTAATCCTGGTGGTGCAGTGGGGACAGTGAGAAGATGGAAATAAAATTGATTTCCTCCGGGGAAGACGGTATGCGCAGAGATGCAGAAAGCTACCTGTGATTATGCCTATAACAAAAAAGACAACTGGTTCCACATAAACATTGTTCATTTTAAAATATTCCTATTTCGATCTAAATTTTAATTTTTTGGAAGGTGATCGTTGAGAGGCATTATAACATACTAGTATTGAAATATATGTCGCAATGTGTAACCTAAACCTGAATTATTTACAAAAAAAACTATTGCCTCCTAAAAAGCAATAATTTCTTAAAAAAGGGGACATTCCTCAGCGACAAAGCCCGGCCTCAAACAGAGGTGTGTCCCCATTCCCCTGTCCTGTCCTTTTATCTGAATATGTATCTCTCCACCATGCCCTTGTTCCTCGGACCTGGTCCGTAGGTTTACAGCCAGGCTTAAAGGTGTTCACATCTCTCCCCGCCTTTTCTAGTTTTCAGCTTTCTAACTTTCTGCCTTCTACCTTCAACCTTCGGCTTCCAATCTTCCTACTTCCTGTTTTCTGCCTTCTACCTTCTGCTTTCCGCTTTCTACTTTCTGCCTTCTACTTTCCGCTTTCCGCCTTCTACTTTCTGCTTTCCATCTTCCCCAAAGAAAATGGGACAAGGTACCTGTCAGACCGTGTGAAAACCGAACCAAAAGCGGGGATTAATCGGAACACAGAATTGAT
>JABMJD010000061.1 GCA_013201395.1 Candidatus Syntrophopropionicum ammoniitolerans
CTGTCCCCCTGTCCCATTTGGAGTGGGCAGTCTCCCCGTTTTATTATTTGGCCGCCTGTGGTTGCTTGAAGCGGATGAAAAAGGTAGTGCCGGCTGGGCTGGTATCGATTTCGATTTTAGCATTATGCCGGGCGGCAATGCTGTAGCATACAGCCAAGCCCAGACCTGTCCCTTCGTCTTTGGTAGTGAAGAAGGGGTCGCCTATTTTCTCCAGCATCTCTGATTCAATTCCCTTGCCCTGATCCTGAACGGCCATCACCACTTCATCCCCCTCCACAAAGGTTTTAAGCACCAGGGTGCCGCCGGGGAACATGGCTTCCAGTCCGTTGCGCACCAGATTGAGGATCATCTGGCGCATTTCTTTACCGTCAAGGAGCAAATCGGGGATGCGGCCCAGGTCCTTTTCAATAGTTTTGTCCGTAACTAACCCATCAGCGGCAATCAAGGGGTAAAGGCTGGCAATGATTCTGTTTAAATTCTCCACCTCCAGCTTTACCAGTCTGTTTTTGGCCAGAGACAGGTATTCGGTGATGATGGCATTGGCCCGATCCAGTTCATCGATCATTAGATCCAGGAATTTCTTGTCCTGAGCATATTTTTCCTTTCCCCCCATGAGCTGCAGAAAACCCCTGATGGTGGTCATGGGGTTTCTAATTTCATGGCCAATCCCGGCAGCCATTTCCCCTACCAGGTTCAGACGTTCTAGGCGGGCCATCTCCAGGTCTATTTTTTTGGCCTGGGTAATATCCTCTACCATTTGAATATAGTGGGTGACGGTTCCATCCTTGTTTCTAAAGGGTGACACCACCATATGTGCCCAGTATTGTTCGCCGTTTTTTTTCCGTCCCTGAAGTTCCTCCTGCCATTCCTGGCCGTCATTGACCACCTCCAGCATCTCCTTGTATTTATCCCATGATTGGCCAAAGTGCTCCCGGAACATGTTTCTGCCTATCACGTCCACGGAAAAGTAGCCGGTCACGGCGGTAAACTTCTGGTTGACATACTCAATGTTGCCATCTATGTCCGTAATGGCGATAATGCCGGGGCTTTGCTCCAGGGCGCGGGATAATTTGCGTTGTTGCTCCTCGGCCTGCTCCCGCCTTTCTATTTCTTCCTGCAGGGTGTGCAGGTTATTTTCCAACTGTAGCCGCTGCTCTGTTTCCATGTCCTTTAAGCCACCGATAAACCAGCCGATCACATACATAATCATGATTAGGATCAGGCTGGACTGGACAGCCTCCGCCAGGGAGGATGCAAGGCCGGTAACGACAATACTGTAAACCAGGAATATGGTACTGAAGGCGGCGATGATCAGCCCTATTTTTTTGCCCAGGCTGGAGGCGGTAATAATAACCGGCAGTAAAAGGATTGTGTGAATAAATGGCACCTTGTCGCCAATGATATACACTGTAAAAATTGTGATCAGAAAGGAAACACCGACGTAGCCGGCATCAATCAAAGTGAAGGAAGCGGGGTTTCGGGCCAGGAGCATTTTTTTGGAATTATACAACAGGATAATGGCAAATCCCAATAAACACATCAGGGCCAGGAAACGGGCGTTGATTGCCGGATAGTAACTGCTGTAGGCGTCAACATTATTACTGAGGATCAAAGCGCTGATGGCAATGATAATGCAGAGTATATGGGTGGTGGTCACATATTCATATAATTTTGTTTTTCCGCTGATGTGTTTGTCCATAATATCACCCCATGTGATAAGGGGTGAAGTAAATCACCCCTCTAGTTGGCCCTTTTATTTGCGCAGTGACTGGGGCACCTCTGGTTGGTAGGAAGACCATATACAGGTAGCGGCCGAAGCGACGCTGGCCAGGAAGAGCAGTAGAGTGGTTGCTAAAATAAAAGCCCGGGCAAAAAGTTTTTTCAAGGTGTTCACCTCCTTCCTTGCGGGATTTTTATGTGATCCACGAAGGTAATGAACAGGTGACCCGGCCGGCTGAGATTAAAGCTTGTCCACAACAAGCTCAAAACCAGGCAGAGTTGTATTTCTGAGGCCTGCAACCAGGGAGCCCAGCGAATAAAGACTATGGCCGTTGTTATCAGGGTAAATACAAGAAGGGACAGGACTTTAAGCCTTTTTCTCCTGGTAGGGGAAATAATCGGTGCCGCTGCTGTATCCACTGGAGCCAGGGTTGCTACAGCAACAAGGCTGGTAAAAACAGCAGCTAAAGAAAAGGTATCTGTATAGATGGGGGCCAACCTGGACAGGTAGGTTGCCAGCAGGGCCATTGCTGGGAACACAATAACGGTCACCACTCCGCAGCGCCAGGGTGAGCTGGAATGGGCACCACCGGCTGTGTGCCGGAACAATGCTGCTGCTACAATACAGGCGGTAACACCGGGCAAGACACCGAGAAACCAGCCCAGCAGCAGCACCAGCAGCAGGTTGCCCATATTCAGGGCCAGTACCTCGATAATATAAGCAAGGATAGTTTCTTTTTCCCGGTCAAGGCCAGATTTTTCTGCTAGAAAAGCAGCCGTGCGCCGGGAGAAAAAAAGATAACTCACATTCTGCGGGCCTCCTGTACAGGTTTTAGATAGCGGGACACCAGTAGTGCCAGTATTATTAAGATGGCCGCCTGGGGTAGGGTCAGTAGCTTCCAGGCCAGGTAATTTTCAGATATCATTTGTTGATAATCAATTTTAAACAGGGTTATAAGACCACTGGTGATAATCACCTCTAAAAATGCCAGCAGGATTAAACTAGCCAGAGCTACCACAAAAGACTTGGTTGGTGGTATCCCCGCGGGGCCTGCAAGCATGATCACAATAAATAGCAATGCAGCCACAGTATGTAGACCAGCAGGAAGGGCTGTGGCCCTGATGCCAAAAATGATTAACGACAACATTGCTCCTACAACAATAACCCGTCCCCAGCGCAAGGGCACCTTAGCCAGGGCCAGGCTTAGGGCAAATGCTCCTACCGACTCGGGGATGGACTGTAAAAAGAATAATGGAGAAGAATCCATTCTGTCACTTCCAATAATATGCCGTATTAACGAATATTTTAGTATTAATTGGTTGGTTTGTCAATATGAACATTAACTGTTACATTTTATGATAAATAGCTCTTTTTATCGACAAAACCCTACAGCAGGGGGCGGGGATAGGGGGCTTGGGGAAATGCAATGAAATGTATTGATTGTATGTATAGGCTCTGGAGGGTACGTCTGCCCTCAGGCACGGGGCTAGTGGGCTTTTTTTGCGGTAGATGTAGGGAATTATGTCCGCCATCCCCGGTGATAATAGGGATCAGAGGGGAGAATGGGTTGCAATGATCTTGATCGCCTTTTGGCAGAGATTGGGCATCCCAGAGAAGCTGATCAGGGATCCCGCTTATGATGAAATACTGCCTTTAAATACAGAATTGGGCCGCCTGGTGCTGGAAAACTATCTGCAGGATGATATTCACAAGTGGACCATTTGGCTGATCCTGGCAGTCAGTATCGCCTTTATAGATAGCGTTATGGTGGTTGGCGGCTGGCCGGCACCGGTTCCTGGAGGTAACCCTATTCGGGGCCCTGATGCTAATTATGTCTACAGCATTTGATGCCGCTGGTTTTGGGAAATGGGGACAGGTCCCTTGTCCCACCAATTATTGCCAGGGCCGCTAGTTTGTATAACCCGGGTGGGGGATCCGGTCTCCCATCGCAACGGATCCCCCACCCTTTAATTCTGTTTTTTAACTGCGCAGTTAACTGGATAGGTATTTAGTAACTCATACAGTTCCTTGTCTTCAGCCTCAATTCGGGTGGAAATTTTGTCGATTAATGTGGCGGTATCCTGGACAAATTTTTCTAGATCCTGCCTGATGGAATGGGGGGTGCCAATATATTGTTTGATATAGGCATCAAATTTTTGTGCCAGCCCACCCATTTCGGCGGAAAATTTGGTAGCGGTTTCTGCCGTGTATTGGTGATTGCTCTCTTTCAGGCAGGGGTAGAGGAATTCATCCTCAAACTTTAGATGGGCCTGGAGGACGGCATTTAACTGGCCCAGTTTTAGGGCAATCCAAATCGTATTTTCGGGAATATCCTCCGCACTATAGACATCTTCCCGCAATTCGTTAATAATTCCTTTGATTTCCTGGTGCTGCTCCCGGATTTTCTGTCTGTACACCCCAATCACCTCAATTCATAGTTTTGTGCTCCCTATTTAAATGTCATTCTAATACATTAGCGGGGGAGATACAATTTTATTAATTGCCAAAACCAAGTCCACCCCGGATTTCAATGGCGGCATGCCGGGTAAATGGTGAATATATTCAGTATGATACTGCTAACGCAACAGAAGATAAGGGATTAGTAGTTGTGAGCGATGCAATCTTCAATGCGACTCTGGAAGGGAAGGGAAATCAGGCGGGACGGTAGCTGACCCATCCTCAGCCGCCGAGGGTAACATCCTGGGCCTCATACCAGCGCAGGGCCTGGTAAAAATGTTCCGGCTTGAAATCCGGCCACAGGTCTTCCACCACGTAAAAATCCGCGTATATTGACTGGACCGGCAAAAACCCGCTCAGTCTTCTGCGGTCGCCCCAGCGCACAATTAAGTCGATCCGGGAGATGTCTTTGGAGGCAATAAAGTTCATTAGTTTTCCGTTATTCAGCAGGTCGGGTCCGTGGGCCTTAATTGCGTATTGCAAATCCCACAGCCAGCCATAATTAACCAGAAAATTCAACTTCATTAAATCCCTGCCGAAAGTGTGCCTTTGGGTATATGGTAGGAGTTCGGGCGGAAACATGGGTGAGGAAGTATCGCCAACCACCAACAGTGAGGCATCCCGATGGCAAAGTAATTGTACCCCCTCTACACAGGCCTGCTGAAAGGCTTTTCTCTGAATGGCCGGGCGCTTTGTATTATCCTGGGTAAAACCATAAAATGTTAGTTCGTTTATCCCCAGTTCCAGGCATAATTCGTACAACATCAGCCCTGGTTCCAGGCCCTTTTCATAGCCGGATTCTTTTGCCAACCCCTGATTGACTGCCCATCTCCGGTTGCCATCAGGTATTACGCCGATGTGTCTGGGCAGCCTGCGAAATTTACGCCTGGCCAAAACCAACCACGTCACCCCTTTATTAGGATCAACAGTTCAAGAATATGATGCCAAAAAAACAAGGATATTAAACAAAAATGAGACACGGGGGCTCGTTCCTCGCTTCCACCCAGGCATACATAAAGTAAGGGTGCCGGTATAGCTAACAGGGCCAATGATTACGACTTTGATTGGATGGGATCAGCAGAAGGCTAGAAGGCGGGGTGCTGTTTGGGCTGCACTGGGTGATAGCTGCCGGCTGGCGGCAGGCATTAAGGCCTCATACCAAGAGCGAGTGAATCTGAGGATAGCGCGGATAGGATACTGTTTAAGGTACAAAAGCGCTGGGTTGGCCTGGGAAAGACAGGGCGGGCAATCCCCCTGGGGGCACCCGCCTTCCTCTGTAAATTGTTGGGACTCAGGTTCAAGGATAGCTATGACAATGTTGACACGGGGGAA
>JABMJD010000019.1 GCA_013201395.1 Candidatus Syntrophopropionicum ammoniitolerans
ATGAATTCTTTTCTTTATTAAACAGAGCAGGTTCCAGATATCCTTTGGCCATTAAGCCCGTCAGCATCTGACTTTGCTCCATGTTGTTTTTAATCTTGGTTTCCAACTCTTCGATTCTACGAAAACTCTCTGCATTATTCTGGCTGCGTAACCCATTCAAAAGTGGCCTTAATATGAACTTGTGACCAAAAATGAGTTTATTCATCATCGTAACAAATGCAGTCTTTATATCTTCATCTCGTATGAACTGCATGGAACATTCCGTTATTTGGCTTATATGCTTACTACAGCACCAAGCAATGTACTTTCTTCTTCCAGATGAATGAATCCGTCTTTTAAAGGTACTGCCACATTCCGAGCAAATAATCTTACCTGAAAAAGAATATCGGTTTAGATATTTACTATTGCGCTTTTCGATTCCTTTTTCCTTTGCCCTCTGATTGAGAATAGCTTCCACAGCTTCAAAATCTTCATGGCTGATAATCGCCTCATGATGATTTTCTACTAGATACATATTTTTCTCACCGTAATTGGTGTGCCTGTTAAAACGGCTGTCAGTATAGGTCTTTTGCAAAATAACATCGCCAGTATATTTCTCATTTTTTAGAATTCCTCGAATTGTTGTAGCAGTCCAACGACCACCTCTTTTGGAGGGGATACCCTTTTGATTAAGATCATCTGCTATTTTCTGTGTACCCTTGCCTGATAATACTTCTGCGAAAATATACTTCACAATTTCTGCTTGCTCAGGGTTTACCACCATTTGACCATCAATGTTGTCATAGCCATATGGTGGGTAAGAAATCTTAAAAGTTCCGTTCTGAAATCTCCTTTGAATTGCCCACTTGTTATTTTCCGAAATGGAGATTGACTCACTTTCTGCAAGCCCACTTAATATAGAAAGCATCAGTTCACTTTCCATTGATTGGGTATTGATATTCTCTTTCTCAAAGTAGATATAAATCCCAAGGTCCAACAGTTTACGAACCATCTCCAAACAATCCGTAGTGTTTCTTGCAAACCTACTAATGGACTTTGTAATAATTAAGTCAATCTTCTTGTTTTCGCAATCTGACAGCATCCTGAGAAGTTCCGTTCGGTTTTCTTTTTTGGTCCCACTGATCCCCTCATCATAATACAAGCCAACATACTCCCATTCTGGGTTTGCCTTTATGTAAGTCTCATAATGGGATTTTTGTGCTTGTAGACTTACTAACTGTTCATCACTACCCGTAGAGACACGACAGTATGCGGCTACTCGTAATTTGGGCTTGATAATTGATGTACCCTTATTCCCATCTATATTTGTTATCTTTTTCATCGACTCACCTCCTTTTTGGTAGGTCACATATTACCTCTGAACGCCCAGTATATCAAGGAATATCGGGCATTATCTGTGCTAACATAGGTGAGAAAGTTTCGCGGTTTAATAGCATAATTTTGTTGAACTCTTCCTTTGAAATAAACCCCTTATCAAGCATTTGATGTAGCAACTTTTCTGCCCTATAATAATCAAATTCTCTTTGAAGAGCCTCGTCACTTAGATATTTCCTTTTTGGATTTAATAGTATATCTTGTTTATCTGTAATTTTAGTAATCTGCATATAGGTAACCTCCATTTCTACAGGGAGACCCCTGCACCTATATGCAAAAATCCCTAATGATTCGAACCCCTAAAGAGCAAAAAAAATGACCCGAAGAGCTATTACACTCCTCAGGTCATAGATAAAAGTATTAATCATACTTTATAAACGCATCTGTAAAACCAGCCTTTTTCGCTTTAGCAAGCTGGGCCTCTGCATTGGCTTTTACGGAATAAGCACCGATTTGGACACGGTAGTATTTCTTTTTCTCTGTTTCTCCAGATTTAGCTCCTTCATTTAAGAGACTTTTCACGTCTGCACGAAATGTCTCCATGTTCTTTCCATGCTTAGAAAACCAGTTTTTCGGATCACCATGATTACTTGCAATTCCTCTTTGATAGCCTTCATAATGGCCAATAATATCTTTTTCAGTAAGATTGTATAATTTGCAAAGATAAACACAAAGCCCTACCGCTTCTTTATAAACCGTATTAAAATACGAGGCATCGGTCAATCCATCCTCGCATATTTCAAAACCAATATGTGTATCATTTGCACTTCCTCCAGCATGCCACCCTCGATGGTCCCATGGTAGAGTTTGATAGGTTGCAATTGAACCATCCTTAAGTTTTCCAATGAAAGCATGGACACAAACCTGTTTTCCATCGGGCCTATCCTGATTCCAGTGATTATTGTACTGATTTACACCTAATAAACCATCATCCGGCCCAACATATCTACGAAGATAAGGATTGTTGGCACCGGTGCTATGAACCATGATACCTTTCGGTGTAATCTTTTTACCTACCTTATAACAAGCATTTTCAGTTAGTATAAGTTTTCTTAGATTCAATATTCCCTACCTCCTTTATTATGCAACTGAACAAGGATATCTTTTAATTTTTCTGGTATTGGTAGTCCTAATCGACCAGCATTTTCTAGCATAGATACACCTTCATTGGAGCAATAGAAAAAGATGATAGCAGTCCGAAGCACGCTCCCATCTCCGATCAGATTTGTATCAATCAAATGTCCAACTCCAACTAGAATAAAAATAAGTACTTTTTTGAATATGCCTTTAAACCCTATTTCACTTGATAGTTTCTTTTCAACAATGGCACACATGACACCGGTGATATAATCAGCCACCATTAAAGCTACTAATGCATATAAAAATCCATCAAAACCTCCTAAAAACCATCCTAAGAGTCCACCAAGTACAGTAAATGCAGTTTGAATCCAACTCCAAATTTCCTTCATCATTTTTACCTCCTTCATGATTGGTGCATATATAAAAAGAGTGCCTGCATTAACGCAAACACTCTTGGTTCAGTGTATTAATTTATATTTGTTTAGGTAAGGCTTCCCATAACCTCATATCCTCCTGTCCTAGAGACCATATTGCAATCCCCCTAAGCTTCCATCGATACGCTGCCTCATTTGCCCAATAGACTAGGCTATCTACGTCTTGGTAGTAAAGAATTGAGAATCCATCTGCATCCCCGAGAAATAATCGTGAAATCCATACATTAATGTCCTTCGGCACAATCTTTACTGAATAGTCATTTCCACAAATCAATGATAAAAGCCTAGAGTGAAAGAAATCATAGTCCATGGAAATATCCTGACTTCGTGTTGAAGCTTCCTCTACATCACTGTTGACTGTAAAAACCTGAAACTCACTATCCCATGTAACACCAGTTCTATCTAGTCTCCCATACTCCGTTCTACTCCCATCTGGGTAGATTACATCAAATCTTTCATAAGGTTCATAAGTCCAGGCATCTCCTAATCTTATTAACTCGCATAGAATACGTCCATCAGATTGAACTCCGGCATAACCACCTGAATAACCATCAAGAGACGCTGTGAATCGCAAAACACTACTTGCTCCAGAATAAACCCTTACAGAATTATTACGTATCCTCATTTCAATGGTGTACATTCTTGGATTTGAGCGAAGATCTGATGATGGAGTTTTAGAAATTTCGGTTGCATAGCTTCCGATTAGAGTAGAACCATTATATAGTTCAATACGCTGTGAATTAATATTTAAACAGCAAAAGATTTCTCCACAAAAAATGCCAGCTCGACCACTCCCATCTGAAGGAAAAGCTAATCTCGCTCTTAAATGAACATCTGAGAAACCATTATATTTCCACGCCAACCTCCCATGTCCATCAAGCTGTGAATAAGGGCGAGTAGCTGGATCATTCTTGTTCTGCCATACCTCCCACTCTCCGCTTAATGTTGTCCAATAGCTAGATGGTAGTGGATTTTCATCTCGAAAGTCCTCATACCAAATTAGTGCTGAATCAGGCTTTCTACGAAGTACTTCCGTTGTCAATTTAAATCCTCGATCGGGCTGAACCATTAAACCGTTCACATCTTTAAACTGGCGAGGGGATAACATGAAGTCAGCATCTCCAGCAGAAGGTTCTTCACTAAAGCTTGAACATACCCGAAATCCATAGAACTGTACTCCTGTTACTGAGGAACTAACTGTGACAGTATGAGTTCCAGCTGAAAGATATACACTCGAAGCCAAAGAGCTCCAGCAAGTTGTTCTCCAGTATGGCCACCATAACCTACTCTCACTAAATACCTTATTTATTCCGTCAAGCGAAACATGGATAGTATTCTTATCCCAAAAAGGAAAAGAAGGACACAAAGGGACGGTTCTCTTGTGTCGTTCAAACATAGAGGATATTAAAACAATGATCAACGATAAAAGAAAACCATCTCACTTGTGTCCAAACATGGAGGAAAACGACACAAGAGAACCGTCCCTTTGTGTCATTTGTGTCATACCTTTGTGTCATAACGAGAGGTAGTTTTTGTAACGCTAATTAGCACAAGGGGATGATATAGATATAGAAGAACAAGTTTGGACAGTTCCCTTGTGCCCCCCCTCTTTTGTTCCAAGCGGAGGATAAAAAAATGCACATGGCTATGGAAAATAATACAGAAAAGAGCACAGCAGAAATTTCCTCTTGTGCCGGCAACAACTACTGCCGGGTTTATGAAAAAAGCGTGGTGCGGCAGGTTACCGGTGAAGCAATCAGGCCGGGAGGGTATTATTTAACGGATTACGCTCTCGGTATCTGTGGTTTTACAGCCGGATCCAAAATTCTGGATGTGGGCTGCGGCAGCGGGGCAACGGTAGAGCATTTGCTATGCAATTATAATTATGATGCTGTGGGTGTTGATCCTTCCCCTTTATTGTTGGCGGAAGGCCGCCGCAGGATGTCTTCATTGCCTCTGATTGAAGCCCAAGGTGAGCAACTGCCTTTTGCCGACGGTGTCATGGACGGTGTCCTAGCCGAGTGTACCCTATCTGTGATGGCTGAGCCGGACCGCGCCCTGGCGGAAATGCATCGGGTGCTTAAGCCCGGCGGGTTGCTGGTAATCCAGGATGTGTATGTCCGTAACCAGGCGATGGTGGCCGGCCTGCGCCGCCTGCCGCTGACAGTTTGTTTGGCCGGTGCTATGACCCGGCCGGACTTGGCGGCCAGGGTGTCGCTAGCAGGTTTTCAGATATTGCTATGGGAGGACCATTCCCGCCTGTTAGCGGAATTGGCGGCCCGATTGATATTAGCAAACGGTTCACTAAAACGGTTCTGGGGAAAGGTGGCCGGCGGGGCCATATGTGGATCAGCGATTCAGAACACCGTCAAAAAATCCAGACCGGGTTATTTACTGTTAATCGCCAGGAAGCCGTGCTAATGAAGCAGGTTGTGCTATGCTAGCAGTTTTTTACCGAAAGGGGTTTCAGCACATGAGTGACGTCATGTTTCGTATGTTCGAGCTGCACCAGCAGGATTATAACTGCAGCCAGATACTATTGCAATTAGGATTGGAAGCCCGGGGTACCTATAACCCCGATCTGATCAGGGCCATGCATGGTTTGGGTGGCGGGATGGGTTTTTCCGGCAAGACCTGTGGTGCCTTGACCGGAGGGGTTTGCCTGCTTAGTTTATACGCCGGGAGAGGGCAGGGGGAAGAAGAGGCCCATAACAATTTTAATTTAATGATTGGCCAGCTGGTGGAGTGGTTTGAGAACACCATTGGGGCGGAGTATGGGAGCATAAATTGCCTGGATATTATTGGCGATGATTTAAAAACCCAGACTATTAATCCCAAGTGCAGCAATATTGTTAGCGCCACCTATGATCAGGTTAAAGAAATATTAGAATCCAGAGGAATCAGTATGTCAGGTGAAAGTATTAAATAGAAAAAGGTCAAGAGAGGTAGAGAATATTAATGGGGGTGCGGTCAGGTTTGTTGGTGAAAACACCTTTGGAACCCTGGATTTATAACAAGATATCCGGCCGGGTAGGAATGGCGGGACAGATAACCCGCCAGATGATCGAATCCTATCAGCTGCACCACTTAAAGACAACCCTGGCTCTGGCCGCAGAAAGAAGCCCCTATTATCGCCGTTTGCTGACGGGTCTGGCTTTAGACAAAATTGGCTCGTTAAAGGATTTGCGCAACATTCCCTTTACTACAGCTGCTGATATTAAGGCAAATTCTATGGGCATGCTCTGCGTATCACAAAGTGAGATTAGCCGGGTGGTGACCCTGAGCAGTTCCGGAACTACCGGTCGGCCCAAAAGAGTTTTTTTTACTACCACGGATCAGGAGTTAACGAGGGATTTTTTCCGCTGTGGCATGTCTACCCTGGTGCAACCAGGGGACAGAGTGTTGATCCTGCTGCCGGGAAAGGCGCCGGGTGGTGTGGGTCGACTACTGGCGGAAGGCTTGCAGCGCATGGGTGTCCATGCTGTTCCTCATGGAATAGTGCAGGATGTCCGAAAGACCCTGGAAGTGATGGAAAGGGAAAGAATAAATGCATTAGTTGGTATCCCGACCCAGGTTTTGGCCCTGGCCCGCTATGGGCCACCCGCCCAAAATAACTATGGGTTGAGTGTGAAAAACATGTTGCTCAGTACCGATTACCTGCCCCGGGCTATAATCGCAGCCATAGAAAAAGCCTGGAATTGCCGTGTATACAATCATTACGGGATGACGGAAATGGGTCTGGGCGGTGGGATTGAATGCCAGGCCAGGTCGGGACTGCACCTACGGGAGGCGGATCTGTATTTCGAAATCATCAACCCGGACAGTGGTGAAAATTTGCCTGATGGGGAGGAAGGGGAACTGGTTTTTACCACCCTTACTCGTCAAGGCATGCCCTTAATTCGTTATCGCACCGGGGACCTGGCCAGTTTTATTCCCAACCCTTGTTCCTGCGGTACGGTGTTAAAGCGTCTCACCAGGGTGAAGGACCGTATCGAGGGGCGTGTGCCTCTGGGTGGCGGTGGCTACCTGAGTATGTCCATGCTGGATGAGGCCTTGTTTGCGGTGGACGGTGTGATAAACTTTAAAGCTGCCATTGCTGCTGCCAATGGCCCCGACAGGCTGAGTATCGAAGTGCAGTTAGCAGATTGGGCCGGCAGGGAGGTCCTCGATCAAATCTCAAAAAGCATCTTATCTATTTCAGAAATTGCGAAAAATGTGCACCAGGGCTATTTAACCCTGGCGCCGGTGCAAGTGGACCGGTCTGCTGTTCTATGGCCGCCCACCAAACGGTGTATTCAAGAACCGTCCCTAACTTGACTAGCCGTCCCTCGCAGGGTCTGGGCCCAACGAAAGGAAGAAAAAATGGCTATTGAACAAAATGTAGTATGCTGTTGCCCCGATGAGGATCATACTTCCGGCTGCATGGTTTGCGGACAGGAATTGTTTTGTACCCCTGATAAGCCACTGCGCGCTACCTGTTTTTACTGCAGACAAGAAAAGGTGACCCACGTCTTTTGCCTGGCCGGGCATTACGTCTGTGACCAGTGCCATAGTAAGGACATTCTAGATATTGTAGAGCTTAAATGCAATGAGAGTGAGTTGACGGATCCGCTGGAGCTGTTACTGGATATTTTTGCTTTGCCCACACTGCACATGCATGGGCCCGAATATCACAGCATTGTACCGGCTGTTTTGGTCACTGCTTATGGTAACAGCGTCGGTAAAAAAGATCAGGCTGCCATCAAGGAAGCCATCTCCCGGGGTAAAGCAATATTCGGCGGTATCTGTGGAACCCACGGTACCTGCGGCGCCTGCATCGGTATAGGCATTGCCTACTCCATTATTCACCAGGTGACACCCTATTCAATAGAAGAAAGAGGGGCAGCCAACCGCATGACGGCTCTGGCCCTGACGGCGATTAGCAAATTCGGTGGGCCCCGCTGTTGTAAAAGGGATTCTACCATTGCCGTCACCACAGCTAGAAAACACTTTGGCTGCTTTACCGGCACCGGTAAAAGCAGATATATCTGCAGTCAGTATGTGGACAACGATATGTGTATTGAAAGCAAGTGCCCCTATTATCCACGCAATTCAGGTAGGGGATAGGGGATTACTCTTGATACAGGGACCTGGGTGCAGCACGCACTGCAACATAGGGACAGGTTCCCCGTCCCAGTCGGGGACATTCCTCAGCATCAAAGCCAATCCCCAAACAGAGGTGTGTCCCCATTCCCCTGTGGAACAAGGAGGTACGGCACGTGGAACAAGTCCCCAAGTCTCAGCGCAAGTCAGGTTAGGACTGTTCTTGAACCTGAATTGGGGGCGTTGGCCACAGGGCGGTTCTGGTGTCCGGTAGAGGGTTAGAAAATGGTACGGCAATTTTTTCGAGCCTGGAATCCCTATGAATAACAGTGGAGGGCAGAAAAATGCGAAAAGTTGTTAGACAAACATATAGTGTATGCCCCGTTTGCCTGGACCGCATTCCGGCGGAACATGCTACCTATGGCGATGGGCGGATTTACCTGGAAAAAACCTGCCCCGTACATGGTGGTTTTTCCGCCATAATCTGGCATGGGCTGCGGGATGCAGCAGCCTGGCGGGGGGATCTGCCCATGATTGGCCCCGGTGAAAATGAAAATTGTCCCCATGCCTGCGGTCTGTGCCCAGACCACCGGCAAGGCACCTGTTGTGTCTTACTGGAGGTTACCAGACGCTGCAATCTGCGCTGTTCCTTTTGCTTTGCTGAAGGTGGCAGCGGTGAGGATATCCCTTTGGCCACAGTACGGGAAAATCTGTACGAACTTGCTGTGCCCGGCAAAACCCTGGTCCAGCTCAGCGGCGGGGAACCTACTGTGCGGGACGATTTACCGCAAATTGTTGCTGCCGCCAAAGAAGCCGGTTGCCGTTATGTACAGCTGAACACCAACGGTGTGCGGCTGGGGGAAGATCTGGGGTATGTTCAACAGTTGGCTGAGGCCGGCCTGTCCTTTGTCTTTATGCAGTTTGACGGCACCAACGATGAAATCTATCGCGCCCTGCGGGGCCGGGATCTGTTGGAAATAAAACAAAAGGCCATCGAAAACTGCGGGCGTTATAACCTGGGCGTCACACTAGTGCCCACCATCGTGCCGCAAATAAATACCCAGGACATTGGGAACATCCTACGGTTTGCCGTTTCCCAGGCCCCGGCGGTACGGGGTGTGCACTATCAACCAGTCAGTTATTTCGGACGCATTCCGTCGCCACCGTCCGATAGCCAGCGGTTCACACTAGATGAGCTGCTCGATGCTATTGAAAAACAGGCCGGGACGCTGGTTCCTCGGGATACCCTACGGCCTTCTCGTTGCGATCACCCTATGTGTGGTTTTCACGGCGACTATATTGCCATGCATGACCAAACCTTGCATCCATTGCGCAAAGCAACCAGTGTTGCTGATGAACCGGCTACAGCCGATCAAAATAGGGCCTTTGTGGCTCGCCGCTGGCTGCGTCCTGAGGCTGGGACCGAGGACATCGCCGGCAGCGCTCGGCAGGAGGAGCCTGTCCATCAGGAGGAGCTGGAAACCCTGGAAGGCTTCCTGCGCCGAGTGCGCTCCCATAGTTTTACCGTTACCTCGATGGCCTTCCAGGATGCGGGCAATCTGGACCTGGAACGCCTGCGCCGGTGCAGCCTGCATGTGTTTGACAACGGCAAATTGGTTCCCTTTTGTGCCTATTACTTGACCAAACACGGCTAAAGTCTTATATAGACTGCCGATAAATTTGATAGAGGAATTATACATTTGGAGATTTATCTTTTATAAGTTAGTTACCCCCTACACCTCATTCCGCATATCAGACAGCATAAAAGCTGTGGAAATATGCGGAATCTTTTTTGTGTTTCAATCAAAGGGCGTCCTAGTTTGTCCTGTTTATTATGGGATAGCGCCCAGCTTTGGTACCAGTGTCATCCCTACACCTGCACCTAAAATTAACCAAAATAGGATAGGCGGTAGCAGTATGGGTATAAATTGGAGTCCAATACCACCGGTTAGGCAGATAGCTAATCCAATTAGGATACAATTTAACTAGTTGTCAAGGTGAAACACAATTGATAAGCTATAGGAAAAATGGTACAACAAAACAATTAAAAGGGAGGGTGAACACCGTTAAGGCTATATTGGAAAAACATCTAGCCCGTAAAACCATTTTCACAACATTGATAGAAAAAATATTGCTAATGTTGCGAAACAATAATAGCGTTTTAGAGGATTGTACCTATATTAATATGAACCGGATTTTTTATTTGACAGCAGTTGCTGTCCCCATGCGGATTTTTGATATTATTATTTTTACTAATGCTGCTAACACGTCTGAAGTCTGGGGCAGGGGAATTATTATCTGCCACAGCACCTTACTTTTCTTTTATATTGCGGTTTTGCTTGTTACCGCACGAGCAAGAAAGATGCACCAGACAAATTTCATCATGCATACCGTAGAATGTGCTGTGCCGGTTGTTGTGCTGGTTTCCGGTATCGTTATAGTAACTATTGATCAGTTGATAACCACAAGTATCACCCCTTTTCTAATTGTTTGTGCAGTTTCCGGTATTGTTTTTTTAATTAGACCACTCCTCTCCATCATCATTTACCTGGGTTCTTACCTTATTTATTACAATTTAATAGCCCTGACTATAACAGATTATCAAGTGTTGCTGTCCAACAGGGTCAATGGAGCTACTGCTGTAGCTTTGGGCCTATTAATTAGCGTTGTTGGTTGGCATTATAACTATACCAATATCATACAAAAACGAAAAACCAACTCGCAACAAAAAAAACTAGAAAAAATGGCCTACCATGATCCCTTGACCAGCCTTTACAACAGACATTTTTTTGATGAGACAATAAAAAATGAATTGCTTGCTATGGAACGTTACGGGCATGAGTCTGTGATTGTTCTATTGGATGTAGATAATTTCAAGAGCATCAATGATACATATGGCCATCTGATAGGGGATCAGGTACTTGTACAGTTGGCCCAACTAATAACAAACAATGTTAGAAAGTCCGATATAATTTCTAGATTTGGTGGAGAAGAATTCGTTATCTTAGCACCGAAAACTTCCTTGCTGGAGGGGGCCATATTAGCAGAAAAATTGCGAAAATTGATTTCTGAAGAGTTTTTCATCACCGATACAGTTACATTACACATCACGGCCAGTTTCGGCGTGTCACTACTTGAAGCCGGTAAAAAAAGACAGGCAAGTTACTTTTCCAAAGCGGATAAGGCCCTTTACCAGGCTAAGGGTAGAGGGAAAAATAGGGTAGAGGTTCCGTGCCCATAGGAACATTGATCGTGTCTCTGCAACCTGCCTGGCATCAACTAATATCCTGTTCATATCACGCTCAAGCACCTGCGGTAGGTTTTAGTAGACAAAGCCCTGTTTTCCCCATATTATAGATCGGCTCATAGGTATTCCCGTTGTAAGGGTATGCTCGCCTGAATTGGATTACTATGTAGCATTGGATATTTCCAGGCAGGTACTACAGCCTTATTTAAAGATGGAGCAAGCATTAGGAAACTAGCTTGGCATAACAAGATCATGGAGCCCAAAAAAACATATGTGGACAACTAAAACAGGAGGGAAGCAGCTAAAATCAGTGTTCATATAAAGACAAATAATAACTTTAGGAAATGCGGGCAGGGCGGGAGGGTAATATACCAATCTAATAGAAGAAGGATTTTTTATCCCTTTGAAAGGCCTCTTATAGCAGGCGCTAGAAAGGAGCAAAGTTTTGATTAAACTCACAGACATGGAGGTCTATACCTTGTAGGAAGCATGCCTGTGTTTATCCTGGGTTACTTGCTCTTGGAATGAGGAAGGATGATTTTTTTGTCGTCTTTTAAAAGGTGCTTGGCGGAAGAGAACACTGCCCTGCAAGAATATAATCATGCACCCGAGCAGACAGAACGCCTTTTGGCTTTGTTTAAAGAGGTTAGCACAGAGGATCCCGTTTTAGTTTGGTATGTAAGAGAAGGCGCGCCAGCGATCAATGACATACGGTCCCGGCTTGCCGTCTCTAATATTGGGGCCCTCGTCTCCCTGGTATACCAACTGGAATATTATCATAATAGTTTTATTGTTGATGTACCGGAACGTCTTTCTGCTGATTTTTCAGAATTGGATCTGCTGTCTAACGAAGATAAAATACATGAACGGGGTTTTTCCAGGAAACTAATTGACATTAAAAGAACTTGGGTTGAAGATGCAGGTCAGTTAGGTAGTTGGGATAATATTCACTCCAGTATAATTCACACAAATGGTGTTTTCTATGATGCCGTAAAATATTTAGAGATGTTTGTTATTGGTAAAGATTCCCTAATGAAGATAGAAACAATAGAACCAATAAAAGTAGGCATTGAAGGAATAAAAATAAATGTAAATGTTGCAAACGGGGGGAGGACAGATGGACAAGCAGAAACTTGTGCTGCATCCAATCCAGCTGCGTGAGGTTATAACGGAAAAGATTAGATTGTTCAAGTGGCTGAAAAAACGTGATTTTGACAAGGAGATTTCAATTATTGATGAAGCCATTGAACGTTTCATGGTGGAGGGGATGAATCTAAACCCAGTATACATTGTGGAGCTTAAGAATCGGCGGTTCGATGTTATTGCGTTAAAACAGTGCACCAAGGAAATTATCAAAAAAGAAACGAAACTAGAAGGTGACTTTAACCTGTGCACAGTGTGCCCTTTAACTTATTAAAATGCGGGGAACTGGTAGTGGAATAAACAAGAGGCCCCATCTTGGTAGGTGCTTCTTGTTTATTCCATGGACAGCCAACGGTTAACCCAATTGGGTGAAGCCCAATGCTCCTCATATCTGGGATGGTAAAACAAGACATGGCGTAAAGGCGGTTGTGCATAACAGCAGCACTGTTGGGCCTGCTCAATTGATAACTACATACAGTGTCTGTTCCCTTTGCCTGGACTGCATTCCGGAGGAACATGCTAGCGATGGGCGGATTACCTGGAGAAACCCGCCACCGGTATGGTACGGCTCCCCTTGACCCGGCCGGCAAAGACAAGGTCAGGGATAAACAAGTTTCTAACGCCGACGGCAGCAGGTGGAACAGCGCCCTGACCGGCATACAGGTGGACGGGGAAACTGTCCTGGAAAACCCCGGCGGGGCGGTTAAACCTGGTGGCCGGAAAAAATGTCAGCCTGGCCCCGGATGAGGCCGGCAGCAGTGTCACAATTAATGTATCCCAGACGGCCGGTGCACCAGCCCCCGCCGCCAGAACGGGACGGGTAACCATTGAAACTAATGAAGCAGGCCGGCTGTTTCCTTGGTTGCAGCACCCCAAATCTTGTGATGTAACCATTGAAACTAATGAAGCAGGCCGGGGCGCCGGGTAGAAAGGGCGAAAAACGTGATCCGCCGTAACCATTGAAACTAATGAAGCAGGCCGGGTGGGGCTGTAATTGACTCCGGTTTTGACAACAGCATGTTTTTTGTCCAGGTGGGGATTGATCACAAGGGTGTGGAATACGGCCCGGGGATAGAATTTGCCGGGCAGATTTTGCAGCCCCGGGTGAGAATTTTTAACGATACCGGTGTGCCCATTATTGTGCGGCCCCCCGGGATCCGGAGCGTGGCCTGTCTGCCGGGTCTGTGGGGCAATTTGCCATTATCATCGACGCCCCGGATCTGGGCGCCCAATCCATATCCCTGTGCTGGTTTGCCGTTCCGCCAGGAGCAATGTCCTGCTCAAGCCGGACCGACGGGGTAAATGCCCCGACAATGGAGCCAACGAATGAGCCGCCATTGAGTCCACAGGGGACCCCCGGCGCTGGTTGGGCATTATCCGAAGTAAGTGCCCGGCATTGGTGTTATTAAATAGGAGGTTTTTTTATATCAAAAGCGAACATATATATTTGAGGAAAAAAATGTCGTCGATCCTCTTTAGCGCATTAAACTTGGGAGATCGACGACAAGCCCAAAAGACGTTCAAACCTTAATTCTAAAGTGTTTAAGGCTTTTATTGTTGCCGGCCGACAATTTAATTGCCTATGGCCACAATAAACAAAAATCTATGTTTGCAAGGCTTTCTTCGGTTTTTAGTCTACCTATAAGGAATTGATGCGAATCCTGATTTGCCATAATGGTAAAAAAGAATTCTTTTCATTTAATCAATTAGCAGAGGGGGCAAAATAGCTTTGGGTATAGCATAGATGCAATAATGCTGTCGTTTCATTGAGTTGTTGGAGGTAACTGATGTTCTTTTACCAACGCATCACCGGAAGTCCATAGTAAATAGGAGGAGCTGTTTATTGTGGCCATTAATGAAAAGGGCACTAATATTAGGTATAGGGATGAACCACTTATTACTGTATCTCAGTGGTCAACAATTTTGCAAAACAAAGACATAACAGGAGACCTCGATTTAAAAACAGTTCTCAGCGTCTACAATAGCCCGCAATACAAGTCGACTGCTACTGAAATAGCAGCAATACTTGGCAAGAAAAACTATCGTATTATATCTGCAGGCAACACTAGTTTTTCAAGAAGAATATGCAGGTATCTTAATATAAAACCACCGAAAAACAGTAGAGGGGGCAATAGGTGGTGGACCATTCCATATTTAGGTGAGCCTAAAGGTGATGGAAAATGGTATTACATTTTACGTCCAGAATTAAGGAGGGCGATTGAGGAATTATTGGCTGCAGATAAAATAAAACCACTAGATGCTGATTATAAAAGAGAATTTCAAATACCCACAGAAATAACCAAGAAGGATGTGGGTATATTATTCGAGGGGGCCAAAAAAACAATTGCAGTCAACGCTTATGAAAGAAATCTAAAGGCACGCGAGTTGTGTCTAAGTGAATATGGTTATAGATGTTGTATATGTAATTTTGATTTTGAAGAATTCTATGGAAAAATTGGTGCAGGATATATAGAGGTACATCATCTAAAACCATTAAATGAGATAAACGAAAAATATCAGGTGGATCCTCTTAAGGATTTGGTGCCTATATGCCCAAACTGCCATGCAATGCTACATAAGGCGGGCATATCTATTAAAGAACTTAAATCCATAATTAGAAAAAAGCCTTAATGGGTTAGTGAACCTGTTTTTAAATGGCCTTGACAGGGATAGGAAAAGGGGAGTATAGTTTCACAATCGGGCTCTGACCACCTGTTTTTCCTTTCTTCCCCTCCAGGATAAATTCTATCATCCTGGTGTTTTTTATTTGATGACTATGGAAAATTTTGCCTAAAATTATGGATTCTTATTTGCCTAAATCGACGGCTGAAGACAAAAACAAGTACAGTAATTATAACTGACAGGAGGGCAATATTATCCGCAGTAATAATACCGCTTATTGCTTTCTGCCTCCACGACATCACCTCTTTCAGAACATAGTATACCATGCCCTAAAGCAGGTGAAAGAGGCATATAACTCAGCTCATTGCCTTTTTCTTATTCTCTTCTCATTTTTTCCGGTTTTGTCGTCATAATGCGGTAGAGCTCCGTATTCTTTGGGAAACGATCAATCTACGGCAGAATGACACCTTGGGATAAGGGTGGATGCCTCCTGGCGTTTTTTATGTTGGGGTTGCTGAAAAATAACGGGTATACTACAATATTGCTAACAGGACTCCCCACACCTCTCCTAGATGTGCCCCAGGGGAGACATCTTTTTATATAGGTGATTTAGCGCAACCATTCCACAATAAACCGCCCAATTCAAGTTCAAGAACCGTCCCCGGCTTGAATTCATTTACAATAGTTCGCCGTACCTATTGATATAGATTCTTTTGAACAGGGTTACAAGCGCCATATAGCCGATAACAGTCAGGGCCAGCCAGGTAAAGTAAACTGCCGGTAACGCGGCGAGGCCAATTGAGGCACCCAGGGAGGTATAAGGGATGGCAGTCAAAACCGCAATGCCGGCGAAGGTCAGAATGATCACCGGTAGGGAGGCCCTGCTTTGAATAAACGGGATTTTCGGGGTGCGGAGCATATGAATAACCAGGGTCTGAGTCCACATCGACTCTACAAACCACCCGGCCTGAAACAAGGCAATATAGTAGGTCCGCATCAGGGGGTCTATTATTTGATGAAAAAGTTGTCCCCCTGTCATTAAGGGACAGATAATAAAATACATCAGCCCATAGGTAGTAATGTCAAATACCGAGCTTGTGGGACCAATCCAGATCATAAAATTGCTTATTGATGAAGACTCCCATTTCCTCGGTATCTTAAGAAATTCCTTGTCAACATTATCCCAGGGAATTGCCGTGCTGGAGATATCGTAAATGAGATTAAGCAGAATCAGATGGATTGCCGCCATAGGCAGGAAAGGCAAAAATGCGCTGGCGATCAGAACGGAGAACACATTACCAAAGTTGGAGCTGGCGGTCATTTTAATGTACTTAATCATGTTGGCATAGGTTTTTCTCCCTTCAATGACGCCATTCTCCAAAACCATCAGATCCTTTTCCAGCAGAATAACATGGGCCGATTCTTTGGCAATGTCAACAGCAGTATCCACGGAAACCCCCACGTCGGAGGCCTCCATAGCGGGAGCATCATTGATGCCGTCGCCCAAATAGCCAACCACATGGCCGTTTTCCCTCAGCAGGGATACTATTGTTGCTTTCTGCTGGGGTGATATCTTGGCAAAAACGTTGGTGGTCTCAATGACTGACTTTAGTTCATCTTCTGACATATGTTCAACATCGGACCCCAGCAGTAGGTTATCGACTTTCAGGCCAACTTGCTTACAGATGCTGCGAGTGACACGGTCATTATCCCCGGTGAGTATTTTTACGGCCACACCGTGGTCCTGCAGCGCTGCGATCGCCCCAGCCGTTGTTTCCTTCGGCGGGTCGAGGAAAGCAAGGTAGCCCATCAACACCATATCTGCTTCATCTTCTACTGAAAAAACACCCACAGGGGAGGGGTTAGTTTTTTGTGCCACAGCAATCACACGCATCCCCTGGTCATTCAGATTGTCCACCGTTTCCAGAATATCCTGCTTGATCACCTCTGTCATTGGTTCCACTTTCCCTTTATATTCCACATAATTACTGATGGAGAGCATTTCCTCCACCGCACCTTTAGTGATCATTTGGGTCTTTCCCTTTTTATCTTCAATCACTACGCTCATACGCCGGCGCTGGAAATCAAAGGGGATTTCGTCTACCTTGTCATAGTTGGTGGACAAACCCTGCAGGGTGCTTTCACTGGCACTTTCCTTTTCAGTCCGCTCAATGATTGATGCATCCATCAAATTTTTCAATCCGGTCTGGTAATAGCTGTTTAGAAAAGCGTGGCGGAGCACCCGTACGTCCTCATTGCCATGCACATCCAAATGATACTGCAGTACAACCTTGTCCAGTGTCAAGGTCCCTGTTTTATCGGTGCACAGCACATTCATGGAGCCCAGGTTTTGTATAGCGTTAAGATTCTTAATAATTGTCTTTTCCCTGGACATGGCCACAGCGCCTTTAGCCAGGGCGGTGGTAACAATCGTAGGGAGCATTTCCGGCGTTAGGCCCACCGCCACGGAAATGGCAAATAGAAAGGCATCCAGCCAATTGCCTTTTGTAAAGCCATTGATAAACAGCACCACCGGGACCATCACCAGCATAAAACGGATTAGTACCCAGGAAACGGAGTTCACACCTTTTTCAAAGCTGGTTTGGACCGGCTTCACTGTCAAGCCCTGGGCAATAGTCCCAAAAAATGTGTCATCCCCTGTCCCAATGACCACACAGGTTGCCGCACCGATAACCACAGTACTGCCCATAAAGGCAAGATTGTGATATTCGGTTAAGGTGTCATATTCCCCCTGTTTCACGATGTCTGGAAACTTCTCAACCTGTTCACTTTCTCCGGTCAGGGGGGACTGATTCACGAACAGATCCTTGGACTTGAGGATGCGCACATCGGCGGGCACAATATCCCCGGCCGCCAAATAAATAATGTCACCGACCACAACATCCTCAAGTAGGATTTCTTTTCTACCAATCCCTTGCCGCTCTACGGCGGTAGTGGTTTTAATCATTTTACTTAACCGCTCGGCCGCATTGCCGCCACGGGTTTCCTGTACAAAACGGAGGACCCCGGCAATTAGTATCATCGTTGTAATAATGATCACGGTTGTCAGATTCTTATCGCCCGGCTCAGCCAAAAGCACATCTGTAAAAAAAGATACTATGGCGAGACCAAAGAGAATGGCAGTAAATGGGTTGGCAAAAGCTTCGAAAATCCTTTGCCACAGGGATTTCTTTTCGCCATATGTAACCTCGTTGTTACCATAAAGGCTCCGCATTTCATCTACCATATTCTCGGTGAGTCCCTCAAGGGAGGTGTTCAACTCTTGCAAAACCACATCGGTTTCTTTCATGGAGGTTTCGTAAAGTCCATTTCCTACGGTTTTAACCCCCGCACTGCCTGACGCAGTTAACTCATTGTTATTATTTCCCACCAGCAAGTAACTCCTTTTATTCCGGCCCAAACGCCAAAAAAAACAATCCACCATTGTTCAGGCTTGTGTTCCATGAGGTAATATAGTTATATTGTTCCATACCTTGTCTTTCGATACGGACTGTTTACCTTCCCATAGTATCTCCACTGCCCGTGGCAGTAACCCATATTCCGGCGGCAGCCTCGACTATACAGCCTCCTGATTAAATTGGAAAAATCCCTTGTACCTGATAGCATTGTAGATACAGGGGGGGGCTGCATGACACAAAAACGTCAGGCCGTGTAAAAACTATTTTTGGCAGCAGTTTTTCCCACTCTAACACTTATACTATAGCCTTTGAATGGGATTAGGTGGGTGGATACATTCAATATCCATACTATAGCCCCCATTTTTTGCCCTAGAGCCATTAAGTTTTGGACTTTTTACACTGTCTGACGTTATAGTGATGATTTAAGGAATTGATTATACGAAAGCCAGGAACCAAACCCGCTCAGGGGCAGGATATAGACAAATATGGTTAATATCTTTAGTGGGATCATTATTGGGATTTTGCTAATGTTGGAGGTTAAAGCATGAGTGCAGTGCAGGACGTGGTGGCTGCAATCTTGATCAGTGGCAATAAGGTTTTGATTGCCCAGAGGAATAAAGATGATCACCTGGCAGAATTATGGGAATTGCCCGGCGGCAAGGTGGAACAGGGGGAAACACCAGAGGAAAGTCTGGCCAGAGAAATGAGGGAGGAGTTGGGCATAAATGTGGCCGTGGGTGAATTTTTTGCCGCTTCAGCCTATAACTATGCCCAAGGAGCGATACGCTTGCTGGCTTACCGGTGCCAATGGGTCAGCGGCGTTATGGAAGCCTCTGTGCATATGGATTACAAATGGGTCACCGCCAATGAACTGGAGCATTATGTTTTTGCCCCGGCAGATATACCGCTTGTTGATCTGTTGAAGGCGGCGATGATCCAGATGGGGCATAAATAGAGCAAAAACCAGTTTGCACTGGTTTTTGTCCATTTACATACACTTGTTATTTGCTCTGCCCCGGCAACATCGAGAGACCTGATTCCTGTTATTGAACTGATTCATTTACCTCAGTTCAGAAACCGAACCCATGAAAAGAATGGCCCCTGTTTCGCTGTCATGGATGACATAGAAGAACGGCCGGTCCACCTTCATGTTGAAATCATAGAGCGGCATACTCGTTTGGCGCATCTCCACAGAAGTGACGGCGGCAGCTTCGGTACCTGTTTCATCTACATCGATATATGTTTTGTGCCGGACATCACTGATATAGACATCGTCGCTATTATTATTCGCCGGGACCATCCCGGAAAAGTCCGCCCTATTGGGGTCAAAGGGTGTTTCCATACCCAGTGTTGCCAGGGCGCCTTTTAACGATTTCTCATATTCCAGGGAAAAGCGGGGCAGCATGATGGTTCCCGATCTGGTCTCAAAACGGGAGAGCCAGTTTTCCCAATGGGCATAGTCCAGCTTGTTATGAAATTCCGCCAGGCTGGTATTCTCCTGGGGCAAAAAGACATACATCCCCATTTTTTTCTCTTCACCGTAGGGCAGCCGTATGGCCTGAAAATCTGCTGTTTCAAGGTAGTCATAGGTGCCCGACTGGTTCATCATCGGCACCCTGGCTTGATTGCCGGCGGCTGAATAAAAGGTGTCCTCAAAGGTGGCCTGTTTATCAAACTGTTTCGTCCAGGTCCCCTGGAAGTAGGTGGCGTTAATCAGAAACATGATCGTTCTAGGGTCGATGGGAGGGTCCACAATGCCTTTAATTAACCCTTTTGTGTTCTCTCCCACCCAGTTGTTGATCGTGTCTGCTGCCTCTGGCTGACTAAAGTCCAGGTTGTACACGCCTGCCGAGTAATAGTCTTTGTTGCGCTGGAGGAAGTCCTGGTCAAAAGCCATGCCTTCCCGCAGCCAGAGGGAATTGGCGATTTCAAGTGTGATTTTGGCGTCTCCGGTCTGCAGTTTTTGTAACAGTCCCCGGTTATTTTGGTTTAAGGTATCCAGATCCATACCGGCAATCTGTAACACCTGGGCCATGTCTTCCCTTGTTTCGGCGCCGGCGCCGTTATAGGTCATCTGCAGGGCCATGGCCACGCTGATTGGCGAGACCATAATGTTCTCGCTGTCCTTTCTCAGCTGGTTGTATAGATTGAAACCAAACTGGTTGTTTGAGTCCGCGGCAGAGGAGCCTGAGGCCCGCGTAATCCGCACAATTCTGGCGGAACTGTCCCAGTCCACCCCGGCGTCCAGGGCCTCACTGACAAACCTTAGAGGTACCAGGGTCCGGTCGTTAACGATTTTCCCCGGCACATCCAGCTCCACAGCCTGGTTGTTTACATAGGCCGTTTTGCTGCCGATCTGCAGTTTGATTTCCACCTGATCTTTGTGGGCTGTCACAGTGCTGGTTTCATTATCCCAGCTCACGTCTGCGTCCAGGGCTGCAAGGATCTCCCCTAAGGGGACCAGGGTCCGGTCATTTTCAATTATCGGCGGCTGATCAAATGCCAGCATGCTGCCGTCCAGGTAGACTTGTACCTCGGTTTGCCCGCTGCTTGCAGGCATGTTAACTGCCAGAGCCAATACGGCCACCAGGCAAACCATAACTATGTACCTCATGCGCTTCATGGCTATCGTCCTCCATTCAATATAATCCTATAAGTAGGACGGCACCAGGCTTATGTTTGGTTCAGTTTTGCCAGATGATAGCCATTAAAAATTTGAAAAGGCTCCCTTTCTAACCCGAGTCGTTACATTTGCACCTGGCAACCTCATCCAATACCTGCTGTATCGTTTCAATGGATATTGGTTTACCTAAATGCCGGGCAAAGCCGGCATCTTTTGAGCGTTTAATATCCTCCGGCCGAGCATAGCCCGACAAGGCAACCAAAATCGCATCCTGTAATTCGGGATCCTTACGAATCAAATCCGCCACCTCATATCCGCTCAGACCCGGCAATCCGATGTCGCAGATAATAACCTGGGGCCGAAATTCTTTCGCTATGGCGATTCCATCGGTTCCATTATAAGCAAATGTTGCTTCATGTCCCAACAAACAAACGAGTTCACACATAATTTGGGCCAGATCTTCAATGTCATCTATAATCAGGATTTTTAGTGATCCGTTGGGCTTGGCGCGGGATCCTACTTGTTCCGCAATGTTTAAACCATTAAATCCATTGGTTGTAGTATTAAGGTTATTTGCCATATTGGTCACCTCCATATGGGATAAAATTCGGCCATTTACTAGAATTACCTTTGATGTAATTTGTCTCATTTTGTAGAGCCATTTTTAAAATTCATAGCCCCTTCATCGTGCCGTTCACTCTGTAAACAACACTATACGGATACAAAGGAAAAACCGCTCCCAGAAATGCAGGAACGGCTTAAATACCAGTTTTTCAGGCAAAACAAAAAACACCCACCAATAAAATATTTTTTATCTGAAGGGTGTTGGAAATAGGCAATCAGTTGTTCGGGCATCTTATCAGGAGGAAGGCTGTAATCTGCCGAACCCGTTGCAAGAACATTTCTTGGCATTCCATCATACCTGGCAGTTTGTGGTTCTTGCACCATTGTCATTCCGCCCTCGTCCCTGATCATCATCAGGCCAAAAACCCCATCCGATCCTGTACCCGAAAGGATGATGCCCACGGCGTTTTCTTTCTGGTCTCTGGCCAGGGAGCGGAAAAAATAATCAATGGGTGTATGCAGGCCTGCTGAATGTAGGGGCTCCAGAAGGTGCAGTTTCCCCTGGTGTACAGCCAGGTGGCAGTTGGGGGGAATGACAAATACCCTGTTGGGCTGAAGCATCATGCCATCTTCTGCCTCCATGACCTTCATGGGTGTATATCGTTTCAGCAGATCCCCCAGCATGCTTTTGTGATGCGGGTCCAGATGCTGGATGAGGACAAAGGCCATTCCACTGTCCGGCGGCAATTTGCTAAAGAATTGTTCAAAGGCTTCTAATCCCCTGGCGGAGGCGCCAATGGCGACTACAGGGAAGCCTGCCCCGAATTCCTTTTCCGGTGTGGTTGAGCCCTGGGGTTGAGGGGCGTGGCTTTTTTCCGGGTTTCCAGTTTTCCCTCTATTTTGCTGCATATCTCTATCGGATGCCACTGGCACCGCCTCCCGGCTTGTAGTATCTGGTGTATTAATCTTCTATTTTGCCTATCAATGTTCCTTTGTGTCGTGTATGGTTGCTGATAAAAAATGTCCGGTTAGCAACATTGAAAATCCACACCAAGATGATTACCGCAGAGATGAAGATGAAGATGGGCATTTATTTGCTTCCCTGTTTTTAGCTAGCGCCTGATGGGTACAGATCGAGATGATCACCACAGCAATCAAGATGGACACGGAAAGAACGGCGAATTGAAAGCGGATGGCAGTTTGGTTGGCAATTTTACTGATGGTGTCTAATACAAGGGGTGATATAAATTGCCCGGAAAATATAAAGGCAGTTGCCACGGCAATTGTTTTGTCAGTTTGGTGTAACTTGACGCTATTCAAGGCCTTCATAGTGAGGACCGGGAATAGGGAGCCCTGGGCAAAACCGATAAAACAGACGCTAATCATGACCACCGGCACGCTATTTGTAAACGATAAAACCAAAAAGGGTATAGCCATAGCCGAGAGCATTACGGGGATTAGATAATCTTTCAAGACAGCCATGACTTGAACGAGAAACAAACTGGTCATCATCCCGCCAATAGCAGCAAAGGAAATAATCATGCCGGCCAGTGCGGATCCCCCTAAATTAGTTTGTTCCAAATAGAGGGCCATGTTGGTTGCTACAGCATAATAAGCCAGGATAATGGCGCCCATGGCAATAGAATAGCCATAAACAGCTAATGGAATCTTTAAATTTCGTTCGTGTTGGGGCGGCTGGGTAATTTCTCCCGGGGGTAAATAGAAGAAAACCAATACAAAGATAAGCAGGCCCAGCAGATAGACATTAAAGGGTTGTTGCCAGCTAAATGTGGCCAGCCATCCTGCTATTAACATCGTAATAATGCCGCCGAAATTGCTAAAAGCAGAATTGTAGCCCATCATTTTGACTCTTTCTTTCCCCGTAAAATAATCATAAATTAGGGATTCCGACAAAGGCATCAGTATTCCTACACCGGCGCCTAAAACTAATCGAAACAAGATAAGCAGTTCTATCGTGGGCATAAATTGCGGTCCAACACCGCCAATCAGGTAGACGCCTAATCCAATTATGACCACTGTGCGTTTTGATAATTTAGTCGTTAGATAACTTGTTAAAAATGTGAAGGGGATAATCGTGATGGCTGGTGCCGTTAGGAGCATTTTAATCATTGTTGAACTTGCTTCAGGAAAAGCTCTGGCAATGACCCCCAGAGCAGGTGAAATAGCAGCGCCCGCCATAACCGTAGCCATCGAGATCGAGATAATGGTCGGTTTGAGCATTTTGTTTCTAATGAAAATCACTTCCGTTTAATAGTAGCCGGTTCCAAACCGGGAACAGCCCTTACTTGACCAGGTGAGACAAGTCTTCCCTGACTTTCCCACCGGGCACTGTAACATAAGGTTTCCCAGACGTCAAGGCTGACTGATCCAGATTAGGGGATGGTTAGGTTGTTCACCATAGGGCAGCCTTATGGCCTGAAAATCTGCTCAGGTAGTCATAGGTGCCCGACTGGTTCATCATAGGAACCCTGGCTTGATTGCCGGCGGCTGAATAAAAGGTGTTCTCAAAGGTGGCCATCATATTGGCACTTCACAACAAATATTTCTTAAATTTTTATTGAACCTATATATATTCTAGTATATAATTGTCTTAACAATTATTTGGAGGACTCGAATTGGGGATAGACTTAGATAACGCCCTTGGCTTTATTATTAATCGAACTAATACAAGGATGAAGAATAGTTTATTTCAGAAGTTTAGAGGTTACAATATAACCCCTGAGCAGTGGGGGGTTTTGAATCGTTTATGGGTTCAAGATGGTATTACCCCTAAAGAGTTAGCGGAACTGACCTTCAAGGACCAGCCCACAACAGTAAGAATAGTTTCAAGATTGGAAAACAAAGAACTTATTTCAAAGAAATTAAATCCGGAGGATAATAGATCCATCCTTATTTTCCTGACACCAAAAGGTTTAGAGTTAGAAAATATTTTGATACCTTTAGGATTTGAGGCTTTAAATAAGGCAATAAGAGGTATTGATAAAAATAAAATAGAAACGACTAAAGTTGTTCTTAACCAGATTTATAAAAATTTAGAACCGTAGCAACAGTTTTTTTGCAAATATACTTGTCAGAACAATTATTCTTGGGAGAGGTTATTTCAATACCAATAAAATTTAATTAAAATTCAGGGTTGCCCTGAATCTAAACTATTTCTAGCATAACTCGTTAATTTAGAGGTGATTGATAATGGGCAATAACGATGTGGAAAAATATATTAACATTGTATTATCCCAATTGGAGTGCCCGGAATTAAAAAAAACAGTGAGTCAAATATTGATTTCAGAAATAAACAAATTAATATGTAAAGGGACTTCCCGTATTTCCACGCAAGAAAATATCGCGGACTACTTATTAATTAAATTAGGTGATCCTAAAAAGTTAGGGGATTATTTTGTTTGGCTTAAAAATATAATGGATTTATATTAGGTAACAATGTCTTTAATTTAAGACAAAAATGGGGGGGTGAAAGAATGAACTCAAAAATAGTAAAAGAACTAAAATTGAAAGACTCACCAATTGCTTTATTACTAACTAACGAGAAACCAAGGCTAGCGCTTCAATTTAAAGAAGGAACCTTTGGTGGATGTGTAGCTGCAATGATGGTTGCTGCAGCTAAAGGAAAAACAGTTGTTTTTGATCGCAAAACTTTCAGCTGTCCGGGTGGCGGCACAGGACTAGGATTTGGCAACCAATTTTGCAAGCAGTTCCCAATTGAATGTCTGCTTTCAACAGGAAATATAGAAATAGCTACAAAAATGGGGACTGACAGCAGTATGGCAAAGGGTGAACGGTTTTATAAAACCCCTGATCTGGCCGGAAAATTTGTTGATAGCTTACCGATAACTGACGTTCCTACTGATTATGTAGTTTTCAAACCTTTAGAAAAGGTTGCTGACGATGAGACACCGAAATTGGTTATTTTTTTTGTAAATGCAGATCAGCTATCTGCCTTAGTAACACTCGCCGACTATAATCGTGGAACCAATGGTAGCGTGGCTGCTCCTTTTGGGGCTGCATGCCATTCTATTATATTTGGCTACAAAGAAGACGAAGAAGAGAACCCCAGGGGGATTATCGGTTTTTTTGACATTTCTCAGAGAAAACGTATCGACCGTGAAACCCTCTCCTTTACTGTTCCATATAAGATGTTTCAGGAAATGGAAGATAATGTTGAGGGGAGTTTTCTGGAAATGGACATGTGGAAGAAACTACAGGAACGACAATAGATTTACTTTATATGAAAGGGGATTCCCCTTCAAGCCCAATTGTCAAGTTCAACTTGTGGAGGGGCTATCTCTCACCCACTGTCCACCGGAAGGCCTAATGTAAGCTTCATTGACCCGTCCAGCAGGCATTTGGTCAAAGGCTACCAGGATTCAGGCCTTATTTTCAGCACACCGTATTTTATGGTGCGAGGTATTGTTGAAAGCATCCCTTTATCAACGGCAGGCACTGCAAAACCGGGGATGAGTATTCCCGAGGTAATGCTCAAATAATCGAATATGACTAGACATAAAGGCACAATGGTTATCTTAAGCCTTATTTGGTAAATAAAAAAAATGGGAGCTTCGGGAATTAACCTGGAGCCCCCTTTATAATTGCTAGTGGACCTAGGAGAATGCGAACCCACCTGTCTTTTCCAAGGGGCTATTGCGAAGCGATTTTGTTCTTTTTGAACTTGAATTGGGAAACAGTTTGCCGAACAGTTTTGGTATATGATTAGAAAAGCCGGTATGGGCAGGACCTTTTGCCGTGCACCAATTCAAGTTCAAGAACCGTCCCCGGCTTGAATAAAAAAGCCCACTTCTAAGCGGGCTTTTTTTTACTGGCACTGGTGGACCTAAGGGGACTCGAACCCCTGACCTTTCGGATGCGAACCGAACGCTCTCCCAGCTGAGCTATAGGCCCCCGAATGTTTTTTATCCTATCACAACACTGCTGGGTATGCAAGAGGGAGGCGGCATATAATTAGGAAAGAAAAACCTGTGTTCACGGGATAATAGTAGTAGGATTTTCTCCGGACAGTGGTGAATCTTACAGGGACAAATATCTGAGGAGATGAAGTATTGCTAATTTTTAACCCGTTCGAACATGTGAACAGATCGGATATCAAAAAACGGGTGGAAAAATTGAGAAGGAAAAAAAGCCGTTTAACCAACGAGGAGTTTTCCCGGCTGTTAATTAAAAAAAAGAGCCGGTGGTGTGCTGCGGCCGGGGTTTTAACTGCTATGCCCGGTACTGTGCCGGTGCTGGGTACACTGATTGCGGTGATACTGGGCACCTTGCTGGACATCACTGCTATGGGCTTTTTTATTACGGAAATGATCCTGGAGGTAGCGGTAGCCCACAACCGTGATCTGGACAAGGAAGGCACCAAGCGAGAAGCGATCTGGGTGCTGGTGTCGGCGGTAGGGGCCGGGGTAGCGAGCAAAGGGCTCACCGGCATGACGGCCCGGCGGCTTTCCAGCCAGGCTTTTAGCCGTATGATCGAGCAGGCGCTGCTGGCTCTCGGTATCCGCGCCTCCCAGCGCACTTTCCTGCGTATTATCCCTATTATCGGCATGTTCATCGCCGGTGGGGTGAACATCTATGCCTGCAATAAGGTTGGCGATTATGTGATCAAATATTACGAAGAAAATCCTTATGTAGACAAATGGGATGGGGAAACAGTAGATGCAGAGGTTATTCCTCAGGGTGAATAAGACCCCCGTAAGCATGAGGACAATTTAAACCCCGCGGGCATGGCCACGGGGTCTGTATTATGTTGTGGTGGCGGTGCTTTTTTGCATTTGTTCCTGCAGCCGGAGTCTTTTGCCGGAGACTTCCTCTGCATAATCATTGGAGATCAGATATACATTGACCCACAGTTCGTGTTCGTTGGCTTTGCCTTCCAATTCCCGGGACAAGTCCTTAAATTTTTTTATCACCCTGTCTTTAAAAGAAGAGAACTCACTCAAGATGTCTATTATGTCCCGCTGGGTATAAGTGGCACCCTCCCGCAGCATTTTTGCCAAAAAACAAACCCCCCTTAAACAACTTATATAGGTTAATTATAGCTGAAATGTTAATATTTGTTAAGGGGTGGTAATTGTTCCTTTATTAGAAAGTTCATCGAATTACAGGAGATATATTGGAAAAACCCGCCGGATGTTATTACCGACGGGGTTTTTCCTGATTCCTATCCAGGAGGGACAGTCCCCTGTTAGAGGCTGCTAAATGACATGTTCTGGGGTGTTGATAAAGGCACCCGGCTGCTGCTTTGCAGGCTGGAGCTGGGCATGGAGCTAACATGGCTGGTTACAAAGGGTGCAATATTGCCGCTCATGCTGCTGGTACCAAACTGCTGGCTGCCCTGTAAAGGCATCATGCTGCTGGTGCCGAACTGCTGTTGTGACGGTATCATACTGCTGGTGCTGGAAAAGGGGTTAATATTGGCCCACGGTGTGCCTACATTGCTTCCGGGGATCATACTAGATGTATAGGGCATCGCCGTGAATTTTTGTGCCTGGTTAAAATCATGGGCAAAGCCTTGCCCCTGTTGGGTGGTTCTCAGGTACGAAGGGGTAAACTGGGCCCCAAAGGTACCAAATTGGTCAGGGTTATGCAAACTGGATATGTTTGGTGTTGTGGTACCGAACTGTCCGGTGGTCGTAGGTCTGGTGAGCATCTGCGTAGTTACTTGCTGGGTAGCGTTGCTGATAGCATTTACATCCTGGTTCAGGTGCTGGCACAGTTGTTGAATGGCATTTAATTGTTGGCTGGCAACAGTTTCATGTTGATGCAGCCTTTGTAACTGGGCGGCGTTGTTTGCCTCTGCTTGCTGCAGTTGGCTGGCCACCTGGCTAATATTGTTAATTTCGTTGCGTAAACCCAGGATCTGTCTTTGCAGTTGTTGAATTTGATCCATAATATTTCCTCCTTGCTTATTTTAGGCTTATACAGCCTTTTGTGAGGTATTATTCTACAAATCCTGGCAGGTTATTAGTGGAAGATAGTGGAATCAAAAATATTTAAAGAAAATTCAGTATTTCTGATCATCATCAGTTGTTTTTTACCAGGTCTAAGGGGGTGAAGCCGGAGCAATGGGGGGTAAAACCAGTTACCGTTGTGGAGGTGGCATACAGTCTCAAGCTGTGGTTCAAAAAAACCCAGGGTGCTTCCCGTGTGATTATTTCCAGGGCCTCATGATACATGCGCTCCCGCAGGGCCGGTTCTGATTCCCGCTGTGCTTTTGCCAGCAGCAGGTCCACCACATAGTTCCGGTAACGGGCCGTATTGAGCCCGTTTTCTATTTGTGTGGATGAGAGCAGGGTATATAGAAAGTTGTCCCCATCACCGTTGTCACCAATCCAACCGTATAGGAAGGCGTTGCCCTCTTCATTTAAAAGGGCTTCCTTGTACTCTTCCCAGTTGTAGGACTTTATTGATGTATGCACACCGGCAAGGGCCAGCTCCTTTTGGATGGCTGTAGCCAATATATCACCGCCGGCTGGATTATAGGGCCTGGTATTAGTGTAGGTGATAATTTCAAATTCCAGGCCCTCGCCATAGCCGGCACCGGCTAGCAATTCCCTGGCTCCCGCGGGGTCATAGGGCAGGGGATGCAAATTGGCATTGTACCCCAACACACCCGGCGGCAGCGGCCCGTTGGCCTCTATAGCTCCACCCTTGTACAGCTCAGTGATATGCTTCTTGTCAATGAGCATACTGATTGCCCGGCGCACAGCAGGATTATCAAAAGGCTTTTTGTCTGTAAAAAAGCCCAAATAGCTGAGATCCTGGCCGGGAACCTCGATCACCGGGTAGCCCTTTTGTTCCAGATACCTGGCGTCCCCGGGGGTCAAATTGTCTACTATATCCACAAAGCCTGCTCCCAGGGCCAGAGCACGTAACCTGTTGTGCTTGATCACACTAAATACCAGGGTGGGGCAGGCGGGCAGCTTGTGCCAGTAATCCCTATTTTCTTTGAGGATAATGTTTTTGCCTTTTTTCCAGCTGCTAAAACGATAGGGTCCTGTGCCTACCGGGTTTTCGCCAAATTCCTCCCCCAGGGCAGCAGCGGCAGTAGGGCTGACTATTGGTGCCGCAGCGGGCATAGCCAGGTTATTTAAAAAAGGGGCATAGGGATATTTTAGGATAAATTGCACGGTAAATTGATCGGGTGTCCGGATGCTTTCCAGCATACCAAAGGTAAAGGAGGCGTAACCATTGTTGGCGGTGCGCTGGGGCGGCAGCTGCCGTTCCACGCTGAACCGGACGGCATCAGAGTTAAAGGGCGTGCCATCATGAAATTTGACCCCTTTTCTTAAGAAGAAGGTCCATTCCCGGCCATCGGCGGACACCCGCCAACCCTCAGCCAGGCAGGGCTCAATAGTATTGGTGCCGGGCTGAAAACGGACCAGTCCTTCAAAGATGTTGGCAATTACCTTATGGGAGTGGTCATCCTCGGCCCAGGCCGGATCCAATGTCACCGCATCCCGGCTCTGGCCGTAGATCAGCTGGTTCTCTGCTATGCCCACGACCCGCCCGGCCACAGGTAGAAAACCAGTACGGTTGGACAAAAAAAACGGTAGGAGCAGTACCAGGAGTATAGTAAACAATTTTATGGTGCGCAAAATAATCACCCCAAAATAAAGTATTATATTTATAGTTCTGGTAAAACATGTAAACCCCTTTTCTTCTGGATAATTAAATAATCAACGGGTAAATAAGGGAGGGGGGTTTTGGGCAAAAAATTAAAAAAGGGGACAGTTCCCCATTAACCAGGAATGGGAAACAGCCCCCTTTGGGCAAGGAATGGTGTGATTTTAGTGGACTTCCACGTTTTGGGCGCCATTACGGCGCATTATGTCTGCTGCGCTATTTATTTTTTCTTGGTCTGTACGGACTGTGGCCAGTACCTTTCCTTCTTTTATTTGCTCCTCAAAGAATTGGCCCCGTTCGGCAGGGATGCCCCAGTCAACCAGGCCGCCTGCTACACCGCCCGAAAGGGCGCCCGACACCAAGCCGGCAATAGGGCCGGCAGCGATGATTGGTCCAATGCCGGGGATAGCCAGTGCACCGGCGCCCAGCCCCAGGCCGGCCAGACCACCCAGCACACCGCCGGTGGTTACACCTGAGGTCAGGTTTCCGGCTCCACCGCTTTCTTCTCCTCCACTACCAGTCGTTATTGAGGACAAGAGGTTGCCGCTGCTGTCGTCGTTTTGGTTTTGGTTTCCGCCAGGGATTATGGAGGACAACAAACTGCTGTCATCGTCGCTTTGATTTCCACTGGATTGACTGTCAGACCTATTTTTATCGGCCGCCAAAATGGATACTTCATTTTTAAAACCACTGCCGCGCAGTTCTGATGCGGCTTTTTCCGCTTGATCTTGGGAGTCAAAAAGACCAATTACTGTTTTTAGCAATGTTCAATCCTCCTCGCAGTTATTTGGTTCGTTTTTATGTTGTCCCCGCTGCATATTTCTTATTCCATTTTTTTTTAGAGATAAAATATTTGAAAAGATAATAAGTGGCAATTAATTTTTTAGTTTTGGTATAATATTGGGTGTTGATGCAAAAACCAGTTTAAAGGAGGATGAAAATGCTGCAAACGCCAAAAAAATATTTTGTTACCGCCGGCAGCGCCGAAGGGAACAACCAGCTAAATGCTTTTGATCACGCCCTGCTGAAAAGTGGCATTGGCAACTTGAACCTTTTGCGGGTGACCAGCATTTTACCCCCCGGTGTAGCATACTCGCCGGGCCTGGAAATACCGGCTGGTTCACTGGTGCCTACGGCCTATGGTTATGCCATCAGTGATGTGCCGGGTGAGCAAATTGCTGCTGCTGTTGGTGTGGGTCTGTCTCGTGACAGCTTTGGTGTGATTATGGAATACGCGGGCAAATGCAGCAGTAAAGATGCTGAAAAAGCAATAGAAAAGATGCTCAAGGAGGCTTTTGCAGCTAGAGGCATGGAATTGGCGGACACTAAAATTGCGGCCACGGAGCACCGCGTAGAGAAAATTGCCTGTGCCCTGGCTGCCGTTCCTCTTTGGTATTAAAATAATTTGAGATGTGGGGGTTATAAATTGGATCCAAAGACTAGTTCATGGTTTGCTGAGCAGCATAAAAAGACCCTGGATTTGTGGTTTACTGAGCAGCAGACAAAGAATATGAAAATTTCCCTGCGGGTAAAACAAATTCTGCACCGGGAAATGACCCCGTTTCAGAGCCTGGCTGTGCTGGACACAGAGCAGTTTGGTCCCATGCTTACCCTGGATAACATTATCCAGACCACTGTCCGGGATGAGTTTGTTTATCACGAAATGATCACCCATGTGCCCCTTAATACCCATGCAGCGCCGAAAAAGGTGCTGGTCATCGGTGGCGGCGATGGGGGAGCAGTGCGGGAGATCATCAAACACCAGTCCATAGAAAAAGCCGTTCACTGTGAAATTGACGGGGCGGTAATTGAGGCTTCCCGCCGCTTCCTGCCGGAAATCAGCTGTGCTCTAGACGACCCCCGGGTGGAAATTGTCGTGGCCGACGGGATCAAACATGTACAGGAAAACAAGGACACCTACGATGTGATTATGGTAGACTCACCCGATCCCATTGGGCCGGCTGTGGGGCTGTTCAGTGCTGCTTTTTATAAAGACATTTTTGCTTCCTTAAAAGAAGACGGCATTTTTGTGGCCCAAACGGAGTCACCCTTTTTTAACCGGGAGCTGATTCCCGATTTGGTGCAGAGTATCGGGGGGATATTTCCCGTGACCCGTCTTTATTTAGCTGTGGTGCCCACCTATCCGGGGGGCTTATGGTCCTTTACCATGGGTTCCAAAAAATATGACCCGCTGGAGGTGGACATTGCCGGCCTGCCACAGCTGGATACCAGGTATTATAGCCCGGAAATACACCGGACATGCTTTGTTTTGCCCCCCTTTGTGAAAGAATTGTTGGGGTCGCCAAAATAGTGGGACTGCACCGGCAGCCATAACATATTCAGGCCGCCAGGGTGGTGCAGGAGTTGCGGTATGTAAGCAGTGTTTTTTTAAGGAGGTGCTGCGGGTGATCAAATATATGGAAAAATGTGTGGGGTTTATCGGCAGCACCACAGATTACGAACAAAGCAGTATCGTAATTGCCGGTGCACCGATGGACCTGACGGTCAGCTACCGGCCAGGTACGCGGCAGGGGCCTCAGGCCATCCGCCAGGCTTCTCACGGGCTGGAGGAATATAGTGTGGATCTGGACCGGGATCTGGCCGATTATAATTACTATGATGCCGGGGATGTGCTTCTGCCTTTTGGTGCGGTCCAAGAAAACCTGCGCCGTATTAGTGCCGTGACGGCTGAAATCCTGGAAAGGGACAAAACGCCCTTTGTTCTCGGCGGTGAGCATTTGATTACCTGTGCTGTCGTTCAGGAGGTGGCTCAAAAATATCCCGGGCTGGTGGTAATTCATTTTGATGCCCACGCCGACTTACGGGATCAATATCTGGGCCAGGGTTTTTCCCATGCCACCGTGATGCGCCGGGTGGTGGAGATGATCGGCGGCAAAAATCTGTTTCAATTTGGTATCCGGTCGGGCACGCGGGATGAATTTGTTTTTGCCCGCGGCCATACCAACACCTTCCTCGATCAGGTTGTGGAACCGCTCAAGGAGAGCCTGCCCCACCTGCAGGGGCGGCCGGTGTATGTTTCTCTGGATATCGACGTGGTTGACCCCTCTTTTGCTCCCGGTACGGGTACGCCGGAGCCGGGCGGCTGTTCTTCCAGGGAGATGCTCACGGCCATTCATCTGCTGGGGGATCTGGATGTGGTTGGTTTTGATCTGGTGGAGGTCAGCCCTGTTTACGATCCCTCGGAAAGGACGGCCCTATTGGCGGCCAAGCTGGTGCGGGAGGCGATCATGTCCTTCGGCCAGACAAAATTGTAATAAATTAAAGAAAATTATAGATTCTATTTGACTTCAAAGGCCGGATTAGTTATACTTATAAATGTCCGTTAAGGATGCCTGCAAACGGGCGGAACAAAAAAAGGAAAATAAATTCCGGAGCTGTGGTGTAGTGGCCTAACATGCCTGCCTGTCACGCAGGAGATCGCGGGTTCGACTCCCGTCAGCTCCGCCATTTTTTTGCCACGGTAGCTCAGTTGGTAGAGCAGCGGACTGAAAATCCGCGTGTCGCTGGTTCGATTCCGGCCCGTGGCACCAGCCTCAAGGTTGGATCCCGCAAGAGATTGCGGGTTTTTTGTTTTTTGCGGGCAAACTAAAAAAGAACCTACCGGTTCCAGGGTGTAAATAGTTTTTAGTTTTTTGGGGTTTGTTTGCTGCTGGCGCTTTGTTCCGCCAAAGGGGCACGGCCAGAGCCGTACCCACCCCTGGAGAGGCAATTTTTATTATTACCGGCTAGATCAGATGGTACCAGTGCAGTTTAGAACAGGCCATGCATCTGCCCACGCCATACATTTGGTCAACCTCATACAAATCTACTTTACCTTGACCGAATCCAAAGCATTTGCATACTATTTCACTTTTCCTTGCTTCTGCTCTCAGCGCTAAATCCCCGTGATATATCCATTCCTCTCTTGGTTCAGGCTCTACAAGCAGGACCTGACGGGCAAAGTCAAAGACAACAGACGGCGGCCGACTCCTGGTTTGCTCTCTTTTTGCGCACTCCCTTCCTCTCATCAAATGATACCCCCTTTTTTTTCTCTGTTGCTGGTATTCGGTATTAAATGTCTTTTTCCTGCATAACATGGCAACAAATTAAATGTCAGTTTATAGAGATAGGGATAGAAAGGCACATGCCGTCCCGGATGAACCAGGAATCAGCCGTATTTACCCGTTGGCAGTGTCAAACAGGATTATTTCCTTCTATATAGAATTAATTAAACATGTGCACATATTTTACCTCAACCAAAAAAATATTATTGATCATGATTATTTATGCAGCATTGCTTTTGTCGGCGGGCTGCGCTAAAATACCGGACAGTCAGACCCCGGCTTTTGATGAACCAATATTCTGCGGATTTTATACGGACGGCTCCGGCCCTTTTTCCTCCTACGCTTCTTTGGCAGAACAGTGGCCCCATATACAGGAGATTTCCCCCCTGTGGTATTACATCAGGGCCGATGGAACGATAGCAGAGGATATTGATCAAAAAGCCCTGGAGCTGGCCCGGGAAAAAAACATTAAGGTGATTCCCCTGGTAGTTTTTGCCGCCAACCGCAGCAGTATTATACTGATTGAACCTGCGGCCAGGCAGAGGGTCGTTCAGGACCTGATTAGGATAATGCATGAAAACGGTTATGATGGGATAAATATCGACATGGAGATCGTTAAAGGTGCCGGCGGGGATTATGCACCGGAAAAAAACGGTTTGACACAATTTATCGGGGAACTGGGGGAAGAAATGAAGCCCCTGGGCAAAAGGCTTGATGTTTGCCTGGTGCCTCCTGTGCAGCCCCCGGTAAACCTGGCGCCCATCTATGATTATGGGGCCCTTTGTGGGCTGGTTGACCGGGCTGTAATCATGGCTTATGACCGCCACCAGGGGGGGACCCCGCCCGGCCCTGGGGCACCCTTGCCCTGGGTGGAGGACAACATCGAGGCCACTCTGGCAGCGGGATTCCTGCCCCGGCAGCTGTCCTTGGGAATCCCAGGTTATGGCTACGACTGGCCCCCTGAAAGCACGGCATGCCGGGTAGCGGCGATGAAAGATGTGGCCGACCTGATGAGCCAAAAAAGCCTGACCCCGGGTTGGGACAACGAGGCCAAAACCCCTTAT
Source organism: Candidatus Syntrophopropionicum ammoniitolerans (assembly GCA_013201395.1). Lineage (GTDB taxonomy): Bacteria > Bacillota > Desulfotomaculia > Desulfotomaculales > Pelotomaculaceae > Syntrophopropionicum > Syntrophopropionicum ammoniitolerans. Next base: position 35,384 of record JABMJD010000019.1, read on the forward strand.
TTAGCCTATGCCGACAGGGAGATATGGTTTGAAAACGACCGATCTATAAAGGAAAAAATCAATCTGGTGCAAAAATACCGGCTGGCCGGCTGTTCCCTATGGCGGTTGGGTTATGAAGACAGCTCTTTTTGGTTGGTTCTAGATAGTCTTAAAGCCGGGTTATAAAGTAAAATGGTTCTGGTTCAGGTTATTGCAAGGGGGTTTTGAATTTGCCGGAGTATAAGGTAATTGCGGCGATCACGGAATATCTTGATGTGGTAAAATATACGGCGGGTGATCAGGCCTATGGCTTATTATTTGCCCCTGGTTCCGTGGGCACGGAACAGGTGTTGCGCTATACAGCCAAAAACGATGATGAAGCCATTTTTAAAGGGGCTATGATGGGCAAGGAAAAGGGGTTCTTTTGAGAACAGTGACCTGGCCTCAAGGCAGAAAGGAGGGCCTGACTTTGAAAATAGAAAAATGCTACAGCAGCTTTTGCCGCAGCATTAATCAGAAGGTAGATATAAAGATTTTGGTCCACCTGGCGGAAAGATGGTGTGGCTATAATATCATCGAACTCAGCGAATGCAGCGGGCAAAAAACATGCGGCCTTAAGGGCTGTGAAGTGATTGCCGTCGAAGAAGAAAAGGCGGCTAATAAATTAGTTGGGGATTACTTAGAGCAGCAGGATGTGAGGGAGCAGATCCGGGAGAAGCCAAAATATTCAAATCAATAGACGGGTACGGTGCTAGAGGTATTACCGATCATTCATCCTCTGGTTCCTTAAAGTCCGGCCTGCTGCCCAGTTTTATGGTGCTGCCCAACCGCCTCCGGGACAGGAAATAATAGAAAAACAGGATTACTGAGATGGTAATCACAAAAAATAAAGCAGCTACGGCAAAACCGATATACTGTTCAAAAAACAAAATAAATAGCCTCCCAAATGTGGAGATTTAAATTAGATTATGCCCTGATGATGGGGCTAATATACTGGAGGTAAAAGACATTAAAGAAATAGAGCAGAAGGGTTCTTGGGGATATACGGCAGCAAACAGGTCTGGCGTGAAACTGATGGGTGGGATTGCCATCGGCTCACTGTTGGCGGCTTTATTTGCCTGGCTGGCTTACAGCCTGATCAGTCAGGAACTGGACCGGTTTGACACGTTGGTCGGCGGTTTTATCCGCAGCCGGAGCGGCGGTGGCTGGGATACCCCGGCTATTTTGGTGACAACCGTGGGATCGGCTGCTTTTGAAATTGGTTTGTTTATCATTGTTGCCGGTTACATCTGGTATTATCGAAAACGGGTGCGGGAAGCACTGATGCTGGCTTTTGGCCTGGCTGGGGGCTATTTGTTAAACACCGTGCTCAAACATTCTTTTCAGCGCCCACGGCCCGAAGTAGAGCACCTGGTTGCCGCCAGCGGCTACAGTTTTCCCAGCGGGCACATGATGATGGCCACTATTTTTTATGGTATGCTCGGTTATCTAGCCTGGTTGGGCCTGCGGCGGCGGGAACAGCCCGGCTGGTATGTGCCGTTGCTGACCTTTATTTTGATTGCTGCTATCGGTGCCAGCCGCATATATTTGGGTGTACACTTTCCCAGTGACGTCACTGCCGGGTTTGCCGCCGGCGGGGTGTGGTTGTTGATCTGTCTGCTAGTGCTGGATGGGGCCAAAAAAACCAGGGGGCAAAGCTAGTTTCTAAAAGGGATAGGCAGATTTATGCCGAATATATATAGGCAAATAAATGATTCGAGAGTTTAAATGGGGTGCTTTTATGGACTGGCGTTTTGTGGTGTCAGTTGTGCTGATTATCGCTTCAGTGGTGGGACTGGTTTATGCCGTAAAAAACAAAAAACCCCGGGCGGGGTGGATTGCCACCCTGCTGGCCGGCATCTATGGCGCTGTGGTTTTTTCCATTCAATAAAAATGATAGTTGACAGGCGGCTCCCCAATGTGCTAATCTATATTTCGTCGGGGTTCTGGGGAGCGTCTGAATCCGGCAGGGAGCACAGTTCTTGACAAAAGAATATAATGTAAGTAAAATATAAGATATGCGGAAGTAGCTCAGTGGTAGAGCATCGCCTTGCCAAGGCGAGGGTCGCGGGTTCGAATCCCGT
>JABMJD010000062.1 GCA_013201395.1 Candidatus Syntrophopropionicum ammoniitolerans
TTATACCATATTCAGGGGTTCATCACGGTATATCCGGGGGTTTTCACACAGTCTGCTGTCCCCATGTCCCACTCCAACCAACCTCAAATGAATACCCCAAAGATATCGTCCACCAAATACTAACCACTAACCACTAACCACCAACCCTCCATCTTGGTACTCGTGACAGATTGTGGTAGAATGTCTTGTGGTGATAAAATGTTTTTTACAATAATCATGGCTGTACTATTGGTAGATCAGGGGACCAAAGCACTGATCCGGATGTTAATGTTCCAGGGCGAATCAATCCCTGTGTTGCCCGCCATTTTTCATCTGACCTATATAATGAACCCGGGCGCTGCCTTTGGCATCCTGCCCAATCAGCACACCCTCTTTATAATTACAGGTGTGCTGCTGATCCTGGGGGTTCTGATTGCCTACTGGAGACTGCCGGCGGAAAAGAGACTGCTTAAGGTGGGACTGGCCCTAATGCTGGGTGGGTCCCTGGGCAATCTGGTGGACAGGGTGCGCTTTGGCACTGTTGTTGATTTTCTGGATTTCCGCATCTGGCCGGTATTTAACCTGGCTGACACAGCTATTATCATTGGGGTCTTTCTGTTGGCCTGGGAACTACTAAAGGATACAGGCAAATCGGGAGAGGGCAGTGAGGGCTAATGGGGAAGGTGCAGCATTATCAGGTGGAGGAAAATGATATTGGGAAAAGGCTGGATCTTTTTCTCACTGAGGCGGCGGATTACAGCCGTTCCCAAATCCAAAAACTAATTACAGATGGTCTGGCCACTATAAATGGTAATACGGTTAAGGCCGGCTACAAGGTGAGGGTGGGGGATTTAGTCAGGCTAGAAATCCCGGGACAGGAAAAGGTGGTGGTTAAGCCGGAAAAAATCCCCCTGGAAATATATTATGAGGATAGTGACCTGATGGTGATCAACAAGCCCCGAGGGATGGTTGTCCATCCCGGTGCCGGTCATTATTCCGGTACACTGGTCAACGCCCTGCTTTACTACACCGGTGATCTTTCCCGGGTTAACGGGGAGATGCGCCCGGGTATAGTGCACCGTTTGGACAAGGACACATCCGGCCTGTTGATGGTGGCTAAAAATGACGCTGCCCATGTCTGCCTGGCCAAGCAGCTCAAGGATCGCTCTGCTTCCCGCATCTACCTTGCTCTAGCACATGGTGAGGTCAAGGATGCACGGGGTGTGATAGATGCCCCCATCGGGCGTGATCCTAAAAACAGGCAAAAGATGGCTGTTGTCTACAAAGGCTCCCGGCAGGCGGTGACAAATTACCAGGTACAAGGCCGTTATCAGGGTTACACATATTTGCGACTAAAATTGGAAACAGGGCGAACTCATCAAATCAGGGTCCACCTGGCTTTCATCGGCCACCCTGTGGTGGGCGACCCCAAGTATGGCCCCGCCAAACCCCATTTTCATCTCTCCGGCCAGTTTCTCCATGCCACTACTATTGGCTTTAAGCATCCCCGCACAGCAGCTCATATGGAATTCACGGCGCCGTTGCCAGATGAATTAGCCGCCATCCTTGCCGGCCTGGTTACCGGATAGGGACATAGGCTGGGTGGATTCAGCATTGTGGACTTCTCTGGATGAGCAACGACCAGTTACTAGCAAACACCAGTAGGCATTGAATAGGAGGTATTTCACTCAAATAATAAGCCCCAGGGGAAACCCAGGGGTTTTTGTTTTCATAGGGTTGTAATAGTTGGAAACAGTTTAAAATATGTATTAGGGGGAAAAAAAGGAAGGAAGTCAACCATGACTGTAGAAAAAAGCCAAAACCAGTAGAAGATTATTCCGAAAAACCGTAACTACCTATTTAAATAGGCGGTTTTTCATATCCCATAGTGGGGATGGGGTTAGTTGCCAATCCTTTTCCCTTAGGTGGTGTCTTTTATCACACAACCCGGGGACATTTCCTACCACCAATGGCCGCCACTTTTTCCGTGAGCTTACAACCCAACTTCGCTTGTCCCCGATTATTGTCCGAGCCTCACATTCACTCCTCAGGCTCGGCCAATTCACCACCTTCGCGGCTCAAACAGTACCCCCGCTAATCCTCGGATGCATCCGCTCTTTGAATAAAGGCGCGATGTCGCCTACTTTTATCAGCCCTGCAGATTTTCACCAGGAGACAGCCCCCGATATCCGGCTAACAAGCCCCATTACCTTTCCCACCTTTAGCCTTTCACTTTCCGACCCACCTTAAAGGAATACCCCAAAGACAGTGTCCCTATTCCCCTGTCCAGGTATCTAATATGGCCATATCTGCTTAGGCTAATGGACCCATTAAACAAGTTGGGACTACCCCACCGGCCTTAAGCCTCCCAACCTTTCCCACCTTCAGCCTTCCCACTTTTCAATTGACCCCAAAGGAATACCCCAAATGTGTCGTCCACCAACCACCAACCACCAAATAGCCTAGCGCTTAAACAACCGTGTCAACGGTAGGAACATAGCAGTTATGCCTGCTGCCATCAAGGGTCCCACAGGCACACCATTTAAAAAGACAATGCCGAAAATAGAACCCAGCACCATACCGAACACTATTTCCGGGTCTGCTCTGAGCAGGGTCAGTCCACGGGCATTCAAATAGGTGGCACCTGCTCCCCCGGCGACAGCTAGGGCGCCCGGCAATGTCACCAGATTCCGCGTGATATCATTTACCGACACGCTGCCATTGGCTAAAGGGACCATAATAGAGAGCATGAGAAAGAGCAGGCCGATTTCCAAGCCCCGCCTGTCCAGTATGGAATAAATAAAATTTAAATTTGTGAATTTCACTATTAGTAGTAGGCTGGCTGCTGTGGCAATTAAGCTCGACTTGGCGAGAATGCCAATCAGCAGCAAGGCTACAAGTATATTTACCCCGGCAAAATTCTTACCTGCCTTGCTAAAAAATTAGTTTTATAATATATGCCCTTCTGTTGGTTACTATTACCATTTCATTTTCCGGCCCTTGCGTAGCCGGGGACAACCCGGGGCCATTCCTCTGCATCCTGGGCTTGGGGGGACAAATAATCCGGGGACATAACCCAGCTTCAAAGCCAATCCCCAAACAGGACTGTGTCCCTATACCCTTTGTCCTAGTTCCACAGATCCGAATAGCCTGCTTACAACTCGGTTCATACAATGCTCTCGCTTTTCCAACCATCCCGCTTTCCGCCTTCCACTTTCGGCTTTCCACCTTCCAACCAACCCCAAAGAAATACCCCAAAGACTATGTCCCCACTCCCCAGTCAGGGTAACTTGTTTGAGAATACCCCCAGGCCACTAGCCACCATCGGCCAACGACCAACCACCAACTGCCAACCACCATTTATCCGCAGGCGTGCAAGGTGGCCCGCAGCCCAGGGACATTTCTCATCGCCAAAGCCAAGCCCCAAATGGGGATGTCAAGTTTTGGATCCCCCACGCAGCCCGACGGGTACCCTGTTTCAATCCCTGCCCCCTGGCTAACCCCCTCCCGGCTCTGTTTGATGCCTGAGATACCAGGGTTGGGGGAACGGGGACGGGACAAGCCTTTGAATGGGACTAGATGGGTATATACAGTCGATATCCATACTATAGCCCCCACGCCCTACGAGTGGGAAAAATTATTTCCAAAAATAGTTTTCACACAGTCTGCCGCCCCCTGTTTCCTAACTTGAGTCAGACGTGGAGGTGCTGATTCGGATAAGGGTGTTCTGTGCGGGCTGTCGGTATCCAGGCGTGGAACAAGCCCTGGAACCTTTTCCCGGTTAGGTTTCGACCTATGGCTTAAACGTCACAGGGTGTGCAACCATGCTTTGACTGGGTCTGCAAGAAATGAGTTGCTGGCCCCATTTCCTGTCCAACCCTTCAGTTTTCACCTTTCTGCTTCCTAGACTGACACCAAAGAAAAACCCAGAGATACTGCTTTTTGGAGGCGAGATGTCACTTGCTTTTGTGAGCCCTGCAGATTTTTACCGCAGCCCGGGACATTCCTCGGCATCAAGCCCGGCCCCAAACAGAGGTGTGTCCCCGTTCCTATGTCAAAGTATCTAATTTGGCCAAACCTGCCTAAACAGGTCCAGCGAGGATATCAAACAGAACAGCGGGGGCTAGCCAGTGGCTAGGACTGGAGTGAAGTACCAGTTCCCCGTTTCATTAGGGAGAACCAGGGCAGTGTCCAGACAGCTAAGAAGGTCCAGTTTTTGCCCCTTGAGTGTGAGTCGGAGTCCAAAGGCCCCGAAAACATGGGGTTCCCTAACCCTTCTTGGGAATGAAGCAGGGCATAATGGTATTTCAGCTGACTGGGACCGTTCCTCTGACCGCCGCCATTTATTGGAATTCAAGTTCAAGAACCGTCCCCGACTTGACTGGAGTGGGACGAGGTACCTGTCCCCCTGTCCCATTTATCTGACTATTGATACCCGGCTGCCGGCAGCTGTACTGAGGCCCCTTTCTCTCAGGTAGACCGGGCGCAGGGTGTCGCCGCGCAGGCCTACGCGCAGTGCCTCCAGGGCCAGCACCTCATTAACAGCAATATTGCCCAGGTTGACATCGGAGCCAAAATGGAGAATCAAATCCTGCTGCTGCTGCTTCAGGGGTGCCTCCCAGATTAGCAGGCGCGGGTCCCCGGCTGCTTCTAAAATCCGTTCCCATTCGTCACCCACAAACCGCCCCTGTTGATCATAAAAGCCGGCATTTTTCCCCGACTCCCGGCCCTCAACAATCACCCGGTAGGCCCCATAATCCAAATCATGCTTAACCTGCCTCAAATAATGGCCGATCTTTTCCTTGTCCTGCAGATTTTTCTTGCCCACCTCAGTGAGTACTTTAAAACCAGCATCCAGGGCCAGGGAGATGGCCCGTTCTCGCACCTCCTGAGAAAAACTAATTGTACCGTCAGAAACCTCCAGGGTTGTATAGCCAAAGGCCCGGGCCATTTTTATGAATTCCTTGAGCTTGTTCTGCATAATGGCAATTTCCAGGAAGGTACCGCCGGGATAAACCTCGATGTCGTAATCCTTGGCCAGGTTTATTTTTTTCTCCAGCAAACCCTGGCTATATAATGCCGACGTGCCGAAACCGAATTTAAGAAAATCAATGTAATCCCCCGCCACATCCAACATGTCTTTTGTTTCATTTAGTCCCAGGCCCTTGTCTATCACCATCGTCAAACCACTAGAGCGCGGTTTATGGGCTCTTTCACCCAAAGGAGGGGTAATTACTTCCAGCCACAAATTGCGTGAAGGGTTTTCATTCATAGATGGTCTCCTTTCTTTTTTTTTAAAATATTCATAAAAAATAAAAGGGTTACCCCCGGGACTGCAACCCGCTACTGCCTCAATTTGCCAATAAGGGACAAGGGATAATCTGACAGGCATTTATTAACAAATTCCCGCATAT
>JABMJD010000063.1 GCA_013201395.1 Candidatus Syntrophopropionicum ammoniitolerans
TGATCAGTGTACGAGTCAATCTAGGGGCCCGCAGCTATAATATTTATATCGGTAGTGGGGTTTTGGCCAGGCTGGGTGGCTGGGCCAGGGAATGTGCCGACGGTGATAAAGCCTTATTGGTTTCCAATCGCCAGGTTTTAGCCTTGTATGGCCCAATAGTGGGTAGCAGCCTGGCGGAGAGCGGTTACCAGGTTGCATCTGCGGAAATTGGCGATGGTGAAAAATATAAGAGTTTGGCCACATTAGAAAGCCTGTATGACCAGGCCTATTCGGCGGGCCTGGACAGACATAGCCCGATAATCGCCCTGGGTGGTGGGGTGGTCGGTGATGTAGCCGGACTGGTTGCGGCTACCTACCTCCGAGGAGTGCCCTTTGTCCAGGTTCCAACATCTCTATTGGCCCAGGTGGATAGTAGTGTTGGGGGCAAGGTGGCTGTAAATCACCCTCGGGGCAAAAATATCATTGGTGCTTTCTACCAACCTACGCTGGTAGTAGCCGATATGCTTACATTGCGCACGTTACCCCCACGGGAAATAAGATGTGCCCTGGCTGAACTTATCAAATATGGCATTATTGGGAGTGCCGGTTTTTTTAACTGGCTGGAGGATAATATAGACAAACTACTGTCCCTGGATGAAGGAGCGCTGGTGTATGCTGTTGCTGCCGCCTGCAAGAGCAAAGCGCAGGTGGTGGAAGAAGATGAAACAGAACAGGGTCGGCGCGCTATTTTGAACCTGGGACACACGGTGGGGCACGCCATTGAGACTTTGAGCGGATATCGAGTGTATTGTCACGGAGAAGCAGTGGCTATCGGTATCGCAGCGGCGGTAAAATTGGCAGAAGAGATGGGATTGTTGCCGGTGGACCAGGCGCGCCGCATTATTGCCCTACTCAACCGGGCAGGCCTGCCCGTGTCCATACCACCATCCCTGGACGGCAACCAAATGATTGCAGCTATGCGCCGGGACAAAAAGGCCCATGACGGCAAGTTAACATTTGTCCTGCCTATGGCCATCGGTAGTGTGCAGGTATGCGATGATCTGCCGAAAAAACTAATCCAACAAGTCCTATTTTAGTGGGACGGGGGGACAGGTTCCTCGTCCCACTAAATATTGGTGATGCCGACAGGACTTACAAAAGCAGGTGGTGTTAAGCCTGTATTTGGGGTGTTTTTTTGGGGTCGGTTGGAAGGCGGGGAAGCTAAAAGTAGAAGCCGGAAGGGTGGAACAGGGGATGTGGCTGCTGTTGGAGCCATTGCAGGTCGGGGATCTAGCCAGAGGACCCGGACAGGGGAATGGGGACATATCCCTGTTTGGGGCGGGGCTTTGATGCTGAGTCATGTACCCCAAGCTGTAGTAAAATCTGCAAGGCTGACAAAAGCCGCGACATATCGCCCGCGTTCAAAGAACGAATGAACCCGAGGACGAGCGAGGGCCTTGTTTGAGGCGCATAGCGCCGAGTTGGGTCCAAGCCCGAGGGAGAATGAGCTCCCTTACTTATAAGGGATGCGCGGAGCCGCGTTGTCAGCCGTAGATAAATGGTGGTTAGTGGTTAGTGGCCCGAGAAATGGTACCTGTCATACCGGGTGGTGCCTGAAACTTAAATAAGGACAGGGGGAAGGGGGACGCGGGAGACACTTCTCTGTCTGGGGCCGGGCATTTTGATATAATAAAAGAAAATTTTTGCAGGGGGGTAACAAAATATGGCTGTAGTAGATGTAACCATTGTGCCGGTGGGGACAGCCTCAGCCAGCCTGAGTGATTATGTGGCCGGCTGTCTTCAGGTGTTGCAAGGGGCAGAGGGGATCACCTGGCAACTGACCCCCATGTCCACTGTTATTGAGGGCGAACTGGATCAGGTGCTGGCAGTGATCGGGCAGATGCATGAACAGCCCTTTATCAAGGGAGCAGGTCGGGTGGTTACCACCATTCGCATTGATGACCGCCGGGACAAAACCCTGACAGCAGCCGGCAAAGTGGCGGCAGTACAGGCGAAACTTGGTGAAAAATAAGGTGTGCCCAAAGCTATGGAATACTATACTGAATTTTTAAATAGCCTCAAGCGGCAGGTGTTTTACCCGGTCTATCTTTTTTATGGCCAGGAAGGCTACCTGCGGGAGCAGGCTGTAAATCGTTTAATAAAATTTTTCCGGCAGGACGGCGGGTCAGACTTTAATATTGACCTCATTGACGGTGACACTGCTACTGTGGGGGATATGGTGGCCAGTGCGGAAACCCTACCGCTTTTTACCCAGAGGCGCCTGGTTGTGGTAAAAAACCCGCCTTTCTTCAAGGGCAGCAAAAGAGCTGGTAAAGGATCAGCGATGGCCAATGAAAATAAAAGCCCCAATCGCGGGGAAAAGGTGTTGCTAGAATATTTAAAAGATCCCCTTGGTTCCACTGTTCTCGTTTTTAATACCAATGAACCGGTGGACAAAAGGAAACGTGTTTTCAAAGCAGTGCGCCAAACCGGGAAGGCGGTAGATTTTACCTATCTGCGACGGAGCGGGCTGGAATTTTTGCTCAACCAAAGGGTGGACAAGGCCGGCTGTCGTTTTGCGGGCCGGGCTTTGGAAAAACTGCTGGATAGGACAGGACCGTCCTTACAAAAACTAGATACGGAAATTGAAAAGCTGCTTAATTATGCTGGTCCAGGTGGGGTAATTACTCCAGATGATGTCCATAGGCTCTGTCCGTCTAGCCCCCAGGATAATATTTTTGCCATTGTGGACGCTGTCGGCCACAGGCACTGTGGGGAGGCCTTAAGCGGTATTAAGGACATGCTGGCGGCAAAGGAACCTCCTCTACGGATCCTGGCCATGATCACCCGGCAATTCAGGCTGTTGTTGCAAATTCATGATCTTACAGGGCGGGGCTGGCCATCGCGGGAAATTGCTAAACGCTTAAAAGCCCACCCTTATGTGGTACAAAAAATTACCGCTCAGTGCAAAAACTACAGCGGGGAGAGCCTAGTCCGTATTTTTCAGTCCCTGTTGGAAATAGATGTGGCGGTGAAGACCGGCCGGCAGGAGTTCTACCCGGCGGTAGAACATTTTATTCTCAAACTTTGTGCCGACTCACGCGGGTAGGTTAGAAAAACAAATAAATTATCAGCATAAAAATGCAAAAAAGCCACAAACTCAGCAGTGGCTTTTTTTATTAATATTGCTATCCCGTAGATTTATTAAATTTCCTGGCTAAACGGGACTTTTTACGTGCAGCAGCATTTTTATGTAAAACGCCTTTAGTAACAGCCTTATCAATGGCAACAATGGCTCTTTTCAGCCGCAAGCCGGCTTCATCACGGTCGGCGTCTCTCATAGCTTCCTCGAACCGCCTGATGGTTGTCTTCAGGGCTGACTTAATCCTGATGTTACGAACCGTCCGCTTGCGAGTAACCTCAACCCTCTTGATGGCGGATTTGATGTTTGGCATGTGTCATTTCACCTCCCAACGGCAACAATTTTAACACGCACAGAAAAATAATGCAAGGTCCAGCTGGTATATACTTTCATAATTTGGTTAAAGCTATTTTCAGATTGATAGGACAGGAGGTGACATCTAATGCAGTGGCTCGGAATTATTATTAGATTTGTCGTTTCAGCACTTGTATTGATTGTTGTGAGCTGGCTATCCCCCGGTTTTGTCATTAGTGGCGGATTCGCCGGGGCCTTGATTGCCGCTGTTGTGATCGCGGTTCTAGGATATGTGGCGGAAGCCCTGCTGGGTGAACGCATTTCGCCCCAAAGTAGGGGGCTGGTGGGTTTCATCACTGCGGCAGTAGTGATTTATCTGGCCCAGTTTATTATTCCCAGCTTGCTTAGTGTAAGTATTGTCGGTGCCTTAATTGCCGCATTCATTATTGGTTTGATTGATGCTTTTGTGCCTACAGCGCTACGTTAAGGTCACATCCCCTCTCATAAACCCCCCGTTTTGGGCATAAGGATTAAGAAACACAAGCCCGGATGGGGGGTTTATTTATGTATTCTGTCAGCGCCGGTCGGTGTCGGAAGATTTTTCCGGGCCGCCAGCTTTTGAAGATTATTGCTATATTGTTATTGCTGCTATTAGGCTTAATTAAGGTCATTACCGCAGTTTTTCCCGTGCAGCCTTTGGCGCTGGGCGCTGTAAAAGAAATGCCCGGTTGGATCCTTGATTCGTTCCAGGCGAAACCTCAGCACATCATCACTGAGGCCATGCCCATCTGCCGCTGGAGTGGTTTTTTTGAAGATGGTGATACCTATGCTGTTATGGGGTCCTTTCTAGGCAGCACCGGGGCCATGAGCGGGGTCAATCAATTTAGTCCTACTGCTGTGCTCCAATCACAAATACCTTTACTGGGAGCAGTTGATATCATGAGTGCAGAACCCGGAACTGTCCCCGGCCCGGGTGAGCCCGGAGAAAAACTAATCACCGGAAACAGTGAGGAGTGCCTGGTTTGTATCTATAATACTCATACCTGTGAAACCTACCGGCTCACAGACGGTGTGGATCGGCTGGGTGGCAGGCACGGTGGGGTAGTTACTGTAGCTGCTGCCTTCCAGGCGGCCCTGGAAGAGGAGCAAGGGATTAAGACCGCCAGATCGGATAAAATCCACGATCTGGTCTACAATCTATCCTATAGTGAGTCGGAAAAAACAGCCCGGGAGTTGCTGGACGCTCATTCCCACACCCGGACCATTTTTGACATCCACCGGGATTCAAATAAGACTCGGGAGCAAAGTATCATCAACATTGATGGCCAGGTATATGCCACCCTGCTGTTTATCGTCGGTTCCGACAGCTGCAGCTCCTGGCCTGGCTGGCGCCAAAACTATGCCTTTGCCCAGGAGCTCTCCAAAGGGATTAACGAAAAATTTCCCGGGTTATCCCAGGGCGTGCGGGTCAAAGAAGGCTTGCATAATGCCTACAACCAGCACCTGCACCCCCATGCCGTGCTGCTGGAGGTGGGCACCACGGAAAACGCTTGTGAGGAAGCAGTTCGTTCTGTGCAGCTGTTGGCCGGTGTGGTAGCTGAAGCTATCAACGCAGAACAGATTACGGCTGCGGTAGACAGCAGTATCTGAGGCCGTTAAGTGCCGGTAAAAATGCCCGTTATCCTGGTTAAATAGGTTTTTACCCCTTATTTCCGGTCATAATATTAATAAAAATTGGGGATCTGCCTATGAATTGGACAAGGTATAAATTTTCCGTTCTATTATGGGCCCTTTTGGTGGTCTGGGGTGTGTCCTACTCTGTTAGCGTCTTTAACAACGAGATCTGCCCGGAAACGCCTTTAT
>JABMJD010000064.1 GCA_013201395.1 Candidatus Syntrophopropionicum ammoniitolerans
GTCTGCTGTCCCCCTGTCCCAGCGGCCGGTGAAGACTTCGGTGGCGGGGCCGGTCATGTAGAGGTGGTCGTCTGCTGCCCACTCGATGAGCAGGTCTCCCCCTTTGAGGTGTACTGTCACCCGGCGCCCGGTGTGGCCGTTGAGGACGCAGGCCACCACGGCAGCGCAGGCACCCGTGCCGCAGGCCATTGTTTCCCCGGCGCCTCGTTCCCAAACCCTCATTATAATCTCATCCCGGCTCAGTACCTGAATAAATTCCACATTAGTCTTGCGCGGAAAGGCCGCATGGTTTTCTATGCGGGGGCCGATGTCCCCCAGGGGCACACTTTTTCCATCGGGCACGAAAACCACACAGTGGGGATTGCCCATAGAAACCGCCGTCACATCATAGCTGGCCTCCCCCACAGTCAAAGGTTCCCCGATCACCTGCCCGGCGGGGCCAATCATCGGGATTTCACCACGCTCCAGACGGGGTTCACCCATATCCACACGCACTGACCTAACCAGGCCATTTTCCAGTATTAACTGGGGTACCATCAACCCGGCCGCTGTTTCCACCTGAATCCGCTCTTTTTCCGTCATCTGATGTTCATACATATATTTGGCTACACAACGGATGGCGTTGCCACACATTTCGGCCTCACTGCCGTCAGCATTGAAGATGCGCATCCAGGCATCCCCGCCCTTTGCAGCGGACAGCAGCAATACCAGCCCGTCGGCTCCCACGCCCCGGCAGCGGTGACACATGGCCACAGCCAGCTGCGGCGCCTCTTCCACATTTATTTTTTCCTCATCACTATTGATCAGGATGAAATCGTTGCCCAAACCGTGTACTTTCGTAAACCGCAAGATACGCTCCCCCATTCACTGTCAGCCGCCCCGGCTGTTGTTGCACATGTTTTTCTTTTCAAGAGACATTTATATTGTACTCCAAGTAAACATGATCTTACTAGGGATAAACAGAATGTTCAGGCTGGTGCACAGCGGGGGGTGTTGGTTTGCTTTTGGGTACCTCTTTGGAGTCGGGTGGACAGTTGGAAAATTAGCCAGTTGGACGGCGCGTTTTGGCTGTTGCATCTAGCAACAGGCCAGTGCTAAGCCGCTCAAAAGCCTGCATGATGGTGCGAGATTCCGGTTTGGCCAGCCGTTGAGTGTATCGTGGCAGCTTGGGGGTACATGTTGCCGCTTATTTATAGGACTGCGTGATTTAAAAAGCTTATGGCGAAATGGGAAATAGCAAATCTGAGTATGTTGACATCCAGCCTGTGGGCATAGGAGGACGAGTGGCGTAGACCACTTTTAGTAGATGGGTAATTGAGGGTGAATTTATCATTGACCCTTGAGTGCCCCCCAGCGTTGATCTGTATCCCCTATTCTAGTTGCTGACCCCGATTCAAAATCGCAGGGGTTAATTTCCTAGGGTGAGTATTTCACTGCTATTCCCCCTCTTTACCCGGCAGAAAATATCTAGCGCCAGTTGTTTGCCTGGCTATTTCACCTGCTGTTCATATTTTATTGACCAGGACTTTGAAAAGCTGTATTTCACATTTCGCCCTAAGAAAACAGGTTGGAACTAAAAAAAGGCTTAATGCTTTGGTTCCAACCAGGATAATCATAAAAAAATAAGGGGATGACCAGAACAGTAGGTCATCCCCTCTTAAGCGCAGCAGATCCTTTCAAAAGCAGGGACTGCCCGTCTGGAACATGATTAAGGTTTCATTACCTTTTCCAAGGCAATTTAGGAGCCTCTAGAGGTAAAGAGAGCAGCTATATTCCCTCTTTTCTGTATTTCCTTGCCTTTTCCCTGTTCTCTTTTTCCCAACCATAGCTTCTCTTTGCAAGACCTTAATGGTGGTCTCCTTCACCGGATTTAGCACAAGGCCAGTGATCATCCACCCTTTTTTCTTGTGCATTTGCACGATCCTCGAAAATTTTAGAAATCTTCCTAGCCATTTTATCCATCTCCCTTTAATATATTAGTTTTTTATTTTTACAAGTAGTTTACAAATCACTACCAAAATAGTAAATTATTTGGCACCCCTTGCTAATAAGCGGGGACCGCTAGAAATAGATTTGGTTGAACACAATAGTGGGCCATCCCAGGAGCACTATGGCTATGCACTGGCTAGACCTTCAAATACATGACCTTTTTCTTGGCGCTGCCCCGCAAGTGATGGTAAACAACACCCAGGACAGTCGGGGCCGCAGAAATCACCAGGATAATCAGCCACTGCATGCCGCTGAGAGGCACCACGTGGAAGACGTTCTGCAAAAAGGGCACATAGTTGATCAACATTTGCAGCGTACCTGAGATAGCTACCGCGCCCAGCAGGTAGGGGTTGGTAAACAGCCCCACCTCTAAAATGGTATGGGATTCGGAACGGCAGGAAAACACGTAAAATAGTTGAAACATGACCAGGGCGTTGAAGGCCATCGTGCGGGCCAATTCCACCTCACCCATAAACAGCCCGATGCGGAAAGCCAGCAGGGCCCCCAGGCCGATAATCGTGCCATTGACAATAATGCGCCGGGTCATACCGTGGGCAAAAACACTTTCTTTGGGATGACGCGGGCGCCGGGTCATGATGTCGCTATCATGGGGATCCACGCCCAGGGCCATAGCCGGCAACCCGTCAGTGACCAGGTTCATCCACAGAATCTGGATCGGCAGCAGGGGCAGGGGCATACCGGCCAGCAAGGCCACAAACATGGTCATAATTTCCCCTACGTTGCAGGAGAGAAGATAGCGGATAAATTTGCGGATATTATCGTAGATGCCACGCCCTTCTTCTATGGCCGCCACGATGCTGCTGAAATTATCGTCGGTGAGCACCATTGCTGAAGCTTCTTTGGTCACATCGGTCCCACTTATGCCCATAGCAATGCCGATATCCGCCTCTTTGATGGCCGGGGCGTCGTTAACCCCATCTCCAGTCATGGCCACCACGTTACCGGCTTGTTTTAGGGCCTGGACGATCTTTAATTTATGCCGGGGCGATACCCGGGCATACACGGACACTTTTTCTGCTTGGGCGGCAAATTCCTGGTCGGACATGGTGTCTAAATCACTTCCCGTAAGGACTTTACCCCCTTTGGAGAGGATGCTCATTTCTCGGGCAATGGCCTGAGCCGTGAGCTTGTGGTCACCTGTAATCATCACTACCTTGATACCAGCCCGGCGGCAGGTGTGCACCGCCTTAACGGCTGCGGGACGGGGCGGGTCAATCATGCCGGCCATGCCGACAAAAATCAGCCTTTGTTCCACGTTTTCTTCGGAAAAATCTTGATCGCCGGCAGGCATCTCCCGGTAAGCAAAAGCAATCACCCGCAAAGCCTGATCAGCGAGGTCGGCGTTCTGCCGCAATATTTCTTCCCTTTCCCATTTGGACAGGGGAACTGCCATGCCCCCCTTCAGGCTATGGGTGCACAGGTCCAGAATGACATCCGGGGCACCTTTTGTATAAACGGCCAATGCCCCATCAGGCTGGCGATACAGCACGCTCATGCGCTTGCGGTCGGAGTCAAAGGGAATCTCTTCTTCCCTGGTCTCTTTTGTTTCCAGCTTCTCCCGCCATTGGCCCGCCTTAGCAGCCATTACCAGCAGTGCCCCCTCAGTAGGATCGCCCAGGACGGACCATCCCCGGTGTTTGCGGGCACCGGCCCCGGCGCGGAACAACCCTTTGATGCTCACCTTGCCCCGTTCCAGCACGGAATTGTTGCAGAGGGCGGCGGCTTTCATCAGTAAATTAAAATGCCGATCACGCTTGTCCACCCCACCGGCAAATTCACCTTTGGGGTCGTATCCTTCACCGGTGATATCTGTAACCTTATCATTGATGACAATTCTGCGTACAGTCATTTCGTTTTGGGTTAGTGTGCCTGTTTTGTCGGAACAAATTACCGTGGAGCAGCCCAGGGTTTCTACCGCCGGCAGCTTGCGGATTACGGCCTGGCGCTTGATCATCCGCTGCACGCCAAGTGCCAGGGCCACAGTGACGATGGCCGGCAGGCCTTCAGGAATAGCAGCCACGGCCAGACTGACCCCGGCCAGAAACATCTGGTAGGCTTCCTCGCCCCGCATGATTCCCAGCATGACCACCACAGCGCAAATAAACAGACAAAAAGCCACCAGCCACCGTCCCAACTGGGCCAGACGGTGCTGCAGGGGGGTTTCCACCCGGTCCACCTTCTGGATCATACCGGCAATTTGGCCCATTTCGGTAGCCATGCCGGTAGTCACTACTACCCCCATCCCCCGCCCCCTGGTGGCCACTGTGCCAAAATAGGCCATGTTGGTAGCGTCACCCGGGGCCAGTCCATAGGCGGGCAAAGCCCCTTTTTGTTTCAATACTGGCAGGGATTCGCCGGTAAGGGCCGACTCCTCTATTTCCAGGCTGGCCGTATGCAATAGCCGCATGTCGGCCGGTATGCGGTCACCCTCCTCCAGCATAACGATGTCGCCAGGGACCAGGGCCGCAGCGGATAATTTGCGTTCCTGCCCGTTGCGGATCACGCGGGCTTCCGGAGAGGTTAGTTTTTTCAGCGCTTCCAGAGAGCGTTCGGCCCGATATTCCTGGACAAAACCCAGTATAGCATTGACCATGACAATGATAGCTATGGTTATGGCATCGGCATATTCTCCCAAAAGGCCGGAAATAGCGGTGGCGGCCAATAGTACCAGCACCATAAAATCCTTAAATTGGGCCAGGAACAGCTTCCAGGCCGGGTCTCTGGGTGCCCGGGCTAATTGATTGGGCCCATATGCCAACTCCCGTTCTTTGGCTTCTTTGTCGGACAGGCCCTTGTGCGAATCTGTTTGCAGTTTTGCGATCACTTCTTGTACGCTGAGAGTATACCAGCGGCTGGACATAACCATTCACCTCGTGTAAAAGATACTTCCTGATTATTCCAAGCATATTCGCCGGCGGCCTGAGATATAACCACATTTATTATGGAAGGAGGGGACATGGGACAGGCATGTGGGACGCGGGGACAGGTACCTTGTCCCAGTTTCGGCTGCTGCGGTAGTTGGTGGTAAGGGAAATATCCCCCACCTGTAGTAAAAGGCTGCGGGGCTGACAAAATTGCACCATCATTTAAGGGCGGCATTTTGAGGTATCTCTTTGGGGGCAGTTGGCAAGCGGGAAAGTGGAAGATGGAAAGAGAAGAAAAACTGACAGGTTGGACTGGAAAATGTGGCCACAGTTTGAGCCCCTAAGGCGGCGGGTTGGGCTGCGAAGGTAGCTGGGACGCGGGGACAG
>JABMJD010000065.1 GCA_013201395.1 Candidatus Syntrophopropionicum ammoniitolerans
TTGCCCTATGTATCTTTAACATTATCAAACAGACAGAAACTTAATCAGTTTCGGATCTTTCTGGAAGAAAATGAATACCGCAAAACTACGATTATTAGCTATCATACCTACGTTTCCAAATTTTTGCGATCTTGTTACTATGATGGGGTGAGATCCAAGCTAAAAAACCAAATAAACGAGTTTCTTGAAAATGAAGCCCAACAAGCCCCGCAAACGTTCAAATATTGCCGGGCTGCTCTATACGCTTATTATAGCTCATTAGCGAAAACACCATTTCCTAAGATTGAAAAGAATAACTGTGTTGACACAATTGAGGATCTTGTGGGTGGGTTTCAACAATTCCTAAAAAAGGTTAAACATCTTGGGGATACAACCATTTTATCGGAAATTAGCCAGGTAAGAACGTTCCTTAGCTTCATCTATCAGCAATCCCCTGAAAAATTTAATGAGTCCCAAATCTGTGCCCAGGACATACGCAATTATTTTACTGGAAAAGTAGCCCACTTAAAACCAGGCACAAAAGGAAGGATAGCGACATCAATACGTAATTTTTTCTATTACCTAAGGTTTTCCTGTGTAAAAATTGATGATTCGATTTTTGAGCTGCCACTTTCACCGGCGGTATGGAAATTGAATTCCGTTCCAACTGTGCTAAGTGATGAAGAATTCAAATCACTGGCAAATTGTTTTGATAGGGGTAAGCCCTCTGGGATACGGGACTATACAATTGCCTTGTGTTTTATGGAACTGGGCCTTAGATGCATAGAGGTAGCCAGCCTTACTTTGGATGATTTTGATTGGAACAATAGCATCGTTAACATAAAAAACACCAAAACACATGTTGATAGGTCTCTGCCTATATCCCCAACCCTTGGAAGAGCCATTGTTGACTATCTACAAAATTCTCGGCCTGACTCGGAAAATCGGGCTCTATTTATTCGTTTTTCCCATACCAGGGGTGAACCTATGGGTAGAGAACAGGTAAGGGGTGCTATGCGTCGTGCTTACAAAAGAGCTGGGATTAGCAAATCTATTACCGGGACGCATATATTGCGCAGGACAGTGGCCAGTAAAATTTATAAAAAAGGCTGCACGCTTAAAATGGTGGCAGATTTTCTTGGACATAAAAGCCTCGATAGCACTTCTGTCTATACCAAGCTAGATACTGAAATGCTGTTACAAGCTGCCGGTATATGGCCGGGAGGTGGCAGTGAATGTTAGCGGATAATAAAATAACCAGACAAATAGAATCCTATATTGAATACAAACAAAGTCTGGGCTATAAATTAAGGATCGAGTCGCAGGAATTAAGGCGATTTGCTAGATATACCCGGCAAATTGAACATAGTGGGGCCATAACTGTTGATCTGGCCATGCAATGGGCTTCCTTTGATAACAGTCTAAGCAGGTGGTATATGGCCAGAAGACTGGAAACAGTGCATACGTTTGCAAAATATGCTGCCTCCATTGATCCTCAAGCCCAAGTTCCACCAACAGGGGTTTTTGGGAAATGTCATGGACGAGTGGCACCCTATATTTACGAAGAAAAAGAAATCCTTAGACTGATGAGGGAATCAGCTAATTTATTTTCCCCCGATGGAATTAGACGCCTGACAGTATCTACAGCTCTAGGTTTGTTATGGGCAACTGGGATTCGTGTTTCCGAGCTAGTTAATCTCAAGGTTAAAGATGTTAATTTTAAAGAAAGACATCTTTATATCAAGAACACGAAATTTTATAAGGACAGGCTGGTTCCCTTGCACCGAAGTGTGTTGGTTCAGCTTGATAACTATAATTTGGGGTTAAAAGGAAAAACATCTGAACGATCAGAAAATCATTGTTTTTTTGTAACAACCCGTGGTAGGCGATTTAATTTAAGAGCTTTTGAATATGCATTCCAGCAACTGCGTCCTTGTTTAATGCCGGATAACGGCTGGAATAGGAGGCCACCCCGTTTATATGATATCCGGCATAGTTTTGCCTGTCACACCATTCTTAGATGGCTTGAAAACGGGGAGGATGTCAACCAGAAAATTTATTTGCTTTCTGTCTATATGGGACATGTAAAACCAGCTGATACCTATTGGTACCTAACGTCAACCCCGGAACTCCTTGCCTCTGCCTGTGAAAGATTTGAATGCCGTTGCGGGAAGGAGTTGTGGCCCTGTGTGTAGTACCTTCCAAGATTTACTTCAAAGGTTCTTCCTTAAATGGTTGATTAACCAAAAACGGGTATCCCCGGAAACAATTAAATCTTACCGAGACACCTTTCGAATTTACATTGAGTATTTAAATGTGGTTCATAAATGTCCACCACAAAAAATAAATTTAGAACATATCGAAGCAGAATATATACTTGGTTTTCTGGAGTATCTTGATCAAAAAAGAGGGAATCAAACAAAAACTATTAATAACCGCCTGGCGGCAATCCATGCCTTTCTTCAGTTTATATCCTTTGAAAAGCCTGAACACAGCGCCACTGTTCAAAGGAGCCTTATGATTCCCTTCCAGAAAACAGAAAAACGACAACATGATTTCCTGACCAAAGAAGAGGTAGATGCTTTTCTGGAAGCCTGTCCCATGAAGGAAATCCTTGGCCGTCGTGATAGAATGATGTTACTGATTCTTTACAATACCGGAATGAGGGTGTCAGAGCTTGTTTCCCTTAGATGCAGGGATATTATATTTGATGGTTCTGGGACCACCGGTTATGCTCACGTAAGGGGCAAAGGGCGAAAGGAAAGAAATATTCCTCTCTGGAAGACAACTGCATCCAATATCAAAAAACATATTAAGGAGCATGGTTTGAAGCCAGATGACAAATTGTTCATAAATCATACGGGCGGTGAACTGACACGATCGGGTGTTCGTTACCGTATTAATTGTTTAAAGGAAAGGGCACAGAAAATTACCCCGGGATTAAAGGCTAAAAAAATCAGTCCACATACCTTTCGCCATTCTACTGCACTTCATTTGCTTCAGTCAGGGGTTGACATTTCAACCATTGCTATTTGGCTCGGGCATGAGAGCATAAATACAACCCATAAATACATGGAAGCAGATATGGAAATGAAACAGAAAACCCTGGAGAAAATAGCCGAACCATCTGCAAGCGGATACCGGTATAAACCACCTAAGGATATTTTGTCGTTTTTAGCTGCCTTATAATTATGTGCTCATCAGGGGTGCGCTAAGCGCACTCCAAAATGGGTATTCCTAGGCAGTTTTACCTGTGGTTTGAACTAGGGAGCACATAAACAAAGTAGGCACATAATTTCTTTTATGTTCTGCAGAACATAAAAGAAAAAATTGGTTATTCTCAAACACGCCAAAGGGTGCTAGGGCCAGTGCCATCTATTACAGCCTGATTGTGAGTGCAAGAGAAAACGGCCTGAACCCATTTGAATATTTAACATGGATTTTTACAAATGCCCCTAATTTGGGAAGGGCAGGTTACATAACTTCAGTTACAGACTTTCTGCCCGGTAGCGCAGCTATCCCAGAAAAGATATTCACCCCCCAACCGGGTAATCCAAATCCAAAAAAATTCGCCTGGGAGGAAGACTGATATGGGTAAAAATATTGATTATATGATGGAACTGGTAAATGGGTATCTGTCAGGCAAAATCCCCCGGCATATATTTGAACTAGATTTTGAGACAGGGATCCTAGACCGTTACAAAAAAATGGTGCGGGAGGATAGGAATTATGCCGAATATTTCTATGACATGCTTTCGGAATATGGGGTAGATGTGGGTGATGGTCTGTCGGATACAGAATTTAAAAAGCTAATCAGAAGACAGTATAAAAAGGTCAAGGGCATTGCCGAAGATGGTTTTTGGTAGTGCCTGTATTTATTAGGGTACCGGTTTGGTTGACGCTTACACCTATGAGGAATTGAAATCGTAAAGCTCCGTCCACTGCTGGGCGACGACGTAAGTATTTAGACTACCTATGAGGAATTAAAATATGATATGATGTATACATAACCACTTTTTAGATTCTTGTATTTGGTCTATCTATAAGGAGTTGAAATGTTGCAGTCCCTAGCTCAGAGGGTACAATACTGAGACTATTTAGACTATCTATGAGGAACTGAAATAAATATGTTTTGTATTCGCATAGATTTTACGGCTAGGTATTTAGACTACCTATGAGGAATTGAAATGACGGCATGTATCCTACCGCCGGCTAGTCCGCCTGGTATTTAGACTACCTATAAGGAATTGAAATGAGCGTGCCAAAAAGAGTCAGGAGTGGGTGAAAGAGTATTTAGACTACCTATGAGGAATTGAAATTGACGCAGAACATAAAAAAGCAGCGCCACAAAAAGGTATTTAGACTACCTATAAGGAATTGAAATCGGACTTGCGGGTGCTTTTGTCAATTGAAAGGTGTACCACCCTACTGACGGAAAGGTGTTCCACCCACAAAAGGTCGGTTGTGCTGGGTAAAGCCAACTAGTTGCTGTATCTTAACCTTTTGGGAAAATATTTTGTTTAAAACATTTTTATTCCATGTGGATTGATATTCATGGGAATTGTCGCCAATACAGAATGTAAAGGTACTTGACAACCGGATTAGAGTTCCATGGCTATTCTTCTCAATTCAGGCTAGCGTTCTTATCTGACCCAGCCGATCAGGCTTAAATTATACGAATACCGTTCTCACAATATCCTGTCACATATGGCTATCAATGACATATTTAGGGTTTAACCGAGCACAAATGGCTACTATAGAAGGCAGCAGTCTATGAAGGGCAGAACCAGATAGTAGGCCTAAAACTGGTGACAAGTCCCTGGTATTCCTAAATATATGACGATTTTATTTATATTTTCAGCAGGGATAAAACCGTGCTTTATAGAAAAATAGTAATATGTGTTTGCCCCGGTATTTTTGCCGGGGTAGTTCATTTAGGGAAGTTTTTATTGTATAGTTATGCATTGGGGTGTATAATTATAAGCATTGGCGGTGCGGTTGTTTTACTACAAATCGGCCAATGTTTCTATTTTGGGCAAGAGGTGATGTTAATGGCTATCAAGGTTAGTATTATCGGGGCGACCGGCTATACCGGTTCTGAGCTGGTGCGTATTTTGT
>JABMJD010000020.1 GCA_013201395.1 Candidatus Syntrophopropionicum ammoniitolerans
AAGGAAGGCCTGGCCAAACACAGTCCTCAGGGACTGACAAAGGGACATTACTACCGAGGCGTGGTGTAGATAGCCGGTAGTTATTTATTAGGGGACGCAGACAGTAAAGTGGGGAGTGATATAATTATAGCGGGGCGATGGACCTTATGAATGAAAAAAACCTAAAAAGACTTGAATACTTTAAGATCCTGGAGCAGCTGGTTTCATTCGCTGCATCTCCACTGGGTCGGGAACGGATTCTGGCCTTGAGGCCAATTTTTGATTCCCCCGTAATTTGTAGGTGGCAAGATGAGGTTAGTGAAGGGAGAAAACTTTTGCGTTTGGATCCGACTGCAGAAATGGGCGGCTGGAAAGATATCAGGAGTCAGCTGCAACGGGTTGGCCGGGGGGCAGTTTTGGAGCCGAAAGAACTAATTGCGACGGCCGACACACTTACAGCGGGCAGGATTATAAAGGGTTTCTTTTCTGAAAGGCAGGAGGAATATCCTTTACTTGATATCTATGCCTTTTCTATTACCCCCCTGCCGGATCTGGAGAAACAGATAAAAAAGGCCATTATGCCGGATGGTGAAATAAGTGACCAGGCCTCACCGTTATTAACGCAAATACGCAGGAAACTGGCAAAGGCCCAACTAGACATCAGAGACTACCTGGAAAATATAATCCGCTCTCCTAATTACCAGAAATATCTACAGGATCCCATTGTAACTATCAGGGAAGGCCGCTACGTGGTACCGGTTAAAATTGAATATCGGGCCCAGGTACCGGGGATCATCCATGATCAATCTGCCAGTGGTGCCACCTTGTTTGTGGAACCGATGGCAGTAGTAGAGAAAAACAACGAGCTGCGGCGGCTGATTGTAGAAGAAAGGCAGGAAATTGAACGGATCCTGGCTGCCCTAACGGCAAGTGTAGAGGAGTTTCTTGGGGAGATTGAAACCAGCCTGGATACACTGGGCCAGTTGGATTTTATCATGGCCAAGGCCCGCTATAGCCAAAGTCTGGATGCCTGGGCGCCAATTCTGGCCAATAGACCAATTCTGGACATCAGGCAAGGCCGGCACCCCCTGTTAAGAGGGGATGTTGTGCCTGTAGATATCCGTTTGGGGGAGGATTTTGATACCTTAATCATTACCGGGCCCAACACAGGCGGTAAGACTGTGACCTTGAAAACAGCCGGCTTGCTCACCCTGATGACCCAGTCCGGCCTGCATATACCTGTTGGTGAGAACACTCGCGTGGGGGTTTTTCGGCAGTTTTTTACTGATATAGGTGATGAACAAAGTATTGAACAGTCGTTAAGCACCTTTTCATCACATATGAGCAATATTGTAGAAATTATTGACCGGGCCGGCAGGAACTGTCTGGTGCTTTTAGACGAGCTTGGTGCCGGTACCGACCCGGTTGAGGGCGCTGCCCTGGCCCAGTCAATTTTGGAAAAATTGCATGGAGCAGGTGCCTTGACTATTGCTACTACCCACTATAGCGAACTAAAGAATTTTGCCTATGCCCGTACACGGATGGAAAACGCCAGTGTGGAGTTTGATCGGGCCAGCCTGAGGCCTACCTACCGGCTACTAATCGGCAAACCCGGTCGCAGCAACGCCTTTGAAATCGCCCAGAGACTGGGGCTGCCCTCAGAGCTGATTGAAGGGGCCAAGAATTTCTTATCTGTAGAACAGGTGCAATTTGCCGAGCTGGTGCGTAACCTGGAAAAATCTCAGCAGGAGGCGGAAACAGACCGGGCCAATGCTGCCAGGCTAGCCGAAGAAGCAAAAGCGATCAAGGACAAGCATGAGCAATTGGTAGCCGAACTGGCTCAAAAACGTGAGGCCATCCTTTCCAAAGCTGGGGAAGAAGCCAGAATGCTGGTTAAAACAGCTAAAAATGAGGCGGAAACGGCTATTAGAGAACTGAGGGAGAAAATATCTGCGGAGTCCGCCCGGACCAGGGAGAAAGCAATTCAGGAAACCAGAGGCAGGCTGAGCAATTTGCAACGAAAAGCCCGCCGCGCCGTGCCGGAAAAATTTTATGGTGGTCAGGTACCGGCAAAGCTGCGCGCCGGACAGGAGGTATTCTTGCCCAGGTTTAACCAGCGGGGCCATGTCATCGAACCTCCCGGCGAGGGGGAAAAAGAGGTTCAGATACAGGTGGGCATTATTAAAATGAACGTGCCCATAAAAGACCTGCGCACTGTAGAGGAGCCCAAAGCCGGTGGGGGACAGAGTAAAGTGGCGGCTATGCTTTTAGATAAGACACGGGACATATCTGCTGAGCTGGACTTAAGGGGTCAGTATGCGGCAGAGGCGATGTTGACGGTAGAAAAATACCTTGATGATGCCTACCTGGCCAGCCTGCCCCGAGTGAGCCTGATCCACGGTAAAGGCACCGGCTCGCTGCGAGCTGCTGTGCACAGGCTGTTAAAGGGACACCAGCGGGTGAAATCCTTCCGTCTGGGTGAGCAAGGTGAGGGTGGGTATGGTGTAACCATAGTTGAGCTGGCTAATTAATGTGCAGATGTGCTCGTAAAGGCCAGGTAAAAAAAGAAACCGGGATGGGCATCCCGATTTCTTTTTTTGCTGATTTAGGAAATCTTGTAAGTCCAGTTGTTGCCGTCATTGTTGTCCCAATTACCTGCCGCATCATGGAAGCAGAAGGTAAGCAGGTTATCCTCCATGTTAAGGGTTTTTTTCCAGCCTTCCGGGGTATGCTGCATGCGATAATCCTCAACGTTAGTCCAGCGCATGGGGTTGCCAAAACCAGCATGAAGAAATACTTGGGCGGCGCCGGAGTTGTTCAACAAGCCATTGTAATTGATAGAAATGTCGCTTCCGTCTGGTGTAAGGGATTTTACATGGGTTCCACGCTGATGATCAGACCAACCGTGTTGATACAAATTCTACACCTCCTGATTTGTTTTTTTGATAAGCGTTATTATTGTTAACAAAAATATAATTACTATGAGCCTTAATAAAAAAGACGGTGTGGCTACCCCAATATGGTAGTCCCACCGCCAGGAGATGTTTTCCTTTACCTGTTGGGTCCGGGAATGAAACTATGGTTGCCCGCCGGTTTCTCCGTATCCTCATCATGATCATTATCAGGTTGATCCGGGTTATCCTCACCATTAGCCCCTGGTTCCTGAGGGGGAGGGGTCCCCTGATCAGGTCCATGCATGGTGCAATATTCAGTTGGCACACGAGCTTTTTGGTCTTCGACGGCGTCAGAAACGTCATAAGGTAACTTGACCATCGGTGTCATCACCCGATTAGGACAGTATTTTGTTGCTAGAAGGCCGCTGTCGGCACAAATTTCAATATAGTTATGAACATCATCTGTTTTTGTAGGAACCGTACCCTCGATAAATAGATCTGTTACCAGACTATCACCGGGTGTGTTCGGGCTCGGCAGTAGGCCGGATTGGCCATCAACTGTTGCCCTCACTATCCCTGGGGGCGGATTAAAATTCCCGGCCGGAATATTTCGCAGCGCATTGCTCATAACATCCCGCCACACCCTGGTAGGGTATGTGCCTCCATAGGCCTGGGGCATTGGTGTGGGCTGATCATAACCAATCCATACCGCTGTAACAAGTTCCGGTGTGTAGCCTACAAACCAGAGGTCCTTGCCCTCATCTGTAGTACCGGTCTTCCCTGCTGCCGGTCTACCAATTTGGGCCCCCGTCCCTGTCCCGCTACTGATCACAGACTTGAGCATGTCGGTGATCAGGTAGGCTGTGGTTGGTTTTATTACCTGCTTTTGTTTGGGGACAGCCTGTCCCAGGATAACGCCATCAGCCTTTTCGACCCTAAGAATTGCTGTGGGTTCGATATAAACTCCAGAATTGGCAAAAGTGGCATAGGCACAGGCCATTTGCAGTGGCGTAACCCCATTATCAAGACCCCCCAGGGCCATGCTGGGCCCATGGGCGGCAGGATCAAGTTCAATGCCCAGGATAGAAGCAAACTTCAGGGCTTTGTCCATACCCACCTGATCCATCATCACCTTAACTGCGGCAACATTAACAGAACTGGCGACGGCAGTCCGGTAGGTGATCAGGCCACGAAACCTGCCATCGGAGTTTCGTGGTGAATAGGAACCATAACTAACCGGTGCATCATCTACTACTGAGGCTGGTCCCAGTCCTAGATATTCTATGGCCGGCCCATAAACCGCAATTGGTTTAAAGGCCGAACCCGGCTGACGTGCAGTGTGGACAGATCTATTCCACTGCCTTCTTTGGGCATGTTCACGCCCACCAACTAGTGCCTTAATATAACCTGTACCGGGCTCGAGCACCACCACAGCCCCTTCAGGTTGTAACATACCATTCTCATCAGTACTAGAAGCAGGGAAGTTGCCTGTTCGGGCCATTGCTGCTTCAGCAGCCAACTGGATTTCAGGGTCCAGAGTTGTATAAACCCTTAAACCACCTGTGAAAACCTCATCCTCCCCATATTTTTCAATAAGCTGATCGGTAACATAGTCAAGAAAATATGGGTAGGGGTATTGCAGGAAGGCTATTTCGCTATTCTTGGTCTGTATGTCTTCCCCTTTAGCCTCCTCGGCTTCGTCAATGCTGATGCAGTTATTTCTTACCATGCTGTCCAGAACATCATTGCGTCTATATTTCGCCAGTTCAGCGTCATTGTATGGCGAGTATGCACTGGGTGCCTGGGGCAAGCCGGCGAGCATGGCTGCCTGAGCCAAATTTAATTCATCAATTGTCTTACCAAAATATATTTGTGAGGCCGCCTGAATGCCATAAGCACCTTCACCCAGGTATATATTGTTTAAATACATTTCCAGGATTTCATCCTTGGTATAACGCCTTTCTACCTGCAAGGCCAGGACAACCTCCTGGATTTTTCTTTTAATGGTTTTTTCCGGTGACAGCATCGATATTCTGACCAGTTGCTGGGTAATGGTGCTGCCGCCTTCACCTTTTGACCTTGATAAAATGTTGTTTACTGTGGCCCTGGCAATTCCGCGCATGCTGATCCCATGGTGCTGGCGAAAATGGGGATCCTCAATAGACAGAAAGGCGTTTTTAACCTGTTCGGGGACGTTCCCGATGTCAACAGGCACGCTGTTTCTAATCCCTATTTGGGTCACCAGGTTGTCGTTCTTGTCATAAATCATGGTAGATGCGCCTGACTTGAGCAGGGCGGGGCTGAGCGCAGGCATGTCTTTAATACTAGTGAAGAGGAGACCAACGGAAACTGCCCCCCCGACTACCACAACCAGGACCAGAAGAAGGATTAGCAAACGGAAAAAATTTAGCCTTCTTTTTGGCCTTCTTTTCTGTGACACATAATATCCCTCCCACAAAGTTAAAAGAATTATAACATATCACCAATAAAATCCTCAAATAATTTCTATTGCTTCTATCTATAGGATAATTATGATGAGGGATGAAAAGAATAGAAGAATAATTAAAATTTTTATGTGAGGAAGGGTGGATAATTTGCGTGTGCATGGTAATGTAGCCGATTTTATCCTTGCTCAACTGGGCGAGTGGGGTGTAGAAAGGATTTACGGCGTCCTGGGAGATGCTATATTCCCTTTAATGGATGCCTTTACCCGCCAGAGTAAGATCGAATTTATCTCCGCCACGAATGAAACGGCCGCTGCTTTTATGGCCTCATATGAAGCAAGGTTGACTGGCAGGCTTACTGTTTGTACGGCCACATCGGGACCGGGTACGGTTAATCTGCTAAACGGGCTGGCGGATGCGTACCTGGATGGGAGCCCCGTTCTAGCTATAACCGGCCAGGTGGAGACAAAAAAAATCGGTACCAGGGCAAAACAATATATTGATCAGCAGTTGTTGTATAGAAATTTTTCTAAATATACAACCCTGCTCATTAATCCGGCCGCTACTGCAGAAATATTTGCCTTTGCCGCCAGGCAAGCTTATATTGATTTTTCGGTGGCCCATGTGACGGTACCCAAAGATGTTATGGCGGCGCCATTGTCTGCGGATACGATAGCAGCAGATATGGTAGAGATCAGAAAACCACAGGTTTTTTCCGGTAGTAATGAAAAAATCCTGGAAATAATCAGAAATGCGCAAAAACCCCTGGTAGTTGTGGGGCAGGTGGGGGAAGATACAGTTTTCCAAACCCTGGCCCTGGTTCACCGTATTGGATCCGGCCTGGTTGTGGCTCAGCAGGCTAAAGGTGTTGTCAGGGGCTCTTTTGATCGCAACCTGGGGGGAATCGGGGAAGCCGGACTGCCACCTATTGTGATGGAAGCGGATTGCATCATTCTGATTGGGAATGCCTCTTATGAGAAGAAGTATTTACCTAAAAATTCCAAATTGGTTCATCTGGCCGAGCGCCCCGGTGATATTAATGTGAACGCCCAGGGGGCCGCCAGTGGGGATTTGGGTTTGCTTATTGAAGCTGTTATGCACGATCTGGGGGACTATGCCGTTAACCAGAATTGGGTGGAGCAGGTCAAGAGCGAGGCATCGAACATCAGGCAATCTATAGGGCAGGCCGGGGAAGATAATAGTAGACCGGTACTACCCCTGAGGCTGATGGCCGGCCTAAATGCCGTTGTACCGCCAAATGCAATTATAGTACTTGATACTGGTGAATTTACCCATTGGTTTGATCTGGGTTTCATGGCGGAAAACCAGGATGTCTTACTTTCAAGTATGTGGCGGAGCATTGGTTATGGCCTCTCTGCTGCGATTGGTGCTAAGCTAGCAAACAGAGAAAGAAAGGTAGTGGCCATAATTGGCGATGGTGGGGCGATCGCTTCGCTTAATGAACTGCTGACCTGTACCCGCTATAATTTGGCCATCACCATCATAATAGTTAGGAATCAGATTTACAGCATTGAAAAAAACAAGATGGCTGCCGAAGGGCTGCAACCATTTGGTTATGAGCTTACTACACCGGACTTTGTGCAATTTGCCAAGTCCTGTGGTGTGGAAGCATATCGCATTGAAGATCCAACAGAGATTGAAGAAAGAATCGGCCCGGCCATAGGGTCGGATCGGCCGGTGTTGCTGGAAGTCGATTGTGCCTCTGTAAATCTGCCATCGCTATAAATCAAGACGTCAAAACCCTACATAAATGCAACCCCGCCGGTAATTGACGGGGTTGCACAGTTAGCGTGATCCAGGGCAAGGTATTATTAAATTGCCCTGGGACAGTGGTTTTTGCTGCTTTTTTAAAATCTGAATCTTTTTCTGCGGAAAAACAACAAATAGATAATTTCAAGTATCCCCAGTGTGTTTACTATGAGCAATGCTATATACCAGACCAACTGGCTGTTGCGTGCTGTGTACCAGAGTGCAATACCCTTCCAAACGAGGCTCCAAGCTATTAATGTGCCCAGCAACCACGGGCTTTCCTGTAAATATTGTACTATTGCTGTTGGGTCCATAAATCTATCCTCCCTGGTGCGGTCTTCTAGCTTAATAATACCCTAACAAGGACATAAATGCTACAAGTCAATGTAATGTCAATTACGATCTCTCGCTATATGTGGCCCCATGGTAAATATCACAACAGAAATATCAGTTTTTGGCGGGGCAGAAACCAAATTGCCACCATAAAAACCTTCCTATACGGGAGATAAAAGGTACAACCGGGTAGTATTTTCTACCATTGTCGCCTTTAGCAAAAATAATATCATAGCGGGGCAAGTTCCTCATCTGGTGGATATCAAGGTAGGCGCTCGCCTCTGTCTTTGGCTCCAAAACTATTTCCCATGTTTCTAGTGTGGCTGTCCCTATCCGGTTTCTCCTGGGGTAACGGGCACCAATTTCACTTATTTTCACGGCTGTTTTCCCTGTATTAGTTACAGTTACACGTACCCTGGTTTTACAGGCAGCCTCCTGATCCATGCAGGAAGGGGCCCTGGCCCAGGTTACCTCTACAGCCAAAAATATCCCCCCTTGCGATTTATAGTTGTCTTACTAACCTTGTAACCCAGGCAGCCTGCTGCTGCATTTTATCTGGGCGGTAATAAGGGGGCGGTTAGAAATGTATTTCTATATGGACAACCTGATTGTCCGGATCAATAAACACTATTTCCGCCCTGTTATCATCCAGGGCTGCTATGTACCGATCATCCATAGGGACAGGTATCATATTATTTAAAATGAGCAGATCTTTTTTCTGTTTTATAGCCACCCTGGAAGGGACGCTCCTAGTGGTTTTTGTCACGCCCTCGATATAAATACAAACACCTATTTCATTTTTTCCGGCCAGCATCTCAACTAGCCGGTCTTTTTTAGCTCCCATACTATCCCTCCTTTTTTTGCAGTGACCCAGTATGATTGATCATATTAAGGCTTTTCCACAAACATTAGACATAACCTGCTACCTGATTTATCAGAATATGGTTTGTTTTATAGCTATAATCGTATAAAATTTTTTGGTGTAAAAAAAGACTTAAATAAACTGTGTAAAAGTGATATATTTGTTTTGTAGAGAGCAGGCAAATATAGCTCATACAGAAAAGAGGCGGCACCTTTGTTTATTAAAAACAAAAGAGAATTAAGATCCTGCGTGCAGAACGACATTCCATGTGTCAAGCTAATAGGCTCTATTGATGACTTGCCCGGTGACTTTTCTTGTGGATTGGGGTTGGAATGCGGGAAAATAAGATGTCCGGACTATGAACCCGATCGGGAATTTTGGATTGAGGAAATCCAGAGCAGCTTCAAATAGCAGAAAAAAATAACACATCCATGTTTTTTTTAGAAAAGTGACCACCAGTTTCTGGGGGTCTATTTTTTTAGACAAATAAAACAATTTACTCCCAGGGGGCTGTGCTTGGACTGTTTCGCGCGACTAAAAAAGAAATTCAGGCAAAAAAATAAAAGGCCTCGAAAAGCCTTGTTGTTACTGGTGCGGGCGAGAGGACTTGAACCTCCACGGGAGTTACCCCACTGGATCCTAAATCCAGCGCGTCTGCCATTCCGCCACGCCCGCCTTTTAAAATGGGTTGGAACTTGGGTAAGTCCCAACCCCACTTTGGTGAGCCATGCTGGACTCGAACCAGCGACACCCTGATTAAAAGTCAGGTGCTCTACCGTCTGAGCTAATGGCCCAAAACTAGAAGTTCGATGTCCGGTCCTGGAGATTCGATTTTTGCCTGGAATTCGCCCATAAGGAATTCTCTTTTTTAATCAAATCCCACATTTCGAACTTCGAACTATTAAAAATGGCTGGGGCGGCTGGATTCGAACCAACGAAATGCCGGTTCCAAAGACCGGTGCCTTACCGCTTGGCTACGCCCCAATTATTTTCATGGGGTGGATGATGGGACTTGAACCCACGACCCCCAGAGCCACAATCTGGTGCTCTAGCCTGCTGAGCTACACCCACCATGATGCGGGAGTCATTGGGCTGTAATTTCCCCATTACCCGCACAAAACATGTTAGCAAATTATAAGAATGTTGTCAAGAAAAATACGCATACTTAAGGATGCAGTCTTGAAATACTATTTGCCGGTGCCTTAACGAACAGTATTATTAATTAAGATTGCACATAGAATGAATCTATTTTTATTTTTTTATTGCTTATTGTTACCCTTGTAGATATAATTTAATAACAACTTTTTTAAAGTAGTCATTGGCAGCAACTGGAGATATGTTAAAGCCCCTTGATTAAATCAAGGTTTTAGGCGCCAGGGCTTTTTAGTCGTGGTATTTTAGTTTTATTTTAGAGGAAATATATACCTGCCTACTAGAATAAAATTTAAAAATTGGTTACAATATTAATACTAGAATTTGGTGTTTATTGCTAATATGGAGTCGGGTTCTCCTTTTTATTAATAAATACCTTATATAATGACACAGTTTAAGGGGGAGCATAAGTGAAGGCAAGTGCTGAAAGGATTGAAAAAAATACTGTTCAATTGGACATTGAGTTGGAGGCTGAACAGTTTGACCAAGCAGTAGACAAGGCATACCGCAGGCTTGTGCACAAGTACAATGTCCCGGGCTTTCGTAAAGGCAAGACACCAAAAAGGATATTTGAGCGCTACGTAGGCAAGGAAATTATTTTAGAGGAAGCTATCGAATCTGTTGTACCGGAAGCTTATTATAAGGCAGTTCTTGAAACGGGCATTGAACCAGTAGATCAGCCCCAACTTGATGTGGTGCAGGCGGAGGAAGGTAAGCCTGTGCTGCTAAAGGCAACCGTCCTGGTTAAACCGGAGGTGGTGCTTGGCCAATATAAAGAAATTGAGGTCACAAAACCCTCGGCTAATGTCTCGGAGGAGGATGTTGTCAAGGCTCTGGATGGCCTGCAGCAAAAGCATGCCAGGTTCATCACCTTAGATGAAGGGGTAGTAAAAAGAGGAGATACGGCTATTATTGACTTTGTTGGCCGCGTTGATGGAGAGACTTTTAAGGGTGGGGAAGGCAAGGAATTTCCCCTGGAGATAGGTTCCGGTAGCTTCATTGCCGGATTTGAGGAGCAGTTAATAGACACTTTAGTCGGGGAGACCACAGAGGTCGAGGTAACTTTTCCAGATAATTATCATGCCAAGGATTTAGCCGGTAAAGAGGCAGAATTTACAGTAACTACGAAGGCTATCAGACGACAGGAATTGGCCGAATTGGATGATGAGTTTGCCAAAGACGTCAGTGAGTTTGATACCCTGGAGGAATTAAGAAATGATGTAACGAATAAATTAAAGGAGGCTGCCGAGGAAAAAGCCAAGTACCAGGTTAGGCAGGAAATAATCAATAAAATTGTTGAAGGTATTGAACCACTTGAGGTTCCTGAACCAATGGTAGAAGTTCAGCTGGATGACATGCTGCGCAACCTGGAGGGTCGCATCAACAGCCAGGGTGCATCAATGGAAAATTATTTGAAATATGCTAATACCACCTTAGAGGAATTAAGAGAAAAAATGCATCCGGACGCCTCATGGTCGGCCAGGGTAAACCTGGTTATGGAAGCAATAGCCAGGGCTGAAGGCATCAAGGCTACTGATGAGGAACTCAAAGAAGAAGCAGCCAAGGTGGTCAAATATTATCACGGAGGCGAGGAAGAAATCCAAAGGATGTTGGAAAACGCATCCCAGGTTAGTTTCCTCACGGATCAGATTGTCAGGGAAAAAACCTTGCAGTTACTGACGGATAACGCAAAATTTATTGAAAAAGCCGAAGAACCCGTGAGCAGTGGGGTTGTAGCCGATGAACCCGAAATTGAGGACACCATTGAACCGGAAACGGAATAGTATTTAGCAAGTCTTTCTAAAAATGTACTTAAGGAGATTGAAATGACCCTCATACCATTTGTTGTTGAACAGACCAACCGCGGTGAACGCTCATATGATATTTTTTCCAGACTATTAAAGGACCGCATTATTTTTCTCGGCGGGACCATAGAAGATAACGTGGCCAATCTAATTATTGCGCAGATGCTATTTTTAGAGGCGGAAGATCCGGAAAAGGATATTCAGTTCTATATTAACTCACCGGGTGGTGTAGTGACATCCGGTATGGCCATCTATGATACCATGCAGCATGTACGTCCTCCTGTGGCTACTATCTGTATCGGTCAGGCAGCAAGCATGGCTTCTTTGTTATTGGCTGCCGGGGCCAAAGGAAAACGTTACTCTTTGCCTTATTCCCGCATTCTAATCCACCAGCCTATGGGTGGGGTGCAGGGGCAGGCTACCGATATTGAGATTCATGCCCGGGAAATTCTGCGTATGAAAGGGACCCTGAACGAAATACTGTCCAGGCATACGGGGCAATCTCTAGATAAAATAGCCCTGGACACTGATAGAGACTTTTTCATGTCAGCTCAGGAGGCCAAAGAATACGGGCTCATTGACGAGGTCTATGATGTCAGAAAGCAAAGGTAAAAGAGGTGGAAATATGTTTAGCGATAAAGGGCAGTTGAAGTGTTCCTTCTGCGGTAAGCTTCAGGATCAGGTAAAAAAACTGGTCGCGGGCCCTGGCGTGTATATCTGTGATGAATGCATCGAGCTATGCAACGAGATTATTGAGGAAGAGCTGAGTGAAGATCTCTGTCTTGACATTGGCGATATTCCCAAACCAAAGGAGATCAAGGAGATCCTTGATCAGTATGTCATTGGCCAGGAAAGCGCCAAAAAATCACTTTCTGTTGCCGTTTATAACCATTATAAAAGGATCAACCTTGGTGGCAAGATCGATGATGTGGAATTGCAGAAGAGCAACATCGTTATGCTTGGTCCCACCGGTAGCGGCAAAACACTTTTAGCGCAAACTCTAGCACGCCTTTTAAATGTTCCTTTTGCCATTGCGGATGCCACTTCCCTCACTGAGGCCGGATATGTGGGTGAGGATGTGGAAAATATTTTGCTCAAACTAATTCAAGCTGCTGATTATGATGTGGAAAAGGCAGAAAAAGGGATAGTATACATTGATGAAATTGACAAAATAGCCCGTAAGTCGGAAAATCCATCCATCACCAGGGATGTTTCCGGTGAAGGTGTCCAGCAGGCCCTTTTGAAAATACTGGAAGGGACTGTGGCCAGTGTGCCGCCCCAGGGTGGCAGGAAGCACCCGCACCAGGAATTTATCCAACTTGATACCACCAATGTACTATTTATTTGTGGTGGTGCCTTTGATGGTATTGAAAAAATTATATTTAACCGTATCGGTAAAAAGGCAATGGGCTTTGGGGCAGATATTAAAGTTAGAAAAGAGCGGAAAATCGGTGAAATATTGAGCAAAATTCTGCCTGAGGACCTGCTCAGGTATGGACTAATTCCAGAATTTGTGGGCAGATTACCGATAATTGTTACCCTTGACGCCCTAAACGAAGATGCGCTAATCCGCATCCTTGTGGAGCCGAAAAATGCATTAGTCAAACAGTACGAAAAATTGTTTGAATTGGATGGGGTAACCCTTGATTTTTCTCAGGATGCTTTGATAGCAGTAGCCGAAGAGGCCCTGGAGCGTAATACAGGTGCCAGGGGTCTGAGATCAATCCTGGAGGAGGTCATGCTGGATGTTATGTATGATATTCCTTCACGAGAGGACATTGCCAAGTGTACGGTGACGGGTGAAACCATCAGGAAGAAAGAACCGCCCCATACAATTGCCATCGACCGTAAAAAGAAAAAGGAAGAGACTGCTTAAGATCTGGTGAACATAAAAATCCTGACCTATATAGGTCAGGATTTTTAAATTGCTAAAAATTATTTTTTGCAGGGTCCTACCGGACAAACAACCCGTCCGTAAACAGAATTGATCACCCCGGCGGCAGAAGTATACCAGGCGACCAGTGCCGTTGCAATGCCAAAATATCCACCTATGGTGTGGGCTGTGTCATTGCCGGCTGCGCCGATAACCAGCAGTATAAATGTTATTAGTAACAACGTAAATGTTGCTGTCAGAGCCTTGTTTGTTCCAAAACTACCAATCCACATATAAAAGGTGAAAATAGTCCATGCCAGCAGGAATAGCCAAACACCCTGCGCTGGTACTGTTACCAGTCCTAACGTGGCCAAAAGATCGAATACACCAAGGGATATCCAGAATGCACCGTATGAGGAAAAGGCGGTTGCGCCAAATATGTTGTTTTTCTTGAATTCCCACATGCCGGCTAAAATTTGGGTGGCTCCACCATAAACAAGAGCCAGGGCAATGACTACAATTGTGGCTGTTTTGTCCACCAGACCAGCGTTTACCATGCTCAGGCAAAAAGTGGTCAGAGCAAAACAGGCCAGACCAAGGGAACCTGGATCGGCAATGCTGGATTCCTTGATCTCATAAACATTTTTCGACATATTTTCTACCCCCCCTAAAAACATATTGAAAATAAGAGCAAAACAACACTGTTATAACCTTCTTTCGCAACACCACCTTTTATAGATTGTTCCAATAAACCATATGCAATTTGTAATTAATTATATAGATATATGCAAAAATTGTCTATGGCCATAGGTACAATGAAAACATGCAGCATGTGACTATAGTACAATACATGTGATCATAATTGGCTGGTAGTATGATATATTGCCCTCAATTTTTAAGACCGGATTATTATTTTAGGGGATGGTTTTTTTTAGCCATAGCAGGGTTAAAATATAAAAAACTTAGCAATACTAGAGGCAAGAACCATCCCTTAAGGAGGAGACATAAAATGGGGGAATTCCCTGGTTTGGGAGGTTTTCTGACATTTATACAGGTTTTTTTTGCAGTAATTATTGGTCTTTATTTTTGGAACCTGCTGAAGGCGCAAAATGGGAATAAGAGTGCTGTTGAAAAAGAATCCAGAAAAGAAATAGAAAAGCTGCAGAGAATGCGTTCCATATCATTAACTGAACCCCTTTCAGAAAAAACAAGGCCAACAAATTTTTCTGAGGTCATAGGCCAGGAAGAGGGTCTAAAATCTTTACGGGCTGCATTATGTGGTCCCAACCCGCAGCATGTGATTATCTATGGGCCACCTGGTGTAGGGAAAACTGCCGCTGCTAGACTAGTGATGGAAGAGGCCAAAAAAAACTCTTACTCACCATTCCGGCCTGATGCAAATTTTGTGGAAATAGATGCTACCACAGCACGTTTTGACGAACGGGGTATTGCTGATCCGCTGATCGGGTCTGTCCATGATCCTATTTACCAGGGTGCCGGTCCTCTGGGCATAGCAGGAGTTCCCCAGCCTAAAGCGGGGGCTGTAACAAAAGCCCACGGGGGTATGCTATTTATAGACGAAATAGGTGAACTCCATCCTATCCAGCTGAATAAACTGCTAAAGGTCATGGAGGATCGCAAGGTAATCCTGGAAAGTGCTTATTACAGTTCGGAAGATAACGGTATACCCAGTCATATCCACGATATTTTCCAAAACGGCTTGCCCGCCGATTTCCGTATGGTGGGGGCTACAACCAGGGATGCCGAACATATATCTGCTGCTATCCGTTCCCGTTGCCTGGAGATATATTTTCGCCAGCTTCTACCCGATGAAATTGAAAAAATAGCTAGAAACGCTGCTGATAAAATAAATATACCGCTTCAGCCCGGTGCCCTGGATGTGGTCAAAAAATATGCTACTAACGGTCGAGAAGCGGTTAATATTATTCAGATTGCGGCTGGGATTGCTATTACTGAGACGAGAAAGAAAATATACACTACCGATATTGAATGGGTGATCCAAAGCGGCCAGTATTCGCCCCGGCCGGAGAAAAAAATACCTACCCGGCCTCAGGTAGGAGTAGTGAACGGCCTGGCTGTTTATGGGCCGAATTTAGGAATGCTATTAGAAATAGAGGCCAATGCCATTCCCGCTGCCGGTGGGCAAGGCCGGCTCACGGTAACAGGCATGGTCGATGAGGAGGAAATCGGCGGAGGCGGCCGGACGATGCGGCGTAAAAGTATGGCTAAAAGTTCGGTAGAAAATGTCTTAACTGTACTCAGGCGGACACTGGATATTGACCCTCGGGACTATGATTTGCATGTGAATTTTCCCGGTGGTGCTCCTGCTGACGGACCATCTGCCGGGATAACCATAGCGACAGCAATTTATTCGGCAATTATGGGCATACCGGTTGATAACAAGGTAGCCATGACCGGGGAGATTTCTATCCGCGGCTTAGTGAAACCAGTCGGTGGGGTAGTGGCCAAGGTGGAAGCGGCACGCCAGGCCGGCGCCACAAAGGTAGTAATACCGGCAGAGAATTATCAGGATTTGTTCAAAGGGTTACAAGGTATTACAGTGGAACCAGTAGAAAAATTGGATGAGGTATTCCGCGCTGCTCTAAAGAGACCAAAGGAACGAAAACTGGGACTGAACACACCGTCCCCGCTGGATATAATTAGTGCTAATTTTGGCCCGGGGCAAACAATTTCATAAGCATATCCTGCTGTTTACAATATGTGAACATCACTAATATCACGTAAAACCTTGTGTGCAACACACAACCTATCCTAAAACCCGGCAAATGCCGGGTTTGTACCTTTCGCGGTAATTATTGCTATAGCGGTGTTTTTGACATCTATGATAAAATGATTCTACATGTACCTGCACTAGTTAAGTAATAAACATAATATAGAAAAGGGGGGTGCAGCTTTGAGATCGGAAATTAAGACTCTTCCCCTGTTACCCTTGAGGGGATTGCTTG
Organism: Candidatus Syntrophopropionicum ammoniitolerans; assembly: GCA_013201395.1. Classification (GTDB taxonomy): domain Bacteria; phylum Bacillota; class Desulfotomaculia; order Desulfotomaculales; family Pelotomaculaceae; genus Syntrophopropionicum; species Syntrophopropionicum ammoniitolerans. The sequence continues at coordinate 16,100 of JABMJD010000020.1, forward strand.
TTTTTCCGTATATGGTTATACACCTGGATGTCGGCCGCACCAAATCGGTGCAGGCTATTGAGGAAGCGATGATCCATGACCGGATCCTTTTTCTGGCCACCCAGAAAGAAGCCCAAACTGACGAGCCCGGTGTAGAGGATATTTATCAAATTGGTACTGTCGCCGAGGTTAAACAGCTTTTAAAACTACCCGGTGGGACAATTAGGGTACTGGTTGAGGGTATTGCCCGGGCCAGGATAAACCGCTTTGTAGCATACGAACCATATTTCCAGGTGGAAATTGAACAATATTCTGAGGATTTTAAGAAAGACAGCGAAATTGAGGCTTTGATGCGCAGCCTGGTATACCAGTTTGAACAGTATGTCAAGCTGTCTAAGCGTATTCCACCGGAAACGGTAGTTTCTGTGGTCAATCTCGAGGAACCAGGGCGTCTGGCTGATATTATAGCCTCGCACCTGTCTTTGCGTGTTGAGGATAAACAAGGCATTTTAGAGGCTGTTGATATTGCCGAGCGGCTGGAAAAACTGTGTGCTATAGTGGCCAAAGAGCTGGAAATTGTCGAACTGGAGCGCAAGATCAACATTCGTGTGCGCAAGCAAATGGAGAAAACTCAGAAGGAATATTACCTGCGCGAGCAAATGAAGGCTATCCAGAGAGAACTCGGTGAAAAAGATGAACGTATGGCCGAAGGTGAAGAACTGCGGGAGAAAATTGCCAAGGCCAAATTCCCGAAGGATGTGGAGGAAAAGGCGCTAAAAGAAGTAGAACGCCTGGAAAAAATGCCTCCTATGGCTGCCGAGTCGGCAGTTGTGCGTAACTATCTGGACTGGCTGCTGGCGCTTCCTTGGGGCAAGGGAACAAGGGATCGTTTGGATCTGAAAGCAGCGGAGAAAATACTGGAAGAAGATCATTATGGTTTAAAAAAGGTAAAAGAACGTATTTTAGAATATCTGGCTATTCGCAAACTGGCTAAAAAGATGAAAGGGCCGATTATTTGTTTTGTCGGGCCGCCAGGTGTAGGGAAGACTTCTCTGGGACGTTCCATTGCCCGGGCCCTGGAGCGTAAATTTATCCGCATCTCCTTGGGTGGAGTCAGGGACGAGGCGGAAATCCGTGGTCACCGGCGTACCTATGTGGGTGCTATGCCCGGCCGGATCATCCAGGGTATTCGCCAGGCCGGTTCCAGAAACCCGGTCTTCCTGCTGGATGAGGTTGATAAAATGAATATGGATTTTCGTGGGGATCCTTCGGCGGCCCTGCTTGAGGTTCTTGACCCGGAGCAGAATAATACCTTTAGCGATCACTACATCGAGGTACCTTTTGATTTGTCTCATGTCATGTTCATTACTACAGCCAATGTGCAGCAGAATATTCCCCGGCCCCTGCTGGATAGAATGGAAATCATCTATCTATCTGGGTATACTGAAGAGGAAAAGCTGCAGATAGCTGTCCGGCATCTGATGCCAAAACAAATCAAAGAACATGGACTAACTAAAGAAATGCTGCGGGTATCGGAAAACACCATCCGCAGAATAGCCCGCGAATACACACGGGAGTCGGGTGTCCGTAACCTGGAAAGAGAAATCGCTGCTATTTGCCGTAAAACAGCGCGTCAGGTTGTTAGTGACAAGGTCAAGAAAATCCGTGTTAGTACCCAAAACCTGGATAATTTCCTGGGCACACCACGTTACCGCTATGGCGTTGCTGAGTTGAATGACCAGGTTGGGGTAGCCACCGGTTTGGCCTGGACAGAAGTTGGCGGGGATACCCTGGCTATTGAGGTTTCTGTTTATAAGGGTACGGGACGTCTTACCCTAACAGGTAAGTTGGGCGATGTGATGAAAGAATCGGCCCAGGCGGGCTACAGTTATGTCCGCAGCCGTGCTGCCGAATTAGGAATAGATGAGGATTCTTATGACAAACAGGATATTCATATCCACGTACCGGAGGGGGCGATTCCCAAGGATGGTCCCTCGGCCGGCATAACTATGGCTGTCTCCCTTGCCTCCGCGTATACCGGTCGTAAGGTGCGTCATGATGTAGCCATGACCGGGGAAATTACCTTGCGCGGTCGTGTTCTGCCGGTTGGTGGAATCAAAGAAAAGGTGCTGGCTGCCCACCGGGCAGGAATAAAGACTGTTGTTATGCCCAATGATAATAAAAAGGATTTAGATGAAATTCCAAAAAAGGTTAAGGATAAAATAAAATTTATCCTGGTTGACCATATGGATCAGGTGTTGGCAACAGCCCTCATTGGCAGGGATTATGTTCCGGAACCGATAACGGCAGATGCACCGGTCATGCCCCAACCGCCGGCCTATACAAATGCGACGGTTGTGGTAGACGAGGGAGGTACCCAGATTCCTTCATGAAAATAAAATGCGTCGAATTTGTTACCAGTGCGGTTAAAGCCGCTGACTACCCGGCCGGGGGGCTTCCAGAAATTGCCCTGGCCGGGCGTTCTAATGTAGGAAAGTCTTCACTTTTAAACAGGCTTGTAAATAGGAAAAGACTGGCCCGCTCCAGCAACACCCCCGGCCGCACCCGGCTGATTAATTTTTTTCAGGTTAATGGAGCCTTCTATCTGGTTGATTTGCCTGGTTACGGCTATGCCCGGGTTTCCAAGCGGGAAAAGGAAAGCTGGCGTGTAATGGTGGAAGGCTATTTGTCAGCGAGTAAAAATTTGCAAGGGGTTGTATTACTCATAGACAGCCGGCATCCACCTACGGCCCAGGATATTCAAATGTACGAGTGGTTAAAGCACCATGACTTAAATACAGCAGTAGTGGCCACAAAGGCGGATAAAAATTCCCGTTCCCGGCTATTGCGGTCTTTAAAGGTTATTAGCGCCGACCTCTCCCTGATGGAGGGAGACCAGTTGGTGCCCTTCTCAGCTGAAACAGGTCTAGGGCGCGAAGAGTTGTTAGAAATAATCGCTAGTTGGCTTTAGAAAAATATCAAAACGATTTACCACCTGCCTAAAAAACGCTGCAGAAAACCTTGTTCTTCCCCCTTTATCACCGGAACTTCGATAATGTTCTCTATGGCAATTTGACTAAAATCATTTAAAACGATTGATTCGAAGGGGATGTCAAGAGGGATTTCTCCGGCATTTTTGGCGGCCCTGTGAAATCTTTCATAAGATTCCCTGGTAATCATCGGGTTTGCGGCCCAAATGCCCAGGGACTGGTAGCGACGGATGGAATTTAACAAAACTGATTTGTCCAACTTGGGAAAAGAATCTGCAGCAGCCTCAGCTAGTTTCTCGGCACCTTGTGTGCTCATCCATAGCTGGGCTTTATAAATAGCATTGGTGAATTTTTGGAATAATTCCGGGTTTGCTGCGATATTTTCAGGCATAGCAGCGTAAGCAGTCACAGCCATGTCCCCGGCGATCGGGCCCACTGCCGCCACTACCTTGCCGAAACCTTCGGCTTCAACAAGGGAAGCCTCCGGCTCCAGTAGTTGAATATAATCACCTGTCCCGGCTTGAAAGGCGGCGATTCGTAGATTGTCGGGGATATTGAAATATATGGTTACCCCTCTATAAGGTGGCAGTTCATAGTTTCTAAGAACGTTCTCCAGGGCTATTTGGGTGCTGTCATCATGTGCACTACCAATGATGGTTTGGCCTTTTATATCTGTCCACTGAAAATCCTCCCCACCATTTTCTGTCCTGGCCAGCAATAAGGAGCCGTCGCGGGCGGCTGCCACGGCAAATGCCCGTGGTTGTGGGCTACCTTCAGTGGGGTTAAACATGATTCTTTGTAAGCCACAGATCACAATATCGGCTCTGCCATCTATCAATGAGGCTCTGATAGCTTCAGCACTTGTGGCGCTAATAGTCACATTAAGGTTTTCCTCTGCGAAAAACCCCAGGTTTTGGGCCAGATATTGGGGCAGGTAAAATGGTGAGTGTATGGATTCTAAAACCTTAACATTATAAGCTTCCTCAGTCGGCATCGTTTTTTTTAAATGTATCGCTACAGCAAAGGATGCGATAGCTCCAAGAAGAATAATGACTGCTATTAATTTGGTTCTGGACTGCAATTTAACCCCCCCCTGCTTCCCCCTATCATTCATTATTATTGTGCACAAAAGGTTTTAATGACTGTCAAAACCATAAAAAAACCAGAGGATCATTTGCATAATATGGTAAATGGGGCATAGTATTCTATATAGGTAAAGGGGGGAGCCATTTTGAAGGGGTTAACTTTTGTGCGCTGGTCCAAAAGCCAGACACCTGTGTTTAGCAGGTTCAGGGCTGGAGCCGCGTTGGTCGGCCTGGCCTGGGCGCTGGGGATAACGTTTGCCGCCTGTATATTAATGTTCGCCTGGGTGGTGCTATCTGTTGGGCCTGTTTATAATTTTAGTACCTTTGTAATTGCAGGTTCTATTTCCGGGGCAGTTGCCGGCGGGGCCGTTTGTGGCCGGGCAGCAAGGTCAATGGGTTTGGCCCATGGTTTTTTGACCGGCCTGTCTTATGGGCTGCTGCTGGCTATTTTATTCTATATCGGTAGTAGTGCCACCCTGAGTGCCGCCGAGTTATCACCGCGTGTTCTGCTACTGGGAGTGGCGGGTGCTTTCGGTGGGCTATTGGGTGTGAATTCACACGTTAGGAAGAAGACTACTTTCACCGCCAGGGAGCGGCCATTTGTTTAGTTCTATCTTTTGGTTGACATCGCCACCTAAAATCCTTATCATATTTTGTAGACTATATTGAACGGCTATGAAAGGGAGGGGGCGGTTCCCCGGGCATGTGCACTAGAGATGGAAATCCCAGGCTGAAAGATTTCCTGCCCGCGCCGATCCTGGTCGCCCTGGAGTTCCAGTGCCGAACCGATAGTAGGCACCGGCGGGTTTTGCCCGTTACAGCAATTTGGTAGAGAGCTGCCGGTTAAAAGAATAGCCATTAACCGGAACCAGGGTGGTACCGCGGATGAACACCTCATCCGTCCTTGTAGACGGAAGGGGTTTTTTTATTATTTGGGCACTATTTACCCAGTAATTTTTTATTAACTATTATGAGAGGTGGAATCATTCATTGACCAAGATAAACATGCCTTCAACCTATGATCCCAGCCAGGTGGAAGGGAAAAGGTATCAACACTGGGAGGAAAGCGGGTTTTTCCATACGGAGGTAAATACTGAGCAGGAACCCTTTGTAATAGTAATGCCCCCGCCAAATGTGACCGGACAGTTACACATGGGACATGCTCTTGATAACACCTTGCAGGATATTCTCACCCGCTGGCGCCGGATGCAAGGGTACAATGCCCTCTGGCTGCCGGGCACAGACCACGCCGGCATAGCAACCCAGGCCAGGGTGGAAGAAAGCCTGACCAAAGAAGGTGTTTCCCGCTATGATATCGGTCGCCAGGAATTTTTAAAAAAAGTATGGGATTGGAAGGAAAGGTATGGTAACAGGATCACCACTCAGTTACGCAGACTGGGCGCCTCCTGTGACTGGCAACGGGAACGCTTTACTATGGACGAGGGCTGCTCGGAAGCGGTTCTGGAGGTTTTTATCAAACTATATGAACGGGGCCTGATATACCGTGATTATTATATTACCAACTGGTGCCCTAAATGCCACACCACCATTTCCGACATTGAAGTGGAGCACCTGGATCAGCCGGGGCATTTTTATCATATCAGGTATCCATTTAAAGACGGGGACAATGATGTCATACTAGCCACTACCCGCCCGGAAACAATGCTTGGGGACGTGGCAGTGGCCGTGCATCCGGGCGATGAACGCTACCGGGATCTGGTAGGAAAAACTCTGATCCTGCCTCTGGTGGGGCGGGAAATGCCGGTGATAGCAGATGAATATGTGGACCCATCCTTTGGTACCGGGGTAGTGAAAATCACTCCGGCCCATGACCCCAATGACTTTGAGGTAGGCAGGAGACATGACCTGCCCCAGGTAGCTGTAATCGACAAGGATGGGAAAATGAGCCCGGAAGCCGGACCTCGCTACGAGGGTCTTGATCGTTACGAATGCCGTAAAAAAATAGTGCGGGATTTAGATGCCGGCGGCTACCTGGTTAAAACAGAAGATCATGCCCATGCAGTGGGTCATTGTTACCGCTGCCACACTGTGATTGAGCCCATGCTTTCCCGACAGTGGTTTGTCCGGATGAAACCCCTGGCTGAACCGGCCATTGAAGCGGTAAAAGATGGGCGGATCCGCTTTATCCCGGAGCGGTTTACCAAGGTTTACCTTAATTGGATGGAAAATATACGTGACTGGTGTATATCCCGCCAGCTTTGGTGGGGACACCGTATTCCCGTATGGTATTGCCGGGATTGTGAAGAAATGGTTGCCTCTAAGGACCCGGTGACCAAATGCCCAAGATGCGGCAGCACGACCCTGGAACAAGACCCTGATGTTCTGGACACCTGGTTTTCCTCTGCCCTTTGGCCATTTTCTACCCTGGGCTGGCCCGAAAAGACCCTCGATCTGGCTTATTACTACCCGACCACAGTAATGGTTACCGGCCGGGATATTATCTTTTTCTGGGTGGCACGGATGATTTTCTCCGGACTGGCCTTTATGAACGAGGTGCCTTTCCGTGATGTTTTCATACACGGGCTGGTTATGGATGCCCTGGGTCGGAAAATGAGCAAATCCCTGGGCAACGGTGTTGATCCTATTGATGTGATCGAATCTCATGGCGCGGATAGCCTGCGCTTCATGCTGGTCACGGGCAATACCCCCGGTAATGACCTGCGGTTTCATTTTGAAAGGCTGGATGGTGCCCGCAATTTTGTCAATAAACTATGGAATGCTTCACGCTTTACACTGATGAATCTAGAGGATTACCAACCAGGAGAAAAAACGGGTCCCCTTAACCTGGCCGATCGATGGATTGTCAGTCGCTACCAGTTAGCGATCAAGGAAACAACAGAGTTCCTGGAGGCTTACGAACTGGGTGAAGCGGCCCGGGTTTTGTACGAATTCACCTGGAATGAGCTTTGTGATTGGTACATTGAACTGGCCAAACCCAGGCTTTATGGAAAAACAACTGCTGCCGATCGATACACAGCACAGAGTGTTTTGTCTTCGGTACTCAAGGGGACGCTTGAACTGCTGCATCCTTTTATGCCCTTTATTACTGAGGAAATCTGGCAGCACCTGCCTGATCATGGTATCACCATTATGCGGGCACCCTGGCCTGAGTTCCGGGAGGATTTGGTAGACACTGCAGCTATGCAGGAAATGGATCTGCTGATGGAGATAACCAGGGCTATCCGTCACATCCGGGGAGAAATGAATGTGCCTCCGGGACGCCAGGCGGAGGTATTGCTGGTTGCCCCGGATGATACAAGAACAATAATAGAAAAAAATGTGGAATATGTGCAACTCCTGTCTAATGCTGTTGTAAAAACCTATCCGGTATTAGAACAAACACCGGAGCAAGCAGCCCATGCCGTGACTAAAGGAGTGGGGGTTTTTGTCCCTCTGAAAGGGCTCATTGATATAGATAAGGAAATAGCCCGCCAGGCAAAGGAACTTGCCCATGTAGAAAAGGACCTGGCCCGGGTGCGTGGCAAATTAGCCAATGCCGGATTTTTGGGCAAGGCGCCGGCTGAAATTATTGAAAAAGAAAAAGCTAAGGAAGAGGAACTAGCGGGTAAACAGTCTGCTATCAAGGAAAGGCTGGCCATGTTGGGACGATAGATAGAGGGAACGGGGACATCATCACCATGAACTACGAAGAAGCCATGGAATATCTGCAGGGTTTAACTAGATTTGGTATCAATCTGGGTCTCAGCCGCATTGAGGAATTACTGGCCAGGTTGGGGGACCCCCACCGAAAAGGTTTGAAAATTATCCACATTGGCGGTACCAACGGCAAAGGTTCCACCACAGCCATGCTGGCCGGTATCCTGCGTGCTGCAGGATACCGGGTGGGTGCCTTCACTTCCCCCCATCTGCACTCCTATACTGAAAGATATACGATTAACGGAATAGAGATCGAACAGGTGGAAATTGCCGCCTTGTTAACCGAGCTCCGCCCCCACCTGGATGAGATGGTAGCGGCGGGACATGAATGTCCCACTGAATTTGAGGTGGGCACGGCCCTGGCCTTTTTGTATTTTTTTAGGGAGAAGGTAGACTATCTGCTTCTGGAAGTGGGGCTGGGGGGGGCCATTGATTCAACCAATGTGGCCTTGCCGCTGTTGGCTGTAATCACCAATGTGGCCAAAGATCATCTTAATTACCTGGGCCATACAATCAGGGAGATAGCTACCGTAAAGGCAGGTATTATCAAGCCGGGTATACCGGTGGTGACTGCCGCCACCGGCACCGGGCTTCAGGTAGTGGAGCAGGTTTCCAGTGACAAAGGTTGCCCATTAACCAGGGTGGGGCAGGATATAACCTGGGCGCCGGAGGCCCATTCAATTAGTGGCCAGCATTTTTCCATTTGGGGACAAAAGGGGTCATACGAAGGCCTGGAAATAAGGCTATTAGGCCGCCACCAACTGGTTAATGCCGCCACGGCCATAGGTGTAGTGGAAGGTTTAATAGAAAAAGGAGCACAGATTGGTAAAGAGGAAATCCGCGGCGGGCTGGCTGCGGCATCCATACCCGGCCGGCTGGAAATCACCAGCCTCCAACCATTGACAATAATAGACGGGGCCCACAACTATGCAGGCGCCAGAAGCCTCAAGTCAGCACTGGCGGACTATTTCCCGGACCGGGACATAGTCCTGGTAATCGGCATGCTGGATGACAAGGAACGTGGCCATGTGGTGGATGTGTTAGTCCCCGGAGCCAAAGCAGTGGTTGTGACCAAACCGGACAGCCCCAGGTCTGGGGACTGGCGGCACCTGGCCGGTTTGGCAGGCCGGCATACTGCAAATATTTACCTGTCCGCAGATGTAGGTGAGGCTTTGGATCAGGCCCGAAACCTGACTGGGCCTGAGGACCTGCTGTGTATAACCGGTTCAATTTATCTGGTGGCGGAAGCCCGTGGCAAGCTTCTGACGGTGGGGCATAAGGATCTGAATTAACTGGGCAAGAAGGCCAGTTTTACCATAATTTTAAACCTTTAGCCACTGCTTGTCATAAAATGCTTATGATGATAAACTGTATTAGCGTAGCGCGTACTTTTGCAATCAGTTAATCCTTTTAATGCGGGTGTTATAGATGGCCAGGAATTTTAAAAATTACGGCAGTATCTGGGTGCTGGTTTTGCTTATATTAATTGGCGGTCTAGCGGGTAGTGCCGTGGGTGATGCTTTAGCGCCGACGCTGCCCTGGCTAAAAACAACCTCGCTAATTGGTTTGAAGCCCTTTACCCTGGACCTCAGATTTTTGAACATCACTTTCGGTTTTACCATTGCCCTTGGCCCACTCACGGCATTGGGTATGATCCTCGGCTATATAGTATATCGCAGGATATGACAAAGATGAAAAAATTAGTTCTTGCCTCCTCTTCCCCTCGCCGGGCGGAGCTATTAAGGCAAATTGGCTTGAATTTTGAAATAATAACAAGCGATGTGGATGAAACCCTGCTGCCCGGTTTGAGCCCGCCTGAGCAGGTTGAATACCTGGCCAGGAAAAAGGCAGAGGCAGTAGCTCGCGAGGTGAATAGTGGTATTGATGGTATTGTTATTGCCGCCGATACTATTGTTGTGTGGCAAGAACAAATACTGGGCAAGCCCCTTGATGGGGAAGAGGCCTTTGCTATTCTTTCCCGGCTGCAGGGCAGCGCTCATGATGTTTTTACGGGGATAGCCCTGGTTGATACTCACACTGGTGGGGTTTTAACAGGGCATGAGCAAACAAGGGTTTTTCTCAGAGCTATAGAGGAGGATGAAATTCGCCGTTACATTGATTCCGGGGAACCTTTGGACAAAGCGGGAGCGTATGGTGTCCAGGGTTTGGCAGCAATATTTATAGAGAGGCTGGAGGGCTGTTATACCAATGTGGTTGGTTTACCGTTGGCCAGGCTTTCACTAATGTTCAAAAAATTTGGTTTTAATGTGTTGTAAAATACAAAAAACATCTAACAGGATTAACAGGATTAGGGATATTAGCAATTAGATCACTGAATTCCAACATCATGGGTTCATTGTCTGTTTCATTATTTATAAATAATCCTGCAAATCCTGTCAATTTGTTTTTGGAGTTGATTTTTTTGGGTTCCGCCGGCTACCGGCCAACTATAAAGGATTTACCTGCCGATATCAGGCCTCGAGAGAGGCTCTTAAATGAAGGGGTGGAAGTCCTTTCGGACATCGAAATCCTGGCAATTCTTCTAGGGACAGGCTATCGCCGGGTAACTGCTCTTGATCTAGCTTCATCAGTTATGTCCCGTTTTGAAAACCTGCGGCAGCTTTTAGGGGCTTCAGTGGAAGAGCTGAGGGAAATAAAGGGTATTGGCCCAGCCAAGGTATGTCAGATTAAGGCTGCCATGGAACTGGCCAAGCGGATTGCAAAATATTCCGATCAACCACGCCCCGTAATCAGGAAACCGGATGACGCTGCTGCACTAGTTATGGAAGAAATGAGACATTTTGACCGGGAGCATTTTAGGGCTATTTTGCTAAATACCAAAAACCAGGTTATCGGAACAGATAATGTATCTGTGGGAACCCTGAACTCGTCAGTGGTACATCCCAGGGAATTGTTCCGAAACGCCATAAAAAAAGGTGCGGCTTCAGTAATACTTCTGCATAACCATCCCAGCGGGGATCCAACACCGAGTAAAGAAGATAAAGACATCACGCGTCGGGTGATGGAAGTGGGAAGTATTATCGGTATTGAAGTCATGGATCACATAATTATTGGGGACAACAGGTTTATTAGCCTTAAGGCCCAGGGTTTAATTTAGACAGCTAAAAGGCAGCATATTTTTTTAGGAAAGGGGCCGGATGATGCGCATTGGGCTGTTTTCGAAAGATATGGGAATGGATTTAGGCACAGCCAATTCCCTGGTATATGTTAAAGGAAAAGGAATTGTTATACGTGAGCCCTCGGTAGTAGCTATCCAGAAAGACACCAGTCAGGTGCTGGCTGTCGGTGAGGAAGCTAAAAAAATGATTGGCCGCACACCCGGTAACATAGTGGCTATCAGGCCGCTGAGGGATGGGGTAATCGCTGACTTTGACATCACACAATGTATGATCAAATATTTTATCAATAAGGCTTTAAGGGGACGTACCTTTATGGTTCGCCCGCGGGTAGTGGTAGGTGTGCCCTATGGGGTTACCGCCGTGGAGGAAAGGGCGGTACGGGAGGCGGCACTTCAGGCCGGCGCCAGGGAAGCCTATCTGATTGAAGAGCCCATGGCCGCGGCTATCGGAGCCGGGCTACCCGTCCATGAGCCCACAGGAAATATGATTGTTGATATTGGTGGGGGCACTACTGAGGTGGCTGTTATTTCTCTTGGTGGTATTGTTACCAGCCGTTCGATTCGCATTGCCAGTGATGAAATGGATGATGCGATTATCAACCATGTTAAACGCACATATAATCTGATGATTGGTGAACGTACTGCAGAACAAATTAAAATACATATCGGTTCGGCATATCCGGCAGATACAATCGAAAACGAGGAGGTGCGCGGGCGTGACCTGGTCACCGGGCTGCCGAAAAATGTTCAAATTACCTCGGTAGAAATATACAAAGCCCTATCCGAACCTGTAGCCAGTATTATCGAAGGGATCAAGAATACTTTGGAAAATACCCCGCCTGAGTTGGCGGCAGATATTATGGATCGTGGTATTGTGATGGCCGGAGGTGGATCACTGCTGCAGGGCCTGGATCGCCTGGTTATTGAGGAAACGGGTATGCCGGTGCACCTGGCGGATGAACCCCTGTTGGCGGTGGCTTATGGCGCCGGACGGGTATTGGAGAATATTGATGTATTACGCAAGGTCCTGATACAGCCCAAAAGGGTGTCTTAAATGCCTTGGCCGCCGGCTGGGATCCGAACATGCCCGGACCCGGCGTCTGCAGGCAAATGATACGGTTGGCTGTTTGCGGGGACATGTTTTGGGGTCTGGGAAAATTGTCCGGCCCAAGGGGGAACAAGGCCGAACAATGCTCGAAGACGAACGGAGCTGGTTGCCAGGGAGCTAACCTTGGCCAAAAATGTGGGTTTGCAGATAAAATCTATTTTTTTTTGAGGGGTGAAGCGGGTGCGTTGGGCCACTGCTAAGAAGCTATTTTTGCTAGCTGTTTTAATAGCGGTTACCCTTACAGCCATGCGCTGTACGGTTCCAGAACGAATGGGGCCTGTATCCCCGGGAATCAAATTCCAGGATGTAATTGCACCGGTGCAGAACGGCCTGACCTGGCTGGGTAAACAAGGGAAATACATTGTTTCACTGCCGGTTTCTATGGTTGGTGCTGCAGCCCGCTGCCAGGAGCTGGAACAAGAGATCGAACGCCTGGAAAGCGAGAGAATTCAATTTAATGAATATCTGATGGAGAACAGACGCCTGGCGGCACTGCTGGAACACAAGAAAATAATGGCCGATAATTATAATTTATTGACAGCATCCGTCATTGGCCGGGATCCGGGTAACTGGTTTGCTACTATTACCCTCAATCATGGCTCCGGTGACGGCGTCAAAGAAAATATGAGTGTCCTAACACCAAAGGGGTTGGTAGGCCGGGTGATTGCAGTTACCCCATCTACCTGTGAAGTGCTGCTTATTACAGACCCTCGCAGCGGTGTTGGTTCACTGGTGCAGGATACACGTGCCCCGGGGATAGTCGAGGGGGTGGCTGGTGCAGCCGGGATAGTGAGGATGATCCATATTCCTAACAATGCCCGGGTGGAAGCAGGCCAGGCTGTGGTTACCTCCGGCATGGGCAGTTTGTTTCCCAAAGGGATACCCGTGGGCCGAATAATCAGTGTCCAGAATGAACCCACAGGACTATTTCTAAGTGCCGAAATAACCCCTCTGGCCGATCTAAACAGTTTGGAAGAGGTAATGATTGTCACCTTTGTCCAGCCCGAGGTTGCTACCCCGCAGGCAGGGGGTTAGGCGGTATGCGATTCATCCTTTACCCGTTGCTGCTGGGAATAGTCATTCTTTTGCAATCCACGGTCCTGGGAAATATCGCCATAGCGGGGGCTAAACCTGATCTGGTAATGCTCATCGTCGTTCTCAGCAGTTTTGTTGCCGGTGCCAGAGCAGGGGCCTTTTTGGGATTCACCGGTGGGATTGTCGAGGATTTGTTTTTAGGAAACTATATTGGCTTAAATGCCCTGGTGAAAATGACCGCAGGGTATTTGGCGGGTGCTGCTGGGAGGCGCCTTTATAGAGAAAACACCGTAATTGCCACCTTTGTTGCATTTTTTACCTCACTGGCCGGCTTTATGGTCAATTATCTGCTTCTATTTTACCTGGACATTGCTATTGCCCCTGTACAGGCTTTATTTAAGGTCGCCCTACCGGCCGCAATATACACCGCATTGCTTACCCCGTTTGTCTTCCAACGTATCTTTCGCAGCATACAAATGCGGAGTAGGGATCTATAAAAGAAATGTGGGAAGTGGAGTATTGGAAAGAGGTTTTATGGAAGAAAAGATGCGCATATTTTTAATCATTGTCGGCATTTTTTTTTCTATTCTAGTATTCAGGCTAGCCTATTTACAGCTCGTACAAAATGATAAATTTTCCACTATGGCCAGGGAGAACAGGATTAGGCTGGTGAACATCACTGCGCCCCGTGGTGAGGTTTTTGATCGAAACGGGGTGAAGTTAGTTGGGAACCAGCCTGTATACACTGTATCACTGGCTGATCTGGGACGTCAGGATCTGGACGATGTGGTTTATAGGCTGGCTGCTATCCTGAATATGGATCCCCAGGAAATAAAGCAAGAAATCGACCGGCAAAAACGCTCTTATGAACCTGTAAAAATAGCCACCATGATCCCCCTGGACATGGTTACCCGGCTTGAGGAGCAGCGGTTGGAGCTCCCCGGTGTGGAAATTTATGTTGAGCCACTGCGGGAATATCCCAACGGAAACCTGTTGAGCCATGTAATGGGCTATGTGCGCCAGATTAATGAGGATCAGCTGACGGCTAATAAAGACAAGGGTTACAAAATGGGGGATCCTTACGGCCAGGCCGGGCTGGAAAACACATATGAACAATACCTGCGGGGGCAGGATGGCGGACTGCAGGTGGAGGTGGATTCAATGGCCAGGCCGGTGAGGAACCTGGGGATTAAAGAACCGGTGCCCGGCAATAATCTGGTGCTGACTATTGACTATAATGTGCAAAAGGCGGCTGAGGAGGGACTGGCCAGGGCTTCCCAACAGGCAATTAGCGAAGGCTATGGTGAGGCCAGGGCAGGAGCTGCTGTGGCGCTCGATGTGCATAGCGGACAGGTGTTGGCTTTGGCCAGCTACCCTTCCTATGATCCGGTTAAACTGGCCGGGGTACTTTCACAACAGGACTATAATGAAATATTTAATTCACCTTTGAAACCAACACTAAACAGAGCCCTGCTGGCCTATGCTCCCGGGTCAACATTTAAAATGATTGTGGCGCTGGCAGCCCTGGAAAGCGGCCAGGTCAGCGCTGCGGATACCATAATTGATCCGGGGTATTTTTTTCACGGTCGAACCTTTAATTGCTGGAAAGCCGGCGGCCACGGTCAGGTTGATTTAATCAGGGCCATAAAGGTTTCTTGCAACACATATTTTTATCAGACGGGTTTAAAAATCGGCATCGATGCTATCGGCGACATGGCTCGCCAATTTGGCCTGGGCAAGCCCACCGGCATTGAGTTGCCGGGGGAAGAGGACGGTGTGGTACCCGGTAGGGAATCCAAAATAGAGCAAAACCTATATTACCTGGACAAGGAAACCCAGGCTAAAGCAAAAGAAGTAAAACAGCGCTACGATGTTCTCCTCAGTGAAGCAAAGGATGAAAACGAAAGGGATTCCTTGCTTAAAAGCAGATCGGCTGAGCTGCAGGCAATTGAATGGGAACTGGACTGGCACGACTACGATACAATTATTTCTTCCATTGGGCAGGGGGATAACCATTATTCGGCTCTGCAGCTGGCTAACTACGTGGCTGCCATTGCTAACGGGGGCACGCTGTATAAACCTTATATTGTGCAAAGGGTTGTAGATTTTAACGGCAAGGTGATGATGGAAAATGAACCTGTTGTATTGGGGCAGGTTGATGTTTCACCGGAAAACCTGGCTATAATCAGACGGGGTATGCATGAAGTTACCCAGCCGCCCGATGGCACGGCCTCCGGCTTTTTTAGAGGCCTTCCACCAATGGCCGCTAAAACAGGTACCGCGGAGGTCTACGGTCATGAACCACACGCCTTGTTTGTTTGTTATGGACCCTATGATCACCCGGATATTGCCATTGTCTCCGTTTTGGAGTTTGCCGGGCATGGCGGAGCGATCGCCGGCCCGGTGGCAGAAGATATGATGGCTGTACATCTGGGGCTGTCCACACCGGGGGATCCCCAATAAACCAACCCCCAATGGTGATTTTTGTAAAATAATGATGGAAATGGGGTATCTTTTCGCCTCTTTTTTTGCCTGGATTTAGCAGGATTTGATTGCCAATTTGTAGAATTAACAGTAAGCATTTGCGATGCTAGAAGGAGAGATAGATTTGGCCGCTTCCAAGGATAGCAATAATGGTCTATTTTCTAACGCTGAAGACCTGGAAGGACTGGTAGATGAAAATACTATTTTGGTGCAAAGGACCCTGCGATCCGGCCAAACTATCAGTTATCATGGCAACGTTGTCATCCTGGGTGACGTTAACCCCGGGGCGGAAATAGCGGCGACAGGCAATGTTATAGTTATGGGTGCCCTGCGCGGCGTAGTGCACGCCGGGGCGGGCGGGGATGAAAATGCGATTGTAATGGCCTTTAAACTGCAGCCGACACAGCTGAGGATCTCGGATCATATCACCCGGCCGCCAGATAATGAAATAATCAAAACAGATCACCCGGAAATGGCTCGTATTAGGGATGGTGTGGTAACCATTGAAGCATTCCAGACCTGCATTGAACGCCAGGTTAAGCCTTAAATGTAGCAGCATTCCACAGTATAACGGCCTTGATCATAAGTTTGATGTACCAGATGATCATGACTTAATAAGAGGAGGAAGCTTTGGATGAGTGAAGTAATCGTAATTACTTCCGGCAAGGGAGGGGTAGGCAAGACCACTACGGCCGCCAACCTGGGGGCGGGTTTGGCTTACCTGGGCAAAAAAGTGGCGCTTGTAGATACTGATATAGGGCTGAGAAACTTGGATATGGCTTTGGGGCTGGAAAACAGGATTGTATTCGATATCGTTGATGTAACCAGCGGCAACTGCCGGTTGCGGCAGGCTCTGATTAAGGATAAGCGTTTGGATGGGCTGCACCTTTTACCAGCTGCCCAGACCAAAGACAAAACTGCCATCGGCCCGGAGCAGATGATCAAGCTATGTGACGATTTAAGAAAAGAATTTGAATTTATCATTATTGACTGTCCGGCCGGCATCGAGCAGGGTTTCCGTAATGCCATAGCCGGGGCGGACAAAGCTATAGTAATTACTACGCCGGAGGTATCGGCGGTGCGTGATGCCGACCGGATCATCGGTTTGTTGGAGGCTGCGGATTTGCGTGAGCCGGCTTTGATTATCAACCGTATCCGCCCGAAAATGGTCAGGCAGGGGGATATGATGGGTATAGAAGATATCATTGATATCCTGGCTGTGGACCTTGTAGGCGTAATCCCCGAAGATGAAATGATTGTCATTACTACCAACCGCGGTGAACCTGTTGTGCTGGATATGAACCTGCGCCTGGGCCAGTCCTATAGGAATATAGTGCAACGCATACTAGGTGAGGATGTTCCGCTGATGAATCTGGATGGGGAAGGGTTCTTTAGAAAAATACGAAAAATATTTGGTATGAAATAAAACTGGGAGGGGAGCACAGCAATGCTGGAATTCATTGCAAGGCTTTTTAATAGAGGCAGCGGGAGTAAGGAGGTGGCCAAGGAAAGACTTCGTCTGGTCTTGGTGCACGACCGAGCCAGCATATCGCCTCAGTTGCTTGAAACCTTGAAAGTAGAACTGATCCAGGTAATATCCAAATATATGGAGATCGATGAAACGGCGCTGGAGGTAAACCTGGACGAAAGTGGTAACACAGTAGCGCTGGTGGCCAATATTCCGGTCAGGGGTATGAGAAGGGCAGCAGAAGCCTAGGTCAGTTGCTAATACATACATGGTGAACATATGAAATCCAAGAGAATGCTGCTATGGATAGGTAACAGCTGGTCCCAGTCATAGTACCGGCAGTGATAATGCTCGTTAGTTTTAGCGGGCTTTTTATTTTTTAGGGTGCTAACCCTGGGGCTCTATCCACAAAGTGGTCGCTAGTGGATAGAAGGCAGCATGTTAATTTGCAACCGGTTATTATATAATAGATCGAGTATTTTCTGTTTTAGGAATTATTTTAGTGGAAAAGAGTGTCATAGACATTGTTTAAGCAAAGCCGGCTGTTAAAAAAATTGGATTATACATTAATAGCGGTTGTGGCTCTGATAATTGTTTTTAGCCTGATTATCATATACAGTGCTACCAAAGACGATACTGTGCTTAGAAAGGATTTCATCAAGCAAATCCTGCATATCGTTATTGGCATTGGCGGCCTGATTTTCATACTCAACATTAATTATGAAGATCTGGCCAAACATATGAAAAAGCTGTATATTTTAAATTTAATTCTGCTGGCTGCAGTTATCTTTGTGGGTGACTCTGCTATGGAGGCCCAGCGCTGGATCCAATTGGGTCCTTTTCGTTTTCAGCCTTCTGAATTTTCCAAGCTGATCATTATTGTCTGTTTTGCTGCTTTTCTTAGTAAACGACAGGGTAGGCTGAAGAGGCTAAAAGATCTGATACCTTGTTTTGCCTTTATCGGTTTACCGCTGCTATTAATTTTAAAACAGCCGGATCTAGGCACGTCCCTTGTGTTTATGGCCATCATGTTTGGCATGCTTTTCGCAGCAGGGGCACGGCCCTGGCTGCTCTTTTGTCTGATTGCCGGCAGCCTGGCTTTTGTTTCACTGTGGATTTGGGCCCATTTATGGTGTGAAGCCAATACCGCCTTTCACCTCTGGATCCCCCTAAAAGACTACCAGCTCAACCGGCTGATTATTTTTCTTGATCCCTGGGTGGACCCTCATGGTCTGGGCTATCATATCATTCAGTCCCAGATTGCCATTGGGCAGGGTGGTCTTTTGGGCAGAGGGCTTTATCAGGGCAGCCAGACTCATGGTGATTTTCTGCCGATCCAGGATACGGATTTTATTTTTTCTGTGGTCGGGGAGGAACTGGGTTTCATTGGTGCCATCGTCTTGTTGTTCCTGTTTTTTATTCTAATCTACCGTTGTATTTATATCGCTGTTAATGTCAAGGATCGGTTTGGCTATCTAATTACTGCCGGTGTGGTATCAATGATTGCTTTCCACGTTTTGGTTAATGTTGGTATGACTACCGGCATAATGCCCATAACTGGTATCCCTTTGCCGATGTTTAGCTATGGCGGCAGCAACATGATTACCAACCTGGCGGCCTTGGGCTTGCTGTTGAATATAAACATGAAGAAGCAAAATATACTGTTCTAATTGTAGGAATTCGCTTTCTGGCGAATTCCTACAATTTTATCCCCTAGTTTGGGGACATACCTCGGCGACAATAATTTGGGGGACATAACTCAGCGGCAAAGCCACTCCCCAAACAGAGCTGTGTCCCCGTTCCCCTGTCCTGGTTCCTCGGGTCCGACACCCGACATACAATGGCTCAAACAGTGCCCTCGCTAATCCTCGGGTTCACTCGCTCTTTGAATTAGGCCTCGATGTCGCCTGCTTTTGTAAGCCTTGCAGATTTTCTATAGGTCGGGGACATACCTCAGCATCAAAGCCCGGCCCCAAACAGAGATGTGTCCCCATTCTCCTGTCAAGGTACTAGATCGGGGACATTCCTCCGACAGCAAAGCCAATCCCCAAACAGAGGTGTGTCCCCGTTCCTATGTCAGGGTATCTTGTTTGAGAACACCCCCGAACGACCAACCACCAACCACCAACCACCAACCACCAATAGCCAATCACCGTTTACCCGCAAGGCTTACAACGCAGCTCTGCTCGCCCCTTATAATTGTCCGAGCTCATTCACCCTCGGGCTCGGGCCAACTCGCCGCCGCCGCGGCTCAAACAGTGCCCTCGCTAATCCTCGGGTTCACTCGCTCTTTGAATTAGGCCTCGATGTCGCCTGCTTTTGTAAGCCTTGCAGATTTTCTATAGGTCGGGGACATACCTCAGCATCAAAGCCCGGCCCCAAACAGAGATGTGTCCCCATTCTCCTGTCAAGGTATCCAGCTATCAGCTTTCAACTTTCAACCTTCCGCTTTCCCACTTTCCAACTAACCCCAAAGTAATACCCTAAAGGTGCGCTAGTGGCCAGGACTGGGACAAGGTACCTGTCCCCCCGTCCCACTTGTTTGTCAACATCCTGTCATATTTCCTAATAAAGGA
>JABMJD010000066.1 GCA_013201395.1 Candidatus Syntrophopropionicum ammoniitolerans
CAGACCCAGGTGGTAGGTGAAAATGTGACTCAAAGGGAAAGCCGATTCCTTAAAGCCCCACAGTTTAAGTGTGCCGCCTATATCCCCAATCATGATGCTGGTGATGGATCCAAATAAGGCAACCGGCATAAAGCGTTTGATGTCATCTCTTTTCATTAAAAAAAGAGTCAGCCAGGGTAGGAGTGCCATAGACCACAATATAAATTGGTTGCTCATAGTAACCTCCCGGACATAGACTTGAAATTATGTTTGCCTTTTGATTTGTCTTTTATTCGCCAAAGGGGTCTGGTATAGTACGCGAGTGCAACATCATAATTCGGAAGGCATAGCCCAACAAAGGCTGTATTTGCTATACCTCGGCTGGGCCACTGGGGTTTTTACAGAGGACATCTTCTTTTTATCTATGGGAAAGGGGTATATGAAAAATAAAAAGGGGGCGTTTATGGTTAAGAGCAGCTATCTGAAATTCTCTCCCGGTGCACTGGTTGAACGGGCGGAAAAGGCGGTAGCCATGCTGGAGGACTGTACTGTTTGCGCCCAGGTCTGCCGGGTCAACCGACTGAAAGGGGAGTTGGGCCTGTGCCGAGGTGGTCGGTTGGCGGTGGTGAGCAGCCACGGGCCTCATTTTGGTGAAGAAAATGTGCTGGTGGGGACAAGGGGATCAGGCACGATCTTTTTTACCCACTGCAATTTAAGCTGCGTCTTCTGTCAGAACTATGAAATAAGCCAGCAAGGCCGCGGCGTTGAAGTTTCCGCCAAAAAACTGGCCCAGATGATGCTGGAGCTGCAGGAAAGGGGCTGCCACAACATCAACCTGGTGTCCCCCAGTCACTTTGTGCCCCAAATTCTGGGGGCCCTGGTCCTGGCTGCCGCCAAAGGGCTCAGCCTGCCCCTGGTTTATAATACCGGGGGCTATGACGCGCCGGCCACCTTAGACCTGCTGGAGGGCGTTGTGGATATTTATATGCCGGACATCAAATTTGCCGACGATGACGCCGGCCGTAAATATTCCGGAGCAGCCTGGTACTTCACTGCTGCAAAAAAGGCGGTCAAGAAAATGCGCGAGCAGGTGGGTGACCTGACCCTGGATGAGGGGGGCCTGGCCTACCGGGGCCTGCTGGTGCGGCACCTGGTTCTGCCGGACAACCTGGCCCGCTCGGAAAAGATTTTTGCCTTTCTGGCCGATGAGGTATCTCCAGATACCTTTATAAATATTATGGATCAGTATTACCCCGCCTTTCAGGCTTTTCACTATCCGGAGCTAAGCCGGCCCATCACCCGCGGGGAGTACCGGGCGGCAATAAAAGCAGCAAAGCAGGCGGGCCTGCGCCGAATCCTTTAGCGGGACGCGGGGACAGCAGGCCGTGTGAAAAGTCCAAGGTTTAATGGATTTGGGGCAAAAAGTGGGGGCTATAGTATGGGATATTGACTGTATATACCCATCTAGTCCCATTCAAAGGCTTGTATAAGTGTACGAGTGGGGAAAATTATTTCCAAAAATAGTTTTTACACGGTCTGACAGGCCCCTCGTCCCACCAGATACTGGTAATGTCTGCATCTATGGAATGGACAACTTGCTCCCTTACTTGATCAATTGCTTTTTTCTAAAATGCACTAGCATTTCTTTTGCACGGTTTTCCCAGGTCAGGTCTTTAACTGAATTTTGGGCTTTAACTGCTTTTTCAGGAGTCCAATCTTTTTGTGCCCGATCCAAGGCGTTTAAAAATCCCTTATCACTATCACATACATAAGCCACATTACTAAAACGCATGGCGCTGGGTATTGCGGTAGAAACTATAGGCTTACCTGTTGCCAGATACTCATAAAGTTTCAGGGGATCTGAGGCAAGGGAGTGGGGTTCATAATTTCTGGGTAAAAGAAGAACATCAAATTGATGAAGAAAATGAGGTACTCGAAAATATGGTTTTGGTCCCAGAAAGCTAAGCCGGGGATGTCGGCAAAGTTTATCCAGTGAGTCCTTGGACACTGCACTTTCAATGACTGATCCCACTATTACTATGGTTCCCTTAGTTAGGTAATCAGCTGCCTTAAGTAAAAGCCCTAAATCTATCCAGCTTGTTATAGCCCCAACAAAACCAAACAGGGGCCTTTCCAAAGATAATAATTCACTAAGGGGCTGTGTATAAGTAGGTTTTATAACAAATTTCCCAATATCTAAACCATTTGGGAGAAACTGAGCCTTGCAATTATACTCTTCGCTTAATTTATTAACCAGATATTTTGATACAGTGGTAATTAAGGTGGCCTTTTGCATAATTTGGGTAAATTGGTTTTTTAAAATTGTCTTTTCTTTTTCACTAGTACCAGGGAAACCAATGTTATCGTCCAATACGTCGAAAATGAGCCATTTAGGTTTCAGTGATTCCATTATACTAAAGGATTGGGCAATTCCACCAGAGGACAGGTACAATATTGTTTGTTCACGCCACTGGGGTCCTAATAACGAACACACCTTCCTGTTCAGTATTTTCATAATAAATCTATTTTTTATTTTCCCTAATCCAAAGGAGGAAGGGATAATTTCCAACGGCGGTGTAATTACATAAATACTGTTGTATTCTTTTCCCACCCATGTTAGTTGTAGCGGTTGTCTTTGTGACAATGCATGACGAAATCCGATACTGGGATTAACAAAAATTTTATTATGGATGTTAATGGTTTTGGCCATTAGTCGGACAGTGTCGGCTATTTCCGTGTTTTCCCAAGTGTGTGGGTGCATTCCAAGGATGATGATGTTTTTTACTCCCATTTTTTCCACCCCCTGGGTAATAGGCATTATTTATTATGATTATGCTACCATTATAGGTTATATCGAATCTTAAAGCAATTGATCCGCATTCTAGTTATTATGGGGAAAACAAACAGGGAAGGGAAAGACTTTCGGGAATTTTCATGACGGTCGCGCTCTAGTGAAGATGGGGGAGACCGGTAAACAAGCTTTTATTGATAAATCCGGGGAGGTAGTGATTAAACCTGGTTTTTATCAAGTTAAAGAATTTTCCCACGGGCTGGCTGCGGTACAGCCGGAACAAGGCGGCAAGTGGGGTTACATTGACACCAGCGGGGAAATGGTCATCAGTCCACAGTTCACCGAGGCCCAATCCTTTTCAGATGAACTGGCCAGGGTGAGTTATGGTCATGAAAACGGCGGCCGCGGTTGGTTCGGTTTTATTGACCGGGCTGGGGAATTCGTGATTAGTCCCCGGTATGACAGTGCCGAAGATTTTTCGGCTGGATATTCATGTGTTTTTGATGGGAATAGGGACAGGTATTATATAATAGATAAAAGAGGTAACACAGTGATTGATTCAGTGCCTGCTAAACACCAAATCCAGTGCAGGTCTGGCTATAATCTGGGGCGAGAATAATCTTTGCGGATACATTGATCCCGGCGGAAAAACGGTTGTAGAACCGCAGTTCATGCGGTCTGATGGCTTTTTCTGAAGGGCTTGCAGGCGTAAGGATAAATGGGAAACACGGCTTCATCGACAAAACAGGATAAATTGTAATCGAGCCCCGGTTTATATCTGCCGCTCAGTTTTCCAATGGACTTGCCGCCGTTGCAGATCAAACAGGAACCGGTTATATAGATAAATCGGGAAAAATAATATTCTGGGACATGATTTACCCGCTAATCATCAACTAAAGAGGTGTCCAATGAAAAATCATATCAACATCGACGACTATACCAAACCAGGGTTTTATGTGGACAGCGCTGCTCCCAATGTGCTTGAATTTGCCCGGATTCATGGCCGGGGCCATACCTTGCGGGAAAAAGCGATTAACCTTTTTTTTGCCGTCCGAGACGGCTTCCGCTATGACCCTTATCACATTATCTTTGAACCGGAGGAGTTTAAAGCCAGCGTCCGGATCGCAAGAGATTCAGGCTTTTGTATACACAAGGCCATTATCCTGGCTGCTGTCTCGCGGGCGGCAGGCATTCCCGCCCGGCTGGCGTTCGCAGATGTGAGGAACCATTTGAATACGAAGCGGCTCAGGGACCTGGTGCAAACGGATGTTTTTCACTATCATGGGATCACGGAACTGTTTCTTGACGGGCGGTGGTTAAAGGTTACTCCGGCCTTTAACATTGAACTGTGTGAGAAATTTGGTGTCCGGCCATTGGATTTTGATGGTACCGCAGACTGTATTTTGCACCAGTATGACATGAAGGGAAACAGGCATATGGAATATTTGAAATTTCATGGCAGCTATGCAGACTTTCCTTATGAGTTGGTGCACCGTGATTTTGTCAGTTCTTATCCGGTTATGTTTGCTGCCGAAAAGGCCGGCATTAAGGATGATTTTGATTTTGCCCAGGACGCAGAGGAAGAAAACAAACAACGGTTAGCCAACGGGGGTATATAAATTTCCCGCAAAACCACGTGGAACGAAGGACCAGGTTCCTTGTTTCAATCAGCAGATTACAACGCAGCTCTCCTAGTCCCATATAGTTGTCAAGGCTTGGGCGTGGGCCAACTTGCCGTGCTTTTTGCGGCTCAGACAGTACCCTCGCTTTTCCCCGGGCCCACCCGCTCCTGGAATGAGGGCGTGATGGCGCCTGCTTTTGTAAGCCCTGCAGATTTACACCACAATTCGGGGACATTTCTCGGCGTCAAAGCCAGCCCCATCATTTTGGGGACATAACTCAGCATCAAAGCCCGGCCCCAAACAGAGCTGTGTCCCCATTCCTCTGTCCTAGTTCCTCGGGTCTGATCCCCGACTTAGAAAGGCTCATAGAGTGGCCAGACTTCCTGTTTCCGCTTTCCGCCTTCTTCTTTCGGCTTTCCCACTTTCCAACTGACCCCCAAAGGAATACCTTAAAGACTGTGGGACGAGGTACCTGTCCCTGTAAGTTATGGTTAGGGGTTGTCAGTTTAAAATTCTTGACCTTGTAAATTGTACTATACTCTTGTTGAAGGGTATTAACGTACCTGTCC
>JABMJD010000021.1 GCA_013201395.1 Candidatus Syntrophopropionicum ammoniitolerans
GGTGCCAGCATTGGTCATGTATCACCCGAGGCTTCTGAAGGTGGTCCCATCGCCCTGCTGCTGGAAGGGGATCTGATTGATATTGACATTCCCAACCGCACCCTGAATGTCCAGTTAACTGAAGAAGAACTGGCAGCCCGCCGTAATAACTGGCAACAGCCGGCGCCCAAAGTTACCGGGAAAAGCTACCTGGCCCGCTATTCATCTCTGGTAACCTCTTCCAGCACAGGAGCGGTATTGAAAACACCTGGGCAATAACCCTAATTTTCCCTAACGTGATTAGTTAAAAAGGTGATTGCAACCAGCTCAGTGGTTCCAATCACCTTCTATGTTTTCTTTAGGGTTTAATAACCGTTAAAAGAAATTTAAAGTTTTCGTCAGCATCCAGAGCATGGGACACTCCTTTGGGCAAGACGATGCTTTCTCCCTGCTGCACATTAAAGGTTTGTTCACCAATGGTGATTCTGGCCACCCCATCCAAAATTTGCACCAGGGCATCCCCCGGCGAGGTGTGGGCACTAATTCCTTCTCCCCGGCTAATAGAAAATAACGTCAGGCCGACCTGGGCCAATTGCGCCAGCGTCCGGCTAACCACCCTTCCTTCCTGATAATCTACCAGCTCACCCAATTTTAGGCTCTCGGCAAAACCAATATTTTTCATTAGCCTGTCTTCCATCTATCTAATCCCCTTTCTTTTATAAATGCTCCTTCATAGCCTATAATATGTATTTGTGGCTGCCAGGAAACAAATACTTTAAACACACATAAAAACAATGATATCAGAAAAAGATAGGCAGGAATAACAAATTAAATTGCAGGAGCAAGATACATGTTAATAGGTATACTACGCACTGTGATCTTATTTGCTGTGGTAGTAATCGGCGTCAGACTAATGGGGAAAAGGCAGATCGGGCAGCTTCAGCCATACGAGATAGTGATAGTGATTATGCTTTCGGCACTGGCCGCCATCCCAATGGAAAATACGGAGATACCACTTCTTTTTGGCCTCTTTCCCATATTTACCCTGATCCTAATCCAGGTGGCCATGTCCTTTCTATCCCTAAAAAGCCAGCGGGCCCGGGAAATAATCTGTGGCACGCCCACTGTGCTCGTTGAAAACGGAAAAATCATCGAAAAAGAGATGGCCAAGCTCCGCTACAACATAACCGATCTGCTGGAACAATTGCGGGAAAAAAACATGCCTAACATCGCCGATGTAGAATTCGCCATCCTTGAATCCAGCGGCAAGTTAAGTATAATCCCCAAATCGCAAAAAAGACCGGTGATCCCCGAGGATTTAAACATACCCACAAAATATGAGGGTTTGCCCATCACACTAATTATCGATGGTTTTGTGTTCAAGAAAAACCTGGCCCAGCTAAACCTCACCGAAGAATGGCTCGGTACCGAACTAAATAAATTCGGTATCAAGTCTTTTAAGGAAGTCCTATTTGCTCACTTGGACACGGAAGGAAA
This sequence comes from Candidatus Syntrophopropionicum ammoniitolerans, assembly GCA_013201395.1. Lineage (GTDB taxonomy): Bacteria > Bacillota > Desulfotomaculia > Desulfotomaculales > Pelotomaculaceae > Syntrophopropionicum > Syntrophopropionicum ammoniitolerans. The sequence continues at coordinate 1,477 of JABMJD010000021.1, forward strand.
GCTGCTATATCAGGCTAAATCCAATACTGGATAAACATTTTTTAAAATTAACAGTCGGAAAACCGGTAGATCTAAAATATAAAGTCTTTGCTTATTAAGGAGCTTGCATAAATGAGATTGCTGGCAGTACTGACAATAATATTTGTGGCCATACTGTCCTTTGGTTTCTGGACCAATCACCTGCTACAGGATGGGACCGATGAAATGGTGCAGAAAATAGATCAAATAGAACAGGCACTGGAAGAAAGTCAGTGGGAACAAGCCCTGGCAGACACTATTGAACTTGAAAGAACCTGGGATGAAAAAACAAAATGGTGGCCTTCTTTTTTGGATCACCAGGAAATAGATAATATCCAATTCACCATGACCAAAACCAGGGAATATATTGCTAATGAAAACACTCCCCTATCTTGGGCCCACCTGGCGGAACTAAAGCTGATGATCAAACATGTGCCGAAAAAAGAATCCCTGACTATAGAAAATATCTTTTAATGAAAATCGGCATCCCGCTGCCTTTGATCAAGGGCAACAACTAATTCCAAGAATAGTGGTTTAGATAGGGCTTGCCTGTTTTCCAGGCACAACCAGCCCCTTTTGCTTGAATAAAGCAAGGAATATCTGCTGATGTTGTTGGACATGTCTACACGCCCGATGGCCCCAATGGCAAACCTGCCTATGGGTTTAAGCTCGATAACAGTGTTTCTCGTTTTTAAATACAGCACAGGCGCATTGTAGCAGCCTATATGTCCTTCTTCCAGCTCCACTGCTGTCTCCATAATCTCGTCAACGGGCCCACAGCATGAACCTGAACATGAACATGAATAACAAGATGTGTCCGGCTGGGGCCTGGTCCATTCCTTCACCTGTCTTACCAAATCACTAAGGGCCGCCAGCCATTCCTCCTTGATTTTTTGGTTTGTCAGTATCCCTTCATCTGGGGAAAACATAATTATCAGCTCCAAAACATCAATTTGCCAACTAGCAGTTCACACTTGCCTTATCTCGGTTAAAATAGTTTTTCTATCCCGATTCGTTGTTTTTTAGACGACATTTTACGAAAATGTCGTGCAGGCGAAGAATCAGTTCAGACTTACTTTTAACATGGATCAGGTATCTGGGTACCTGTTGTCCTTCGCTACCCAACTCCATCATAAAGGGCTCTCCCCAGAAGGCCAGAAGGGCCTCTTTGGACTCCTTGTCTATTCCCACATCGATCATCTGGAAGGCGATGTTTTCATCAATGTTACACCACACCGGCTCTTGCACCTTTTCCCTACGACGACATTTTTCAATCTTCGGCTTAACATCCCTTTCCCAGGCCTCCTTCATAGATGTTCTCATCACAAAAAATATTCTTGTTGTTTTCGGGCTTTCAATAGATGTACCCAGCAGCCGGTCAAAAAGCTCTTGTGAACGAAACATGGTACAACAGGCGTTAAACCACCATACCTCTCCTCTATTTTTCAAGGCAAACTCTTCAGTGTAGATGAGGAGATCCCTGGGCTTGATTAGTTCAACCTCAGGATCAACAACACGCACATTTTTGGCAATGGCCTTGATGTCCTCCTTTATCTCCTCCCCCCGCAGTGCCTCCTGCAGCACATGGAGGGCTAAGAGCATCAGCAAAATGGAAATCACATAGGTCTCCGGGATTATGCCCAGATGATGCAAAATAATGGCAATGGCACTGGCAGCAATAATGGCGATGACGTCTAGATTTTTCAGCACTGCTTTCCATTTCACGATCCTTTTGCCCCCATCATATAGACACTTGCCTTGTCTATATTAGACAAAAAACAATCAATACCTGCCAACAAAAAAGAACCCTTATGAGGGTTCTTTCAGTGGGGATTTGCCGGCCCCGTCACCTTCACACTTAAACAATTCTGCATACTGGCAGTAACCTTCCTTTTCCAGATCCTCTTTCGGTATAAATCTCAAAGCCGCTGAATTAATACAATACCTTGTACCGCCTGGTGCCGGCCCATCACCAAAAACATGGCCCAAATGTGAGTCGGCTGTTTTGCTGCGCACTTCAGTACGCACCATAAGGTGGCTCAGGTCTTTTTTTTCCACTATTTCCCCCTGATCAAGGGGACGGGTGAAACTGGGCCAGCCACATCCGGCGTCATATTTGTTTGTGGAACTAAAAAGTGGCACGCCGGAAATAACATCCACATAGATGCCTTCCCGCTTGTTGTCCCAGTATTCATTTTTAAAGGGTGGTTCTGTGGCATTTTCCTTTGTGACCCGGTATTGCATCTCCGTTAGTTTTTCTTTTGCCAGCCCAATCAAACCCTTCTATAGAATTGTGTCCACGACCTGCTATCCCTACAGTTGCATTTGGATTGCCTGCTATTCACGCCAGTGCCAATCCAGAAAAGCATCACGCCCTGATCCCCGGCGATACTGTTTGTAATGCTCCGGGTTTTTCTTGTGGTAGTTATGGTGATATTCCTCTGCCGGATAAAAGGCAGCGGCTGGTAGGACAGCAGTTACCACCGGTTTATTAAACCGGCCACTGTTGTCCAGTTCATTTTTTGCTGCTTCTGCTTTTTCTTTCTGGGTCTGATCACCATAGAAGACAGCCGTTCGGTAAGAGGAACCACGATCAAAAAACTGGCCGCTTTCATCTGTGGGATCAATTTGCCGCCAAAAAATCTCCAGCAATTGATCATAACTCGTTAAATTAGGATCATAAGTAACCCGCACAGCCTCATAGTGTCCGGTATGGTCGGCACAAACCTCATGGTAGGTGGGGTTTTCTTTATGTCCACCGGTATAACCCGGTATAACCTCAATAACTCCCTCCACCTTCTCAAAAGGAGCTATCATACACCAAAAACAGCCCCCCGCAAAAATAGCAGTTTGATAATCCTGCTTCCCCTTCGGGCCCTTCATATGCAACACCTCGATACACTGTTTTTTAAATATCCCTCCCACCTTCATTTATGATGCCATATGGCGCCTGATTATATTAAACATATCCTTGCGCTACCTCAAAATACACACTGGTTTTATGTTACAATATTACCAGTATGTTTTGTAAATTTTGCATAATTCAAAAGTTTATAGATTAAAAGAATATTCTAGGCAAATTTGTTCATAGCTAAGTGTAGCCGATTTTTTCCCGCCTCAATTAGTCCCTACGGCAATTGCTGTTCATACAAGGATTTCCATTTTATTATAAAGGTTCAAGGTGAACATACATATGAAGATAAAAAAGCATGGATTCCTATTGTTTTTGATCATTATTTCCAGCATGTGGCTCTATTTTACCATGCCCGCCCCGGCCCTGGACAAACAACCGTCTGTTTATTCCATCAAGGTTGAAGGTACGGTCACAGAAGGCACCACCAGGAATATCCAAAGAGGTCTGCGCCTGGCGGAACAAAACCAGGTTGATGCGGCACTAATAATACTCAACACCCCCGGTGGGCTGGTGTCAGCCACCCTGGACATTTTGCAATCCATGTCAGCATCAAACATTCCCGTAATCACCTATGTTAACCCCCCGGGTGGCATAGCCGCCTCTGCAGGAACCTTTATTTTAATTAATGGGCATCTAGCCGCCATGTCCCCGGCCACTACCTGTGGCGCCGCCATGCCTGTGACCATGACCTCTCCCGGCGAATCCCCGCAAACCGCAGATCAAAAAACCATTAATTTTTTAGCCGGCCATATGCGGAGCATCGCCGCTGAAAAAGGCCGCCCGGCAGATCTGGCAGAAAAATTTGTCACGGAAAACCTGACCTTGGACAACAGTGAAGCCCTGGATAAAGGGATTGTGGATATAAATGCTGTTGATACCACTGAATTACTGAAAAATATCGATGGGATGGTGGTTACGACCAATGCCGGGGAAAAACGCCTGGTCACAGCCGGTGCTACAGTCACCCCAGTACCCCTGAACGCAAATGAACAGTTAATTCACCTGGTCAGTAACCCGACCATTGCCATGATTCTATTGATGCTTGGCATTTATGGTTTAATTATCGGGTTCTATTCCCCCGGGTTTTTTCTGCCGGAAATTGTGGGATCCATCAGCCTTTTGTTGGGCCTGGCCGGGATGGGTTTATTCAGCGGCAACCTGGCAGCGGTATTCCTAATTTTATTAGGTGCCGGGCTACTGATAGCAGAACTGGTCACCCCCACCTATGGAGTGCTGGGCGTTGGCGGACTGGCCAGCATAGTATTGGGCATTTTATTTTTCCCCGTAGAACCCTTGATGCCCGCCGGCTGGTTTTCCGCCTTCAGACTTTTGGTCTTTGGTGTGGCAGTGATTGGTGGGCTGCTTTTGTTAGTAATTATTTTGGGCATATCCCGGATCCGCAAGCACAAACCTGTACATGGCAAGTCCGAGTTTGAAAATAAAACTGCCTATACCGTTACGGAACTTAACCCCAGGGGCATGGTGAGAATTCGCGGGGAAATATGGCAGGCAGTGGTAGAAAACGGGCATACTATCCAGGGAGGTGAAGAGGTGCAGGTACTTGAACGGCAGGGAATGACACTTTTGGTCATCCCAGTGAGTGATGATAAAGAAACAAATCCAGCAAAGGAGAGAAGCTAATGTTCAACATTTTTTCGGTTGTAATACTGGCGGTTTTGATTTTTTCACTGATCACTTCCGCCGTAAAAATCTTGCCCGAGTATGAAAGGGCTGTGTTGTTTCGGCTGGGCAGGCTGATTAGTGTAAAAGGGCCTGGACTTATTTTGATTATTCCAATTGTAGACAGGATCATCCGCGTATCCCTGCGGGTGATCGTTTATGACGTGCCGCCACAGGAGGTTATAACCAAAGACAACGTGGCCTGCAAGGTCAATGCAGTTCTATATTACAAGATTGTTGATCCGGACAAGGCAGTAGTCAACGTGGAAAATGTCCATGCAGCCACCAACCAGTATGCTCAAACCACCTTGAGAAGCGTAGTGGGCACTGCTGAACTGGATGAACTGCTGTCACAACGTGAAAGGCTTAATCAGAGGGTGCAAAAAATAGTAGATGAGGCCACCGACCCCTGGGGCATAAAGGTAACATCAGTGGAAATCAAGGATGTCGTCCTGCCCTCAGAAATGACCAGAGCCATAGCCCGCCAGGCGGAAGCAGAAAGAAGCAGAAGAGCAGCCATAATCCAGGCCGAAGGGGAACGCCAGGCTTCAGAGCAACTGGCTAAGGCCTCGGAGATATTAACCAGTGTAGACGGTGGGTTAACCCTGCGGACGCTGCGTTCCCTAACAGATGTGTCCAATTCACCCAACACCACTATCCTGTTCCCTCTGCCAATGGAATTAAGAAAACTGCTGCCCGGTTCAGATGACAAGGAAGAGAAATAAAGTGAGGTGTCTGTTATGCCCAGCAACCAAAAAACCATTTCCATTAGACAAAGAATGATCGACCGTATTTTTGCCGAAGAGAACCTGTTATCAAACCTTTCCTACCATTACGGTACAGATGTGGGGACAGTAAAGACCTGGATTACTGATCATTATAGTGACGAGATGATTCGCAGTATCATTGTTGGCCTAGATAGGCTGGAAGAAGTGGAAGAGGAAATGAAAAAAAACAAAGGCCGGCCATCTTCCTTCCGCCAAAAAAGAAAAATCTTTTAGCGCAAACCTTGAATTAGTGAGAACAATTGCCGCTACCAGGTGATTGTCAAAACAACCCAGCACGTGCCGCCAGGTTGTTAACGCCGGGCAAAACTGATATACTTAGAGAGTTTGGAAGGAGGCTATCTATTATATGTCCGGCAACAGATTTAGAAATATTGCCATCATCGCCCATGTGGATCACGGTAAAACCACCCTTGTGGATGCCCTACTCAAACAGAGTGGCATCTTTAGGAAAAACCAGCAGGTGGCAGAAAGGGTGATGGATTCTAACGAGCTGGAAAAGGAACGGGGTATTACCATCCTGGCCAAGAATACCTCCGTACATTATCAAGGTATAAAAATTAACATCGTTGACACCCCCGGCCATGCTGACTTCGGCGGTGAGGTTGAGCGGGCCCTAAAAATGGTGGATGGGGTACTCCTTTTGGTGGATGCTTTCGAAGGCGCCATGCCCCAGACCCGGTTCGTTCTGCGCAAAGCGATGGAATTAAATCTTAAAGCAGTAGTGGTAATTAACAAGGTGGACCGGGAGGGTGCCCGGGTACTGGAAGTAGGGGATGAAATCCTTGATCTTTTCATCGACCTGGATGCAAATGAGGAGCAACTGGAGTTCCCCATTATTTATACCTCAGCCCGAGAGGGCACGGCAACAACAAAACCTCACACAAAGGGTCAGGATATGCGGCCGCTTTTTGAAGCTGTTTTAAAATATATTCCGGCACCCTCAGGGGACATCGATGGCCCCCTACAGCTGCTGGTTAACAATACCGAATACGATAGTTTTGTGGGACGAATGGGCACTGGGTGCATAAAAAGGGGCCGGCTGATCGCCGGACAACCGGTTAACATTATTGGACACCGGGGCGAACTGCACCAGGGACGTATCGGCTCTCTGTATGTTTTTGAGGGGCTGGGAAAAACAGCTGTTGAAGAAGCACACTGCGGCGATATTGTCGCCTTTTCCGGCTTAGATGAAATTAGGATTGGTGAAACTGTAGCCTGTGTGGACAAGCCCGAACAACTGGCCCCCATCGCTGTGGATGAACCAACCCTGAAGATGAATTTTATGGTTAACGATAGCCCCTTCGCCGGTCGGGAAGGCAGCTACCTGACCTCCCGTCACCTGCGGGCCAGACTGTTTAAAGAAATGGAGAAGAATGTCAGCCTGCAGGTGGAAGAAACCGATAGCCCCGACGTCTTCCGGGTTTGCGGCAGAGGTGAACTGCACCTGTCAATTCTTATTGAGACCATGCGCCGGGAAGGCTTTGAACTACAGGTTTCGAAACCGGAAGTAATTTATCAGTGGGACGCCACCGGCAGCAAAATGGAACCAATGGAACTTTTACTGGTGGATATCCCCGAAGATAAGATGGGCACAGTGATGGAAAATGTTGGAGCCAGAAAAGGTGAAATGCTCAATATGACCACCCTTGGGCCGGATCGGCTACGGCTGGAGTTTAAGATACCCGCCAGGGGGCTGATTGGCTTCCGTTCCAAACTACTGTCTGAGACCAGAGGCAACGGAATTATGAGCCATCTCTTTTTGGGCTATGAACCATACAAAGGGGATATCAAGGAACGTTACCAGGGTGTGCTGATTGCCTTCGAATCCGGGGAAGCCAACAACTATGGGCTCCATTCCGTGCAGGATCGCGGTGTACTGTTTGTTATACCGGGCACCAAGGTCTACGAGGGCATGATTGTGGGAGAACACACACGGGAACAAGACCTTGAAGTCAACGTCTGCAAGAAAAAACACCTGACCAACATGCGCTCCAGCACTGCTGAGACGGCCCTGCGCCTGGAAGAACCCAGACAGTTTAGCCTGGAAGAAGCCCTGGAATATATCGGCACCGATGAACTACTGGAAATAACGCCACAAAACCTGCGCATGCGTAAAAGGGTGCTTAGCAAATCGGCACGGGGACGCGCTCACAAGAATTCCCAGACAGCCTAAAAGACCTTCACAGAAGGTCTTTCTGTTTTAAAAAAGCCTCCACTCTCTATCTAATTATTCAACGAACGCATTACCACATCTATTTGCCCATTTTCCGCGATAGCTATCCAAAAGCTTATAGAAGGGCCGCAAACCCGATATTTAACACCGGTTGCTACGAGAAGTTCTATAATTTTCCGCATTTTTGCTTGATCCTTAAATGTCCATTTCATTTTTAGAGAACCACACTGCAAAGAAGCATCCATTTCTATGCCTTTTGCTTCTTTACGTAACAGTAACCATAACTCCTCAAAAGTGGTTGATCTAATTTCATATCCCCCCGAGCTTTAACCAGTAATTAACCACCGGAAAACCACCAATTAATATTATTATAGTTCCTAATATCTAAGAAGTAAACAAGACTTTCCATTTGTTTAGGAATTAATTCCTCGGTATTAGGAATAATGATAATATAAATTGGTGGTGGAAAAAATGAGTAATGTATTAGGTATTCGCCTCAGGATGGCCCGCGAATCTAAACACTTAACCCAGGTCCAGGTAAGAAAACTAACAAATATAAATAACAAAACATTGTCCGGATATGAAAAAGGTGTTAGTGAACCGGATATTGATACCTTAATCACCCTTGCCAATTTATATGAAACTAGCATTGACTATCTTGTCGGTAATATTGATGAACCAACGCCACATTTTCTAAAAAAGGAAAAGCCCAACTATGAGAAATATATCCTCTCTGCACCAACACTTGAAGATGCGGCCTGCAGAATAGCGGAACTAAAAAACAAATATTACATCAACAGGGAGACCTTCTTAACACTTTCAGAAATGGCTTATGACAAACATAATACATCACAAGCAAAAAGCACACATGACAAAACCGAGCATTTGAAAAAATGAACCAGGATGTTACACTGGGAACAGGTGGAGTAATAAGATAAAAGCTAGAAATAATTTCAGTGACACATTAACAATACTACCAGTTTTGGGAGGCTTCCGGAGGTTGTGGGATGAGTTTTCTGATCGGTTTGTTAGCGGGGACCTTTGGTGGCCTCGTGGGTCTGGGCGGCGGGGTAATCATGATCCCTTTAATGGCCGGCCTGTTAAAGATAGGACAACACAAAGCTCATGGCACCAGCCTGATTGCTCTTGTATTTACCGGGACAATGGGTGCCGTAACCTATGCCTTACAGGGCAACATTGATGTTTTGGCTTCTTTGTTGTTGGCTTCCACAGCGGTTTTTACAGCCCGGTTTGGGGCAAACTTTGCCCACTCCCTACCGGAATGGAAATTGGAAAAGGCTTTTGGCATATTTCTTGTCCTGATCACTGTACTGTTGCTGCTAAAACCCCTCTTACCCCAACCCCAGGCTGTGGACACCGCTTTAGGACTGACCTGGGGGAAAATACTGGTTTTATTGCTAACGGGGGTATTTACCGGCTTTTTGTCCGGCATGATGGGGGTCGGTGGGGGAACAATCATGGTCCCGGCAATGGTTTTACTGGCTGGATTTACACAGTATACTGCACAAGGCAGCTCCCTTTTGGCCATGATACCCGCCGGTGGGGTAGGGGCATATACACATTGGCGTCTGGGTAATGTACATAAAGGCACCCTGATTGGACTTGTGCCCGGTATCCTCATCGGCACCTTTACCGGGGGCAGCCTGGCTCATTTTATTGCTGAAGACCACCTGCGTATGATATTTGCGGCAGTACTGGTATGGACCAGTATACGCTATTTAAAGACACCACTGCCCAACAAGCAAAAGGAAAAGGAAATAAAAAACAAAAAACAGAGGTGAACCGCATGCTGGCAAGGGAGATTATGAATAAAAATGTGATTACCATTCCAGAAGGTGCCTCCATTGAAGAAGCGGCCCTAATTCTAACGGAAAACAACATCTCCGGCGCCCCGGTAGTAAACCAAAAAGGGCAGCTGGTAGGTATGGTAACTGAGGAGGATCTGCTGCACCAGGAAACAAACCCCAGGGCACCGGCCTTCCTGAATATTCTAGGTGCTTTTATTTATGTTAACGGGCTGGAAAGATACCGGGAAGATTTTAAAAAGCTGGCCGCCACCAGTACCACCGAGATTATGACCAGGGATTTAATCACCGCCCCCGGAGATATCACTATTGAGGAGATAGCGGCACTGATGATCGAACACAATATTAAACGAGTGCCGGTAGTTGATAATGGTGACATCATCGGTATTATCAGCCGGGCAGATATTATCAAGACTCTGGCCCAAAAAGCCCCGCCCAGGGAAAACAAGTAACCCCCCTACCCTAGATATTTTTTTTAAGCCAATCTAACTGTGTTGTTAGACGGCCGGCCTGGGCATACAGATTCTCAATGGTTTCCTCCTGTTGTTTTTTCTTTAGCAGCAGCTTTGGCACTCTTAGAGGGCAAATATTGTTTTATCGGTACCGTCTAGTAGTTTCTTTTTCAACGATGTACAGCACTATGGTGAATTCCATATTCAAAAGCAACGGCATGGAAAGATGAAAACAAATTTTCTTGCTGCCCAGTTTTATAAGTAAAGATTTCAAAAACTGCATTGTCGCCTGTCATTTCTTCTGTACTGGTCATTATCTTAAATGTATGATTTACATAGTTATCGCTTGGTATCCAAATAAACCGATTGCCTCCGAGAGCGTTCGGCATCCAATCTATCGTTTTTCCCGCTGTAACATCAATAATCGCCCAATTAACTGTAGGCATTCGATCTGTTGTTTCTTTTATATCAATCGCAAGGATTTCGCCTTCCCTGATTGTAAAACTGTTCCCAATCTGTATTCCCTGATTTCCATTAATATTTGCTGGAACAGGTATTTTACCGTTGTAAACAGAAGTAATTTTATCTTCTCTATCGTATTTTGTCAGTAGCTTGGCTGCAAAAAAACCTGTATCCTTTATACTATTGTATCTCCAGTCGAAATTATCGGGGGTGGTAACTTCTTTTATTACACAAATGCCTTTGTCTATCAGTTCATCAATAAATGCCTTGTAATCATAATGAAAGGTTTTATCTCTGTAGACAGATGCAAAGGAAATCATGTTATAAATCATTTTTTCTATAGCTTTATCATCCTTATAGGAAGCCGCCTTATCGGAAAATGAGAATATAACATTTTTACCATCTATGAGCAAGTTTTTTTGTACACAGTTTTTGAACTGGCTATCTTTTGCTTTCCAGTTCCATTTTACACAGTAATAAGGCTCCGTTCTGTTATGAACATCAACCTTTCGTCCATTAATATCTATATAGTCAGGAGAAGGTACCATTGTAACTCTCAGTACATCTTTCCTCGGTATATCCTTTCCCAGCGTCCTTAAAACATTTTCTTCAAGTGTAATATCTGGATTATAATATGTTGTAATAGCACCGCCGCGTTCGGATAGCGGCTTTAAATCCCCAGAGGCATTTGCACCTGCTGTGAATACTGTTCCTATTCCCATTGTCCCTATTAATACAAGGCATAGGATAAAAAACCCCGTTTTCTTCTTTGTTGTATCCATAATAGATAAAATTCTGTTTCTCATATCTTTCTTACCTCCATAAAAATTTGTTGAGAATGCTGTTTGCATCTTTGATTGATTTTTTATCACTCCAATGATCGTTTCGCTATATTGCTGCCGTCTATCCATATCAGTACCTTGCACTATTTCCTCATCACAAGAGATTTCACATTGAACTGCTATTGCCCTTGCCATCAAATAAACAACAGGATTAAACCAATGGATGGCAACTGCAAGCAACACCAGGCTTTTATACCACAAGTCTTTACGTTTAAAATGTACCATCTCATGCTTGAGTATGAATGTCATCTCATCCACTGAGTAGTTCTTTGAAGGTAGTAAAATCACTGGGTTGATAAAACCAATCATCGTAGGGCTTATAATACAGGGGCAAATCCGCAATCTTACATGCTTGGATTCAGGGTCTGCCTGCAGACTTTGCAATATATCTAGTATTTGTTGATCACTGATTCCTTGGCCCCATCGTTTTACCATTTTGAGAAAACGAAGATGTCGGATACCGTGATAGGTAATAAATATAACTGCTCCCACAACCCACAGAAAGACTGCCCACTGATACCATGGAATAGACATTAATCTTTGACGTATGGTGCTGATTTGGCTATTGTTATCGCTAACAGTTCCAGCATTAAACATTATCCGCTGAATACCGGTTTGGCTATTATTATCACCTATAGTTCCGGCATTACCTAATATCATCTGGTGAATATATGGTGGGACAATGAGAGTATTCATCTGAATCAAAGCGGTATCAAGATGAGGTCTGAAGGGAATTATCAACCCTATAACAATCACCAGCCATGCATAGTATCGCCATTTTGCAGCATATCTCTTGGATAGCAGTGGGGTAATCACAAGAAACAGCAGTATAAGTATCGACATAGCAACGGAGCATTTTATCAATGCAGTTAAAAAGCTTTGCATATCAATTTCTCCGTTCTTTTACCCACTCCATCAATTCCTCAATATCACAGTCGCTGAGCTGTTTCCCACCGTACAGGGTACTGACGAAACTAATAAAAGAGTTTGCATGGTACTGTTTCATAAAATTACCTGTTTCAAACTCCAGATAATCCTCTCTGTCCACAAGTGGAAAATAGGTACGCTCCTTTCCGTTTTTTTCTGTCCTTAAAAACCCCTTTCCCACCAACCGGAGCATCAAAGAAATAACTGTAGGTGCTTTCCATTTCCTTTCATTACCTAACTGTTCCATGACCATATTGGTAGTAATAGGTGGTTCATTTGCCCATACGACCTTCATAATTTCAAATTCCGTGTCAGGCAGTTTTTTCATGTTGCCCATATATATCATCTCCCTTCTTAGACAATTGCCTATAATTATATTTTACACTTGCCTAAGATGAAAATCAATGGGTTTTGAAAACATTTTTTACATTTGCCTAAAATATAGTCCCAGATAATAATAAACCGCACTCCAATGTTTTTATTACGGCTCGCCCGAGAAAGATGGGTCCTTGGCTGTTAACTTCAAAACCGTTGCACAATCAAAAGGCAAAACCTGACATAACTGATTGAATAGAATAAATTGGCTTCCCAAATATTCGCTGCCCGGGTGGCATTTGCTTAAAAAGAACATATTTTACAGAAGCAAGTAATACAGGGGGCGATAATTTGATCACAGAATTGACCATCCTACCAGGATTTAACAAGGTGGGTATTAGAGAAGGTTTTTCCAAAATCACCTTATCAGCAGGGGAAACAGTGTCAATAGTAGGCCCTACCGGCAGCGGCAAGACCGCCTTCATTACCGACATAGAACTTCTAGCCCAAGGAGATACCGCCACTAAACGCAAAGTGTTGGTAAACGGACTCGTTCCCGATGATGAGGTTAGATGTAATCCTTGCCGGAAACCTATTGCCATGATCACCCAGAACACAAAATGTTTCGCGGATCTTTCATCAGAGGAATTTTTACGGATACATGCCCGTGCCCGCGGCATAAAAGACAATAGTGTTGTTGATGAAACCATTGAATTGGCCAACAAGTTCACTGGAGAAAAAATAAAAAACGATTCCCGGGTAACTGTACTTTCAGGCGGGCAAACCCGGTCTCTGCTAGTTGCGGATGCCATTTTAATCGGTGCTTCACCAGTAATTTTACTTGACGAAATAGAGAATGCCGGCATCTTCAAACAAGAGGTACTCAGGATTATCCAAAACACAGGGAAAATAATTGTTTTTGTCACCCATGACCCGGTAATAGCACTTTTAACTAAAAAAAGGATCATCATGCAGAATGGGGCTGTTAAAAAGGTAATTATCCGCAGCGATCTGGAGGTAACAGCTGCCTATAATTTACTGGAATATGACAAAAGAGTAAGCATTATCAGGGAGAGGCTAAGGACCGGAAAAATGATTACCGAAGAATTGGTATCCGCAAGCCTTGCTTAACAAAAAAACAGGTGGTGTATAAAGGTGAAACTTCTTGTAATAGCTGGCCCCCCATCTTCTGGAAAAACTTCTTTGGTCAAACAAATCGTTAAAAAAATGAAGCATGACATGAAAATAGCTTTCTTCAAAATAGATGTGGTTAAAGCCTTCGAAGATGTGGAGTTAAATAAGGAATTTGGCATATTAGCCAGGAAATTTATTTCCGGTGACCTCTGCCCCGACCATGCCAGTGTAATGGTGCTTGGTGATGCTGTGGAATGGGCGGAAACAAACGGGGCCGAACTGTTTATTGTGGAAAGCGCCGGCCTCTGCCTGCGCTGCTCCCCTTACCTAAACCAGGGATTGGGGATCATCGTCCTCAGTTCTATTGCCGGTATCCATGCACCGGAAAAAATGGGCTGCATGGTCACCCTGGCTGATATCGCCGTGGTAACAAAAATTGACCTGGTAAGCCAGGCTGAAAGAGAGGTTTTGGTGCAAAAAATAAAGGAAACCCACCCAGATTTAATCCTTATGGAAACCAATGCACTCCAGGGAACGTCACTACATCGGTTATATGAAATAATAAGAAAATCCAGTGATATTGACGCTGAAACCCTGGTTTTAAAAGGAAATCCACCCCTCGGCACCTGTACAATCTGTGTCGGCAAAAAAGAAATTGGTTGGAAACATCACTTTGGGGTGATTCAAAAACTCGATGGGCAAACCGCAGAATACCTTTACAGAGGTGAATAGATTTGTCTAAGAAACTGACATGGCTTCCACCGGGTAAAAACTGTGGCCAGTGTGGCGAGAAAAGCTGCATAAATTTTCTACGCATGGTTGATGCCAAAAACAAAAGCCTTGCAGATTGTCCCTTCTACACAGAAAATATTGTCATGCTTCTTGGAAGTGGGGCTAACGAAACTGCCTATACCGGCCAAGATGTACTGGGACATACCTATGATTTTGTTCTTCACCCGCTACCAGGTGAGGTATCCGCTCGTAAAATAGTACTCCCCTTTCGTGCAGACATAGTGGAGGTAATGGATATAAAAAAGGGTGATATTGTACTTGGTAGACCGATGGGGGCCGGTTGCCCCATACCCCACGTTTTACAGGTGATTAAGGCAGAATGGCAAACAGGGTTGTTGTACACCTGGGTAGTGGGACCAAAATATTCTCGCGACAAGGAGGTAAAGGATGTAATAGCCTACCACATGATTGGGTTTGAGGGTCTGGCCAAAAACATCGTCAAGGAGCCCGTCTTCGGCTGCCGGGCATCCTTTTTACCAGGTTTTTGTATGATGGCCTTAAACCATACCGGGCTGGTAAACATGCTCCTGGAAAAAAGCTGTGGGCTCCATGTACGGATTGAAGACATTCATCTTCTGGCCGGCAAATAATGGGCCGGGGAAGAAAATTTCCAGCCCTGTCAAAACAGCTGTCATGGAGACAGCTTTCTTTTTACTATTCTGTTTTCGTAAAACCTTTTCCCATCACGTCTACTGTCTCCGTAATAAAGATAAATGCGTCCCCGTCAATTTCCAGCACAATTTCTTTGATTTTTGCTATTTGATAATGGCTGACGATACAGTTGATTAGCTTTTTCGGCTCACCTGTATAGGCTCCATATCCTTCCAGGTAGGTGACTCCACGATAGGTTTCTTTCATAATCCGGTCTGCCATTTCACTGCTGCGGCTGGAAATGATGGTGACAGATTTATTGCGGTTAAAACCGTCAATTACGGAGTCAGTAACCCTGGCTGTCACCCACATGCTAATAGCGGTATACATGGCAATTTTTAAATCAAAGAAAAAAAGGGAAAGGAACAGTACTACTATGTTGCAATAAAAACTAGTAGCCCCGATGGAAATGTTTTTCTTCTTTTTCATGATGATGGCTGCAATATCCGTCCCACCGGTAGATGCGCCAAACTTGATTATAATGCCCACTCCAATGCCGCTTACTACACCGGAAAAAATGGACGCCAGAAAAAGGTCCAGAGTGGGCGTAGGAATGTATAGCGCCGTTAGAGGCAAGGCCAAAATCACAACCCCTGTCCCTAATGCGCTGTACAAAACCATTTTCCATCGCAGCTCCCTAAAACCCCAGATAAATATTGGAATATTGAGTATAAATATACCCAGGTTCACTGGAAAACCAACAAGATAATTGCCCATTATGGCCAGGCCGGAAATCCCACCGGCCAGCAGCCCATAGGGCAACACAAAAACATTATAGGAAACTGCTATCAGGGCAGCGCCGGCGGCAATACCGGATATTTTTTTCAAAAATTTAAAAGCCACCCGCAATTTGGCAGCATAATTTTTCCTGAATTTTTCTTTTTTCTTCATAATTTCAGGCATAAACAGTGTTCACCCTAAAATCAAACTGCTCCCCAGGAAGGGAGCTTTTTTATTAGGCCATTAGTTACAGACCCACCACAATCTTACTACCCTGGCAACAAATTTTCAATTAAAAATTGACAGTCATAGTGACATGGTGTACCATTAACCTAGTACAGTGATACAGTAAGATTGAGGGGGATTGATTATGAACGCCTGGATTTGTTTACTAAAAAAGGAATTCCGCATGACCAGAAACTCTGCCCTTCTGTTGTTTGCCATTCTGTTTATCGGCGGCTTCTGGCTGGTCTATCTTTCTTACAGCCACAACATTGCTTTTGTTATTGGCCCAGCCGGTTTACTTTTAGTGGTTTTGCTGTTTTATCCCGCCATATATATGCTGAAAAGCCTGGCCTGGGAATGGAAGGTCACTCCCCTGCTGTGGCTACATTGCCCTCAGCCGGCTTGGATATTACTGGCAGCTAAGCTGGCGGTAGCCATACTGCAGATGGCAGCAATTATTATTGTGGCCGCGGTGCTGCTGCTGCTGGGGATTATTATCAACCCCCAACCAGAGCAGTTGTTGGGAAACATCAGTCTATCTTCATTACTGCCATTTGTGCTGGAAACCGGTACCTACGCAGCTATTTTCACCATTGCCGCCAGTATTTATATTGGAGCATGGGCCACCCTGATTTCTGTCACCAACGCCCTGGCGGGAAATTTATTGGGCCGGCTGCGCTGGCTAGCAGGTATTGTTGTTTTCACCGTAGCCCTATTGGGGTTCGGACAGCTGCAACAAACCAGTGCCTTCAGGTTCATCACTAATTGGGGGGCGATAAACATCAGCATCCGGCATCTTCCCCTGGCACCACAAACCCCAATAGACATGGGACAGGTTTTTGCAGGAGAGATAATATTTTATGTTTTGCTGACAGTAGCCTTATATGCTCTATCGGCCTGGTTGATAGAGCATAAAATAGAGGTGTAGTGGGATGGGGGAGAAATTTGACAATACCCAGCCCATTTACCTACAAATCTTACAGCGCCTCTGTCAACAACTGGTCAGGGGTGAGATCAAAGCCGGTCAGAAATTACCGTCCATCCGGGATATGGCCCTGCATATGGGGGTAAACCCCAATACCATCCAAAGGGTTTATAATGAGCTGGAACAACTGGAGATTGCTGAAACCAGACGCGGCCTGGGTTCCTATGTCACAGAAAATGAAGAACAGTTGAGCCGACTGCGGGAAGATTTAAAAAGAAAACAGATTGGCCGCTTTGTTAAAGACATGCGGGAGTCAGGCTTTAGCCCGGGAGAGATCATCGAAGGAGTAGACAACGAACTGAAAATACAAGAAAGCAAGGACGCGGAGGGGGTATAATCATGTCTGAACATATTGTGACCTTTAGCAACGTGAGCAAAAAATATCTTAACCAATATGCTTTAAACGATATCAGCTTTGAGTTAGCATCCGGCAAAATAACCGCCCTCGTCGGCCCCAACGGCAGCGGCAAATCAACGATTCTAAAATTAACCGCCGGGTTGATTCGGCCCAGCAGCGGTTCGGTGACTGTAAACGGCAGGACTGCATGCCGCCTTATTGCGGCTGAGGTAGCCTTTCTCTCAGAAAAAGATGTTCTGTACCCCTTCTTTACAGTGGATGAAACCATTAAATTCAATGCCGGCCTCTTTGTAGATTTTGATCTACAAAAGGCTGGGGAAATTTTGCACTTCATGGGGCTAGAGAAGAACAAAAAGGTCCGGCATCTGTCAAAAGGGAACCTGGGGAGGTTAAAAATTACTTTGGCCCTATCACGCCGGGCACCGCTGATCCTGATGGATGAACCCCTGGCCGGGTTAGACCCCCTGGCCCGGGACGCCATAATCAAATCTATGATTTCTCACATAGATCTAGGGCAGCAAACAGTTTTGCTTTCGACCCACGAGGTGTCCGAGGTGGAGCCGGTGTTGGACATGGTCATATCCCTCCATAACGGAAGCATCAAAGGCATCGAGGAGGTAGAAAAAATCCGTGAAAACTACGGGCTGAGCCTGTTGGATTGGATGAAAAAAACTATTGTAAACTAAAAATATATTGTACCCTGCTATATTTTCTCCAAAACACCTTTGACATGGATGACTCCAACCAGTTTATCCATGTCAAAGGGCTAGGAGAAGAGTATAGGGAGGTTAAAGTTTTTTAATTTATAATATCAATTACCGGGTTATCGCCAATTGCTGACCCCAAAATAACACTGCTAATCCTGCCCCCAAGCAACAGCCGGGCCAATTTGTATCCTGCAGCCCTATTAACCAACAGGTCCATTTTATTTATGAACGCAACAATTCTAGCTGTGGGGGGACAGGTGCGCAAAACCCCTCGAGGATGCCTGACCAGCCCGGCAATATCCTCAGCACCCATTACCGTCCCAGGCTTTAGCCCGGTCATCCGGGTAATTATTTGCAAACGATGTACGGTATCATCATTAAGGATCCCGCCAATAGCATCAGCCCCGATGACCAGAATCAACACTGTCGTGAACTGAGGGATCACTGGTTCATGATCAAGATAACCTTTGAGGGAACGCCCCTTTGAACCGTCAGCTTCTATTAATACATAATCAGTCATACTGTAATTTTCGCTTATTAGCTGATCTAGTTTTTCCGCACCGAAACCTTCAATTTTATTATTGGGCACCAACCGCAACCCCAAAATTGGCCTGATTCCAGCTCCAACGGCAGCCTGTAGTATCTCTATTACTGGTGCCTGATTTGATAGCAACACTACAGGATGTTTATCATTTGCCGGCCGAAATATTTTAGTTGTTGTGGTTATTATTACCCGGTGACTATTGGGGATTTCTTCACTTAATCGAAACATCAGTGACGTTTTGCCGCCGCCGCCGACAAATGATACGACTTCCCGATCCGATAGACCCAGGGCTTCTATTATTTTCACGTTATTTATCCCTTATTACCTTTTGCTGGAGAGGTAACTGCATATAGCCTCCAGGGCGCCACCACCCACAGCAAGGGCCTTTTCTGATATAGTGTAACAATATTCCTTTTTGCCCCGGGGATCAATATCACCAATTTTCATGCCTCTAGATACCCAAGTACCGGCCCTGATCATGCCCCTGACAACACCAGCAATTTCCGTCTGCAAAGGAGTACCCCCAACAGTAAGAAGTTTTTCTCCCTTTTGTACCAAGTCTCCAATATTGCGCAACGGCTCAACTACCCCATCAGCCGGTGCTTTTAAAAGCCTTTCTGTCCCATAGCCCATTACGGCACCCGGTACACCTGTATCAGGGATAGCTTGCCCTTCATACAAGACTCGACCCAGGTAATGCCCCCTCTTTGTTTCCACTACGGCGTGAACATCAACGCCGGCAGTTAACCCGGGCCCCAAACCGATAACCAGAGGAGCATCATTTATGCTGGTACCGATATTTTTTTTAGCCATCACACCGTCTATTAAAACCAACGGTTTTAGCTGATTTACCACTGCAGCCCGGGGATCTATGAGTAATGGTACCTTGCCTTTTTCTAATAATTGTTGGGCTTTTTCTCTATCTTCCGCCAGGACAGCCTCTATCCTCTCTACCCTCGTTGAACCGGTATAGACTGCTTCCGCAAAGGAAGCTGTCCGTCTTACTACCAGGGGCTGTGGCAACTCCGTCATTAATACCCGAAAACCACTTCTAAAAAGACGCCCGGCACAGCCTGTGGCCAAATCCCCGGCACCCTTAATTACCACCAACTGCCCGACAAAGCTCAAAAGGTTCACCTCCGTAGAATATTTCAGCATAGCTGCTTACTGGTTCAACGAAAACCTCTACCGCTCCACCACATACCATACCGTCTGCAACTGCTATATCTGCATCCATTGATACCTTATAAATCATCGGCAAATAGTCATTCATGACGTTTATGGCCCGCATTTTTATTTCATGTTCTGCATAACCGCCGCCAATGGTACCGCAAATATGGCCATCCCTGTATACAAGCATCCTGGCCCCGGCCTTACGGGGCGTCGACCCTATCGACTTAACTATGGTAGCCATGGCGGCCGGGATGTTTTCGCTGGCTGCCTTCACTGCTTTTCTCAAAATTTCCTGGTCCACAGCTTTTGGCATTTCACCGGTGTTTAGCCTCTTTTCTTTGGGTAGGCTACCATATTTAAGGGAATAACCCTTGCCCCCTCGCCGGGCCTTTACCAGCTCGGCAGCAATACTGATAGCAATTTCCTCCGGGGTTTGGGCCCCGATGTCCAGACCAACAGGCATGTATATGGAATCAACCAAAGGACGGTCAAAACCCTGGTGCATGAGCCCCTCTTTAATCATCCCCACCTTGCGGCTACTCCCCACCATACCGATGTAGGCCACAGGATGCTTGAGGACCTTTTGCAAGCATTCCAGATCGTGCTGATGACCACGGGTAACAATAATCACACTACTTCGCGGGCCAAAGTCAAGATTTTCCTCAATGTATTCAAAACTAGAGGAGACACCTCTATCCGCAGCGGGAACATGTTCAAACGAAACAAATTCCGGTCGGTCATCAAACACTGTCACATGGTAACCCAGCAGACTACCGGCCGCCGCCAGGGGTTGGGCAATATGCCCCCCACCCAGAATGATCAATTCACATGGTGGGAAATAGGGTTCAACAATGACTTCTGCTCTTTCATCCGGCCTTACTGGATTGTGGAGGCTGACAACCTTAAATTGCCCGCTGGCTAAAACCTTTCCCGCCTGTACTGCCGCCTGGGTATCCAACCACATCAACCCCAAACTGCCTGCTTCTTCATCTATAGTAAAGGCTTTTTTCCTGCCAATCAGGTTGCATGACAAACCTTTCTGACCTATAACTGTGACAATAACAATTTCCTGGTTTAGTTTAAATATACCCATGCCAACTGCTCCCTCCCCCTATTCTGTCTTGTTGCCCCCAATATTTAGTATAAACGTAGCCCTTTATTAGGATATAGACTCCCACTGATGTTTTAGATACTATACTATGGAAATAGCCATTAAGCACGGGCTGCCCCATACAGCCGGCAGACCCGTGCCGGGCATTATTTAGACAGTTTTACCGGCTTTTTCTTTTAAGGCCCTGAACATCTTTTCTTCCGTAACTGGAATTTCACAGAACCAGATGCCGGTAGCATTATAAATGGCGTTGGTAATAGCAGGTGCTGTGGGCACAAGACCGCATTCTCCTACACCTTTGGCTCCAAAGGGGCCGCTGGGCTCATGAGCTTCGACGAGCCCGGTTTCAATTTCAGGCACATCATCAGCTGTTGGCAGCATATACTTATGGAAGCTATTTTCTAGTTGCCGGCCACGATCATCATATTTTATTTCTTCACTTAGGGCATAACCAATGCCTTGCAGAACGCCACCTTCAATCTGTCCTTCACAAATCACCGGGTGGATTGCTTTGCCCACATCGTGCACGGCAGCAACCCTCAGCACTCTCACCTGACATAATTCGGTGTCTACCTCCACCTCGGCAAAATGGGCATGCCAGGGGGGGGCATTCTCAGGCACTATCCGTCCTACACCAATAAACTGTTTGTTGCGCTGGTGGGCATCATAAGCCAGCTCTTTTAGGGTGATGCTTTTCCTTTCTTTCCCGCCAATTGTACATACCGGGCTGCCTGCACAGTCATCGCCGGCAGTTTGGCCCGCCGGGAATATAACTGAATCCTCCAGAACAAGTCTTTCCGGTGCCACCTTAAACAGGTCCGCAGCATACTCCAGAACCTGCCTTCTAGCATCCCTGGCCGCCTCAACAACTGCAGTACCGGCCGCATACAAGGCACGGCTGGCGTGGCTACCGATATCAAAGGGGGTGGAAGCCGTATCTGCAAGAGTCATACTGACCCGGTCCAAACTGACACCAACCACTTCAGCAGTCAACTGGGGCAGCGTGGTGCTGGTACCGGTCCCCATATCAGGTACTCCGCTGGCCAGGTGCACGGATCCGTCCTGCTGGATTGTAACATAGGCGTTGTCATAGTCGCCGCAAAAGGGCCAGGCATTACTGACATGGGTACCGACCCCCATACCAATGCCCCTTAATTTCTTGGCGCCGGGTTTATTCAATTTGCCGCGATTTTCCCAGCCAATACTTTTAGCCCCTTTTTCAATGCATTCAGCCAGACCCGTGGAACCGCATTTATAGGGAAGTACCCAGGGATCCCCCACTTGCATAATGTTTTTCAGGCGCAACTCTAGTGGGTCTATACCCAATTTTTCCGCCATCATATCCACAGTGGACTCAATAGCATACATCGCCTGGGGGTTACCAAAACCACGCATAGCCCCCGCCGGAGTTGTGTTTGTATAGGCACTATGGCCATAATAAAATTGGTTGGGCACACGATAAACGGCCAACCCCATGCAGCCAAGCACACCGGGAGTCTCTACGCTAAAGCTGCAGTATGCGCCGCCGTTCAGGGTTGCTTTTAGATGCATAGCATGAAAGGTACCATCCTTTTTAGCTCCTAATTTTACCGATACATAACCGGCATGGCGGGTATCTGAAGCAATAAAATCTTCCTCCCGGCTGTAAACCACCTTAACCGGTTTTTTCGCCAGCATGGACAGCGCTACCGCTATCGGTTCAGCCTTAGCGCTGCAGCCAATCCGGACCCCAAAGCCGCCGCCGATGTAAGGCGGGTTGAGCACCCTGACCTTGCTTTCAGGAACAGAGAAAAGTTTGGCTAAAATCATCTTCGTAGGGTGTGGCGTCTGGGTTGTACACCAGACTGTGATTTTCCCATCCAAGCTAACCTGAGCCACAGCAGCCTGGGTTTCCATCTGGGCTTGTTTCACTACCGGCAGCTTGTACTCTTTTTCTACAATCACATCAGATTCCGCAAACCCCTTCTCCACATCGCCAAAGGGTATTTGAATCACTTCACCGGGGACATTTTTCATTTCGCACTGGTGGATCACCGGCGCCTCAGTAGTCATAGCCTCTTTCGGGTCATAAACCGTGGGCAGCAGTTCATATTCGACTTTGATAAGCTTCAGGGCCGCTTCGGCAATTTTTTCGCTGGTAGCAGCCACAGCCGCCACCTCGTCACCTACATAACGCACCACATTATCGAAAATATACTGATCCAGCACCGGTTGCATGGGAGGGACAGTAAAAGTCATCGTCGCTGATGTGTTAAATAATTCCCTTGATGTATTTTTATGGGTAGCCACCGCCTTTACTCCAGGCAGCTTTTCCGCCTCAGAGGTGTCAATACTCACTATCCGGGCATGGGGATGCGGGCTGCGCAACACCTTGCCGTAAAGCATACCCGGCAATTTCATATCACTGGTAAACCCAGCCGTTCCAGTAGCTTTTTCTACAGCATCCAATCTCCTGACACTTTTCCCAATAACCTTGTATTCTTTCATGCTGCCCCCTCCTTTACTGTTTCTCTCTCATCTTTTCAGCAGCCGCCTGTACTGCCTTTTTAATTTTCACATAACCTGTGCAACGGCAAATGTTCCCAGCTAGGGATTTTTTTATCTCTTTGCTGGTCGGATCGGTGTTCCTGTCCAGCAGTGCTTTGGCGGACATAATCATCCCTGGTGTACAAAAACCACACTGGATAGCGCCCATGTCCATAAAGGTCTCCTGCACGGGATGAAATTCATCTGTGCTGCCAACACCTTCAATGGTTTCCACTACGGCGCAACTGGCTTTCATAGCCGGAACCAGGCAAGAATTCACAGCCTCACCGTTCATGATTACCGTGCAGGCGCCACATTCCCCCTTACCACATCCTTTTTTTGTTCCGGTCAGCTCCAGTTTGTCCCTTAATACATCAATAAGCATTTCATCAGGGGAAATAGCAATCTCAATTGGGTCCCCATTAAGTGTGAATTTAAGGATTTTTAGGCTCATAAACTTACCTCCTCCTATGTTAATTAGATGGGCCGCCGGCATCGACGACAGCCTGTCCCAGGGCTCTCCTGACCAACACAGGCAGTACAGAGGTGCGGTATTCCTTAGAACCTCTAAGTGCACTGTCTCTAGGGTTGGCATGTTCCAACACAGCCTGGGCTGCTTTTTCAATTACTTCCGGGGTGATTTCTGCACCTTTCAAAACTTCTTCCGCGCCCAACGTCCGCATTGGACCCGGGCCCACGGGCGCCATACAAATACGAGCCCACAGGAAACGGCCATTCTCCAGTGTCACCATCACAGCCACGTTCAACATGGGCAGGGCCAGGGCATTGCGCTGGTGAAGACGCACAAAGGCTGTCCCTTGATTTTTCTGAGCTACCGGGAAACTTACCCTGGTCACCAGCTGGCTGGTGCTGTCAATGGTTGATCTGCCCACCCCGGCATACATTTTTTCCACAGGAACATATTCCTGGCCTGCGGGAGTAGTTATTTCCGCCGTTGCCCCCAGCGCCACCAACGCCACTGCAGCATCGGCGGCAGGCTGGGCATTACAGACGTTGCCCACCACAGTCCCCGCATTCCTAATTTGATGGGAACCGACATAACCGGCAGCCTGAGCCAGAGCAGCGGCATTTTTTTGAATTAATTCTGAACTTGCTACCTGGTTATGGGTCACCGCCGCCCCAATATAAATCAGATCGTCCTTCATAGTTATTTCCCTCAATTCGGGGATGCGGCTGATATCAACCAGGTAGTTTGTTTCGATCTTGCCTTCTGGAATATCCAGCATCAGGTCAGTGCCACCGGCAATAATTCGCGCCTGCCCCTCATGATCTTGCAAAAAGGAAACAGCCTCATTTACGGTTTCTGGAAATAGGTAATCCTGCAACATAAGTTGACCTCCTCCAAACAGATTTAGTTCTTGCCGTTTAAATAAGCATGTATTGATTTCGCCGCTGTGCGTCCGGCACCCATAGCCAGGATTACCGTAGCGGCACCAGTGACCACATCACCCCCTGCATATACACCAGGCTTAGATGTAGCACCGGTTTCAGTATCAGCAACGATGTTACCCCTTTTATTGCATGCCAAATTTTTGGTGGTCCGGGGAACCAATGGGTTTGGCCCCTGCCCAATAGCCACTACAACAGTATCCACATCCATAACAAATTCGGAACCTGGTATGGGGACAGGTCTACGCCTGCCGGAATCATCCGGTTCACCTAGTTCATACTGCAAACACTCCATTGCTGTCACCCAGTAATCATCATTGTAAATAATCCTGGTCGGGCTGGTTAGAAAGGCAAATTTCACACCCTCCTCCTCAGCATGATCAACCTCCTCATGGCGGGCGGGTAGCTCATTTTTCGAACGACGGTAAACAATCCAGGATTCTTCAGCACCTAGTCGTAGAGCGGTACGGGCGGCATCCATAGCCACGTTTCCCCCACCCAACACCGCCACCTTGCGTCCTACCCTGATGGGGGTATCAGCCTCAGGAAAGCGATAAGCTTTCATCAGGTTGGTCCTGGTGAGAAACTCATTGGCCGAGTATACGCCACAGGCATTTTCGCCCGGTATATTCATAAAGTAAGGTAGCCCTGCTCCAGTACCGATGAACATCGCATCATACCCACCGCCATTAAGCAATTCATCTACCACAGCAAACTTGCCTACCACTGCATTTACCTCGATGTCCACACCCAAATTTTTTAGGTTACTAATCTCAGCCTGCACTACCTTTTTTGGCAACCTGAATTCCGGTATACCGTACATCAAAACCCCACCGGGAACGTGCAGTGCTTCAAAAACATTAACCTTATGACCCAGTTTTGCTAAATCGGCAGCACAGGTTAAACCCGATGGACCTGATCCCACAACAGCCACTTTTTTCCCCGTGGGTGGTTCTACCTCTTGGGGCAACACCCCGTTAGCCAGCTCCCAATCAGCGCAAAACCGTTCAATACGGCCGATGGCTACAGGTTCATGCTTTTTGCCCAGGGTACAATATTTTTCACACTGGCTCTCCTGGGGACAAACCCTGCCGCATACCGCTGGTAAAGCATTCTTTTCCTTCAGCTTTTTAATGGCCCCTGCAAAATCCCGTTTTGCAACCAGCGCTATAAACGCCGGGATGTCTACCTCTACCGGGCAACCCCGGCGGCAGGGAGCATTCTTACACTGCAGACAACGTTTAGCTTCGGCCACAACAGCCTCCTCCGAATATCCCAGAGTCACCTCATCAAAATTTCTAGCCCGCTGGACAGGGTCCTGGGAGGGCATCGGGTTTTTCTTCGGTGCAATAGTTTTTTTGGGCTTTTTCTCTTGTGTCACTTTTCGCCACCTCCACAACCGCAGACGCAGCTGTGCTCTTGTTTTTCAACAAAACGGCTTAAGGCCTGCTGCTCTAGCGGCTTATAGATAACTGCTCGCCTGGCCATTTCCGCAAAATCCACCTGGTGCCCATCAAATTCCGGCCCATCCACACAGGCAAATTTTGTTTCACCACCGATGCTAACCCGGCAGCAGCCGCACATTCCTGTACCGTCCACCATAATGGAATTTAGACTGACAACCGTTTTCAAACCATATTCCCTGGTTAGATCGCATACTGCCCGCATCATCGGCAATGGCCCAATAGCCACACATAAACCAATGTCCTTTTTCTCTTCAATTACCTCTCTCAGTACATCAGTAACAAAACCTTTTCGCATGTAGGACCCATCATCAGTGATTACATGTAGTTCATTACAAGCGGATCCCATTTTTTCTTCCCAGAAAAGGAGATCCTTCGTCCGCGCGCCCATGATCCCAATCACCTCATTGCCCGTCTCTTTCAAAGCCCGGGCAATAGGGAAAACTGGAGCCACACCAACACCACCGCCCACACAGACCACACGGCCAAAGTTTTCAACATGTGACGGCATTCCCAGTGGGCCGACAAAGTCCTGTAAATAGTCCCCCTCACTTAAGGCACCTAGCTCCTTAGTCGTTTTACCAACCTCCTGGAAAACACAGGTGATAGTACCTTTTCCCCGATCATAGTCAGCAATGGTCAGTGGTATTCTTTCTCCTTCTTCATCAACACGCAGGATGATAAATTGTCCGGCCATAGCCTTTCTGGCCACCAGTGGAGCCTCAATTTCAAACAGGTTCAATGTTGGCGCCAACACCTCTTTTTTGACTACCCTGTACATAACGGCTTTTATTCCTCCCCTCAAAAGAACTTCTATACTAGACTACATGCAAATAGCGTGCCGGGAGATGGCAAAATTCTGAATATTCAACAAACTGCAGGTTTTACCTGGTTTATAGGACTTTGGGACAATTCAAATTTTCAAACTCATCAGACAATAGTTGCCGAAAAAACGACAGGCTGCCGAAATTTCGGCAGCCTGTAATTCTTTCACCTTATATTTTCTTGGTTACAAAAACCTATTTTAAACCTGTCTACCTATTCTTTTTCATGGAGCAAATATCTCAAAACCCTTGGGCTAACGTGTAAAAGCCTGGCCGCTTCCGACCTATTATTACCCGTCCTTTCCAAGGTTTTTTCAATTATATTTTTGATTATGGTATCTCCTTCATTTTTTAGCAGTTCTGAAACCTCTTTAATATCTATATCTTCATGGTCGGGGATAATTTTTTGCATTTTTTTGGATAGATCCCTGATGGCTTCTTTTAGGCCCCGGTGGGTAAATTCTGCAGCCCCACTTGTTGGCCCCTCATCATAGTAGGAAACAATGTTTTTGGGCAAGCAGTTCACACCCATGACACTGCTTTCCCTGACTACCATCGCCCTTGCTACAGCGTTCGCCAGCTCTCTGACATTACCAGGCCAATCATAGTTTTGCAATAATTTCTTCGCCTGGGGGTTGAACTCGGCTTTTACCGGCAAATTTTCTATGGGACGGTTTTTTTCAATAAAATAATCAACTAAAGGCAATATATCCATCCGGCGCTCACGGAGGGGCGGTATATTGACACGCACCACGTCCAGGCGATATAACAGGTCTTCTCTAAAAAGATTATCCCTAACTGCTTCCTCCAGATTTTTGTTGGTAGCAGCTATTACCCGCACATCAGCTTTAATTGACTTTTCTGCTCCGATCCTGAAAAATTCGCCACTTTCCAGCACCCGGAGTAACTTAACCTGTATTGCCGGTGTAGCCTCCCCCACTTCATCCAAAAATAGTGTTCCCCTATCCGCCAGCTCGAATATACCCTGCCTTTGCCCCTGGGCCCCCGTAAAAGCCCCCTTTTCATGGCCAAATAGCTCACTTTCCAGCAAGGTCTCCGGCAAAGCACCACAGTTAATACTAATGAACGGGAAATTAGCGCGTAAACTATTGGCATGGATAAACCTGGCCAGGACTTCCTTCCCCGTGCCTGTTTCACCCTCAATAAGAATGGAAATCTTCCTGGTTGCCACCTTTTTACAAAACGACAACAGGTTTTTAAATGGGCTGTCTGCAGAGGTCACTATACCGAACCTGGAGGCTAGCTTTTCAATCTTGCCACCAGCAAATTTGCTCCTATTTAATATCAGATGCACGGCCTGATCAATTATACTATCCAGTTCATCCAACTCATCAAAGGGTTTATCAATATAGTCCAGGGCACCCAGTTTCATTGCTTCTACTGCGGTTTTTACGGTACTATAGCCCGTCATGATAATTATCTCACAAGCGGGATTGATTTCCCTTATTTCCTTCAAGAGGGTAATTCCATCTGTATCAGGCAACTTTAAATCAAGCAGGGCCAGGTCATATTTCCGCTCCCGGAATAAGGACCTGGCCTCATCTCCGGAGTTGGCCACATCTACTGGTAGACCCCTTTCCTCACTTAAGTAATATTCAAAAAAGGTACCTACTTCAACCTCATCGTCAACAACCAAGACTACTGGTTTTTTCATATCTTTTTCCCTTCCTTATTGTGCATTTATTTTTTGCACTCTACCGGCAGTATCAGGGAAAACGTACTTCCTGCACCTGGTTCACTGCTTACTTCTACCCTCCCGTTATGGATCTGGGCTATACCCAGGCTTACCGAGAGACCTAAACCGGTTCCCCGGGTTTTTTCTTTGGTGGTGTAAAAGGGGTTAAAAATCTGGCTCAGAAGCCCCTGCTCTATCCCCACACCATTATCACTAACATTTATCGCTACCGCCGAGCCCTTTGTCTCCGGGTCTTCAATTACCCCCGTGCAGACATCGATCCGGCCCCCATTTACACCTTCCAGGGCATCGCGGGCATTGAGCAAAAAATTGACGGCTACTTGTTCCAGTTGCAGTTTATTGCCCATGATCAGTGGCAGATCATGTTCTATTCTTTTAATAATGGCTATTTTATTTTTTTCAATCTGATAGGAAACAAGATAAAGACTGCTTTCAACAACCTCATTCAATGAAACCGGCTCGAAGGTGTAACTATCCTGCCGGGCGAAGGTTAATAGATTTTGAATTATTCTCTTGCTCCTGCGGCCACAGTTTTTGATATCTACCAGCAGTTTAAAATATCTATCATCACCGGTCGACCTTCTTAAAATCAAACTGGCATCACCAATGATGGCAGTCAACGGACTGTTTAACTCATGGGCTACCCCCGCCGCCATCTCTCCAATGGCAGCCAGCTTGGCCGACTGAAAAAGCTGGGACTCCATCTTTCTCTTAATTGTCACATCCTGCACATAAACTACCATAGCAGAAGGTTCACTACTATCCCCATACACAGGATAAGCAGAAATATTGTAGATTGCTTTGGTATAAGGATGGGTTATCTCCCTGGTAGTTGATTTACCGGTTTTGAATGCTTCCACAGCAGGACAAAATTGTCGACCATCTCCACAGATAGCCAACAATTGATAACATTTTTTTTCCATATCACGGTAGCCTGAGGTCAGGCTTTCCTGTTTATTATATCTGAGAACATTAAAGGCCTTGTCTATAAGGAACAGCCTGTCCGGAACGGCCTTAAACGTTTCTTCCCACTCTTTTTTACTCCTAGAAACCTCCCCAAACAGGCGGGCGTTGTTAATGCATACCGCCAGTTGATCAGCCAATTGTTGCACGAAAATAAAATCATTTTCTGCGAAGGCATATGTCTCCTTACTGCCGAAATTTACTGTGCCGATGGCTTCGTTGTTTACCAGCAGCGGGGCCATAATTGCTGATTTAACTTCAACCTTGCGCAGGTAATCATCTTCCTGATATTTGTCGGCATCATTCCAAATGTCCTGCCGCAAAAAACAGCGTTTTTCATGGATTGCCTTCCAGGGTGCCGAGTTGTTGCTATGCAGTACCCAGCCTTCCCCCAGTATTTCCTGTTCTTTCGGAATGCTGGCTTTAATGATCAGCCGCTCCTTTTCCAGCAAACAAAAACTCAGCAGGTCGTATGACAGCACACTGCGTAAAGGAACAGCCACCTCATTAATGATCTCCTCATAGGTCATTTCTACGTTAATGCTTTTGGCTATCTGCTGGATAATGGCCATGCGATTATTCTGTCTGGTAAGTTCCGCGATAACAAAGCGACATTCCCCATCAGCCAACTCCTCCTGGAGTGCAGGTGCTGCCTCCTTGTATAACGTCACCATCATCACCCCCGGTCGAATGCTTCCCTTGTGTGAATCTTCTAACAATGATTTAATTATATCATTATTCTATCTATGGCCTCAATTTTTTTATCTTTCTTCCCATCATATCAAGCATACGTTGAATAAAAATTAGACCAAATCAAATCATTAGCAAACGCACTACCCAGCGTCAATTTTTAGCCTAGACAATTTTTTTCTTAAACTTAATAATGCTCCAGGCAATCAGGACAACGGAAAAAATGATAAGGGCCACCACCTGAGGAACCAGGTAGGAAAACCCGATTCCTTTGAGCACAATACCCCTGATAATCACCAGATAGTAGGTCAAAGGAATAATATTGCTAAGATACTGGATGACCAGGGGCATGGCTTCCCGGGGAAACAGGAAGCCCGACAGCATAATGCTGGGCAGCAGGACAAAGAAGGACATCTGGAAGGCCTGCATCTGATTTTTGGCGATATTGGAGATCAGGATGCCGATACCCAGGGAGGCAGTAATAAAAAACAGGGTCAGGCCGTACAGTTCCAGCAGACTGCCCCTGATCGGTACCTGGAAGATCAGCGCACCTACCAGCAAGGCCACTGTTATCTGCAGATAGCCAAGTCCGATATAGGGAATGATCTTGCCCAGCATCAATTCATAGGATTTAATTGGGGTGACCATTAACTGTTCCAGGGTCCCCCTCTCCCGCTCCCGAACAATTGCTGCGGCAGTCATCATCACCATCGTCATCGTGACGATTATTCCCAGGATCGCCGGCACCATGTAGTAGGCGGTGATACCGTCCGGGTTGTACCAGGGCCGCACTCTGATGTCATAGGGAATACCGGCTTGGTGCGTTTTCTGGATGAAAATCTGTTGGGATTTTAAAAGGCCGATAGCGTTGGCTGTGGCAATAGCAGTATTAGAAGACATGCTGTCACTGGCGTCAACCAGGACCTGCACCGCTGCTGTGTCCCCTTGCTTGAGTCTTTGACTAAAATCAGGTGGAAAGATAATGCCAACCTTGACCCTACCACTATCAATCAGATGTGTAATTTCGGTGTAGCCGGCGGCTGCATGGTAAACATCGAAGTAACCGGAGGCACTGAAAGCTTCCAACATGTCTCGGCTTTCAGCGGATAAAGACTGGTCAAACACAGCGGTAGGAATGTGCTTCACCTCGGTTTGGATGGCGTAGCCGAACAAAAGCAACTGAAACAAGGGCAGCGCAAAGACCATGCCCAGGGTTAGCCGGTCCCGCCCCATCTGTAAAAACTCTTTTTTCAAAATGGCCAGGATCCTGCCCACTAAGACACCCGCCTTCTATGTTTTTTGGCCAGGTAAACAAAAACATCTTCCAAAGAAGGCCTGATAATTTTAGCCTCGACCCCCGTATAATCATTCAGTGCCTTTACAGCCTCTGGGGACTCCAGCAACACGTGCAGTGCCGGACCGTGGTTGGAACATTCTTTGACATAGGGTAGTTTTTCCAGGTCATCGATCATAAACAGGCCGTCGGGGTGAACTACCTCCGCCAGGACACCCTTGATTACTTCATTTTTTAGGTTTTCCGGTGTGTCATCAGCAATCAGGCTGCCCTCGGAGATAAAGGCGATCCGGTAACAGCGCTCGGCTTCGTCCATGAAATGGGTGGTGACCATGATGGTTGTGTTTTCATGGGCCAGCTGCTGGATTATTTTAAAAAAAGCCCGCCTGGCGGTGGGACTCACCCCGCTAGTAGGCTCATCCAGAAAAAGGATTGCCGGTCGGGATATAATTGCACAGCCCAGGGCCAGACGCTGTTTCCAACCACTGCTGAGGTTAGCGGCCAGTTCATTCTGCCTGCCTTTTAAAAGGGCCATCTCGATCATCTCGCCGATTCTTTTTTTCCGTTCGCGGTACGCGATACCGTATAATCCGGCGTAAAAATCAAGGTTTTCATAAACAGTAAGGTCATCGTAAAGGCTGAATTTTTGCGACATATAACCGATTTTACGCTTGATCTTCTCTGCTTCCCGGATCAGGTCGTAGCCCAATACGACGCCAGAACCGGAAGTGGGCTCCAGGATGCCGCACAGCATCCTAATCGTGGTCGATTTGCCGGAGCCGTTGGGCCCCAAGAAACCGTATATTTCTCCCTGCCTAATCTCCAAAGAAATCTTGTTGACTGCCGTAAAGGAGCCGAAGCTTTTGGTTAGCGCCCGAGTGGTGATCACAGGGATGCCCACCTTAATTCACCCCTCCATGATACTGAAGTAATCAAATGGGAATAGTGTACATTTGAAAATAGCAATAAAAAAAGCCCACCACAACGTGATGGACTGACTTCCTTCCTATTATATTAGGTCTTATCTTATCGCCTATTAAAGCATGATCTTCTTAGCGAGATAATATTTGTTTTAATTTCTCCTCGCCTCGCCTCTCCTTTTCAGGCGATACCAAGCTTCTATTTATTTTAAAACTTTCCTTAGGAGTGGAAATAATTCTCTCGAATGACTCCACGGCCTTCTTGGTATTCAATATAAAATTCTTATTAAAAGATGATATGGCCAATTTAAACTCTCTTTCTCCTTTTCGATTGAGCTAAAACGGTTCCCTTGCTTGGAAAAATCATAAGCCTATCTGCTGAAATCCTTTTCAATATGTGTTATAGTAGAAACAGCAAAAGCGAAGTATGATCCTTTACCGATGGTTTAGGATGAGCAAAGGCTTCCGCCACTGGGCCAGATAACCAGTGGTAGTTTTGTTTGCATTTTGTTAGTTAGCTTTTTTATATGCATCTTTCATTGCTTGACTATTCTTCCTAATCATATCTTCAGTTTCAAGATATTCATCAGACAAACTGCAGTATTCATAAATTGCCTCGAAGGATACTTCTTCCCCGTTATATTCTTCAACATCCGTAACAATAACTGTTTGCACTTCGTGTTCTTCCATACAGATGAGGCAGAACTTTTTTTCACTTTTTATTAGTTTTATTTTCCTCACCCCAAGCTATTTTAACTTGAATCCGGTAAGTAACTTCCGTTTTTTTATTCGGCCCCGCTAAACATCCT
>JABMJD010000067.1 GCA_013201395.1 Candidatus Syntrophopropionicum ammoniitolerans
GACGTCTCTTTGCGATGATCAGCAAACTGTTTCGTCATCTCTTTGTGTCTGTCTTCTTGAATTTGGTTGGCATCAAATAGAATACGCACCTTTTCTATGACTTCGTTTTCCATGCGTAATTCCAGGCCGGCTATATCTTTTCGGAGTTGTTTTTGTTCTTCAGATATGGATTTTAGTTGTTGTAAAACTACGTTTTGAAATTCTTCATTGGACATGGGGTAATCTCTCCCTTTTTTTGCATTAGTCACTAAACAATTGGTAGGGCTGTCCTTTTCCCTAGTTCAGCAGGGGTGGCAAACCCCGGTAACGCAGAATTTTTTAAACTACCAAGCCAGGACTTTGGGACCTAAAATTTCTCAAATTCCTTCCCTACTCCAAGACCCTACATTTTGCGAAAAAACATTGGCCTGGGAAAATTTACATCAATATTTATCTTCAGCCCGGGTGGCAGAAACCCTCTTTTTATTTTGACTGGGATACAGCAATTTATATGGGGTAAAAGCGCGGTCTGTTTAGATGGGTTAAACCCTGCCGCCAAGCTAAAAAACACACATTATCCGGCCAGTGGAACGAAGACCCCGATCCCTTGTTGCAGCTGCCGGTGGGATGGAACACCTTACTAAGACAGGGAAATTGGGGCACATCTCCGGAAACCCTAGCTTTTAATGAAATGCCATTAAAAAAAGTATAGCTATTTGACTTAGGGCAACCAGAATTAGGGGTGCAGATGCAATTACCATCCACTTCTTTTTAGTCTTCAACCCACTAACGAACATTAATGTTCCACAAATGGTAGTGATCGTTATACCTAAAATAGTCATCAAATTACCCCTTAGCTCAAACCCCATATTTGCCGGATCAACCAGGATTTCATATTTACTAAAAGCTGTTTTAGCTATAAAGGCCATAAACTCCTCTTTGCGATAAGCACATTTGATCAGCACCACTTGCCCTACATCGCAAAAATGTCTTCGGTAACTGCACCTGTGATCTTGCCATAAAAGGGACGGCCTTTGGTATCCTCTTTTTTTGCCGGGCTGCAGCCATACCGCCCAGGGATTGAATGTCGGGGTAGAGCACAAAAAAAACCCCCCCCATATTTTGTGTGAGGGGCTCTTCCTTATTTTGTTCTATATTGGGTTATTGTTCAACCAAAGCCATACTGCATCAGCACCATGTAGGCTCCCAAGGTGGCCGCATACCACCATTACCACCGTCAAGACCTTTATTTTCCAGCCGAGCAGGCCCTGCTGAGCAAAATTGGGGACATGCCCCCCGTCCATAAGGGGTTGTCCTAAAAAGAGCCCCTGTCCCCGTGTGGAAAAAAACTGTGAACAGCCTTGTCTACCGCTTCAGGTCATCCAAGGTAGCAAAGGTATATCCTTGATTCTTAATTTCCTTCAATATTTTATCCATTGCCTCTGCATTGTCTTTTGACACAGCATGCATCAACAGTATGGCACCATTGTGGGTGTTGTTTATCACGGCCTCATAAGCCTCCTGAGCACCACCCTTCATGGGCACCCAGTCCACTGCAGCCATACTCCAGAAAATATTGTAATAACCCATACCCCTGGTCACAGCCAGGGTCCTTTCGCTAAACTCCCCCCGGGGCGGCCGCAAGTATTTCATACTGGTTTGGCCAGTGATGTTTTTGTATTTTTCTTCAACAACCTGCAGTTCTTTTTTAATCTCGCTATCAGATGCTTCTGGGAAACTAGGGTGGGTGTCGCTGTGATTACCCACAATGTGCCCTTCATCCACCATACGCTGCACCAAATCCGGTTGGCTGTCTAGATAGTGCCCGGTGACAAAAAAGGCCGCCTTGACATCATTGGCCTTGAGGGAATCAAGGATGGAAGGAGTATAACCGTTTTCGTACCCCTCATCAAATGTAAGGTAGATCACTTTATCCTCAGGGCTACCCACCCAGTAGGAATCGTGCCTTTCCAGCATGGAGTTGAGCCAGCCGGGCATCTCCGGCTGTTGATGTTCGTCATTGCGTTTAAGACCCCAACCATGCTTTTCATTGGGAAAATTCCCACCGGTAACTTGTTTATCCTGCTCCATGCCGGCGCCTGGTTCAGGAGCCTCTCCCTTCTTTTCGGCAGCAGCCGGACCCCCGTTATTATCCTCATCCTCACTGAGGTCTCTGTCGTTGTTGTCGTTATCGTTGTCGTTGTTCCCATTGTCCCTATCGTTATCCTCGTCCTTGGTCTCCGCCTGATCATCATTGTCCTCATTGTCTGCTAGTGAAATGGGAATACTGCTGTTTCCGGCTTTTTGCCACACCCCGGTCAGGGCACTTCTACCTGGATGATGCAATTGGACTTTGACTACATACCCCACCATAAAAAGCACCAAAAGGGCCACAATACTGTAGAAAATCATGCTGTGACGAGATTTTTTCCTTTCCCCCGGTAACTTATTTTTGGACATCCTTCCGCCTCCCGCTGATTTACTTATCCATATAATTGGCTAAAATCACCCTAATTATCCCTTATAATCGCTTACTATTCGACACATGTTTTTGGCTAACCTCTATGTATATAGACTCCTTCCCTGTATCTTCATTTGCACCGGGCAGGTTACCTCAAGGTTGACAGGAATTGTAATAGAATAATATATGCAAAAACAAAACCCGCCGGGTTACCTAATCCCCAGCGGGTTTCTAGCCATGCCTGGTCTTAATTTTTTTTATATTTCAGCGTCCCCCAGATCACCTTTCGGAATATAAAATTCTTCTCTGGTGGTTGTGTACAGTTTCTTAATAGTGAGAAGCTGGTGGACGTGTTTATGCTCTTCATCAATAATCTCATCAATACCAAACTTTTCTTCTTCGGGCACCATTTTTTTAAACTGCAGGTAGAATAGTATGGAATCCTTTTCAAAATCCAGGGCCAAATCAACAGCCTCGGGGACACTGCTTACGCCCTCAGCCATTGCCACCGGGTCTACATCAGTAGCAAAGACACTATTGTTGGCCAGATCCCGCATATAATCCTCATAGTCATTCTCAAAAGTCTGGATGTCATACCCCTCTAGCTTATCGGCTAACACCTGGAAGTTCTGGTAGTGCTGTTCCTCCTCCCCAGCCATGAATTCAAAAAGCGCTTTTGCTTCCGGCTCTTCAGTTTTGCCGGCCAGGGTCTGGTAAAAGGCCACACCATTTTCTTCAATCTTCATGGCAATTTTGGCAATTTCAGTGGGCTTAAAAAACCACATAGACCTGGACCTCCTTCTACTTTTTTTACTAATGAGAATGATATTGGAAATATATTAATTTTCTGTAGCTAAAATGTAAACAATTCATTAAGTTTCCATTAAGTTCTATGAGGCAAGACGGGGGGGATGGGTCTCTCATCCCACTCGGGGCAAGGATTCGACAAAATATACAATTTTGCAATTGAAATTTACCGTTGGGTGCTATATTATATATGAACACATGAGCACTTATTCATATATATTGACAACAACAAAGGAGTGGATCCCATGAGTAGTGGGCAACAACCCGCAAAGGAGCCTGGCAACGGGGCCCAACATTTAGATGATAAAACATTATTTGCCGTTTCCCAAATGTTCAAAGCCCTCAGCAGCCCCACGCGGATACGGATTTTGAATTTACTGTGTACTGGGGAGTATCCGGTCAATGACATTGCGGGTATGTTAAACCTGGGTCAAACCTGTGTCTCCCACCAGCTGCGCATTTTGAAAGACCTGCGCCTGGTCAAATATAGAAGAGAGGGGACCACCCTATACTACTCGGAAGATGATCATCATGTGATGAATTTACTGAAACAGGCCATCGAACACGCCGAGCATCAATAACCTTTGGGGAGGGGTTCAAAATGGGACACCATCATGACCATGACCATACACATGGCGCAAACAAAAAGACATTGTTGATTAGCCTGATCATTATTACCATATACATGGTTATTGAGGTAATTGGGGGCCTTTTGACCAACAGCCTGGCATTGTTGTCTGATGCCGGACATATGCTCAGCGACTCTTTGTCACTTGGTGTGGCCTTGCTGGCATTTACACTAGGGGAAAAAGCAGCCAATCACCGTAAAACCTACGGTTACAAACGGTTTGAAATCTTAGCCGCCGTTCTCAACGGGGTCACCCTGGTATTGATCGCCATTTTTATTTTTTATAAAGCCATCCCTCGTTTTATCAGCCCGCCTGAAGTTGCTTCCACGGGCATGCTGGCTGTAGCCTCCGTGGGCCTCCTGATTAATATCCTGGTGGCCTGGATTATGTTCCGTGGTGGAGATGTGGAAGAAAATCTGAATATGCGGGGCGCCTACCTGCATGTAATCAGCGATATGCTGGGTTCCGTTGGCGCCATTGTCGCCGCCCTGGCGATCATCTTTTTCGGCTGGGGTTGGGCCGATCCCCTGGCCAGCGTGATCATTGCCCTGCTCGTATTGCGCAGCGGCTATTATGTGACCAAATCGGGGCTCCACGTGCTGATGCAGGGAACACCGCCAAATGTGGATATGGATCACGTGATCCAGACAATCCAAAACACAAAGGGCATCGACAGCTTTCACAATCTGCACGTGTGGTCTATTACCAGCGGGCTAAATGTGCTTTCCTGCCATGCAGTTGTCGGTGATCAAATGTCCATTGGGGAAGGCGCCGCCCTGCTCCGACAAATGGAACACAACCTGGCCCACCAGAACATCCACCATACCACCATTCAGCTGGAAACCCCGGCCTACCTGTCTAAAAGGGAACTGGGCCTGGTTTCCAGTGGCGGCAGGCAGAGAGACGATTAGTTTAATAGTACAGATATTAGTAAAAACACCCATTT
>JABMJD010000022.1 GCA_013201395.1 Candidatus Syntrophopropionicum ammoniitolerans
CAATCTACTTCCAGTGCCTCTAAAATACGGGCTTCAACGAAGTGACCGATGCGAGCCTTAGCCATCACAGGAATCTTAACGGACTCCATAATATTTATAATTACAGTAGGATCAGCCATCCTGGCCACTCCCCCGGTAGCCCTAATAT
Source organism: Candidatus Syntrophopropionicum ammoniitolerans (assembly GCA_013201395.1). GTDB lineage: Bacteria > Bacillota > Desulfotomaculia > Desulfotomaculales > Pelotomaculaceae > Syntrophopropionicum > Syntrophopropionicum ammoniitolerans. The sequence goes on from JABMJD010000022.1 coordinate 149, forward strand.
CCGCTGGAACCCGTTCCAAAGCCATTACAGCGCAAGCCCCTGCTTCTTCCGCTATCCTAGCCTGTTCGGGGGTTGTGACATCCATAATCACTCCACCCTTTAACGCTTCAACAAGGCTTTTTTTTACAGCCCAGGTCCCTTTTTTATTCACCAAAATGCCCCCAATCAAGTCCTATTCAACTACCAGATCATTTTATAATAATTTATAGGCAAAAACAAGTAAATCAGTGGATATACAAAAAAAACGCCGATAAGACGTTAGTATAGCATACACGTTCATCTTTATTCTATAAGGGGCTTAATAAAGTAAAGTGTTTTTTTAGAAGACCACCGGCGTTAAGTGATAAGGAAACGGCTAGGACAAGCATAACGAGCATTCTAAGCACCTTTTTAATGTTATAACACCCTCCTTTAGGTGTTAAATAAATGATATTATCTGTCAAACTGCTTTACTTACTCCATCCACTGATCAATATCATTTGTTAAATAACATCCTGCCCCTATTCTTCGTCCGCATGCAACCCGGCTACCGCCACCACAGCATCTCCCCGATCAAGTTTCATCAAGGTAACACCCTGGGTAGCTCTACCGATTTTAGAGATATTCTCAGCACTGAACCTGATCGCTATCCCCTCAGCACTAACCATCATAATTTCCTCTTCGTTTTTAACTACCTGCACGGCTACAACCAGGCCATTTCTTTTATTCACCCTAATATTAATAACGCCCTTGCCGCCTCTTTTTTGGGCACGATATTCTGTAAGTAAGGTCCGCTTGCCAAATCCATTGGCGGTTACAGTAAGCAAATAAGCCCCAGGTTGCACAATTTCCATACCTATAACAACATCGTCGGCCCCCAGTCTGATTCCTATTACACCTCGGGTATTACGTCCCATCGGGCGTACCTGCTTTTCAGAAAAACGGATGGCCAATCCTTTTCTGGTGGCCAGCACTACCTGCTCTTCCCCATCGGTAAGTTTCACATCAACAAGTTGATCTTCCTCTTTTAGGGAAATAGCTATAATGCCGTCCCGACGAGAGCTGTCGTACTGATCAAGCAATGTCTTTTTAACTTGACCGCTTCGCGTTGCCATTAACAGGTACTGCCCTGTATCAAATTCCTTGACGGGAATTACAGCGGTTATTTTTTCATCTCCGTCAATATAAAGCAGGTTAACGATCGCTGTCCCCCTGGCCTGCCGCCCCGCCTCAGGTATCTCATGGACCTTTAAGCGAAATACTCTGCCCTGGTTAGTAAAAAACAGGAAATAATGATGGGTTGTAGACACAAAGAGGTGCCGTACAAAATCCTCCGTTTTGGTACCCATAGCCATTACCCCCCGACCACCCCTGCGCTGGTTCCGGTAGGTGTCTAAGGGTATTCTTTTTATATAGCCCTGATTGGTTATTGTGATTACAACATCTTCTTCCGGGATCAAATCCTCGATTCCCATTGCAATATTTTCATTCGTAATTAGGGTACGCCGTTTATCGGCATATTTTTTCTTAACAGCCAATAATTCTTTTTTAATAATACCAAGAACCTTTTGCTCACTTTTGAGAATATCACGCAGGTAAGCAATTCTAGCCAGAAGTTCGTTATACTCCTGCTCTAATTTCTCCAGTTCCAGGCCGGTCAACTGCCGCAATCGCATTTCAACAATGGCCTCTGCCTGTTTTTGCGAAAGAGTAAACCTCTCACGCAATGCCTTCCTGGCCTTATCTGCGGTACGGGAAGACCGGATTATTTTTATTACCTCATCCAAGTAGCTAATGGCTATGCGCAGCCCTTCTAAAATATGAGCGCGGTCCTCGGCTTTCCTAAGTTCAAAACGGGTGCGTCTAACAATAACATCCTTCTGGTGTTCCAGGTAATAAAATAAAACCTGTTTTAGATTCAACACCAGTGGTTGCCCCTCGACTAAAGCCAGCATAATCACACCAAAGCTGACCTGCAGCTGAGTGTGTTTGTACAATTGATTAAGAACTACCCGGGGGTTAGCATCACGCCTCAATTCAATTCTTATGGCCATACCATGCCTATCCGATTCGTCCCGTAAATCAGTGATGCCTTCAATTCTTTTATCTTTGACCAGTTCGGCTATTTTCTCTATTAGCCTGGCCTTATTGACTTGGTAAGGTAATTCGCTAACAATAATATGACTCCTACCATTGCCTGCTATTTCTATCGAGGCCCGGGCTCTTACTACAACAGTGCCTCTGCCGGTACTGTAGGCTCTCATAATACCTTCCCGGCCCATAATCTTACCACCGGTAGGAAAATCAGGTCCCTTGATCACAGTCATAATATCCTTGACTTCCACATCAGGGTTTTCAATCAGCATAACTACCCCATCAATTACCTCGCCTAAATTTTGCGGGGGTATATTGGTGGCCATGCCCACAGCTATACCTGCCGAGCCATTTACGAGTAGGTTCGGAATGCGACTGGGAAGAACAGTGGGCTCCTCTGTTTTTTCATCATAGTTGGGGATAAAGTCAACCGTATCTTTTTCTATATCTACCAACATCTCTGTGGCTATCCTGGCCATCCGTGCTTCAGTATACCGCATGGCAGCAGCAGAATCGCCATCCACGGAGCCAAAGTTACCATGACCATCCACTAGCGGATAACGGCAAGCAAAATCCTGGGCCAACCTGACTATGGCATCATAAACGGCAGTATCACCGTGCGGGTGATATTTTGCCAGAACCTCACCAACAATAAAAGCAGACTTACGATGAGATTTGTCCGGTGTCAGGCCCAGGGAATGCATGGCATAGAGAATACGGCGATGTACAGGCTTTAAGCCATCCCTAACATCCGGCAGCGCCCTCCCCACAATAACACTCATGGCGTAATCAAGGTAAGAGTGCTTCATTTCTTCATTTATATCAATTGGAACCACTTTACCGGTAAAAGACGGCAAATTGGTCACCTCCACATAAAACTACCAGGGGAATTATACCAAATTTAAGGGCTAAATGCAATTTATCCTATTTCACCACGGGTTAAAGAGCAGGCTATCCAGCCCGCTCCATTTTTTTGGTAGAGATATTAACCTTTTTTACTGCCCCAGGCGGCATGGCCCATAATAAGAGTATACACTACCCCGGGGTATCACTTCAAACCCCCGCAAATGTTGCCCCTAGGCCGCTCGGCAGTACTAGGCTCTCATTTTCACCCTTCAGGAGGTTGCCACAACCTGAAGGGTTTCACACAATCAAACTGCCTCACCTCAAATCCTATCATCACTTTTCTTTTTTTCTTATAGCTTTGTACGTACGAATTATTTTTCTACCTGTATTTCGGGGGACAAGTTTCAAACTCTGCCTGAACTTGCCCAATAATGTCTGCGGCAAATGCCGCGAAATAACTATTATTTTTGTTTCCCCCAACTAAACACCCCCTTCACCCCATAACTTAGACTTCTTTTTAGATTTCCTTAAGGTCCCCTGATCACATGGCTGCCTGTTTGTATTAATATTGATGTCATGATTACAGTTGACCATTTAAGGTGTTCAATTACGGCACTAATCCTAAATATGATTTTTTCTTTAAAAAATAACTTTAATTCATTAAGTGCAACTGGTGCAGCTACCATAACATCCTGCAGAAAATGGATAGATTTTTCCGTAACAGCGCCGGCTAGAAAGGCCATTGTCAACAGTAGCGCCACCAACAGTAGTGATTTTGCTTTTTTTGTCTTTGTTGTTCTATAGACAGTGACTGTTTTCATTTTCTTTCCCTCTCCTTTTGGTTACCCATTTAAGAAAGGCTTGTTTGCTAAAACAACGGAATCCGCTTTTTTATTATTTATTGGCTTTCAACCTCCCCCATTACAATTACATATGTTAGACCTAATCTTTATTCAATTATCTATTACCGACTATAAACTGAGGGATATCCCCAGTACCGGACATTTTATGTAGCATCACCCCCCCAAGATGTATGTTACATATTTTACCATGTGTTTTAATTTCAATGTTATCATATGGGTGCAAGTCCCCTGTGGTATCAAATATTAAATTTAACACCTTAATCATCCCTAAACCTCCAGATTACTTGTCTCTAGTAATAAATAGAAAAAACCACTGTTCTAATAAAACAGTGGTTTTTATTTCCTCCAGTATTAGGGCGGTGATATTTTGACCTATACGTCCAGGTTACGCACCAGGCGGGCATTTTCCATGATGTACACTCGCCGGGGCTCCACCCTATCCCCCATCAGCATCGAAAAAATGGAGTCCGCTTCAATGGCATCCTCAAGGTTAACCTGCAACACGGTTCTAGTCTCTGGATTCATAGTCGTTTCCCAGAGCTGAATTGCGTCCATTTCACCTAGACCCTTATATCTTTGAATAGAAATACCTGTTCGACCGATCTCCTTTAGATGTTTTTCTAGTTCGGCATCATTGTAAGCATATTTTTCTGTTTTTCCCTTTTTCACCATGTATAATGGTGGCTGTGCAATATAAACATAACCTGCTTCAACCAGCGGCTTCATATAACGATAAAAAAACGTTAACAGCAGCGTGCGAATGTGAGCACCATCGATATCCGCATCTGACATCAGAATAACCTTGTGATATCTAGCTTTGGAAATATCAAATTCCTCACTAATGCCTGTTCCCAGGGCAGTGATCATGGCCCTGATTTCCACATTAGCAAGAATTCTGTCCAGACGAGCTTTTTCCACATTTAATATTTTTCCCCTTAAGGGCAATATGGCCTGAAAACGCCTGTCCCGGCCCTGTTTGGCGGAACCACCTGCTGAATCACCCTCTACAAGATACAGCTCGCAAAGTGATGGATCTCGTTCTGAGCAATCAGCTAATTTACCCGGCAGGGTTGAGCTTTCCAGAGCGCTTTTACGCCTGGTTAGATCACGAGCCTTACGGGCAGCCTCCCGCGCCCTTGATGAGGTGATCGCCTTTTCTAGGATAACCCTGCTTATCTGAGGGTTCTCCTCCAGAAAAATCCCTAAACCTTCACCGGTAACCATATCAACAATACTTCTTACCTCATTATTGCCCAGCTTTGTTTTGGTTTGGCCTTCAAATTGTGGTTCAGGTACTTTTACACTAATCACTGCTGTCAGCCCTTCCCGGATATCTTCTCCAAGAAGATTGGCCATACCATTTTTCAAGAAATTGTATTTTCTCCCATAGTCATTTACTATCCTTGTTAGGGCAGCCTTAAAACCGGCTTCATGCATTCCTCCATCAGTGGTGTTGATGTTGTTAGCATAGGAAAATATATTATCAGTAGAAAAGGTATCAGTGTATTGTAGTGCTGCTTCTACCAAAACATCATCGCGTTGATTTTGAACATAAATCGGCTTTGCGTGAAGTGCTGTCTTGTTTTTATTGAGAAATTTAACATAGTCCTTTATACCCCCGGCGTGTTCATACATTACTTCCTGACCTGAACGCCTGTCTTTGAGAATAATTTTCAAACCGGCGTTAAGAAATGAAAGTTCCCTCAAACGAGCAGCCAGGATATCATGGCTGAAAACAAGTTCCTCAAAAATCTCATAATCAGGTTTAAAAGTAATTTTAGTACCGTTACTCCTACATCTCCCGACTATCTCTAACTCGGTAACCGGAACACCTCTACTGTATTTTTGATAATAAATATTCCCATTGCGCCTAACCTCGACCTCAAGCCATTCGGAAAGGGCGTTTACTACTGAAACACCAACACCATGCAAACCACCTGATACCTTGTAACCCCCACCACCAAATTTGCCGCCGGCATGTAATATAGTTAATACCACTTCTACTGCCGGGCGTCCTGTTTGGGATTGTATATCTACTGGAATGCCCCTACCATTATCAGTGATCTCAACGGAATTATCCTCATTGATCACAACCTTAATCTGGTTGCAAAAGCCGGCCATAGCCTCATCAATGCTGTTGTCCACCACCTCATAAACCAGATGGTGCAGACCTCTGGAGCCTGTACTCCCTATATACATACTTGGCCTGCGCCTTACTGCCTCCAGACCTTCTAAAACCTGAATCTCTTCAGCATCATAACGGTTGTTTTCACTGGTTTCACTCAATTAGGAAACACTCCTTTGGATTCAAAAATCGATCTCATCCTTTTACTCAAGCAAACAAAGATTGAAAAACCTAAAACAGTTTAGGTACTATATTCTGGATAATAAATCCACATAATAATACTAGGGTGAAATAACTTTTTCAGATCTATGCTTTAATGTACTACATGAAATTGGCGACATATATATATTTCTAGTTGTCACTACAAAAGATTTTTCTGTGTTGTTTTCATAGTTATTTTTTATAAAACCTTCATCGGCGGCAATTTCCATAAATTCTTTAGTTGCTTCTGATTGCATAACCTGGATATCTAGAACAGCAATAATATCCTTCTTTTGGACCACGATGTTTCTCCCTAGATGTAAAAACATACTATCTCTCCTCTATATCAGCAATCTTGCCTGATCTTATGAAAAAATTTTTAGCTGTGAGATTGTTGTTAAATGCAATTCTTTCCTCACCGGTAGTGGTCACAAATGTCTGAACCAAGCCTTCCACCCATTTTAAAAGAGCCATGCGCCTGTTTTTGTCAAGCTCAAAGAAAACATCGTCTAGAAGCAATATTGGGTATTCACCAATTTCTTTATACCATTGCAAGATTTGAGAAATCTTTAACGTTAAAACTATGGTCCTTTGCTGGCCTTGGGAGCCATAGGTTTTAGCATCTTTACCGTTAATATAAAAAGAAAAATCATCCCTGTGCGGACCGATTAATGTTTGGGATCTTTTGATTTCTTCCTTTGCAATTTCTTGCAATTTCTTAGTAAACTGGTCGTATATATCATCTACTGAGGCCGGCATGTTAATTTTAAGTGTGGAAAGATATCTCACGTCCAGTTCCTCTTCAGCACTAGTTAAATCGTGATGAATTTCCCTGATCAATGGGCTTAGCAACCTAAATATTTCCATTCTTAAAAAAAGTAACTCTGCTCCATAACGGCAAAGTTGTGTATTCCATACCTGGAGCGTGGTAACTTCTTCCCTATTTTCTTTTATTTCCTTTAGCATGTTGTTACGTTGTATCACTACTCTGTTATACTGCCCAAGTAAGTATCCATATCGTGGATAGAAAGAACCAAACTCCATGTCCAAAAAACGTCGTCTTTCCAGTGGTGCCCCTTTAACCAAGGCCAGGTGTTCAGGTTTAAACATAACTACACCGGGCCATCCAAGGGGATGACCTTTGATTAAAACGCCATTTACCTCTATTCTTTTTTTATGCGGCAGAAGTCTTATTTTTACTTCAACCTGTCTGGTATTAGTCTCAAACAGTGAGTTTACATACAAAAAATTCTTCTGCCAGGATATTATTTCACTTTCCTTTTGTGTACGAAATGATTTGCCAGTACAAGAAAGATAAATTGCCTCAAGCAGATTGGTCTTTCCCTGGGCATTGGAACCGCTAAAAATATTAAAAAACTCATTCGGTTCAACTATCTGATTGCTATAATTTCTTAAGTTTGCTATTTCCAAACGCTTGAGATACAATCATCAGCTCTCCTCACGCAACCGTACCGGAAGGAGTAGAGAAAGATATTCCATCTCTTCTACAGGTTTAATTATCACCGGGCTTAAAGGACCTGTAAATTCCAAAACAACCTCATCTGTGCCAATTGCTTTCAAAGCATCATTTAAATATCTGGCATTAAAAGCAAACTGTAGACCTTCGCCTTCATGGTACACAGACATTTCCTCCCGCATGCGGCCGGCCTCAGTATTAACTGACACAACAAGAATATTATTTTCTATACTGATTTTAATTATAGGGGCCCCTTCCCTGGTCAACAGTGATGCTCTTTCCGACGCCTCAATTAGGTCGCGCGTTTTTAAACGAGTTTTGGATATATACTCACTTGGTATGACCTGCCGATAATTTGGAAAATTACCTCCTATAAGCCTTGATATTAAGCAAATATTCTCAGTTTTAAAAATCACCTGATTTTCTGCTACTGTAATATCTAGCCTGTCTGATAAACCAGCTACTCTAGTTAGCTCATTAAGAGTTTTTCCCGGAATTATTAAATTTATATCTAAATCACCAATATCATCCAATAATATTTTACGCCAGGCTAAACGGTGGGTGTCCGTGGCAACTATATTAGCTGTACTATTGTTAATTTCAAAAAGTATCCCAGTGTATAACGGCCTATTTTCATCTCTGGCGGTAGCGAAAATTACCTGTGAAATAACGTCTTTTAAGATCTCACCGGAAATAGTAAATTTTGTGTTATCAGCAGGTATGGTAAATTCGGGGAACTCCTCTACCGGATAACCATTTATGCTGGCCTCTGATTTGCCATATTGTATTATTACACTGCCATTTAAAGGATCCGATTTGAAAAAAATCTTCACATCAGGAAAACGCCTGGCCAGTTCAGTTATAACTCTTGCCGGTAGTACTGTTTTCCCTTGTTCACTCACCTCAGCAGGGAATGAACAACTTATACCGAGTTCAAGATCTGTGGCTGATATAGTTACACTTCCTTCACCTGTTTCGAACTTTATGCCACTTAGTATTGGCAGAGGATTTCTTAGTGAAACTGCTCTTTGCACAACCTGTATAGCATTAAGCAGTTCTTCCTTGGTGCTGGAAAAATGCATTTCTGAATACTCCTATCATTATTATTTATGGTTATGTTTATTAGATAGTAGTAGTAATAGAGGCTGTGATTATGTGTATAAGAGCCTGTAAGTGTTTGACCAGACGAGTCACAGCCTGTTTATAAGGCAAATATTAGAATAGCCGGTAAATAAAATGTAATAATTTGTCTAATGCTTATCCACAGGGATAGTAACAAATTTTACAACCTTTTTCAATAAGGATTTTTACACAATGTAGAACCTAACTTTTTTTAATTAAGTTAGCCAGATCTTTAATTGTTTCCTGAAAAATTGTGTTTTTATTTAATTCATCGCTTATTTTATCATAAGCGTGCATTACTGTAGTATGATCACGTCCGCCAAAATGATTACCGATCTGGGGCAAGGATTCCTCAGTAAGTTCTCTTGAAAGGTACATGGCGATCTGACGGGGAAAAGAAATTGCGCGATGTCTTTTTTTAGACTTGAAGTCCTCAATTTTGAGGTTGTAAAATTCCGCTACAATTTCCTGGATTAACTGAATGGTGATGGGGCGGGGACGGTTTGGCAGAATATCTTTTAATACATCTGCGGCCATTTCCGGATTAATTTCTCTTCCATTTAAAGATGAACTTGCTATAACACGATTCAATGCTCCTTCTAGGATACGTATATTTGATTGTATTTTATTGGCAATAAAAACAATTGTATCATCAGGGACTACTAGATTTTCCAGTTGTGCTTTTTTGCGCAAAATAGCAATTCTTGTTTCCAGGTCCGGTGGCTGAATATCGGTAATTAGACCCCATTCAAAACGGGAACGGAGTCTGTCTTCAAGGGTAGGGATTTCCCTGGGAGGCCGATCACTGGAGATTATTATTTGTTTATTTGCTTCATATAGTGTGTTAAACGTATGAAAAAATTCTTCCTGGGTGCGCTCCTTACCTGCTAAAAACTGTATATCATCAACCAGTAAAATATCCATACCCCGGTATTTGTTTCTAAATACTACTGTTTTATCATCACGTATTGAATTAATTAGTTCATTAGTGAATTTTTCTGAAGTTACATAAAATACCTTAGACAAGGAGCTATGTTTCATGATGTGTTGGCCAATGGCGTGCATTAGGTGGGTTTTACCTAAACCAACACCGCCGTATATAAACAGCGGGTTATAAGATTTTGCCGGGGCTTCAGATACTGCCAGACAAGCAGCATGGGCAAACCTATTGCTATTACCAACAATAAAGGTATCAAAGGTGTATTTGGGATTTAAAGGTGATGATTGGTAACTTTCAGCTGATTTTTTGAAAATATTGTTTTGCATACCCAGTATTTCACTTGATAAGAAAAACTGGATACTGATATCTTTTTTTGTTATATCCCGTAAAACCTTTTTTAAAATTGGTGCGTACCTTTCACTGAGCCACCCACGGGAAAAATCATTAGGTGCCTCTATAACAATGGTATTATTATGGCAACCGAGCGGTTTAAGGGGTCTCAGCCATGTATCGAATGCGTTTTTATTTATTTTTTTTTCTAAAACCTTTAATGCTTTTTCCCAAAGAATCAGCACTTCACTTCTAATCATGATCAGCCCCCTGATAAAATAAAAAAATACAAGCCTGAAAAGCACTCCTTGTTCAAGGCGTCATTCCAGGTTTGGTTATGTACAAAGTAATCCACATTATAAAACTAAGGTTGTTGAAAGTTGTTCGAATGACTGCATGAGTCATTAAAATAATACCAAAATTTACTTTAGTTATCAACAGGCTTTTAAATTTTACAATCTATAGGTCTCTTATCCTATTGCTCTGTTTCTTGACGTTGGAAATTGGTTACTATATAATATTTACATGTGTCCGTCAAAAGACACCTCTTGATCTTTTTCGAAAAAAAAGGGGGTGTAAGCTATGAAACGTACCTATCAGCCAAAAACCCGTAAACATAAAAAAGTGCACGGCTTTTTAAAAAGAATGGCTACTTCATCCGGAAGAAATATAATTAAAAGAAGGAGGGTTAAAGGTAGGAAGAGATTAACCGCTTAAGGCCGCTTAATCAAAGTGGCCTTTATAAATGTTGTCCACAATTTGTGTATAAAGGTATGGTTTTGCGGTTATACTTGTATAATGGGATAAATGTTTGTATTTGGTATGGGTTTTGTTTTATTGTATGAATATGTATGTTTAAAAACTTTCAGAGGGTTAGATGAGGGTACCTACCACTTTAAAAAAAACCAGAGAATATAGACACGTATACAACCGGGGGAAATTTTTTACTGATCGCTACCTGGTGATATATTACTTACCAAACAATTTAGATTACTGTAGGTTTGGTTTTACAGTAAGTAAAAAAATCGGTAATGCTGTTGTTAGAAACAGAGTTAGACGCCTATTGAAAGAGGTGTGCCGCTTAAATAGTAGTGTTTTTACAGGGGGGTTTGACTTGGTGCTGGTAGCCCGCCGCAGTATTGTGGATCTTAAATATAAGCGGGTAGAAGAATGTTTGTTAAAATTAGCAAATAAAATCTATAAAAGGTGATTTTTTGAAAGCAATACTAATTGCAACGATCAGGATGTACCAACTGTTTTTATCACCGTTAAAGAAGCCTAGTTGTCGTTTTTATCCCACCTGTTCTCATTACGCAATACAGGCGATAGAAAAATACGGCGTCATTAAGGGATCCTGGATGGCTTTGGTCAGGCTGGCAAAATGTCATCCTTTTCATCCCGGTGGGTATGATCCGGTATAAAACAGTGTAGACAAGCCGCTCCATTTTTAATAGTTAAGTTAAGGAGGCGGGAATAATTTTCCAAAGTATTATAGATGGGATGACCTGGCTGTTAAACAATCTCTATTATTTTACTAGTTCTGTGGGTCTTCCCAGTTATGCGCTAGCCATAATCCTGCTTACTGTCCTGATCAAAGTGATCCTTTACCCACTGACACGGAAACAGATGAAGTCAATGTTGGGTATGCAAAGAATTCAGCCAAAAATTAAGGAAATCCAGGATAAATGGAAGAAGAAAGACCCAAAGAGAATGCAGGAAGAGGTTATGAAGCTATATAAAGAACATAACATCAATCCTGCTGCGGGTTGTATGCCGCTTTTGATCCAGATGCCTATTTTAATAGCCCTGTACCGTTCTTTATTTGTATTCGATTATGTCAATCCTGCCCATGCAACATTTTTTTGGTTACCAAATTTGACTGACAAGGATCCTTTTTTTATATTACCTGTTTTGGCGGGGATAACAACCTATTTTCAATCAAAAATGACGATGACGGGTAGCGATCCGACACAAAGAATGATGCTGTTTACCATGCCGGTGTTTATTGGCTGGATAGCAGCTACAGTACCAGCTGGTCTGGCACTGTACTGGGTTGTTTTCAACTTGGTAGGTATTATACAACAGTATTATATCAACAAACAAACCCTGCCGTTGAAAGGGGAGGTTGGCGGAAAGTGAAAATTATTGAGAAAATCGGGAAAACTATTGATGAGGCCGTCGATAAGGCTTTGCAGGAGCTTGACGCCACCAGGGATGAAGTAGATGTGGACATACTAGAGGAGCCTTCCAAAGGAATACTGGGTTTAATTAATGTAAGGCCGGCAAAGGTAAAGGTTACACTCAGAGATAATCCATCTAAAAGAGCCTCCGGTTTACTGAAAAGTATTTTTCATTCTATAGATATGGATATTAAAATAAATATTTCCGAGAATGAACGGACTGTGTTTATAGACCTGGAAGGAAATGATTTGGGTATCTTAATCGGAAGAAGAGGCGAAACACTCGACGCCTTGCAATATCTTTTGAATCTGGCGGCGAATAAAAACCAGGAAATTAGAAAAAAAATAATTGTTGACATAGAGGGATATCGGGGCAGGCGTGAAAAAACCTTACAGAGACTGGCTCTGAAGCTGGCGGATAAGGCTAAGCAAAGGGGAAGAAACGTGGTTTTGGAACCGATGAGTGCACAGGAAAGACGCATTATACACACTACCCTGCAGGGAAGGGAAGATATATATACTTTTAGTGAAGGGGACGAACCTTACCGCAAAATTATAATATCCCCTAAGAAATAAAAAAACCCCAGCGGGTAAACTCCCGTTGGGTTTTTTTTTGAAAACAGAGTATGGAGGACGAAGTATTGTTAGAAGATACTATTGCTGCTATTTCAACTCCCCTGGGCGAAGGGGGCATAGGTATAGTCAGGGTAAGTGGGCCGGCAGCCGTTAAGGTTGCAAAAAAAATATTCAAAGCCAGACGTGGTGAATGGTCAGGAGCTGCAGGCAATAGTTTGATTTATGGCCATATTTATGATTTTGAAGGGAATATGATCGATGAGGTTCTCCTAGGTTATATGAAAGCTCCTTATACATATACACGGGAGGATATAGTAGAAATTAACTGCCATGGAGGGGCAATGCCCCTGAAAAAAATATTGGGATTAACATTGGCCGCAGGAGCACGTTTGGCTAAACCTGGTGAATTTAGCATGAGAGCTTTTTTAAACGGCAGGATGGATCTCTCCCAGGCAGAAGCAGTAATAGATATAATACGTTCTAAAACAGAAGATGGATTAAAATTAGCTACAGGTCAGCTTAGTGGAAGACTTTCGGATAAAATTTATATGTTGCAGGATAGGCTTTTGGGCATACTGGCTCAGATTGAGGCAAATATTGATTTTCCGGATGATGACCTGGAAGCAGAAGATATGCAGGAAATAGCCTTGTCTGTCAGGGAAATTGCCGGGGAATTGCAGGAGTTAATTGGCAGTGCCGAGGTCGGTAAAATATATCGGGATGGGATTAGCACTGCTATTATCGGTCGGCCTAACGTAGGTAAATCATCATTACTAAACGCTCTATTGAAGGAGAATAGGGCTATAGTTACTGATATACCAGGTACAACAAGGGACGTCATAGAGGAAATGGTAAATATAGAAGGACTTCCTCTAAAAATAATTGATACGGCAGGGTTGCATAAAACAGAAAATGTCATTGAAAAGATTGGTATCGAAAGAACAAGGAATACAATAAAAAAGGCCGGCCTCATACTGCTGGTTCTTGACGCTGCGCAGGACTTAACAAGTGAAGACCTGGAAATAATTCACTCCGTTGCAGATAAAAAAACAATCTTTCTTATAAACAAGGTAGATATAGACGAAAAAAAAATCGACTATAACAGGATTGTTGCATGTGCAACAGAAAGGCCTGTCTTATGGATTTCAGCCCAAAAAGGAGCAGGTTTGGAGCAACTAAAGAGAACAATCTATACAACGGTCCTGGAAGGAAGGATAGCAAATACTAATGAGGTACTGATAAGCAGTATCAGGCATCAAAATGCTTTAGAGAGAGCAGATAGACACCTGGCAGATGTCCGGGTAGGCATTGAGAATAATGTGCCGGTTGATATAATTGCCATAGATATTAAGGCAGCCTGGGAGGCACTTGGTGAAATAACTGGTTCCACGGTAACTGAGGATCTGTTGGATAGGATATTTACTGATTTTTGCATTGGGAAGTGAGGCAGTGTCAGTGGAGTATTCAGCTGGAGAATATGATGTGGTGGTAATTGGGGCCGGACATGCCGGTTGTGAGGCTGGTCTAGCTGCGGCTAGAATGGGATGCAGTGTCCTTGTGCTCACTTTAAACCTGGATAGTGTTGCCCTAATGCCCTGTAACCCGGCGGTAGGCGGCCCGGCTAAAGGACATCTAGTGCGGGAGGTAGATGCTCTGGGTGGTGAAATTGGTCTAAATACTGATCGTAATTCCATCCAAATGCGTCTTTTGAATACTGCCAAGGGTCCTGCTGTGCATGCACTCAGGGCACAGGCAGATAAAAACAGTTATCAAACCGGCATGAAGCAGGCATTGGAGAGGCAGCCGAAGCTGGATTTGAAACAAGCGGTGGTGGAAAAGCTGATCACCTCCAAAGGGAGGATTAGCGCTGTGGTAACAAGTACCGGCGCCGTTTTTAACGCCAGGGCTGTTGTACTGACTTCCGGCACCTATTTAAAAGGAAAAATTATTATTGGTGACCTTTCTTTTTCTGGCGGGCCGAATGGCCAATTCCCTTCAATAGCGCTTGCTGAAAGCCTGACAGAATTAGGGTTACAATTGGGTCGTTTTGAAACAAGTACACCAGCCCGGATTGACCGTGACAGCATCGACTTTAGCCGTATGATGGTGCAGCCCGGTGATGAGAAGGTTCGCAATTTTTCCTTTATATCTAACATTAAAAATAGGGAACAAATACCCTGCTGGCTTACTTATACCACGGAAGAAACACACCGGATTATACGTGATAACCTACATCGGACACCTCTTTATTCGGGGGTTATCCAGACCCGGGGACCCCGCTATTGTCCCTCCATTGAAATGAAGGTAATCAGGTTTTCAGATAAACCGGCACACCAGGTTTTTATTGAACCGGAGGGGAAGAATACAACGGAAATGTATGTACAGGGTATGTCTACCAGTTTGCCTGAAGATGTACAATTAGCTATGCTTCGTACCTTGCCTGGTTTGGAAAAGGTAGAAATTATGCGGGCTGGTTATGCAATTGAATATGATTATATTATTCCTACCCAATTAAAGCTGTCCCTGGAAACGAAAATGATACCGGGCCTTTTTACTGCCGGCCAGATTAACGGTACTTCAGGTTATGAAGAGGCTGCTGCCCAGGGTATTATTGCAGGAATTAATGCTGCCCTGTATGTGCAGGAGAAAGAACCATTTACCCTTGGTCGGTCGGAAGCCTATATAGGTGTGATGATAGATGACCTGGTTACCAAGGAAATTTCTGAACCTTACCGTGTTCTTACCTCTCGAGCAGAATACAGGCTGCTTTTAAGGCAGGATAATGCTGATTTGCGGCTATCGGAAAAAGGCTATGGAATAGGGCTTGTATCACCAGAAAGATTTAGAGCTATAGAAAAAAAGAAAGAGATGATTGAAAGAGAAAAGGATCGACTTAAGAAAACTATGGTACCAGTGACAGATAAAATAAAGAAGGTATTGGAAGAATTGGGCAGTTCAACGCTGCCCCAGCAAGGGATTTCTCTGGCCGGTTTACTGCGGCGTCCCGAAATAAGTTATGAAAGTCTACGGTTGCTACCGGTAGAAAACCCTGATTTGTCGGATGAAGTAGAGGAGCAGGTGGAGGTCCAACTGAAATATGAGGGATATATAAAAAAACAATTAGCCCAGGTAGAAAGATTTAAAAAAATGGAAAAGAAAAAAATCCCACCGGGATTAAACTATGCCCAGATTGGGGGGCTAAAAGCTGAGGCCAGGGAAAAATTAGAACTCATTAGACCGGTATCCATTGGTCAAGCCTGTAGAATAGCAGGTGTTAATCCAGCAGATATTGCAGTGCTTCTAATCTACCTGGAACAAAGGCGACGGAGAAAAAATAATGGTGAATAATTTTAAAAAAACCCTTTCTGGCGGGGCCATAGAGCTGGGAATAACGTTAGAGTCGGATCAACTAGTTCTTTTAGAAAAATATTATCGGATGGTTATTGAAACCAACAAAAGTATTAACCTGACAGCGATAACTGATGAGAGGGAATTCATTGTAAAACACTTAATTGACTCTTTGACTTGCTTGTATGCTATTTACATAAAAAAGGGAGCCCGGGTATTGGATGTTGGTACCGGTGCTGGTTTTCCAGGTATTCCTTTGGCTGTTGGTAGGCCGGATCTTTTGTTAACCATGGTCGAAGCAACAGAAAAGAAGGTAAGGTTTTTAGAAGAGGTTGTACAGGAATTAGCTTTGAGAAACGTTAAAATTCTTCACACCAGGGCAGAGGATTTTGGGCGAAAAAAGGCATACAGAGAAAAATACGATATTGTTGTTTCCAGAGCTGTAGCGCCCCTGGCTGTGCTTGCAGAATACTGCCTTCCTCCATTGCGGACAAATGGTGTCTTTATTTCAATGAAGGGACCTAATACAAAGGAGGAGGTTGTGGCGGCACAAAATGCTCTTGCCGTACTGGGTGGGGTTATTAAGGATACCATCGTAATCAGGCTCCCCTACCTGGGAGATGAAAGAAAATTGATTATAATTAGCAAGGTTAGGTCTACCCCCGACACCTATCCCAGGCGTGCCGGAATACCAGCTAAAAAACCTCTTTGAATGGATCTGCACAATCCTTAAATTGTTTTTGGTGCGGAGACTACAAATAGGGTTACTCTAAAGGAAATATATTGTCACATAGAGAAGTAATAGAAAAATTAGTACCTGCCGGAGGTGGAACATGGGTAAGACCATCGCAATTGCAAACCAGAAGGGTGGTGTGGCAAAAACTACTACCGCTGTAAATCTTGGTGCCTGGCTTTCAGTTATGGGGCAAAAGGTCCTGCTCATAGATACGGATCCGCAGGGAAATGCGACAACTGGCGTGGGCATTAACAAAGAAACAGTAAAATATTGTATGTACGATGTGATGATTAATAAGATTCCCATCACGGAAGTAATTTTACCCAGTGCAGTGGATAATCTTGTTGTCTTACCTGCAACCATAGAACTGGCTGGGGCGGAGATAGAGTTGGTGGATGTTGCCGCAAGAGAATATGTGCTCAAAAAAGCATTGGCGGTGGTAAAAGAGAGTTATGATTTCGTATTTATAGATTGTCCACCTTCCCTGGGATTGCTCACCATCAATGCATTAACAGCGGCCGACTCATTATTGATCCCCATCCAGTGTGAGTACTACGCTCTTGAGGGGCTGGGTTTATTGTTAAATACCTTTCAACAGGTACAACAGAATCTCAATAGGAGTCTTGTCTTGGAGGGGATACTACTTACTATGTTCGATGGAAGAACCAATCTTTCTATTCAAGTAGTTGATGAGGTTAAAAAACACTTTAGAAATAAGGTTTTTAAATCGATCGTGCCCAGAAATGTAAGATTGAGCGAGGCGCCAAGCCACGGTAAGCCTGTAATGGTATATGATCGCAGATCAAGGGGGGCGGAAGTATATCATGAGCTGGCAAAAGAGGTGATGGGGGTTGACTAAGCGCAGGGGTTTGGGTAGAGGATTACAGGCGCTGATTCCTGTTACTGAAAAGGTACCCCGGGATAAAGAGGGGCTGCTGGAAATTGATATTGAGGCGATTCAACCGGCGCAGCATCAGGCCAGGCTAATGTTTGATCAGAAAAAACTATCTGAATTGGCAGATTCAATTAAGAAACATGGTATTATACAGCCGATACTTGTGAGGAAATGTCCGGATACGGGATATGAACTAATCGCAGGTGAAAGACGCTGGAGAGCATGCCGGGACCTGGGACATAAGACCATAATGGCTTTTGTTAAGGACTACCCTGACATGGAAGCGGCTGCTGCTTCATTAATTGAAAATGTGCAGCGGGAGGATCTAAATCCTTTGGAGGAGGCATCTGCTTACCACCGGTTGATAGAGGATTTTGAACTAACCCAGGAAGACGTAGCCCGGAGAATTGGGAAAAGCAGGTCTCTAATCGCCAACACATTAAGGTTGTTGGGACTTCCTGATGAAATTAAAGAATTAATTAATATGGGAAAAATAAGTGCCGGCCATGCCAGGGCTTTGCTAATGATCAACGGTATAGAACAACAGGTTGCGGCAGCAGAAAAAGTTACTAAACATCAGTTGAGTGTCCGGCAGGCGGAAAAAATGGCCAGGGAAATTGCTACAAAAAAAAGAGAACACAAACACCAAGAGCAAGAAACAGCAGAAAGCCTTATAAGAGCAGAAAAAAAATTACGGGAATTTTTAAAGACAAAGGTAAGGGTGAAAGAAGCACGCGGCGGTGGTGGAAAACTAGAGATTGGTTTTAGCAGTGAAGAAGAATTAGCCAGGATTATAGCACTTGTTATTAAAGGGTTTAAGGAATAAAATTTAATTACATAACAACTTGAGCAACTACTAGGGAGATATGCTTTTGGTCGGAACTATCGTAAATGCGGCGGCAATAGTATTGGGTACAATGATCGGGTTATTGTTTAAAAAAGGTATGCCTGAAAGAGTGCGCAACACTATTATGCAAGGAATAGGGCTAGCTGTTCTGCTTATAGGCTTACAGATGTCCATACAAAGTAAAGAGATATTGGTTGTCGTGGCCAGCCTGGTGTTAGGTGGTCTAACTGGGGAACTAGTGAATATAGAAGGATGGCTGGCTCGTCTTGGCCGTTGGGTAGATGTTAGTGTAGGTGGGATGGCGGGAGAAGCAGGGAAAGCATTTGTGATGACCAGCCTAATATACTGTGTGGGTGCCATGGCAATTATGGGTTCCCTGGAGGCAGTCCTGGAAATGAGCGCCACAGGCGGTCTTTTAATCGTTGGGATTGGTATTAATATACTGGGTATTAAGGAAATTAGGGTAGGCAACCTGCTCCCTGCTATATTTTATGCTTTACCATTAGTGTATTGGCTCCCATATTTCATGCCCGGGTAGTGTGTTTGATTGGTTGTAATTTGTTTCACGTGAAACAATACAAATAAAATTACGTCTTATTGAGAGGGACAGGCCATCATGACGGCCTGTCCCTCTCAATATAAACAAGGGGTTTTAGCTTTCCCTGGTTAATGATTAGCAGCCCTGGGCGCTTTGTGGACGGGCATATTCTACTATGACCTCCCCGAGACCCCTGGCAATTATATCTGCTAATCCCATCACGATATTTAGTCGAGTGTTTTGTAATACCATGTATTCCATAAATCCACCAACATTAACAATGCCTGTGATGTGAATCTGTCCCACCGGGGGTAGGTTTTTGTTAACACCCGCACCGGGGTGAAGGGAGCCGTTCCCTAGATTTATATAGCCCACATTTTCAATCCGTCCCAAACAGGCGTCAACAGCAATAATTAAGGGATTTTTGTACCTGCTGTTTATTTCCTCCAGGGTGTCTTTCAGATTGCTGGCGTGGACCGGATTGTTAAGGGTACCGTAAACTTCAAAGAAACCCTGATTCATTTCGTCTATTTTGGAACCTACCAGGGGTCCCAAACAATCTCCGGTAGAGCGATCAGTGCCAATGCATAGCAATATCCGGGGGCCTTCACAGTTATGTTTTTTAAGGCGCAATGATAGATCACCGGCAAGCTTTCTGGGCGCCATTGTGTCATTCATGTAAATTTTGGTTCTTGTATCGCTATTTAGCTGTGACCATTTATTAAAAACAACCATTTATTCTTCCTCCTAAAACAGCCATGCTATTATATTTTATTTCCAAAGGGGGTGATGGTTATTCTTATATTCACAATAATTCTTTGCCAGAACCATATTTTGGGGTCATAGAATGGGCCAGGCCGTATTATTCTTTAAAAGATGTCTTCATGCACTCGGTGGGTGCATATGATTCTTTTGGCGGTGATTATTATCCGGCAGAGGCAAAATATTTGGCTATTGGTCAAGGTGATTAGTGCCTACATTGGGGCTGTTATTGGGGCCGGCTTCGCCTCCGGTCAAGAAATAATGCAGTTTTTTGTCCTACATGGTGGTGCTGGGTTGATGGGTGCTGTCCTTGCTACTGTTCTTTTTGCTTACCTGGGCGGGCTGGTAATGTTTTTGTCTATAGCCATGCGCTCCGGAAGTTATAGAGAGGTGTTTGGTTTTCTTCTGGGGAAAAAAGCAGGCCGTTTTATGGATGTTTTGAATCTTTGTATGTTATTGGGCGGGATGGGGGTAATGATGGCAGGGAGCGCAGCTGTGTTCACCGAACATTTTGCCCTTCCCCCCCAGATTGGAATTTGGTCAGTAGCAATTTTGACATCCCTGGTGCTTATGGGAGGGCTAGAAGGTGTTTTAGTCGCTAACGTGTGCCTGGTTCCACTAAAATATCTGGCTGTCCTGGCCATATCACTGATCGCTCTACTAAGTCACCCTGGCGGGCTAGCCGGGGTATCGTCTTCGGTAGCAATAGGAGGGGTTACAGGGAACTGGGTAATGGCTGGGTTCTTATATGTTTCATACAACATGATTGTTCCAGTTGCAGTCCTTGCCTCTCTTGGGCAGACAGTTCCTTTGAGAATAGGTGTGTCGGGGGGAGTGCTGGGGGGGGCATTGCTGGGCGGTGCTATTTTTTTGGTAACTGCTGCAGGCCTGGCTCACCTGCCGGAAGCCGCCACTTATCAAATACCTATGTTGTATCTTGCCGGCTCTTTTGGAAACACGTTTCGTTGGGGTTTTGGAATGTTGATCTGGCTGGCTATCTTAACTACTGTGATAGCCAATGCACATGGTTTTGCCAGTCGTCTAGCCTCACAGAATAGAACACATTATCGTCTATGCGGAATAGGTGCATGTCTGTTAGCAATACCTCTAACAGGCTTTAGTTTTACCAGTTTGGTACGGTTTTTATATCCGTTATTTGGCTATGCAGGTTTAGTTCTTCTCATCACGCTGCTGGCAAAACCGCTACTGAGTATTTTCCGGGATCGATGAAAGGCATTTCATAACCGGTAAATTTTACTTATAATGAACTAGAGCTACTGTTGCCTATTTTGTCGGCTGTTTGTTTTGAACATTTGGAATGTGGGGGGACATATATTGAATTGGTTGGACTGGTTAATCATAGCAATAATAATATTTACTGCTTTTCAGGGCTTGCGTCGTGGATTGATACTAAGTGTGGCCAAACTGGCCGGCGTCTTACTGGGTTTTGGCCTGGCTATAAGTCATTATAGTGATCTGGCTGCTTATTTAAATGACCAATGGCAGCTGAATGAAAAAATAATGCCCCTTACTAGTAAAATTATAGAGCTGGTTTTCCCGACCAGGCTAACAGGCGGCTCTTCCTTTTGTACAGGGCAGCCGGTTCTAGCTCAGGTTAACCCTTATAGCATGTTGAGTTCGTACGGCGACTACCTTGCTGGTTCCTTAACTGTGATGATAGTCAATGCTATATGTTTTTTGGCCCTGGTTCTAATGGCTGTTTGGATTGTGAACCTGGTGGGTCTCTTACTTGATAAGGTAGCAGACTTAAGCTTTTTGGGCCCACTTAACCATATTGGCGGGCTTTTCTTTGGTGGCGTTAAAGGGGTTATGGTTGTGATGATAATCCTGATGTTGATATCCCCCTTCCAGCAAATCGACCTGCCACAAAGAAATTATCCGCAAACACCAGGGGTGACACCACCGGATAGGCATGGGGTTTTTGCGGATTCAAAGGTGCTGCCTTATTTTGTGCCCTTATTCAATGCTATTGATCGCCCGCTGCCGGGGTTTCCCTCGAATGAAAAATGGGAAAACCCCACCCGATCGACGTAGGTGAGAATAATGGTGGGGGATACGAATTCTTTATGGACGTCTTTTGATGCTGATGTTTATCTCCGGTGGAAGGTAGAGAAATGATAATGCTTAGATTAGGTATGGTAAAATGTTGATTAAGGTTTAAATGCAACAAAAATGCAGACATTAATACAACAAGATTTTCACGCAGGTTTGTCTTTATAGAAGGTTGATTATATCTTGATATGGGGGAATTTTGAATGGTTAATAATAAAGGACAGCATCCGGCGGAAAAACTGGCATATCATAGGCAAAATGCCTGGGACCGCATGAATAACAGTGAAAGAAATGAGGCAGAAGTCTTCTGTCGGGAATATATGGGGTTTTTGGGAACGGCAAAAACAGAGCGGGAAGCAGTGGAGGCTACGCAGGTTTATTTAGAAGGGGTAGGTTTTAGACCTCTATTGGATAATGCCCAGTTGAAACCTGGGGATAAGGTATATATTACAAATCGTTGTAAGACCTTAATTGCGGCTGTTATTGGGAAAAAACCGGTTGTTTCCGGGCTTAATATTATCGGTGCCCATCTTGACAGTCCACGTCTGGATCTGAAACCCCAGCCTCTTTATGAAGATGATGGCATGGCTCTCCTCAAGACGCATTATTATGGGGGGATAAAAAAATATCAGTGGCTTTCCGTGCCGCTGGCTCTGCATGGTGTAGTAATAAAAAATGATGGGACTACTGTTTCGGTTGTGATCGGGGAAAAGCAGGGGGAACCCGTCTTTACTGTGTCGGATCTGTTGCCCCACCTGGCCAAGGATCAAATGGATAAAAAAATGGCTGATGCAGTTCCCGGAGAAAGTTTGAATGTTTTGGTAGGGGGTATCCCGCTGGGCAGCCCGGCGCTGAAAGATCGTTTTAAACTTGCTGTTCTAGAACGCCTGAATAACCTTTATGGCATAATTGAGGAGGACCTGATTAGTGCAGAAATTGAACTGGTTCCATCCTGGCAGCCTAGAGATGTTGGCTTGGACAGCAGTTTTATTGGTGGTTATGGTCAGGATGATAGAGTATGCGTTTACACCGCCTTGCGTGCTTTAGCGGAAGCTGGTGTTCCTGAGCGAACGAATCTGATTGTGCTGACGGACAAGGAAGAGATCGGTAGTACCGGGAATACAGGAATGGAATCATCATTTTTTACCAATGCGATAGCTGAGATTGTGTCCCGTTGTGTACCTGAATATAACGAACTGGTACTGCGTCGGGTACTGTCCCATTCTCTGGCTCTTTCCGCGGACGTTAATGCTGCACTTGATCCCAACTACAGTGAGGTGTTTGAGAAAACAAATACGGCACGTCTTGGTGGAGGAGTTGTGTTGACGAAATATACCGGCAGCAAAGGCAAATATGCAACAAGTGATGCGCATGCAGAGGTAGTAGCTGACATTAGACGCGTATTTAATCTTGCCGGGGTAGTGTGGCAGACTGGGGAATTGGGCAAGGTTGATCAAGGTGGAGGCGGGACCATCGCTCACATCATGGCTTCCCATGATCTGGATGTACTTGATTGTGGTGTAGCTTTGCAGGGTATGCATTCCACTTTTGAGATTGTCAGCAAAGCAGATGTGTTCATGGCTTATAAGGGATACAAGGCTTTCTTTGCCGGCTAATATATTAAGAAGTCCAGGGAATTGGTTATTAAAAGGGGGTTTTAGCATTTATAAATATGCTATTGGAGATGTTATAAGGACGAAAAAACCCCACCCATGCGGGGGGGATTTATGGGAAATATTGCGGGTGGGGGTTGATTTCCGAATCAAGTGTGTAAAATGCGGCCGGGTGCTGCTGTTGCCGCGGCCAAAATTTGTAAAATCGGTCAAATCAGTAATACAGCCAAGCCAAGAGGTTGAATGTGATAGTTAGCAGGATATACGGTAGGCCCAATTGTCGCCGCTATTATTATCCCAGTTTTCAGCGCTGTCTCGGAAACAAAAATTGAGATTGTTTTCCGCATCTATGTGCAGAGTCTTCTCCCAGCCGTTGTTCACCTGCTTCATTGGTAAATCATCCACTTGTACCCAATCATTTTTATCCCCAAAGCCGCAGTGCAGGTAAACCTGGCTCGCACCGGCCTGGGAAAGAGGACCATGATAAAATATACTTACCTCTTTGCCGTCGTCTGCCAGGGGTTTTACCTTAACTCCCTGGATAGAATGGGAATAGGTGTGGGGTTCTATTCTAATTGTATTCAAAATTGTGCCTCCTCAATTGTTTTCATGTACCTATTCTGTGTAGAAAATGGTCTTCTTATTAGTGCCGGCAAGGAAAATGAAAAGAAAAATTATGGTTTACCATAGATAATCGCTTTTCTATTTTTCTTGCCACCTAACAGGCGTCATGTTATAATATTCTAGTTGTATTTTTTTTACACCATCCCTGCTCTACCCGGTGGTAGGGCCACAGTCCATGGGGAGGAGGTGATTTGCTTTGCGCAAATATGAGGTAGTTTTTGTTTATCGTCCTGATTTGGATGAAGAGAAAAGCGCGGCGCTTATTGAGAGGTTCAAAAGTCTTGTTGAAAACAACGGCGGGGAAGTCCTCAAGGTTGACAAATGGGGTAAGCGCAGGTTGGCCTATGAGATTAAGGATTTAAGGGAAGGCGTTTATATGATCGCCCATATAAATGCTGAACCCGAGGTGGCAGTAGAATTGGATCGTGTTTTTAAGATTACAGATGATGTACTCAGGCATTTAATTGTAAGAGAAGATACCTAGTATCGGTGTGGACAAGCCGAAAAGGCCTTTGGCTTTTTTTAAATAAAAAACCAGGTGGTGAAAACATGCTCAATAGGGTGATCTTGATTGGCAGACTGACAAAAGATCCGGAACTTCGTTATACGCCCAGCGGAACCGCTGTAGCCAAATTTACATTAGCGGTAGACAGACGCCAGTTCAGAGACAGGGAAAAAGAGACAGACTTTATTGACATTGTGGTATGGCAGAAACTGGCGGAGACCTGCACCAACTACCTGGGTAAAGGCCGGTTGGTGGCTGTTGATGGTAGATTGCAGGTACGCTCTTATGATGACAGTCAGGGGATTCGACGCCGGGCTGCCGAGGTAGTGGCTGAGAACGTGAGATTTTTGGATTGGCCCAAAGAGGGCAATGCAGCTGCCGCCAGGGGTACCTCACGTACACCCGAAGGTAGCGGATTCGGAAGTGAAATAAGTTTTAACGAGGAAGATATTCCTTTTTAATAAACAAGAGAGCCTTTTATGAGGCTACTGATGCAAGGGGGTAGACTTTTGAGACGTGAAAGAGGCCGCAGGGGTAGAAAGCGGATATGTAGTTTTTGTGTTGATAAAATGGACACCATAGATTACAAGGATGTCCCGCGCCTGAAAAAATACATTACCGAACGGGGAAAAATATTACCTCGCAGGATTTCCGGTAACTGTGCCAGGCACCAGCGTATGTTGACTTCATCCATTAAAAGGGCCAGAAATATAGCTCTCCTGCCGTTTTCAGCCGAATAGGGGAGAATGCAGATATTAACCTGAGTAGCAAAGATGGGCATCCGCCCATCTTTTTGTTTATTCATCATTTTTTTGTCGTCGGTTTATTAATATAGCAGGGCTTTCTAAGCAGGGAAAACAATAAATAACAGGTAAAACCGTTTAGCTGAGGCAGGAAAAGAAAAGTTCCCTGCAGAATATTTATACTCGATAAGAAGGAGGGCTCTCCATGATTCCGGCTCAAAAGGGAGGAATAGCCAAGAACATAAAAGTTATTGATTGGCTGAAAGCCGACCTGGTTACATCTATTTCCGCATTGTTTAAGTCAATGCTTCGTGGTAGTGAAGAACTGATTATTGATGCCCTGGCCAGCCTATTGATCACCTGTTATGTTTTGGGGCGCAGGTTGGGGGTGAGCCTTTCGCGTTTAGATTTAAAGGTTGAGGCAAAGTTACGCCAGGGTATTGATGAAGATCATGAAATAGAGAGGTGGTATGGCGATCTCTCAACTCTCTTAAATTACCTGGGTGATAAAAAGAGGTGATGGCTTGACCACAGGTGAAAGAGCAAGAGCCCTGGCGAAGTGGGCTTTTTTTACGTTGGTGTTTGTCGTCGCCGGCCTGGTAGGTTTTTACCTGCCAATGTTTGAGTTTCTTGCAGCTATGCTTCTCCCATTGCCAATAATGTTAATCATTTTACGGTTTGATGCCCGTTACGCCATATTGGGATTGACAGTAGCGGGACTATTGTTTTTTGTTTTCATGCCTCCCGCTTCCGTGTTTGTTCTCCTTTTTCGTTATGGTTTACTCGGTATTCTGTTAGGATTGTTGTTTAAAAACAGGATTGCTTCGGGCAAAATCTTAACGGCGGGGATGGCCTATGCTGGTGTAGCAGCTTTATTGTATCTAACCCTGAGTTATCTTACCGGCAACAATCTGTTTGCCATGGGGGAGGAAATGCATAGCGCTCTTGAGCAGGCCATGGCTGCTTACCGTGATGCGGGTATGTTAAACAACATACCTGCAGATTTGCAAGAAAGCTTTGGTCGGAGTATAATTGCAACTTATGAATTGTTGTTTCCAGGCCAATATATAATCAGTGCAGTTGTTTTGGCTGCTGGAACGTATTTTTTTGCCAGGGCCTTCCTGGCCCGCCTGAACTATTTTCTGGCCCCGGGATTGGTTTTTAGCAGGATTTCGCTTCCCTGGTATAGTATCTGGGGACCGATTGCCGGGCTGACACTTACCCTGGCGGGAGATAATTTTTCGTGGCTGTTGGTGGCAAAAATAGGAAAGAACATTCTTTACATGCTATTATGGCTTTATATCGTCCTTGGTTTGTCTGTGGCAGTATACTATTTTCGCAAAATAAACATTGCCTGGCCACTCAAGGTGATATTTTTGGTATTTGTTGTTGCCTACCCGCCTATTAGCATAGCTGGCTTGGTCCTGCTGGGAGTGACCGACCCCTTGTTGAATCTCAGGCGTCTGGCACCCCCGGAGTAGGAAAAAACTAGTTTTTAGGATCTATTATTTACTTAAATTTGCTAGGAGGTGTTGATGCTGAAGGTAGTACTAACGAAAGATGTGCCAGGCAAGGGTAAAGCCGGTGATGTAGTAAATGTTGCTGATGGTTATGCCCGCAACTATTTGTTTCCCCGGGAAATGGCGGTTGCAGCTTCACAAGACAAAATGAAGGAATTGGCGATTCGCCGCAAGGCGAGAGAAGCTAAAGAAAACAAGATAGAGCAGAAAGCGAGGGCGCTGGCAGCCCGCTTGGATAAACTTAAGATAATTGTAAAAGCGAAACAAGGGGAGGGCGGCAAGCTTTTTGGTTCAGTGAACAACAAGGATATGGCCGACGCCCTTGCCGTTCAGCATAAAATAAAGCTGGACAGAAAAAAACTTGTTGTCAAGGAGCCAATTAAACATCTTGGTGTTTATAATATAACAGCCAAACTGCACCCGGACGTGCAGGTGAAGGTAATTGTTGAGGTGGTTGGCGAATAGCAGGGATTCTCTATTTTTGTGACCCATCTAATTTTAAGAGCAGTGAAAGGAGAAAGAAATGAAAGCATTTCTCGATAAATTTATTGGGAGCACAAAAAAAGAAACTTCCGATAAACTAATGGACCATGAACCTTTAAAACGTCAGGTGACGGCTTTATATGGTCTTTTGACAAATCTGTTTGGTTCGGATAAGTTAGTTTTAAGGGCAGGTAAATTAGAGGCGTTACAGTTTATGCGTTCTGAAGCCCTGGAGGAAAGGGTGCTGGCCCTGCAAAAACTTGTTTTTGAGGATCCAACCTATGATACCCCACCTGCCTATGAGGAGATTCCGGATATCCTGGATGAAATAGAAGAGGAAATTGCCGATAATATTGCCAGGCGGGCTGTGGAAGATAAGCTGGAGAAAAAAATAAACGAAAAACTTCAGCAACGACATGAAGAGTATATTAAAGAAATTAAAATGCAGGTGATCAAAGAAAACGCCAGTGCTGAAAACGCACAGACCCTAAAAAAACTAGCCCTTCTGGAAAAGCTTGAACAACGTAAACTTTCTTCTTCTGCTATGGAATTTTTGCGGCCATCTACTTTTAGAGAAATAGTTGGTCAGGAACTAGCAGTAAAGGCTCTTCTAGCAAAGCTGGGTTCACCCTATCCACAGCATATGATTCTTTATGGACCACCTGGTGTAGGTAAAACCACTGCGGCGAGGTTGGTTTTAGAAGCGGCAAAAAAGAATAAAAGCACACCCTTTGCCAGTGATGCGACCTTTGTGGAGGTAAATGGTGCCACCCTGCGCTGGGATCCCCGGGAAGTTACTAACCCACTTCTGGGTTCGGTGCATGATCCCATATACCAGGGTGCCAGGCGGGATCTGGCCGAAACCGGGGTGCCGGAACCAAAACTGGGCCTGGTTACCGATGCTCATGGCGGGGTATTGTTTATAGACGAAATAGGTGAGATGGATACCATTTTGCATAGTAAACTACTAAAGGTACTGGAGGACAAAAGAGTATATTTTGATTCCTCCTATTATGATCCCCATGATCCTAATGTACCCCAATACATTAAGAAGATTTTTGAAGAAGGAGCACCGGCTGATTTTGTTCTTATCGGAGCCACGACGCGGGATCCGGAAGAAATTAACCCGGCGATCCGCTCTCGCTGCGCAGAGATTTTTTTTGAACCCCTAACGCCAAAAGATATCAGGGAGATTTTACTGCAGGCTGCTCACAAACTGGGAGTAAGAATGGATGAAGCCGTGCCGGAAATCATCAGTGAATATACCATTGAAGGCCGGAAGGCGATTAACATTCTGGCAGATGCCTACGGTATGGCTTGTTACCGTAGTGACGCAGCGGGTGGCAGCCCGGCTGCTATTAAAGAGGAAGACGTTATGGAGGTAGCCCAGGTAAGTAGGTTAAGCCCTTGTGTGACACGGAAAGCCTCAACTGATCGGGAAATTGGTAGGATATTCGGGCTGGGTGTGATGGGATTTCTGGGATCTGTGCTGGAAATTGAAGCGGTTGCTTTCCCAGCCAGGGTTCAGGGCCAGGGAGCCATTCGTTTTAATGATACCGCCGGCAGTATGGCCAAGGATTCAGTGTTCAATGCGGCTTCTGTAATACGCAAACTGACTGGTGAGGATCTGTCAAATTATGATCTACACGTTAACGTAGTGGGTGGCGGCAGGATTGATGGTCCATCTGCCGGGGTGGCGATTTTTCTCGCTATATTGAGTGCCATCCAGGGACGCCCAATTACGCAAAATGTTGCAGTAACAGGTGAAATCTCCATTCAGGGTAAAGCCAGGGCGGTAGGTGGTGTGTTTGAAAAAATTTATGGTGCCCGGCAGGCTGGAATTAAAACTGTCCTGGTGCCTGTTGAAAATGATAAGGACATACCTGTTGATATAAGAGGCATCCAGGTTATACCCGTTAGTTCGGTGGAGGAGCTTATCAGGCATGTGTTCCCACCCGCAGAAGTTGACGAGCTGGTTAGTTAACAGCACATGCATAGCAGACCCCCAATTTATAAATCCATCCACAATTAAATTTCCAGAGGTAAAAAACATTGGAAAGAATTCCACCACAAAATATAGACGCCGAGCAGTCAGTGCTCGGCGCCATCTTACTTGACCGAGAAGCCATTTACAGGGCCATGAAAATGATCCGCCCGGAAGATTTTTACCGGGAGAGCCATAAGCTGATCTATGAGGCGATGCTGGAGCTTGATGAGGGTGGCAGTCCCGTAGATCTGATCACAGTATGTGAACACCTGAGGCTAAATGGTAACCTGGAAAAGGTTGGTGGCGTTTCATATGTTGCCACACTGGCTGAAATAGTACCTACTGCAGCCAATGTCAGTTATTACTCCCGTATTGTTGAGGAAAAGTCCCTCCTGCGCACATTGATCCAACTGTCTACCCGGATCGCCGGTATGGGTTACGATGAGGGAGAAGAACCGGAAAAACTTATTGCCGAAGCGGAGCGGATGATTAATGAACTAGGTGGCAGTAGGGCCACTACAGCATTTTTTGCAATTAAAGAGATATTGTTGGATACCTTTTCTCATCTAGAGTATCTTTATAGCAATCAAGGAGAAACCCTTGGTGTTTCCACCTCTTTTAGCGATCTGGATCGGCTTTGTACCGGATTACAGCCCAGCGATTTTATTATTCTAGCCGGTCGCCCGGGTATGGGTAAGACAGCCCTGGGTCTTTGTATCGGCTACAATGCGGCACTTAAACATAATGTTCCAGTGGCTGTATTTAGCTTGGAAATGTCCAAAGAACAGCTGGCACAACGTATTCTTTGCTCCGAAGCTATGGTTGACCAGCATCGTATTCGTACAGGCGCCCTGGTTGAAGAAGACTGGCAAAAACTTCATGAAGCCAAGGATAGACTGGCCAATATCCCTATTTTTATAGATGATACCCCGGGCATTACAATTCGCCAGGTCAGGGCGAAGGCCAGGCAGTTGAAGGCGGAGAAAGGGTTGGGATTGATTATCATTGATTATCTCCAATTGATGCAGGGTAGTAAACGGGTTGAGAATCGTCAACAGGAGATATCAGAAATATCCCGCTCCCTGAAGGGACTGGCTAAGGAATTGAATGTCCCGGTATTGTCTTTGGCCCAGCTGAGCCGTTCGGTAGAGCAGCGTGATAAAAAACGACCTATTATGTCGGATCTGCGAGAGTCGGGTTCGTTGGAGCAGGATGCCGACCTGGTTATGTTTATTTATAGGGATGAATACTATAACCGGGACTCAGAAAAAAAAGGAATAGCTGAAATAATTATTGCCAAGCATCGCAATGGTCCTACCGGCTATGTCGAGCTGGGGTTTTTAAAGGAATACACAAAATTTGTTTCACTAATGAAGAATCCCGACGAATACAAGCCATAATTTTGTCTAGTGCAAAAAGACCACTTATTTGCTTAATTTCTTGACATTGGCAGCATGGTTTGCTAAAATACCTTTGCTGCCGATACAGTTTCCTTACAGCTACATCTGCGGGGAATGGTGATGGCTCAAGCGGCAACGGATGTATTGTTGTTTGGGTTATTTTTATGCCGATGAAAAAGGGTATAGCAGCTTGTGGTCGCTAGGAGGAAATATGGAAGGTAAACAGTATGATGTGGTAATTGTGGGGGCGGGCCCGGCGGGGATCTTTACCGCCCTAGAACTAGTTGGGAAAAAATCGGGACTGAAAATACTGATAATTGAAAAGGGTCGAGATTTAGATAAGCGCGTCTGTATAGCCAGGGAACGGGGTGGGGGCTGTGTCAATTGTTCCCCCTGCTCTACCATCTGTGGGTGGGGTGGTGCAGGCGCATTTAGTGATGGCAAGCTTACCCTTTCATCTGAAATAGGCGGCAGCCTGGAGCAGTATACCGGAATAGAAGGTTTGAACGACCTCATTAGCTATGTGGATCAAATTTATGTGCGGTTCGGTGCCCCGGATCGGGTTTTTGGTCTAGAGGAAGAAGAGGAAATTCAGGATATTCAACGACGGGCAGTCTTATCCGAATTAAAGTTAATCCCGGTACGGATTAGACATATGGGTACCGGGCGCTGCAGAGAGGTACTGCAGCAGATGAGGGATTATCTAGTTAAAAGCGGCATTGATGTGCTGACCTCTTGCCAGGTTAAGGAAGTTCTGGTAAAGGATAATACTATTAAAGGCGTTGTAACCAAAGATGGGGAAACAATATACGCCAGACATGTGGTGCTGGCCCCCGGCAGGGAAGGTTCGGAGTGGCTAAGCCGCGAGGCAAGGCGTCTGGGGCTGGAAATGAAGATCAACCCGGTAGACATAGGGGTGCGGGTGGAGCTTCCCGCTGCTGTTATGGAACATTTGACTAGAATTTTTTACGAGGCCAAATTTGTATATTACTCGAAGACATTTAGTGACAGGGTCCGCACTTTTTGCATGAACCCCAATGGGGAGGTAGTGCTGGAAAATATGGACGGCCTGATCACAGTAAATGGGCACAGTCATGCATATAATAAAACGGAAAATACCAATTTCGCGGTGTTGGTCAGTAAAACCTTTACAGAACCCTTCAAGGAGCCGATTTCCTACGGCCGGTATATTGCCAGCCTGGCCAACTTGCTGGGAGGTGGGGTCATAGTCCAAAGTTTAGGGGATCTGATCTCCGGCCGCCGTTCGACTAAAGAAAGACTGGCCAAATGCATGACCATACCAACACTGCCTGAAGCAACACCGGGTGACTTAAGTTTGGTTTTTCCTTATAGACACCTGGTGGGGATCGTCGAAATGCTAAAGGCGCTAAACGAATTAGCGCCTGGTGTGTATTCACGGTATACCCTGCTGTATGGCGTCGAGGTTAAATTTTATTCTTCACGTCTAGTCTTGACAGATTTCCTGGAAACCCGTATAAAAAATCTGTTTGCGGCGGGAGACGGGGCAGGCGTGACCAGGGGGCTTTCCCAGGCATCCGCTGCCGGTGTGCTTGCGGCGAGGGAAATAGCAAATAGGATTTAGGGGGTTTTTAGATGTCTACAGTGGTTGTTATAGGCGCTCAATGGGGAGATGAGGGAAAGGGTAAGGTAACTGATTTCCTGGCCGAAAAAGCTGATATGGTAGTACGCTACATGGGTGGGAATAATGCCGGCCACACAGTTGTGGTGGGGGATCATGAGTATAAGCTGCATTTGATCCCGTCAGGTATACTTCACCCTGACAAAATGTGTGTTATAGGTAGCGGTGTGGTGATTGATCCGGCTGTTTTCCTTAAAGAGTTGGATTCCCTGGAAAAGCGAGGTATCAGCACCAAAAACCTGCGGATAAGTCAGCGTGCCCATGTTATTTTCCCATACCACCAAAGGCTTGATCAGATGGAAGAGGAGCGCAAGGGTAACAACAAGATAGGCACAACTTGCCGTGGTATAGGCCCAGCCTATACTGATAAATCTGCACGGGCAGGAATTCGGGTTATTGACCTCCTGGATAAGGAACAATTTCCTGTGCTGCTTAATGCCAATATAAATAGCAAAAATAGGATATTTACAGAGGTTTACGATGGGACAGCGCTAGACTATGAAGAAATTCTTGATGAATATAGTACCTATGCCGAAGCCATGAAAAAATATGTATGTGACACATCTTTGCTGGTCAATGACGCCGTACAGCAAAATAAAAATATTTTATTTGAGGGTGCACAGGGGACTATGTTGGACCTGGATCACGGGACCTATCCCTTTGTTACTTCTTCACACCCCACAGCAGGAGCGGCTTGTTTCAGTGCCGGTGTAGGACCGACCCGTATTGATCGTGTGATTGGTGTGGCGAAAGCCTACACTACCAGAGTAGGGGAAGGGCCGTTTCCTACCGAATTAAATGACGATATCGGCTCTCTTATTCGTAAACAGGGTGGAGAATATGGTACCACTACCGGACGCCCCCGGCGTTGTGGTTGGTTTGATGGGGTGGTAGGCCGGTATGCGGTAAGGATCAACGGTTTGGATTATTTGGCTCTTACCAAGCTGGACGTTTTAAGTGGCCTGGAAGAGATTAAAATCTGCACGGGCTATAACTACCGGGGGGAAGTTATAAATGAGTTTCCGGCAAGTCTCCAGGTTTTAAATGAATGTGTACCTATTTATGAAAGTTTCCCCGGCTGGGATGAGGACATTACCGGAATCAGAGAGCTTGCAGACCTGCCGGCTCAGGCCGGGCTTTTCCTGGATCGGGTTAGCGAAATCTGCGGTGCTCCCATAGCTTTAATCGGTGTGGGCAGCAGGCGTTCCCAGACGATAGTTACGAAAGAGGATCTCTATTAGTATTTGGCAGCCGCCAAAATTGCCAATAATATGCCCGACAGCAAGGCCAAATATTTCGTTTTTAGTGGTTGACTAGATAGAATGGTTATAGTAATATATCTAACTGTAGGGTTTTAGGGGGCCATTAGCTCAGTTGGCAGAGCACCTGACTTTTAATCAGGGTGTCCCGCGTTCGAGTCGCGGATGGCTCACCA
>JABMJD010000068.1 GCA_013201395.1 Candidatus Syntrophopropionicum ammoniitolerans
AGTTCCACGGATCTGATTCCCAACTTACAACCGCCCAAATAGTGTCTACACTCTGCCTACCAGCCTACCATTTTCCCGCCTTCGGCCTTCGGCTTTCTGCCTTCTGCATTCCAACCGCCCCCATAGGAATACCCCAAAGCAAAGACTATGTCCCCGTTCCGCTATCCTGGCATCTTATTTGTCAGCCAGTATCCTCTACCAATATCCGGTGAGACGTAACCCGTCCCAGTGTTCCACTTAACCAATATCAGGGGGAACATTTCGGCGGTGTAGGGGATAATAACGGAAGAAGATGCTCAGGGTGCCATGAAAAATAAATCATTATGTAGGAGGTATATTTTATGCAGGAAACCCAGCAGGAAATGCAGCACCCCCGCAGCAGCGGGCCCGACAAATTGTTAGAAAGCATGCAGCAGGGAATGGAGGAAAGCAGACTTACAGCAGTGGAAATAGGGAACCTCTGGTTTGCCTATACCAGTGAAACACTGGCTCATCACCTTTTTGTCTATTTTAGAAAACATATGGAAAACCCGGTTATCAAGCCCCTGGCAACAATCATGGTTGATGAGTCCCGGGACGAACTGTCACAATTGAAAACTATTTTTACAAGGGAAGATATCCCTTTGCCTAGAGGGATTGCTGCCGAGGATATCTATCTAGATGCCCCACGACTTTTTTCTGACAACCTGTTTATACCGCTGGTGCGGATGATGGCTCGTGCGGGCCTACGATTTTACACCCTGGCCTATACGGACAGCACCCGGTCTGACATTAGAGAATACTTTCACCAAGCTGTGAAAAGGTTTCTCATTCATACCCAGCAGGCGGCGGAATTAATGCAGGCCAAAGGTATCCCTCCTCAACCGCCTCAAATGCCTGTACCTGAACAGGTGGACTTTGTAAAAAAACAAGGTTTTATGGCCGGCTTTTTCGCCAAAAAAAGACCGTTAACGGCATTGGAAATTAACAACATCTTTTTTAATGCCAAAGCAAATGCCTTTGGGAAGGCCCTGTTACTGGGATTCAGTCAGGTGGCTCAGGCAGCCCCAATTAAGCAATTTATAATCAAGGGGGAAAATCTGGCCAATAAATTTTTTACAGATTTGAACAAAGCCTTACAAAATGAAAATATAACAGTACCACCAAGTTTTGATGGTGAGGTTTTGGATAGCACTGAATCCCCTTTTTCCGACCGCCTGATGTTGCTTTTTACCGCTTTTATGAACACTATCGGCTTGCAGCGCTATGGGCGGGGCCTGGCCATGTGCCAAAGACGTGATTTGAATGCTATGTTTGCCCGGATGATTATGGAAACCGGCGCCCTGGGCAACGAAGGGTCCAAACTGCTGATTGATCGTGGCTGGTTGGAACAACCCCCCTTAGCCCCGGATCGGCAAGCCCTAGCAGAGCAAGGCAGCCCGCCTCCAGACAAACAATTGCATTAAACCCTTAACAAATCTGGCCCAATTTTGATAAACTAGACATGTATTGGTATTGGTTACCAAACAGGAACACCAGGAAAGGAAGGATAAGGCTTTGAAACTTACTGTGTTGGGCTGCTGGGCCCCCTACCCCCATGCGGGAGGTGCCTGTTCCAGCTACCTGCTCCAGGCTGCCGGCCTGAATATTCTCATAGAGGCCGGCAGCGGTAGCCTGAGCAAACTGATGAACATCATCGATTTTCGTTGCCTTGATGGGGTAATTATCAGCCACTTGCATCATGACCACTATTCCGACTTATTCGTGTTGCGCTATGCCATAGAAGGCGACAGGCGTGGTGGAGGCAGAAAAGAGCCTTTGCCCCTGTTCGTCCCCGGTGTCCCCAGGGTCCCTTATGAACAGCTGGCCGGCTACAGCCGGGCTTTTATTACAACTCCTATTGAAAGCCTGCCCCACCAATCTCCGGGGCGGGACTTTGCCATCCATACCCTCAACATTGGCGGTCTGGAGTTCCGCTTTGCACCCACCAAACACCCAATGCCGGGTTATTCTATTGCTGTGGGGCAACCCGGGGGCCTTGTTTTTTCCGGTGATACTGCTCCCACAAAGGTCTTAGCATATTTGGCCCAAAAAGCAGCTCTTTTTCTCTGCGAAGCCAGCGGGCTGGACAAAGATGCTGAGGCCGTGCGGGAGGCCCACCTTACTGCCGGGCAAGCCGGTACATTGGCCCGGGAAGCTGGTGTCGGGAGGCTTTTACTGACCCATTTTTGGCCGGGATATGATCCACACCTATTGGGCCAACAGGCGGAAAAAACCTTCGGCGGACCTGTTGAGCTGGCCAGGGAAGGGGAAACATATCTGGTCCGGAAATAGGATGGCGGCCCTGGAGGGCCAATCTCCTGGTGTCCTGGGTCCCCTGGGTTTGGAAACATACCTGACACGGGCATAGGATAATGTACTCTTTTGTGGCATAATATCATCAGGGGGAACCGCTTGAGTGGATCCCCAAAGATCTAAATATCCATAGGTAGATCAGGGAGGAGACAGCAGCAAAATGGAAAGAGTGGACGGAAGGGAGCCGGAGGATCTGCGGCCAATTCGCATTACCAGGAACTATACCCGGCATGCTGAGGGTTCTGTTTTGATAGAAATAGGGGATACCAGGGTGGTTTGTACCGCTTCAGTGGAGGATAGGCCGCCCATGTTTTTAAAAGGAATGGGCAAGGGCTGGGTCACCGCCGAGTACGGCATGTTGCCCCGGGCCACGGGTGTGCGTACAATCAGGGAATCAGCCCGGGGTAAGGTTGGTGGCCGCACTCATGAAATTCAACGTCTAATTGGCCGTTCCTTGCGGGCGGTGATGGATCTGACAGCCCTGGGTGAGCGCACTATCTGGCTGGATTGCGATGTGATCCAAGCTGATGGCGGTACCCGTACTGCTTCTATAACGGGTGCCTTTGTCGCCCTGGCAGATGCCTTACATAAATTGAAAAAGCAAGGGGTAATCAACACCATGCCCGTTACTGATTTTATTGCTGCCACCAGTGTGGGCCGCCTGAGCGGTGAGGTGATACTGGACCTCTGTTATGAAGAAGATGCCGCAGCGGAGGTGGATATGAACATTGTGATGACCGGTGCGGGGCATTTTGTAGAAATTCAGGGTACAGGAGAAGAGGCGTCCTTCACCCGGCAGGAAATGGACTCGATGGTTGATCTGGCTGCTATGGGCATTGAAAGCTTGATTTCCGCCCAAAAGGAAGCGTTGGGGGAGATAGCGTCAACCATTGGGGCCGGTGATGCGATTTTATCCGGGCAGTAGAAAGGTAGTATTGGGTCTGGAGCAGAAGTATTATAGGTGGTTTATTCTAGGGTTAGAGAAAGGAACGGTAGGGGCAGTTGAAAATAGTTTTAGCCAGCAGGAACGAGAACAAGGTGCGAGAGGTAGGACAATTTCTGGCACCCCACCATATTGAGGTAATTTCCCTGAATGAATTTCCCGGCCTGCCGGAAATTGTCGAAGATGGGGAAACATTTAAAGATAACGCTGTAATTAAGGCCACACAGGCCTGCTTGTTTACCGGTCAGACGGTATTGGCTGATGATTCCGGTTTGGAGGTGGATTGTCTGAACGGCCTACCCGGCATCCATTCAGCACGTTTTGCCGGAGAGGAAAAAAATGACGGGGCAAACAACAAAAAACTGCTGGAACAGATGGCTGGGGTGTCCGCAAAGAAGCGTACCGCTCATTTCAAATGTGCAATGGCAGTGGCCACCACTGACGGTCTTGTACACAGTACCGAAGGGGTTTGCCCGGGCATAATTTTAACAGAACCCAGGGGAACAGGGGGATTTGGTTATGATCCTCTCTTTTACCTGCCGGAATATGGCCTGACCTTTGCCGAGCTCGGTCTGGAAACAAAGAACAAAATCAGCCACCGGGCCAGGGCACTGCAAGGTGTGCTGGAGATTATCGCCGAGATTAGGATATTGATGTCGGAAGAAGAATAGGACAAAATGAAATAGGAGTGATTTTCCCTGCGGGTGATTGTTTTCAGTGATAGCCACGGCCAACTGGGTTCGGCCCGTAAGGCCCTCAAAGCAGCCGGTCCGGTGGACCTGCTGCTCCATGCCGGTGACTTCTACCGAGATGCTCTGGCCCTTGCTCAAGAGTCGTCCCTACCGGTGGTTGCCGTAATGGGCAATTGTGACGGGGTTTATGGGGGTCCTGCTGAGGAGCTGTTTCTGCTGGAAGACCACAAGGTTCTCCTGACCCACGGTCATCTAAAAGGTGATCGGACGGGGGGTCGCTTGCAGCAAAGGGCCCAGGAACAGGGGGCCACGGTTGTCATTACAGGCCACACCCATGTCGCACAGATGGTTACTCAGGAGGGCATCCTGTTTTTTAACCCCGGTAGTATCACCAGGCCCCGGGATGGGGGCAGACCCAGCTATGGCCTGCTGGAAATTGGGGAAGAAGGAATAGCGCCTTCCATTCACCGGCTAACATAAAGTGAAATATCTTGAATATGTTGATCAAAATATTTTGACGACGGGCCCTTTTTTGGTTATAATATAAGATGTCTCTATAAGAGAGAAACTTTTTCAAGCGGGTGTAGCTCAATGGTAGAGCGTCGGCCTTCCAAGCCGATTACGAGGGTTCGATTCCCTTCACCCGCTCCATATTTGTCCCAGTAGCTCAGCTGGATAGAGCAACGGACTTCTAATCCGTAGGCCGGGGGTTCGAATCCCTCCTGGGACGCCAG
>JABMJD010000023.1 GCA_013201395.1 Candidatus Syntrophopropionicum ammoniitolerans
AGCAGGTGATCCGGGGACCCCAGGAAGCATTTACTGAAACACTGCTCACCAACACCGCCCTGCTCAGAAAAATTATTAAAAACGAAAACCTCACTGCCGAATACCTCTCCGTCGGTGAACGCAGCCGTACACAAATAGCTGTCATGTACCAGCGTAATTTGGCCAACCCCACACTGGTTGAAGAGGTCAAAAGACGGATTAAAAGCATAAAAACAGATTACATTCTGGACAGCGGGGTATTAGAACAATTTATTGATGACCACCCGTACAACCTGCACCCCACTGCCCTGGCCACCGAGCGCCCGGACAAAGCCGCTTCCAAAATTCTGGAGGGCCGGGTAGTAATCATCGTCGACGGCAGCCCTTTTGTGCTTACAGTGCCTTCCACAATGTACGAACAGCTCCATACGGGGGAAGAACTGAGCATCCGCTGGCAGTTCGGCACATTTATCCGCTGGCTGCGGGCGGCGGCTTTTCTTATTTCTTTTCTCCTGCCCGGCTTATACCTGGCTCTTGTCCTGCACCACCAGGAGATGATCCCCACCGAACTGATCCTGGCCATCGCCGGAAACCGGGAAAACGTGCCCTTCCCATCCATTATCGAGGTGCTGCTGATGGAGCTGTCTTTTGAACTAATCCGGGAAGCCGGGCTGCGCATACCCGGGGTCATGGGTTCCACCATCGGTATCGTGGGGGCCCTCATTCTAGGGCAGGCCGCAGTGCAGGCCAACATCGTCAGCCCCATTCTGGTAATCCTGGTGGCTTTCACCGGTCTCGCTTCTTTTGCCATCCCTTATTACAGCCTGGCCTTTTCTCTGCGCATCTACCGCTTTTTCTACATTGCTTTGGGTACTACGCTGGGGTTTTTCGGCATCTCCATGGGGCTCTTTGCCCACGTCATCCTTGCCGCCAACCTCAAGTCTTTCGGTGTGCCCTACCTGGCGCCAACAGGCCCCAAGACTAGCGACTGGACTGACATCGTCACTGTAGCGCCGGTATTCTTCCATGAAAAGCAGCCTGATTACATTAACCCCCTGGATATAAGACGCCAGCCGGAAATATCCAGAGGCTGGATCAAGGATGGTGGTAATGGGGATGATTAAAGAGGGAAAATTCGGCCCGGCAGAAGCAATCGTCTTGCTGGCCGTATCCAATGTAGCCCGGGTTTTTCTGCCCTACCCCAGGCATTTGGTTGAACTGGGCGGCTCAGCAGCCTGGATGACCCCCATCGGCGGCTTTGCCGTTACCCTAGTCGGGGTTTATCTCATGTG
Organism: Candidatus Syntrophopropionicum ammoniitolerans; assembly: GCA_013201395.1. Classification (GTDB taxonomy): domain Bacteria; phylum Bacillota; class Desulfotomaculia; order Desulfotomaculales; family Pelotomaculaceae; genus Syntrophopropionicum; species Syntrophopropionicum ammoniitolerans. Next base: position 1,272 of record JABMJD010000023.1, read on the forward strand.
GCTAATCCTGAAGAAAAATCCGGATCAGACCATCATCGAAATTACTGAAGAAGCTCTTGGCCCCACCCTGGGAATAACATTTAATTTGATTATTATCGCTTTCTTTTTGTCCATATGCTTTTTTTTCGTCAGAGAATTCAGCGAAGCCTTGATTATTTCCGCCCTACCGGAAACCCCAATCAGCGTGATTGTAGCTACCTACATAATCATCGGACTGCTGGGGGCCTATCTGGGTATAGAAGCTATAGCCCGGTCAACCCGCCTTACCTATATCTACATTTTTGGCGGTACAGCCCTGCTGCTGTTTGCTTTGACCCCCCAGTGGAATTTCGATAACTTGTTTCCCCTGTTCGGCAACGGGCCTTACCCGGTTTTTGGCCTGGGCACCTTCAGCACTGCTGCGGTAACGGAAATTATCCTGGCCGCTGTCCTGGTACAAGCCATGGGTGGGGCCGACAAATACCTGCGCATCAATTTTTTTGCCGCGCTGACAGCTTTTTCTGTCCTGGCCATTCTTTTGGCGGTTTCGGTTTTGACCATAGGCAAAGAAGTTATCATAGAAACCACGCTGCCTTTTTACCGGCTGTCACGAACCATTTACCTGGGCCGTTTTTTCCAGCGGGTAGAAGCATTCTTCATCATTATCTGGAGCGTCGTAGGGGCGCTAAAAATAGCCCTGACCCTGTATGGAGCCGCTGTTTCCCTGGCCCGAACCCTGAAGCTGCCCGACTATCGTCCTTTAATCTGGCCCCTGGGCTTGATTGTGTTTATTTTTAGTTTTCTGCCCCCTGACCTGCCCACCACGATAAAATTGGACACCGATTTTTTAAGGCCCTTTGCCCATATTCCCAACTATCTGCTGCCGCTGTTCATCCTGGCGGCATACTGGCTGAAAGGGAGGTGGCGCCGTGCGCGGAGCTAAACTATACCTCATTTTACTGCTGCTGGTATCCCTTTTACCACTTACCGGTTGCTGGGGTATCAGGGAGACAGACGAAATCGCCTATGTATTGATGGTGGGTATTGACAAAGGGGAAAAGGACAACACCATATTGACCTTAAGTATAGCCAACCCCCGGGCTGCTACCGGCAATAGCGAAGGTGGCGGCGGTGATAAAACCAGGGAAATTGTCAGCGTGGAGGCTTTTGGCCCGGTGGCTATGCTGGATTTATTGAGCACAACCATCGACCGCCATATAAACCTGCAGCACACTAAAGCTTACATTTTTTCCGAAGAACTGGCCAGAGAAGGATTAGGTCGCTGGCTTACCCCATTAATGCGTTTTCGTGAGACCAGGGGCACGGCAGAGGTATTTATTTGCCGGGGCAAAGCCAGGGACATCGTTGAAAAGAGCAACCCTTTTCTAGAACTGAGCCCGGCCAAACAAATTGAGCTGATTAGAAAGATGTCGGAAGCACACGGGTTCTTCCCGATCACCCAGCTGATAACCTTGCATCAAGATACGAAATCTCTTTCCAAGGAACCAACCGTACCCCTTACCGGCATTCACGAAGGGGAGTTTGAAACAACCAGGCCCGGGATACTAAAGGGCGGCGCCGGCCAGTATCTGGCCGGGGAAGTACCAGTGGCCGGTAAAAACAAGGTCCAATTTATCGGTACCGCCGCCTTCCGGGGGGACAAACTGGTTGGCCTTCTGGACGGAGAGGAAACAAGATATTACCTGATGCTCACCGGCGACTTTGGGTTCGGACTTATCGGGGTAAAGGATCCTCTCGATCAGTCATCAGCAATCGGCCTGCGGGTCCAGCAGGGGCGAAAACCAAAATACAAAACCAGGGTTGATGATCAGGGCAACGTGAGTATAGATGTGGAGCTTTTCCTGGAACCGGAAATAATTGTCTCTGCCAGCGCCAACGACTTTGAACGGACGGATCTAAAACCCCTGCTGGAGGAAGCATTTTCCCGACAAACTGAACGGCAATGCCAGGAATTGATCAGGCGCACCCAGGATGAACTGGGTGCAGATATTTTTGGTTTTGGCGGCAAAGTAAAACGTGAATTTCTCACGGAACGGCCCTGGGAAGAATACGAGTGGCTGGAAGTTTACCCGGAGATCCAGATCAATGTGGTTGTCCACTCTCAGATCAGACGCACCGGTCTGCTGTTGAAAAGAATTCCCACCACAAAGGGGTGATGTACCGGTGATAGTGAATTGGCTAATGCTGCTCCTTTCTTTTGCAGTTGTTTACTATACCTATACCTTTGGCCGCTGGGCCCTGGAAAAGGGAAACAGGAGGGGCGGCATCGGGATTTTCATCCTGGCTGCCTTTGTCCTGTCCCTTTCCGTGTACGGCATTTTTTTTACCGAGCCTTATTAAACACAAAACCATCTCTTGTTTTTAATTAGAACTTGGAGATGGTTTTTGTGCGGCCTCAGCCATGATTCTTTTTACAGTTATTCTTGTTGTTCACCGGGCTCCCCGGTCACCGGGGCCGGTGTGGGTGTAGGTGTAAGATACCTGTGGAAAAACCATTCTTCCACGGCCAGCAGAGCCAGGAAAAGAACCCAACCGGCAGCATTCAGGGTAATAAACCCGTTGAAAGCAAAATCCGCTACACCGATGATCACAATTGCCGTTACTGCGTCTATAAGTATGGCAGTGATATCTGCGGATCGGGACAGGCGGGGCAAAATAGACAGATCCCCCAGAAAATAACCGACCAATGTGAGTACAAGAGCAATCAGTATGGCCTGTCCACTAGTGAATCGGCCAAAAATAGGTAAAATAATAACGCTAACCAGACCGATTACAATAAATTTTATCAGTAGTGCACCCAGATTTCTGCTCATCCATTCACCTCCTTCCAATACTATTATGGTCTGGTTATATTCTTTTATACATGGCCATCCACGAACAAAATTATACCCGCTAATCATTGCCATTTTGTTGCAGGCTATGATATAAGTATTATGTACCATATGCATTATGTGATCCATGTACCTTAAGAAAGAGAAAATTTGATGAAAAGGAAAAACCAGATGATTATTGATGCGCATACCCATATTTATCCCGACCATGTAGCAGAAAAAGCAATAAGCACGATTTTGGGCAACACCAGCGGACAGGTGAATGCCTACACAAATGGTACCCTTGCTAACCTACTTTCTTCCATGGACAAGGCGGATATCGACCTGTCCGTTGTGCTCACAGTGGCTACCTCGCCCCAGCAAGGCCAGGGCATAATCAAATGGCTTAGACAAATTATCAACCATAGCCCCAGGCTAATTTACTTTGGTTCGGTTCATCCCGCCGATCCCGACTATAAAAGCGTGATCCGCGAAATGGCAGCAATGGGGCTGCAGGGCCTCAAATTTCACCCCGCCTATCAGGGGCACCCGGCTAACGGAAAAGAAGCCTACAGGATCTATGAAGAGGTAGCTAAAAATGATTTGATCATGTATTTTCATTCCGGGATCGACCTGAGCATGCCGGACTCAGATTATGCCACTGTGGAACGGCTGGCTCAGGTATTAAAAGACTTCTCCGGTGCCAAAATAATTATGGCCCACGCCGGCGGATATGAGGAATGGGACAAGGTGTTGGATCTATTTGCTGACCAAAGTTGTTATTATGACACCTCATTTGTGCTGGACAGAATGGTACGGGACCAGCATGCCATGAAGTTATACCGGGAAAATGAAGATAGATTTATTTTCGGCTCGGACAGCCCCTGGCAAGATCAAAAAAATTTTGTCGACTTCCTTAGAAATTCAGATTTCTTTACCCCAGAACAAAAAGACAAACTGTTTTATAAGAACATCCTGAAACTAATTAAAGCTTAATGGACCCTCTAGTCTAATTTTTTTATTCTAACTGCATATTCCTTTGCGCTGCCTGCTGCAAATTCATCATTATTACTATGTTCTATTGCGGGCTGGTCATCATCTTCAAACATGTCCTCAAATATGTCCTCAAATACATCTGCCCATAGGGCCAGCATCATCGAGGTTATAGCACAGGTGATCATGTTGTAATCCCACCAGGCACATTGTTCTTTTTTGCAGGCGGCTTTGGTCAGTGGACAAAACTTGGTTTCAGCCATATTTAAACCATCCTTTCCCGGAATCCAGACAGGTATAGCCACATCCTTATTCAGCATATACCACAGCCTACCGGCATGTTATATTCACCCTACCTAAATAATAGTGCTGACTGTGGCCTAATATACAAGGAACCTTTCTCCAAGGAGAAAGGTTCCTATGTTAAGAGCCCGTAATGACCTACGCTACAGCCATTATGCATTTCTACATAGCCCATGATAATCTTTCGACTATCATAAACCATTTTGAAACCCATAATGACCTTCGCTCGACTATCATGGATATCTAGGAAGCCTACAACAATCTTTCGACTATTACAGACCTCAGGGCTAATTTTTGTTAGCAATCCGACACCCATGATAATCTTAGCTCGACCGGTAGATATCCCTTTCGACCCGGCAACAATCCTTTTAAGGACTGTTGCTGAACCTGCCGCAACACCTACCAGTCTTCCCGCCGACTAATATCAAGCCATTACGACCTGATATTAATCTTTGGCCGACTATTACAGAGCCCTAAGACCCTGTAATAATCTTGACTCGGCCATTACGCACCCTTGTGATCATATTTTGTCCGGTTATATAAATTTAATACCACAAATCAAAAAAATTTTACGGATCATAGAATTTTCTACCAATCATATTTTCCGGCATATACTCCTGCTGGACAATAGACCGGGGATAATCATGGGGGTATTTATAGCCTCGGCCGGATCCCAGTTCCGCAGCCCCCCGGTAACCGGTCCCTCTCAAATGAGGCGGTACGGGTGCTGCTTTTTCCTTTTCCACTGCCGACATGGCGGCATCAATCCCCCTGACCACCCCATTGCTCTTGGAGGCAGTGGCAATATAGAGAGCTGCCTGGGCCAGGATGATCCGGGCTTCAGGCATGCCTATTCTTTCTACTGCCTGGGCCGCAGCCGTAGCCACCACCAGGGCCTGGGGGTCTGCTAGACCCACATCTTCGGCAGCATGAATGATTATTCTCCTGCTGATAAAAGCAGGGTCTTCCCCGGCATACAGCATCCTGGCCAACCAGTAAAGGGTAGCATGAGGGTCGGAACCACGCATACTTTTAATAAATGCGGATATCACATCATAGTGTTCATCAGTCCGACTATACCGGAGGACCCGCTTTTGGATCGCTTCTTCAGCAATGGCCAGTGATATGATCCTTTTCCCAGCTGAGTTCGGCGCGGTGGTCAGCACTGCCAACTCCAGGGCATTTAGAGCAGCCCGGGCATCACCGTTGGCCACTGCCGCCAGGTGTTCCAGCGCTTCCGGGGCAACCTCGGCCCGATAGCGGGCCAGGCCTCTCTCTTCATCTTGCAGCGCCCTTAATAGTATTTTTATTAGTGCCTGCCGGGAAAGAAGCTCGAAGCGGTAAAGCTGGGAACGGGAGAGCAAAGGGCGATTGACAGAAAACATGGGATTTTCAGTGGTGGAGCCGATTAGAGTCACCAGGCCATTCTCCACAAAGGGCAGCAAGGCATCCTGCTGAGCCTTGTTAAAACGATGGATCTCATCAATAAAAAGGGTAGTTTTTTGATCATAAAGAGAACGATTCTCCCGGGCTTCCCCGACCACACGCCTGATATCGGCCACACCGGCCATCACAGCATTGATTGTTTCGAAGCGGGAGCTGGTCATACCGGCTATTATTTCCGCCAGTGTGGTTTTGCCGGTACCGGGCGGCCCAAAAAAGATCACTGACCCCAGGTTGTCCGCCTCTATCGACCTTCTCAGCAGTGTGCCTGGACCGACAATATCTGATTGTTCAGCAAATTCGTCCAGGTTCCGCGGCCTCATCCGCAAAGCGAGGGGCGCAGTCCCGGCCATTTTTTTTTCCATAGCTTGTTCAAATAGATTCATCGGCATATCTCCTATACGGGGAGCCACTGTGCCCCTTTAGCTCATCATAAAAAAAAGCACGTCTAGACGCGCTCTCTTCTCATATACTACAGGTGGCTATTTATAAAACGACCCAGTTCTTCTTTTGATTTATACCCGATGGAACGGTCCACTTCTTCACCGTTCTTAAACAACACTATCGTTGGTATACTGATCACACCATATGTGGAAGGCATGGTCTGGTTAGCATCTACATTCAGTTTACCCACCAGTATTTTGCCGTCAAATTGCTCAGCCACTTCCTCAACAACAGGCGCAATCATTTTGCAAGGACCACACCAATCCGCCCAAAAATCAACTAGCACCGGCAGCTTTGTTTCGTCCATAACCTGCTTAAAATTATCGTCGTTAATTTCTATTACCTTTTTGCTGGCCAAAACGCTATCCCCTTTCATATTGATTATCCGTAGGCTGTCCATTTAATATTTGTAGTACAATAGCACCTCAGGCAATTTTAGACAGTCATTATTATAATCTTATTTAAAACCCCTTGTCAATGCAATAGAGGCTAATAATTCATGCTGATTCCTTATACCAACTACCGGAAAAAACTAAAGGTTTTCAGTTTAGCACACTTATTGTCACTGAAAACCACTGCCAACCGGGCCTATTAAGACCCCACAAATGCCGTGCCCACCAAAAGTTTGAACCTGCTCTCACAGGTGGGTGCCTGCCTGGATGATTTATGTTCCCTCAACGATGAGGCCTGCAAGCCACATCCAGAGCAAATGCTCCCTCTTCTAATGTGTTGGATCAAAACTTCAGGGTAGACCACGTACACAGTAGGGCATTGATTACTGCATTTATGTTACCATAACAAAATAACTTTTACAAGTGTGCACCCGGCTCCGGACCAGTCAATATGTTACAGTTTTTTTCACCGGAAATTCCCTCCCCGGCTAATAGCAGATAATGCAATTATGATATAGAAAATCGTCCAGCAAAGAAAAATCCCCTTCATGATAGTATGCCGATAAACGCCTATTAAATTCCAGCAGATCTTTCTCCTTCACGGTAAATACACCCCGCCCCGCGGGGATGAGAATTTTATTGGCAATAAGCATACTGTTTCTCTTATTGCCATCCCAAAACAACTGGCTACGGGTGGCCCAAAGGAAAAAATAGATCGCCTGAGACGTCACTGTCGAGAGGCCTAAAATTCTGCCCAGTTCATCCTCTGCCTTTTTTTTAATGGGTATGGGCGGAACATAGGCGGTGCCAGAAATACCAACCCGGCCTGTCCTAAGTTCACCCCACTCCAGGGCCTCGTTCCTAGAAACCTCCCCATGTATTTTGCATACATAGTCCAGTGTCAACGGTTTTTCTATGGTTCTAAACATAAGTCTCCATGCGTTGCGGAGATTCAGGATGCATTCAATATCATCGATACTCACCCCTGGAACATTAACCCCATTTAGGATGGTTTCAGTTTCGGGGAAGGTCACATTACAGCCTTCCAGCCTGGCTCCATTGTAAATATTCTCCACAATGATTTTCTTGGCCTGAAAAATATTTTCTTTGATAGACAGGCTGCATTTGTCGGGATAATCCAGATACACCCCAACCGGCCTCCTTTCCCCAAACCATGTTTGTTTCTGCAACCATGTTAGCGGCCTTGCTTGGGCTTTTTTAAATCTGTTTTAATATGTAGTTCCCGAAGCTGTTTGACGGCCACCGTGCCGGGCGCCTGGGTCATAAGGCAGGTAGCACTCTGGGTTTTAGGGAAGGCAATGACATCCCTAATTGTTTTCTTTCCTGCCAGCAGCATCAACAGGCGATCGAAGCCCAGGGCTATACCTCCATGAGGTGGTGTACCGTACTCAAAGGCTTCCAGCATAAAGCCGAATTTTTCTGCCGCTTCCGCGCTATCAATGCCAATTACGTTAAACATTTTTTCCTGGATGTCCCGGCGGTGGATACGAATACTGCCGCCGCCCACCTCCACCCCGTTAAGCACCAGATCATAAGCCCTGGCCCGCACCTGCCCGGGGTTACTTTCCAACAATGGCAGGTCCTCCTCCAAAGGTGCGGTAAATGGATGGTGCATGGCCTGGTAACGCCCCTCCTCCGAATCATATTCCAACAGGGGAAAATCTACCACCCAAAGAAAATTGTAGAGGTTATCGGGGATTAAATCAAGATGCTGGGCCAGACGCTGCCGCAAAGCCCCCAGGGAAGCTGCCACCACATCGGGCTTATCGGCCACAAAGAGCAGCAGATCCCCTGGCTCGGCTTCCAGCCTGGCCATGATTTGGGCCAGCTCCTGCTCACTGAAGAATTTGCTGATCGCAGATTTGATACCTTCCTCGGTAACGATGAAGTAAGCCAGCCCCTTGGCCTGATAAATAGCCACAAAAGCAGTCAGGTCGTCAATTTCTTTCCTGCTTAGGGAAGCGCAACCTTTGGCATTGATACCCTTCACTTGCCCGCCGGCCCCGGCGACAGAGGCAAAAACCTTAAAATCGCAGCCGGCAGCAATGTCGGTGATATCCTTTAGTTCCAGGCCAAAACGAGTATCCGGCTTGTCTGAGCCATAACGCTCCATGGCCTGCCGATATGTCAGGCGCGGAAAATGGCCGGCCTTTTCCAAATCAATCGTCCGGCGGCACATATTTTTGACCAGGCCCTCCGTTAGCTCCAGTACACTATCCACGTCCGTGAAGGACATTTCGATATCGATCTGGGTAAATTCCGGCTGGCGGTCAGCCCGCAAATCTTCATCCCGAAAACAGCGCACAATCTGAAAATACTTGTCCAAACCTGCTACCATGAGAATTTGTTTAAAAAGTTGGGGCGACTGGGGCAGGGCATAAAATTTGCCCGGGTTTAGCCTGCTGGGTACCAGATAGTCCCTGGCTCCCTCCGGTGTACTTTTGGTTAGAACAGGTGTTTCGATTTCCAGAAAACCCATCTCATCCAGATAATCTCGGGCCGCCTTGGCCGCCTGGTGGCGGAGAACCAGCGCCTCCTGCATCTCCGGCCGGCGCAAATCCAGGTAGCGGTAACGCAGGCGCAGGTTTTCGTCTACGTCAATATCATCTTCAATATAAAAAGGCGGTGTTTTAGCTCTGTTCAGCACCAGCAATTCATGGGCCGTTATATCCACCTGCCCTGTTGGCAGGGTGGGATTGGCTGTTCCCTCGGGGCGTTTCCTGACTGTCCCTGACACACACAAAACATATTCGCTACGCACACCTTCGGCCTTTTTGAAGGCTGCTTCTGCAAAGTCCGGGCTAAATACCACCTGAACCAGGCCGGTTCTGTCACGCAGGTCAATAAAAATCAAACCGCCGTGGTCACGCCGGGTTTGCACCCAGCCCATCAGCACCACCGGCTCACCCTCATTCTCCAGCCGCAGATTACCGCAGTAGTGGCTTCTTTTATTAGCGCCTAATAAATCCATATAAAGTTGGTCCTCCTTCTAAAAATAATACCCAATTCCGTTATGAGATATCATGAGCGGCCAAATATGCGGCTATGGAATCTAACCTGATATCTTCCTGCTTGCCGGTGTTCATATCCCGTATCGGGGCAGTACCCCGGGCCAGTTCTTCCGCACCAATAATCACTACAAAATGGGCACCGCACTTCCCGGCATATTTCATCTGGGCCCGCAGGCTGCGTCCCAGATAATCCTTGTCCGCAGAAATACCGGCAGCACGCAAGCTAAACAATAATTTGTAGGCCGTATCCGCAACTTCACTCCCCGCCGTGACCACAAACACATCGCATTTGGCCGGGGCCCCCACAATAATCCCCTGTCCCTTCATGGTCAGCAGAATCCGCTCCAGGCCCAGGGCGTAGCCCACACCAGGAACAGAAGGCCCACCCAGGATCTCAATCAATCCATTATAACGGCCTCCGCCGCCAATAGAACTCTGAGCGCCGATATCCCTGGCCATAATTTCAAAGGCCGTATGGGTGTAGTAATCCAGCCCCCGGACCAGCCGCTTGTTGATTACATAAGCAACATCTAACAGATCAAGATGCCTCTTCACCTGGGCAAAATGGTCCGCACACTCCGGGCACAAGCAATCCAGGGTTGATGGAGCATCCTGGGCAGCTTTCGCACAACGTTGTTCCTTGCAGTCCAGAATGCGCAAGGGATTTTTCTCAAACCTGCTTTGGCAATTCCGGCAAAGTTCACCCAGCCGGGGCCGGAAATATTCCTTTAATTTTTGTCTCTGCACCGGCCGGCATACCCCACAACCAACACTGTTAATATGCAGCTCCAGGTTCTGCAAACCCAGTCTTTTGTAAAAATCCATCCCCATAGCGATCACTTCACTGTCCACAGCCGGATCGTTGGTACCAAAAACCTCCACCCCCACCTGGTGAAACTGCCGAAAACGACCGGCCTGGGGCCGATCATAGCGAAACATCGGCCCGCTATAAAAAAGCTTTACCGGCTGGGGCCCGGCATGAAACTTGTTTTCCAGATAGGCTCTTACTGACGGGGCAGTGTTTTCCGGCCGCAAGGTAATACTGCGGCCACCCCGATCTGTGAAGGTGTACATTTCTTTCTCCACTATATCGGTGGTATCACCAACACCCCGCTGGAACAACTCAGTGTGTTCAAATATAGGTGTGCGGATTTCGCTATAACCATACTGGGTGCAAATCTTAGCAAATTGTTCCTCTACCCAGCGCCATTCTTCCACTTCCCCCGGAATAATGTCGTTGGTGCCGCGAGGGCGCGTTGTAAGCATCAGAATAAAACCCTCCTTTATAAAAAACAAAAACCCGGGCCATGCCTTCAGCACAGCCAGGGACGGGTATCACTACCCGCGGTGCCACCCTTTTTTGGAAAAACAGTGTTTTTCCCTTGATGCCCTTAACGGGGGCCACCGGGCCGGCCTACTAGTATTGATCATTACTTTCGGGGGCCGCTCCTGGGTGTTTTTCAACGCCTGTCTATGAGAAAGGCTTTCAGTCCAGGCCTTCCCTCCCTGCCATATATCAAATGCATTTACTTTTCCCAGTCATCACTTTTTAAAATAGTAGAACTCTGACCATCATTCTATGAAAAAATTGTTTTTTTGTCAATTCGTTGCGAACAAAAAAGATACACCGCTAGAGAAACCTGGATTAAGGCCGGCCGGCAATGGTATAATATTGGGCGTGAGGTGAACTAGCCATGATCACAAAAGAGCTGCTAGAACGAATTAACGCCCTGGCCCGCAAGCAAAGAGAAAATGGACTTACAGACGAAGAAAAAGAAGAACAAAGCCGACTGCGCCAGACCTACCTGGCAGGTATCCGCTCCCAGGTCATTGGGTCCCTGGAGGCAGCAGGCTACAAACCAAAAGCTGCTAAACCAAAAAAAGCCCCACACGACAGCACTTGCGATTGTTCCGACTGCAGGTATAAGCATTAAAGGCAGGTGTTACCAATAATTATCAAAGCCGTTTTTTTTGATTTGGACGGGACACTAATCCACATGAACATGAAGGAGTTTTTAGACCAGTATGTCAAAGCCCTGGTCAGGAGCATGAAAAGGGTTATGCCGCAGGACCAGGTACAGCAGGCCATCCAACGGGCTATAACTGCCCTCATGACCAAAAACAACTCTACCAAAACCAACGAGGAAACCTTCATGGAGCATTTTTCGTTGGGCACCAACTTCACCCAGCAAGATTTGTTGTTTGCCTTTGACAACTTTTATAATAGTGAATATAAGGATTTAAGAGCCTACACTAAACCACACCCAATAGCAAAAAAGGTTGTAAATCAGTTAGCCGGGTGGGGTTACCGCCTGATACTGGCCACAAACCCTCTTTACCCACGCCATGCTATTTTAGAACGCATGAAGTGGGCAGGTGTTGATAACGCCCCCTGGGAACTAATCACAACCTATGAAGATTATCACTATTGCAAGCCAAATCCAGGCTTTTTTGCCGAGCTCCTGGCCAAAATAGGCCTCACCGGGGCCCAGGCCCTAATGGTAGGCAACAACACAAATGAAGACCTCAGCGCATCGGCCCTGGGCATCAGAACCTATCTGGCCACCGACAACCTGATCGACAGGGGAAACTCAGCATATAAGCCGGATTTCAAGGGAAAGCTGGCGGATCTGCCCGCCTGTCTCACGCAGATCTAGCAGCGCCTGCCAGGGTGTAACTACAATTCTGTTTCAAGCATTATTAGTATGGGGTTGTTTTTCTCCTCGTCACCTAAAACTGAACCAGGGCCATGACCGGGGTATATTTTGGTTTCCGGTGGGAACACCAGCACCCTATTTTTAATGGATTCCATCAATTGGTCAAATTCATCCGGGCCATCCACATACCCTATGGAACCAGCAAAGATGGTGTCCCCCGTAAAGAGAATATCCTGCGCTGCCTTTAAGCAAATGCTGCCTTTGGTGTGGCCAGGCGTGTGGATAACCTCTAACGTCAATTTGCCCACCTCTATTTTGTCGCCATCTTGCAGCGAGCGGTCGGTCGCAATTTCATTGGACCGAAAAGTGTCACTGTTTGATAGTTCCTGAATGGCCTCATCCATTAGCTCAACATCATCCGCGTGAAGCATCAGGGGTGCGTTGGTACCCCTTTTAACTTCTTCTAGACCACCCACATGATCAATATGGCCGTGGGTGAGGACAATGGCTTTAATATCCAGGCCCAACTCCTTAACCTTTTTTAGTATCGTATCACCAGCAGCAGCTGGATCCAAAATAATACCTTTTTTGGTTTCTTTGCAACCAATAATGTAACAGTTTGTCGTTTCTAATAATAATGTCCGTATAATCACCCTTAGTAGGTACCTCCATTTGCTAGTCTTTTATTGTCCCCCTTAAAGGGTTATTCTTATCTAAGAAATGGGTTGAATCTTCTTTCTTCACCAATAGTTGAACTGGGGCCGTGACCGGGGAAAACCTTGGTCTCATCGGGGAACACCAGCAGCCGCGTTTTTATTGAGGAAATAAGCTGGGCGTGATTTCCACCGGGGAAATCAGAACGTCCAATAGAGCCGGCAAATAGTGTGTCTCCCGTAATCAGGATCTCGGGTGAAACCTTGATGCTGATACCACCTCTGGTATGGCCCGGTGTGTGGAGCACATCCAGTGTGATTTGGCCTATTTTAATCTTGTCGTTATCCTCCAAGAGACGATCCGCCGCTTTTGTAGCTAATTTCGAGCCCACATAAACGGACAGATTTTGGCAGGAGTCTGTCAACTGATCGGCATCTTCGGCATGGATCATCACCTGGGCGCCGGTTGCGTCCCGTACCTCCGCCAGGGCCCCAATATGATCAATATGACCATGGGTAAGGATAACAGCAACGATTTTCAGGTCCAGATCTTCTACCTTTTTTAATATCCGCCGCGCATCTGCGCCTGGATCGACAATAGCGCCCTCCCTGGTTTTCTCACAGCCGATGATGTAGCAGTTTGAGTCCATCATGCCTACTGATAATCCTCGAAAAATCATTGGTTCACCAAACCTCCGTTTGTTAAAAATATTTTTCGCTGTCAAGCAACAGGGTGACCGGCCCGTCGTTGATGATTTCTACCTCCATATGCTCTTGAAAACACCCGGTGGATACCTCTAAACCTTGTTTTTTTAGTTCCTTAATAAAGATATTATAAAGAGCACGTGCCTTTTCCGGTGATGCAGCAGTAGAAAAGCTGGGCCGTCTTCCCTTGCGGCAGTCACCATAAAGTGTAAACTGGGATACTGCCAGCACCTGCCCACTTTTTTCCGAAATAGAAAGGTTCATCTTCCCTGCTTCATCTGCAAACAAACGTAGGTGAGCAATTTTTTCGGCCAGGTAGGTAGCGTCATCAATGGTATCATCCCGGCCCACACCGAGTAGTACCACCAGCCCGCAATCTATTTCGCCCACTGTTCTACCTGCAACCCTTACCGCACCACGACGGACTCTCTGCACCACCGACCGCAAACGCTATACACCTCCCTATTTAGATGGTCGGGTTCCCAGGCGAGGCACCGAAACTAACCCGCCTCACCTCATAGACGTCTTTAACCCGCCTTATTTTGTTCATTATATGTTCCAGCTGTTCCAACCCTCTCATTTCCAGCACCATCTCAATTACTGCTCCACCATCCTTTTTACCTCTAGCGGTAACCCAGTTGGCACTGATTTTCATTTCTAGTAGAACAGACATCACATCACTTAAAAATCCAGCCCGATCCATACCGGTTGCTTCCAGTTTAACCTGAAACGGTTCTGTAAACTCCTTATCCCAGGCTACCTCAACCAGTCGCCCACTTTCATGATCCTGAAAAGCACTAACATTCTTGCAGTCACTACGATGGATAGACACACCCCGACCACGGGTAACATAACCAATGATCGGGTCCCCCGGTATCGGATTGCAACAATGTGACAGCCTGATCAGCAGGTTGTCAATGCCCTTGACCCGGATACCCTGGGTGGGCTTACCCCAGCCTGCAGTGGGCCTGTTTTCATTGATTAAAGCCTGGACTTCTTCCTCTAAGGTGCCCTTTTTCTCAGTTTTAGCTTCTTCCGCCCTTATTTTGCCCAGAATACCATTAACAGTTATTTGGCCGACACCAATTGCTACATAAAGATCATCAAGGCTAACAATATTATACCTCTTTCCTATTTCTAGTAACCTTTCGCCTTTAATTAGTTCATGATCAAGGCCCTGTTTTTTTCCTTCCCGCTCCAGGCTCTCCTTGCCCTTGATAATATTTTCTTCCCTTTGTTCCTTCTTGAACCATTGCCTAATTTTGGTTCTGGCATGGGAGGTTTTCACTATATTCAGCCAGTCCCGTTTGGGTTCACTGGTTTTGGCTGTGAGAATAGTCAGTATGTCACCGTTTTTCAGCTTGTACTCCAGGGGTACGATGCGGCCATTGACCTTGGCCCCGATGCAGCGATGGCCTACATCAGTATGAATGCGGTAGGCAAAATCCAGGGGCACCGAGCCGGCAGGTAATTCCAATACGTCACCCTTTGGAGAAAAAACAAAAACAGAATCAGCAAACAGATCTATTTTCAGAGTTTCCATAAATTCCTTGGCATCCCGCAGATCCTTTTGCCATTCCAGCAGCTGCCGTAACCAGGCCAGTTTTGATTCAAAATCTCTATCAGCTTTGCCGCCTTCCTTATAACGCCAGTGAGCGGCAATCCCGTATTCGGCGGTGCGGTGCATTTCCGTGGTCCTGATTTGGATTTCAAAAGGTTCACCCTGAGGACCAATAACGGAGGTGTGGATGGACTGGTACATATTAGACTTGGGCATAGCAATAAAATCCTTGAAGCGCCCCGGAATGGGGGTCCATAGGGTGTGCACAATACCCAGTGTAGCATAGCAGTCACGCACCGTATTCACCAGGCAGCGTACAGCAGTAACATCATAAATTTCATTGACATCCTTCTGCTGTTCCTCCATTTTGGTTTGGATACTATAGAGGTGCTTTGGGCGGCCCTCGATGCCGGCTTCAATATCCATTGCCGTAAGCTTTTCTGCCAATGTAGCAATTACAGACCGGATATATTCCTCCCGTTTGCCCCGGGTTTTGGCCACCTTCTCCACCAGAGCAAAATATTTTTCCGGTTCCTTAAACCGAAAAGCCAGATCTTCCAGTTCCCATTTAACACGATAAATTCCCAGCCGGTGGGCCAGCGGCGCAAATACCTCCAGGGTTTCATTAGCAATTTCCAGTTGTTTGGGTGTTTTGTGATACTTGAGCGTCCGCAGGTTGTGCAGGCGGTCAGCCAGCTTAATCATGATCACCCGGATGTCTTTGGCCATAGCCAGGAACATTTTGCGCAGGTTTTCTACCTGTTGCTCTTCCTTGGACTTGTAGGCAATCCTGCTTAGCTTGGTCACCCCATCCACCAGCAAGGCCACCTCACCGCCAAATTTTTCCGTGATATCTGCTAGTGATATCCCCGTGTCTTCGACAATATCATGGAGCAGGCCGGCAATAATGGTTTCCTGATCCAACTCCAGCGCTGCTAATATTTTGGCCACTTCCAAGGGATGGACAATATAAGGCTCACCGGAAATACGTTTTTGTTCCCGGTGTGCCTTCTCGGCAAAATCATATGCATTTCTAATCGCTGCAAAATCCGCCTGCGGATTGCTGCTCTTTATCAGTTGGAATAGCTCCCCCAGGGAAGCATCCAGGTTGTACTCCGGCTGCTTTTCCCTGTTCCTATGATCAACTGGTGCCAATTCTAAAGGGGTATCTGCAGCGGAAATTCCAACCCGGTTTTCCATATTGATCATTTTCCCTAATAATTATATTGTACTAAAGATATTGTATCATAATCCTGTAGTTTTACCCGACCCCCAAGTCCTGTTAACTCTACCAAGAACACAGTCCCTACTACCTCAGCGCCAAGCTCCTCAATTAATTTAATAGTTTTGGCAACAGTACCCCCGGTAGCAATCAATTCGTCTACTACCAGCACTTTCATTTGCGGCTTGATCACGCTGTGATCAAGTTCAACGGGTTTATCGCCAAAATCCAGATCATAGTGCCAGGTGAAAACATCCTCCGGCTGGTCGGGCAAAGTAAGAGTCAAAAGCCCTGTCCCCAGGATGTATGCCAGAGGTGCCCCAATCATCAAACCACGTGTCTTGGGACAAACAATGAGATCTGCCTGCTTGTGTTTGCACTGGGCGGCCAGTTCCTGCACTGCCCGCCGGTAAGCATCGCTGTCCAGCAGCAGGGTGGAAACATCTTTATAATTGATGCCCTCCCGGGGGAAATCTGGGATTTCCCTGATAATGTTCTTGATGTCCAACTTGTGATAACCCCCTTCATAATGAGACGTCCCGGCCAATCAAGCTGTAAACGGGTTCACTTAAAAGATTCTTCATAAACTGAATTGAATTCTTTTTTGCCTCAGTGAGCATTCTAAACGTTCGCGCCTGCAACAGGTCCTTTTTTTGTTTTGGGGCGGGTAAAAAATGAATATTCAAAATCTTTCCCTCATTATTGCATGTAATCAGTTTTAATTCCACAAATATTCTTATGGCAGTACGCAGGGTATCGACACCGGCATAGGAAAACCCGGCTTCCGCTAGTATTTTGGCCAATGTATTCACATTAAAAACGAAACTTTTCCCTTGCCGCCGCAGTTGTTGATAAAGCTCTACCAGATATTCCCGACCAGGAAGCAGAGATTCGAGCCCATCCAGGTTATCTTGTAAATCATCCGGCCCATAGAGAAAATACAGGCTGCCTCCGGGGTCGACGCAGTTATATGTATGATGGAGTGAATCAGGGCCGTAGGGCAGGTGATATAGCAATACCTTGGCCGCACCTAGCCCGGCCGCATTGACCGTAGCAGGTGTGGTAAATAATATGTCGATTTGCCCGCCCTGGAACATTGACAATATTTTGTCCTGAACAGCAGCGCCGGCCCAGTGATGGCAATGGGCTACCCGCCCCTGCAGGTCAGGATTTGCTTGCTGCAGGTGATAAGCCGGCCCAATATTTTGGTAACCACAGGATGTAATTACCAGGGCCCGTTCACCCGGTGTAACTAACTGTGACAGCTTGAGCAAGCGATTATCGGAATGGCGGTGGTCCACCAGCCGGACGTCACCGGCCGGTCTTTCTTCCAATTTAACCTGTTTTTTATTTTCCCCCTCTACCAATCCCTGCAGGGTGGTAAAAATAAATTCCGGCACAAACAAATCATCTCGGTCTCCTGCTTCTTCCAGCGGGCTGTCACGATCCTGACCCTGCTCAACTGTCGCAAAAACAGCCGGGGCCCCCAGATCCTTCACATTCAGCTGCAAGGAACGACGGCCTCTGTATTCATTAATATCCGGGACAAAGGCCAAATCCACAGCCTCACCTGCAGCCAGAACTTCGGCATAAGCCCCCAGGTTAAAACCAATACCGTCAAGAACGGTATTTTCACCCCCCAGACTCATTTTTAGATGGGCAGCCCCTTTACCCACACCACGGCTGGCCAACAGTTTTGTTCCCCGGCAGCTTAAAAGTGGACCGGGGTTGGCGTGACCAAAAGGCTGCAGCAGATCAATCTCATGAACTAGCTCCTCAGTCAACTGGTCAATTTGAACTAATCCATCAATTTCCAACAGCGGCCGCAACCTTAAACCCCGGGTTATTTCCCGGGCGAACTCCTCTAATGCACTGGTAAAGTCCTCTATTCCGGCGCTATTAACGGTAAACCCTGCTGCCAGGGCATGTCCGCCATAATCCACCAGGTGTTCTCCACAGTGAACCAGCGCCTTATGTATATTAAACCCCGGGACACTTCTAGCAGAGCCCCGTCCCTCTTCTCCTTCCACAGAAATCAAAAGCACCGGCTTGTGCAGCTGATCCACCAAACGGGAGGCCACAATACCGATTACTCCGGCATGCCAGCCTGGTGAGCTGAGGACAATAACGCTTGCCTCCTTCTTTTCCGGCCTGTGCTCCAACATTTGCCGGGCTTCCGCCAATACGTCGGCCTCCACCTTCTGCCTTTCCTGGTTGGCTTGATTTAATCTGGCGGCCAGCACATCCGCCTCCTGACAATCTTCTGTTAGCAGGAGATTCAGAGCCAGTGCAGGAATGCCAATCCGGCCGGCCGCATTCAGCCGCGGGGCCAGAAAAAATGCCACCTGTCGTGCGTCAATATCCTTATTTTCCAAACCGCTGGTCCGCTTCAAGGCCTGAATACCCGGCCAGCAGCTATTTGACAATGCAGGCAAACCATATTTGACCAGGATCCTATTTTCCCCCTGGATCGGTACCACGTCTGCTATGGTCCCCAAACAAACCAGGTCCAGATAATCCTGCCAGGCTTGCTCCTCCTGATTGGCGGCTGCCAACAGCGCTTGTCCCAGCTTCAGAGCCACACCCACCCCGGCCAAATCCCGGTAAGGATACTCCTTTTCGCCGCATTTGGGGTTGAGTACCGCATAAGCAGGCGGTATTTCTACAGGCGGCTCATGATGGTCTGTGATGATCAGGTCGATACCATTTTCCTGGGCCCAGTTGGCTTCCGCCACATTGCTAATGCCGCAATCTACGGTGATCACCAGGCTGGTACCCCGGGCCTTTTCTTCTCCTAATAAATCAAGATCCAGCCCATAACCCTCCACCAGCCGGTTGGGAATGAAACTGGCCGCCTCATATCCCATACGGCGAAAGACTCTGACCAAGAGGGCTGTAGCCGTAAGACCATCTGTGTCATAGTCCCCGTAAACCAGAACCCTTTCTCCCCCCTGGAGGGCTTTCAAAATCCTGGCCACGGCCTTGTTCATATCCGCAAAGAGCAGTGGGCTGTGTAATCCATCCAACCCACTGCCCAGAAAGCGGCGCCCCTGTTCAATGGTATGGATACCCCGGTTGATCAGCATTTGGGCCACAATCGGTGATATCCCCAGTTTGCGTGCTAGAACACAACTGAGGGTCGGATTAGGTGGTCTTATTTTCCATAATTTTTTTGAATGTATAGGAATACTTTTCATAGATAATAAAATTATAATAGACACCACAATGTTTGGCAACTTTGCAACAAATAAAAAGCCTGTAATCCGGGCAATAAATAGAAATAAGTAAAGCCGGTTAATTAACCGACTTTACTTAGTTTGAGGAAATCCCAGCCCAGGCTGGTCATACTACACATTTTGCTTTTACCCTCAGTGGTTACGTCAACCAAACCCAGGGCATAAAGCTGCATGACCACATGGTCCAGCACTGCTCTTTTAACTTTAGCGGTAAGGGAAAGCTCCTCCTTGTTCATCGCCCCGTAATCATCCAGGGCCCTGAGTACCCTTTCCGCCTCTTCGGGGAGACGGTGTTGCACTCCGGCAAAATACTCCACTAATGTGCCAGTCATTTTTTCTCAACCTCCTTAATGGCAAGCCCTACTGATAGTATGGTCATTTATTTAGTTAAAAATAAGTAAATTGCAAAAAAAATGCGGTGTAAGTTTTTCCAGCCGCTATAATCCCAATTTTTTATGGCCTTTCCAGTTCTGCTCTATTTGTGATAAAATAAAAGAAAAAACACCAGTGCCTGGTTGGCCGCATAATTCACATATAAAACTTTATACCTCTTGACAGCATCGTACCGTTGTTTTTTAGCCTATTATCGTTAAGAAGGTGATAAAAGTGATGATTCCCGTTAAGGTCAAAGAGATTGCTTATGATGTAATGATGAACCCAGTCATATTACTAATAGATGAAAAGGAGCTAAAGGCCCTTCCCATTTGGATTGGTCCCTTTGAGGCCCATGCTATTGGTGTTGCCCTGCAGGGGATCCACCTGGAAAGACCCCTGACCCATGATCTGCTGAATAATGTCCTCAGCATGCTGGAGAGCAGGTTAAGCATGGTGGTAATCAATGATGTGACAGAAGGAACATACTTCGCTAAATTGCACCTTTGGCGCCATGATCAAGAACTCATCGTTGACTGCCGGCCCAGTGATGCCATTGCCCTGGCTCTGCGCACAAAAACACCAATCTATCTCACAGAGAAGGTTGCTGCCGGTTCACTGGCCATTGAAGAACTTTTAAGTGAAGGACAGGACCAGGAACTGAAGGAATTGCTGGGATCCAGCCTGACCAGCGGCAATAAGAAGGATTTGCACTAGTTTTACTTCACAATTGTTACCGGACAATCCGCCAGTTGCACTACCTTGGAACTGACACTACCCAGCACAATACCTCTTAGACTACCCATGCCCCGGCTACCGATGACGATGTGTTTGATACCTTCGGCATGGGCATAATCTACAATATCCTTGGCCGGGTTCCCCATTTTAACCACACCTGTAGCCTTAACACCCTTCTGGGTAAAAATTTTCAGCGTCAAATCCAGGGCTTCTTGTGCCTGTTCTTTAAAAAAGGCATCTACCTCCCCAATTACAGTTGGTGTACGCAGAGAATAGTATTTAATTTTGTCCAATATGTCGTTAACAATGATCACCGTAACCTTGATGTTGGGGGCAGCCTCAGCTAGTTCGGCCGCAAATTCGGCAGCTCTCAGGGCATTTTCCGAACCGTCGGAGGCTACTAGAAGCTTATGTTCCACCTAAAACCCTCCTGTCATCAGTTTATTTGCAAAAATTATCCTATATAAAAAACAACCTGTCAACTAATGATGATCAAAAATACCGGCCTGCAAGCAGCCCAGGCGGTATGGCATAACCGGGATGACACCCCCTTATTGTTTTTTGTCGGGTGCGGCCTCATCATCTTTGCCGCGAAAGTCCTTATAAAATAGCCCGTCATCCACTTCATAGGGGATACTGTCCACGTCCTCTACCGCTCCCTTTC
The DNA here is from genome assembly GCA_013201395.1 of Candidatus Syntrophopropionicum ammoniitolerans. Taxonomy (GTDB): domain Bacteria; phylum Bacillota; class Desulfotomaculia; order Desulfotomaculales; family Pelotomaculaceae; genus Syntrophopropionicum; species Syntrophopropionicum ammoniitolerans. The sequence continues at coordinate 22,497 of JABMJD010000023.1, forward strand.
TTTCTATATCCAACTGAGAACTACCATAGTAAGACCCGCCCCTGGACCATTCGTCAGTAGTTTCGCTGTAATGGGCCACCTCCTGCCAGGCGTCCTCACCATCATATATAATGGCCTCCGTATCGTCGTTAAAGGTTCTGGCAAAGGGTGGGTTCAGCAGCTCCTCTTCCACCGGCCGATTGTTCTGATGGGGAATTTTTTCCGACGCTTCCTTGCAGTCCCGACATCTGGTGGTGGAAGGCACTGCCTGCAGCCGTTCCATGGCAATATCCCGGCCGCAAACCTGGCAGGTACCATAAGTACCTTCTTCCATCCGCTGCAGGGCATTGTTAATTGCCTGCACCTTGATCATGGCCCCTTCCCGCAGGGAAAAGTCCTTGCTGCGTTCAAAAACTTCCGTGCCTATATCAGCCGGATGATTATCAATAGTGGACAGTTCGCTGATGGCATCCTTCATGGAAACCCCCAGCCCGCTTTGTCCCTGCTCATCAAAGAAACCTATTTGTTGGGTCAGTTGCTCTTTTTCTTGCAAAAGGCGCTGTTGGAAGGTAAACATGTTCTCTTGATCTATCATTGGCTTCCTCCTTTATTAACAAGGTCAGATCCTCAACTGCACCATCCTGACGATTTCAGCAATAAAACCGCCGATCCACGGCAGGTTAAGCATCACTAAATGCTTGAGAATGTATAGCACAACAGCACCGAGAATTGTAAACCCCACTGCAATGCCCAGACCCCGCCCGATACCGGCAATAAAATTGATATATAGTAATCGCCAGGGCCGGTTCAGTAACTGGACATACTCGGCTAGCTTCATTTTTTCTATTTTCACCGCCAGATCGGTAATTTTAATCTGCAGCGTTTTGATTAGCTGGTTTTGATCAGTGGTAGCCATAATTACCCCTTTTGTTTTTTGCCCTGCAAAATCTCACTTTTATCTTCCCCTGAAACATTAAAAACAAACAAAAAAGGCGTGTGCCAGCCACACGCCATACCTTTTAATTTTACACAGACACTATCAGGTTCTTAACTGAACCTATATCGCTTATTACTTTTCTCTGTGGTTTATGCTTTAGAAGTCCGGGGTTTAGCTTCCAGGCTTTTAAAATCATACCACAGGGGAGCGGCGATAAAAATTGAAGAATAAGCGCCGCTGACAATGCCGATTAACAGAGCCAGCACCATGTGGCGCACCGTCACACCGCCAAACACAATCAGTGCCACCAGCAGGATGACAATGGCCAGGGTGGTGTTAATGGAACGGGACATTGTTTGCCACAAGCTCCTGTTGACAATGTCTCCCAATAGCTCGCCCCTTTTCTTGAGGCGAATGTTTTCTCTGGTGCGGTCGAAAATAACGATGGTATCCATCAAGGAAAAGCCCACCACAGTAAGCACGGCGGCCACAAAGGTACTGTCCACCTCAAACTGGAGGAGGGAAAACACCCCCGCCACCAGCACCACATCGTGCAATACGGCTATAATTGCCGCCACCCCTTGTTTGAATTCAAAGCGCCAGGCTACATAGACCAGAATCAACACAGTGGCCAGGGCCAGAGCCTGAAAAGCCTTCATGATCAACTCCTTGCCCATAACCGGTCCCACCCGCTCGTCACGCAGTACGGTTACTTCGCTCAGCTCGCTACCTAATTGGCTGATTACGCCGCCACTTTCGTCTTCAGTTAATTCTCTGGTTCTGATGATAAAACTATCTTCGGCACTTTGCTGTATTGAAGCCCCTTCCAGGCCAAATTCATTTAGTACGGCCCGCACTTGTTCCGTTACTGCCGGCTGCTTAAATTTAAGATCCAACAGTGTTCCGCCGGTAAAGTCAATGCCCTGATTTAAGCCTTGCGAAAAAAGGGACACAATACATGGGATGAGAATCACAATGGATAATGCATACCAAAATTTGCGCAGCTTAATAAAATGAAAAGGCATTCTCTCTCTAAAATTCATTATTATTACACTCCTTATTTCCCGTAAAGCCTGAGGTCATGGATCGCGTTACTGCCGGCAACCAAATGCAGCATCCACTGGGTCATAGAAACAGCTGTAAACAGGCTGGCCACAACACCGATGGACAGGGTGATGCCGAAACCCTTAATTGGCCCCGTGCCGAAATAGAACAAGATCACACCGGTAATCAGCGTGGTTACGTGGGAATCCAGGACAGCCACAAAAGCCCGTTTAAACCCGGCATCAATGGCCGAGCGGAGCGTCTTACCGGCCCACAGCTCTTCTTTTAATCGCTCAAATATGATAATGTTCGTGTCTACAGCCATACCCATGGACAAGAGGAAGCCGGCCACACCGGGCAAGGTCATGGTCACATTCAAGGCAGCAAACACCAAAAGGACTAAAAGTGTGTAAATGATCAAGGCCAGGATCGCCACCAGACCCGGGACACGATAATAACCGACCATAAATAAGGCAATGATAATTAAGCCAATCAGACCGGCATGAACGGACATATTCAGAGAGTCGGCGCCCAGGGTCGGCCCCACTGTCCTTTTCTCCATCACATCCATCTTCACCGGCAAAGCACCGGAACGAAGCAGCACAGCCACATTGTGCGCCTCCGGTAGTGATTCATAGGGTGAAATCTGGGCCCGGCCGCTGGGAATAGCCTCCCGGATCATGGGCGACTGCACCTCAACCCCATCCAAAACAATGGAAAGGCGTTTGCCTACATTGGCTGCTGTAACCTCACCGAATATTTTGGCCCCGTCCGGTTCGAATTCCAAATTGACTTCCGCCTGGCCCGTTTGCGGGTTGGTGCTTTCTTTAGCAGTTTTTAGCTGCCTACCCGTAAGCACAGTCTGACCATCCTCTGTTTTAAACTCTAAAAACGCCGTTTTAATTAGATTATTAACAGCCTCGTCCGGGTCACTGATCCCGGCCAATTCGACAATAACCCGCCGAGATCCCTGCATCTGGATAATTGGTTCCGCTACACCGAAAGCGTTGACCCTGTTTTCGATAACGGCCATTGCTTGTTTTACCCCGTCTTCAGTAACCGGCGCCTCTGGTGTATCCACGGCTTCCAGCACAACGTAAACGCCGCCCTTTAAATCCAGCCCCTGTTTAATTAAATTTGTAAAAGGTATCCAGTTCACCCCCGGCAGTACGGGACGGATGGCCAGAACACACATGATCGCCACCACTACCACGATACCCGCCAGTTTGAGGATTTTATCCCATCTCATCTCTGTTAAACCTCCATCAGCAAAACTTCAGCTACAATAATTTGGCGCCATTAATAACCAGCTCAAATTTACATTTAAGAAAGTTGGACGCTCTGCGGCACATCATCATCCGGCTTAAAAATATTTCAAAATATTCCATAACGGGGCAGATATCAATATCAATCGTCAACTCCATAGTAATCGTGCGCCTGTCATCAGCAACCCAGAGAAAGGAATGTTCCACCGCATAGTTAACCCGGTCATGAATGTCAAAGGTGGCAAAATCCGTGTTGCGCACCCGGGAACGGTGCACATCTGATTTGTCGGCAATGATCAGCGCAGCCGCCACGCTATTTACGGCATGACCATACTGTTCCTCGTGATTGGCTATAGCGGAAATGATCGTCGCAATCTCGTCCGGATGCATACCCATCTGCATCAAGATGGGGTAAGCCAGGGTGGCACCGGTAATACCATGATCGGTGCGGCTGGCCACATTCCCGATGTCATGGATGTAGCCGGCAATAGCCGCCAATTCCGCCTGTCGATCCGAATAACCCAGCCGTTCCATAATGTTTCTGGCCACACTGGAAACAAGACTTACATGGCGGTAGCTGTGCTCAGTAAAACCCATCACACTCAAGTATTTGTTTCCCTTACGAATAAAGGCATCGATCACAGGATCCTTTTTTATATCCTCCAGGGTTACCATGTCTTTATAACTCCCTATTCAGGGAAATATTTCTCCCCCTCAATACACCTTTCTGGTGGATAATAATAATAACAAATAAAAAATAAAAAAACTACAAACCCAGCATATTTAACTCAGTAAAAGGAGTAGAAATTCTACTCCTTTATTTATCATCCGGTCCTCCATCTTCATGCTGATCCACAATCTGGGAAACTGCGGTTTTCAACAATTCCATCCGCACTTTATCGGCTACCTCAAGGATTATGGATCTGTCCATGACCCTGACTACTGTTCCGTGAATTCCACCAATGGTGATCACTCTATCATCCTGTTTAATACTCTTAACCATTTCATTGTGCTTTTTCTGACGCTGCTGCTGGGGCCGGATCATTAAGAAATATAATATAGCAAACAAACCGACTATGTACAGCAGGGATATCGCTTGGGGATTACTTCCCACTACCATCCCTCCTTTCATTCTTTTTTATTTCTGCTACCGCCAGGTAAATTCCTTTTTTTTAGAGGATTTTTATCACCCCTATTAGATAGCAAATATTAGGCATCCTGATAGGTTTTAAAAAAATCATTCCTGTACTCCACCATTCGGCCATCCTCTATGGCCTGCCGAATTTCCCGCATTAGGTTCAGTATAAAGTGGATGTTATGAATGGTGGTCAGCCGGATGCCCAGCACTTCCCCGGTATTAATTAGGTGTCTGATGTAAGCCCGGGTATAGTGGCGGCAGGCATAACAATCGCAATCGGCGTCCAGGGGAGAAAAGTCACGGGCGTAGGCGGCATTACGCACCACTAATTTACCCCGCCTGGTAAATACGGCGCCATGACGGGCTATACGGGTGGGCAGTACACAGTCAAACATATCAATGCCCCTCATGACCCCCTCCACCAGGCAGTCGGGAGAACCGACGCCCATCAAATAGCGGGGCTTTTCCGACGGCAGTAAAGGCACTGTGTGGTCGAGCATTTCATACATCAGATCCTTGGGTTCACCCACACTAAGGCCGCCGATGGCATAACCGGAAAAGTCCAACTGGGCCAGGGCGCGGGCACTTCTGGTGCGCAAATCAGCAAACATCCCCCCCTGGACAATGCCAAAAAGCCCTTGTCCCTCCCCCAATGATCCGGCCAGGCAGCGCTGGGCCCACCTGGTGGTGCGTTCCATGGCCTCTGCCGAATACTCGCGGCTGCTGGGGTAGGGTGTGCATTCATCAAAAGCCATCGCAATATCCGCACCGAGACAGGCCTGGACTTCTATGGATTTTTCCGGGGTAAAAAAATGTTCCGAACCATCAATATGGGAGCGGAAAACGACCCCTTCTTCAGTTATTTTGCGCAAAGGCCCCAGGCTGAAAACCTGAAAACCGCCGCTGTCGGTTAAAATTGGGCCGGGCCAGTTCATAAAATGATGTAACCCACCCGCCTCTCGAATCAGCTGGTGCCCCGGCCGCAGGTAGAGATGGTAGGTATTGCTGAGGATTATTTCCCCGCCCAATTCCCGAACCTCTTCCGGGGTCATGGTCTTTACCGTCGCCTGGGTGCCCACGGGCATGAATACAGGAGTGCGGACAATGCCGTGCCCTGTTTTTAGAAGACCTAAGCGAGCATGGCTGTGCTTGTCTTGTTGCGTAACTGTGAAACTAACTGCCATTTAACTCCTCCACATGTAGTTACAGCCGGGCCCATGTTTTTCATACAATCAACATGGCGTCTCCAAAACTAAAAAATCTATATCGGTATTGAACGGCCTCCTGGTAGGCGGCCATGATTTTTTCCCGCCCCGCCAGAGCGGATACCATCATCAGCAAGGTGGACTTGGGCAGGTGAAAATTGGTCACCAACCCATCGATCACCCTGAACCTATAGCCCGGGTAAATGAAAATATTAGTCCAGCCGGAACTGGGCTGCAGCCTGCCATTGCAGCCGGCGGCGCTCTCCAGGCAGCGGGTGGTGGTGGTACCCACAGCGATAATCCGGCCGCCGCACCTTCTGGCTTCGTCTATCACGGCCACTGTTTCCGCCGGCACCTCGTAATATTCTTCATGCATGTGGTGTTTGGTAATGTCCTCTTCCTTTACCGGCCGGAAGGTACCCAGCCCCACATGCAGCAGGATCGGTGCCACGGCTACTCCCATAGCCCTAATCCGGCCCAGCAGACCAGCCGTAAAATGAAGCCCGGCTGTGGGAGCCGCTGCCGATCCCGCCAGCCGGGCATAAACTGTCTGATAGCGCTCCTGATCCAGGAGAGGCTTTTTGATATACGGCGGCAGGGGCATAACCCCCACCTGATCCAACACCTCAGCAAAGGAACCTGTGAATTCCATTTCCGCTACCCGGCCGCCATATTCGGTATTATCTAGGATTCGGCAGGCCAGGAAATTATTTTTAAACACCAGCCGGGTACCGGGCCGGGCCTTTTTACCCGGTCGGACCAACACTTCCCAGCGCCTGGCATCCAATTGTTTCAATAATAACACTTCAACCCGAGCACCGGTGGCTTCCCGGTAACCCATTAGCCGGGCGGGAATTACCTTGGTGTCATTTATAATCAGGGCATCCCCGGGCCGCAGATAGTCTGTCAGGTCGGAAAACTGGCGGTGTTCCAGGCCTGCTCTGTCCAACCGGACTACCATTAATCTGGATGAGTCCCTTTCGGCAACCGGATCCTGGGCAATCAATTCTTGTGGTAAATAATAATCAAAATCGGCAATATGCACCGGGTTAACTAGCTCCTCACATTCCCTTGTTGACTTACCTGCGACCATAGTCCCCGGCAAGTTCAACCCCTGAATAGTAGTATTTCAGAATATCCTGGTATTTATAACCTTTCTCCGCCATGCCCCGGGCGCCGTACTGGGACATCCCCAGCCCGTGGCCCCAACCGCTGCCTTCAATTTCTACACCAGCCAGATTTTTATCCCGATCGTATTTCTTGGTCAAGCGGAAGAGGGAACTCTTCAAGTCCAGAGCAATACGCACGTTATCAGCATTGCTGATGACCACAGTGACCGGTTTCTCCGACTCCCCTTTTCCAGTTATCTGTAGCTTCTTTACCCTCTCACCGGACTCAGTATAGGCCAGCTCCTTAATATCTTCAATTTCTGTAAATTCATAACCGGCGGAGGACAGCTTCTTAATTAGCTGCTCAGTTGTATAATTAACATGCCAGTTGTAGTAAACATCGTTATAGTCATAGGGATCAGGTTTTGTCTGGATGTAGGATAAACTGTTGTTCCAAACATCTTCACTATTCTCTGTATAGCCACCGCTACAGGAGTGGAAAAATGCGGACACCATCCTATTGCCCTCCAGCATTACCATTCCCCTGGTCTCGTCTACCGCATTATTGGTTGCGGGTGATTCAGCATCATATCCCCCATAAACCTGGCTGGATACGTCACAACGCACATCAAATATCCCCCGGCTGGTTTGGGCACTTTCCAGGGCATAGTTGCGCGCTGCCACTGCCTGGGCCTTCAAGGCTTCCGGGTGCCAGTAGGATGGTATTTCCGCCGGTACCACACCACGCAGATAGTCCTCAATGTTCAACACATTAACAGCCGTTAGTACACCACCCTCCAGGGTAAACTCCATGTCGCCCCTGTACCTGACGGCAGCAGATGTGCTACTGCTGAGGGTAATCAGATTGAGAGTGTCGCTGCCGCCGGCCAGCTCCATGGTTTTATTGGCCGACCTGACTGTAGGGGCGCGGGAGGTATCCAAAGCCCTGACTCGGCCATCCCCATTAACTGCCTGGGATGTGGCCATGCCTTGTTCCGTTACACGACCGCTGCTGTTGACTATCGCCGCCCGGCAACTGGCTTCACGTACCAGTAATGGCCCCCTGGAGGCACCGTAATCGTAATCTGATCTTGTATCCGTCAATGTAAGACGATTTCCCTTTAAAGCTACCTGCATCTTTTCGCCTTGTTGTGGTACAGCCAGAACCTGGCCTGTGGTTTTGTCCACAACTTCATAATTACCCTTAATAGTAAAGAATAACTGATCGCTGTCCCCGGTCAGGGCTACACGGATATTACCGGCTGTATCAGCACCCGCCCCGTCAGTACATAAAAAAAAGCAGGACACAACCAGCAAAAACATACTCAGAATCCCAAAAACATAACGTGATCTCATAAACTAACCCTCCAGGCATTAATGTCTCACCCGACAAAGATTCGGCGGATTAGCTAAATTTCCTTCTAAGACTAAAAAAAACCGGATCATTTTTCCCTTACCGGCGGAAAATATTAATAATAATGGTCAGCAATATACTTAATATGATTCCAGTCATCACCGGGAAATAAAAACTGAAGTTCCTTTTTTGGATATAGATATCACCGGGTAGGCGCCCCAGCCCGAATAGCTTGCCTCCGGCCAGCATTATGCCCCCTAAAACCACCATGATTAAACCAATAAACAGGAACATTTTGCCCAGGGATGCCCACATTAGCCGCTCACTTCCCCTTTTTTTTCTTTTTACAATAACGATCCATTTCACTGTAGATGCAGCCGCAGTATTTCTGGCGGTACATATCCATTTTTCTAGATCTGGCTGTGGCCTCCCTATATCCCGGTCGGAAATCCGCATAATGAAATGGTACCTGGTGTTTGTTGGCGGCCTCCTGGCCAATTTCCCTGATCAATTCATGTTTTTGGTAGGGACTAACCAGCAGGGTGGTAGTAAAGCAATCAAAACCGCCCTCTTTTGCTGTCTTGGCAGCCTGCTCCAGCCGCATAGCGTAGCACATCCCGCAGCGGTTTGATTCCCGATAAACAGCACCACGAAGAAATTCTTCCAGGTGATAGCCGGGATCGATAATTGTCTCCATTTCAATTTCAGCAGCGTATTTTTCTAATGCCTCCAGCCGTTTTCTAAACTCAGTATAGGGGTGGATGTTGGGGTTAAAAAAATAACCGGTTACATCCAGACCCTTGCTCCTTAATAGTTCCACCGGATGGATGGAACAAGGAGCACAGCAGGCGTGCAGTAATATTTTCATTAGTTAGATTCACTTCCTAAAAATAATCGGGGACATAACCCGGCGCTAAGATAATCGGGGACATAACCCGGCATCAAAGCCCAGCCCCAAACAGGGCTGTGTCCCCGTTCCCCTGTCCTAGTTCCTCAAGTCTGAACCCCCAACTTACAACGCATAATTTGGGGACATTCCTCCGACCACAAAGCCAATCCCCAAACAGAGCTGTGTCCCCGTTCCCCTGTCCTAGTCCCTCAAGTCTGTTCAGCCGGCTTACAAAGATGCATCAGCCAGGGACATTCCTCGGCGCTAAGATAATCGGGGACATAACTCGGCTTCAAAGCCAATCCCCAAACAGAGCTGTGTCCCCGTTCCCCTGTCTGGGTAACTCATACGCATGCTAGTTTCTAAAAAAGAAACTACAAAGCCCGGCTCCTACAATCGGGGACATTCCTCCGACCACAAAGCCAATCCCCAAACAGAGGTGTGTCCCCATACCTCTGTCCTGGTTCCTCAGATCCGAACAACCAGCTTACAACACCGCCCCAAACAGCGGTCAGATCACTCTTCCAACCTTCCGCTTTCTGCCTTCTGCCTTCCGCTTTCCGCTTTCCACCCGGCCCTAAGGGAATACCTCAAAGAAAACCGTGTCCCCATACCCCTGTCAGGCAACTCATACATTTAGGAGTTTCTAAGAAAGGGACTACAAAGCCTGGCCCCATTCCCCTGTCCTTGTAAAGCCTACCGGCACCACCAGTATTTGGTGGGACGAGGTACCTGTCCCCCTGTCCCATGTTCAGCCGGCTTACAAAGATGCATCAGCCAGGGACATTCCTCGGCGCTAAGATAATCGGGGACATAACTCGGCTTCAAAGCCAATCCCCAAACAGAGCTGTGTCCCCGTTCCCCTGTCTGGGTAACTCATACGCATGCTAGTTTCTAAAAAAGAAACTACAAAGCCCGGCTCCTACAATCGGGGACATTCCTCCGACCACAAAGCCAATCCCCAAACAGAGGTGTGTCCCCATACCTCTGTCCTGGTTCCTCAGATCCGAACAACCAGCTTACAACACCGCCCCAAACAGCGGTCAGATCACTCTTCCAACCTTCCGCTTTCTGCCTTCTGCCTTCCGCTTTCCGCTTTCCACCCGGCCCTAAGGGAATACCTCAAAGAAAACCGTGTCCCCGTTCCCCTGTCTGGGTAACTCATACTCATGCGAGTTTCTAAAAAAGGAACTACAAAGCCTGGCTTCATTCCCCTGTCCCGGTATCTTGTTTGGGAACATCCCCAGACAATTAACCACCAACGACTAACGACCATTTATCCACCAGCTTATATAATCTGGGGACATTCCTCCGACCACAAAACCAATCCCCAAATTGAGGTGTGTCCCCATTCCCCTGTCCTAGTCCCTCAAGTCTGTTCAGCCGGCTTACAAAGATGCATCAGCCAGGGACATTCCTCGGCGCTAAGATAATCGGGGACATAACTCGGCTTCAAAGCCAATCCCCAAACAGAGGTGTGTCCCCATTCCCCTGTCAGGCAACTCATACATTTAGGAGTTTCTAAGAAAGGGACTACAAAGCCCGGCCCCATTCCCCTGTCCTCGTAAAGCCCGCCGGCATCACCAGTATTTGGTGGGACGAGGTACCTGTCAGACTGTGTGAAAACCCCCGGATATACCGTGATGAACCCCTGAATATGGTATAA
>JABMJD010000069.1 GCA_013201395.1 Candidatus Syntrophopropionicum ammoniitolerans
ATCAATTCTGTGTTCCGATTAATCCCCGCTTTTGGTTCGGTTTTCACACGGTCTGACAGGTACCTTGTCCCACCATATTTTGCCACAAGGAGCAGGTGGGGACCGGATCTATGGTCAGGTTTGAGGCCGCGGAAAAGGTCCAGTTTTCCCATCTTGAGCGGAAGCAGGATTTCAAAAATCCCGAAAAAACAAAATTTCCCCAACCCACTTGCGAATGAAAGGCAGAAAGCAAAACAACACTACTTCAGTGGTTTCGGACAAGACCCCCTTCCCATCAGAATCAGCCAGCCTGAGTAAGTGGAAGGAGTCCCTTGTCCATCATTTTTTTTGCAAACTGGTCTTTGGGGTATTCCTTTGGGTAAGTTGGAAAGGTGGAAGGCAGAAGGCAGAAGGCAGAAACTTGGGAAAGTGATGGGACGACTTGCCTACCGGGTTCTGGAGGCTAGTTTTCAACAAACAGCCTGCCTGCACATCTTGCTGGGCGGGGGATATAGTGGAATGGTTTAGGCCTTTAGTGTCGACAAATATGGGCCATGGGGACAGGTACCTTGTCCCACCATATTTTGCCACAAGGGGCAGGTGGGGCCTGGGGCAAGGGGTCAGGTTTGAGGCCGCGGAAAAGTTCCAGTTTTCCCATTTTGAGCGGAAGCGGGATTCCAAAAATCCCGAAAAAACAAAATTTCCCCAACCCACTTGCGAATGAAAGGCAGAAAGCAAAACAACACTACTTCAGTGGTTTCGGACAAGACCCCCTTCCCATCAGAATCAGCCAGCCTGAGTAAGTGGAAGGAGTCCCTTGTCCATCATTTTTTTTGCAAACTGGTCTTTGGGGTATTCCTTTGGGTAAGTTGGAAAGGTGGAAGGCAGAAGGCAGAAGGCAGAAACTTGGGAAAGTGATGGGACGACTTGCCTACCGGGTTCTGGAGGCTAGTTTTCAACAAACAGCCTGCCTGCACATCTTGCTGGGCGGGGGATATAGTGGAATGGTTTAGGCCTTTAGTGTCGACAAATAGTGTCCGGGCCCTACCATGTGGGCAAACGATTTGAGCAGGTTTGCCAAACAAAATACCAGGGAGGGGTGGCGGCACGTTTCTATTTGAGGTGGGCCTAACAGTGGTTGGTCCCGGCGGTTAATGATTGGAAGCCTGGGAGTATCCCAAGCCAGGCCCATTTAGGTAGATATGGCCAAATTATATAGGAGGACAGGGGAGTGACGACAAATCCCTGTTTTGGGACTAGCTTTGGCGCGGATGGATATCACCGGTTTTCCTAGCGCTTGGGAATAACCCAAGCATACTCAAACTGCAACGAGGAACCCGTCAGGCCCCGTAAAATCTATTTTTGGAAATAAATTTTCCTACTCGAACATTTATACAAGCCATTGAATGGGGTTAGATGGGTGTACACAGTCAATATCCATACTATAGCCCCCCACTTTTTGCCCTGGAACCATTAAATCTTGGACTTTTCACACGGCCTGCCGCCCATACATCCCACCAGGTTTGAGCCCCGCAGTGGGGGGTTGGCCCGCTCCTGAGGGGGAATGGCCCCGGCCAATGATCTGGAGTTGGGGTCTGCGCTATGTGAGCCGGCGTTGAATTTGGCCCTAGAGTTAGGACTGGGGAAGTGGGGGATACATCTCTGTTTGGAATTGGCTTTGACGTCGAGGTGGTTTCCTATTATCTGGCCAAGGGTCATGGCTGGCCGCCAAACATTACCATGGCGGACTTGCACCAGCTTCCTAATGGTTGCCTTTACAGGTGTTTTCAGAATGTTTCCTACTGCAATAAGGAACCCACCCTCACGTTTCTTCCTGGAGCTGCCGCATCATAAACAGCAGATAAATGGTTGTTGGTCCCGGCGGCCGGTGTTTGGTCGCCAGGGGGAATGTCCCTAAACCACAGCAACTGGGACAAGGTACCTGTCCCCATGTCCCACCCCGGCTGCTAAAGGTAAATATTAATCAGTATTTAAGAAATTTTTAATAAATTTTTCTTAAGATTGGGGTAAGCTACCATGTAGGCCATTTTAATAATTACTGATAGCGGAAAAACAAAGGGGGTAAAGGCAATGGGAAAAACTGTAGGTATAGACCTGGGTACCACAAACTCAGTGATTGCAGTAATGGAAGGAGGAAAACCAACCGTTATTGTCAACAATGAAGGTGATCGTACCACACCTTCCGTTGTAGCATTTAAGGAAGACGGCGAAAGACTGGTTGGCAAGGTCGCCCGTCGCCAATCCGTGTTGAACCCGGAGAATACTCTCTCTTCAATAAAACGTTTTATCGGCCGCCGCTTCTCCGAAGTGGCAGACGAGCGGAAACTAGTGCCCTACAAAATCAAAGCCGGGCAAAATGACGCCGTGCGTTTCGACATTCGCGGCAAAGACATGGCACCGGAAGAAATCTCCGCCCTGGTGATGCGCAAGCTGGTGGACGACGCCTCCAAACATCTGGGGGAAAAAGTCACCGACGCCGTGATTACCGTACCGGCCTACTTTAACGACGCCCAGCGCAGCGCCACCAAAGACGCGGGCAAAATAGCAGGGCTCAACGTGCTGCGAATCATCAACGAGCCCACAGCAGCAGCCCTGGCCTACGGCCTGGACAAAAAATCAAACGAAACGATTATGGTTTTCGACCTGGGCGGCGGCACCTTCGACGTGTCCATCCTGGAGGTGGGCGATGGAGTCTTCGAGGTTAAATCCACCAACGGGGATACCCACCTGGGCGGCGACAACTTTGACAAAGCAGTGGTGGATTGGCTGGCCGACGGCTTCAAAAGGGACTACGGTATTGATCTACGCAACGACAAACAAGCCCTGCAGCGGCTAATCGAGGCAGCAGAAAAGGCCAAAATGGAACTATCGGCCACTATGGAAACGGTGATCAACCTGCCCTTTATCACTGCAGACGCCAATGGGCCCAAACACCTGGATACAAAACTGACCCGGGCCAAATTTGATGACCTCACCGCCCACCTGGTAGAACGCTGCCGGGGACCGGTGACGGCCGCCCTCTCAGATGCCAAACTAGCAGAAAAGGATATCGACGAGGTAATCCTGGTGGGCGGATCCACCCGCATCCCGGTGGTACAAAAGCTGGTGCGCTCTCTCACCGGCGGCAAAGACCCCCACATGGGAGTCAACCCGGACGAAGTAGTCTCCGTGGGTGCCGCTATTCAGGCTGGGGTGCTGGCCGGGGAGGTCAAGGACGTACTGCTCCTGGATGTCACACCCCTGTCCCTGGGTGTGGAAACCCTGGGCGGCATCATGGCCAAGGTAATTGAACGCAATACCACTATCCCCGTGCGGCGCAGCCAGGTGTTCAGCACCGCTGAAGACAACCAGCCGGCGGTGGATATCAACGTACTTCAGGGCGAACGGGAAATGGCCCGCGACAACCGCTCCTTGGGCCAGTTCAAGTTGGACGGCATCCCGATGGCCCCCCGGGGCATACCGCAAATTGAGGTCACCTTTGACATCGACGCCAACGGCATCCTCAAAGTGGGCGCCCGGGACAAAGGCACCGGCAAGGAGCAGACCATTACCATCAGCGGTTCCACCAGCCTGGATCAGGGGGAAATTGACCGCATGGTTAACGATGCTGCCGCCCATGCCGCCGAGGACAAAAAACGCAAAGAAGAAATCGAAGCCCGCAACGAAGCAGACTCCCTGGCTTACCAGGTGGATCGCCAGCTAAAGGACCTGGGAGACAAAATACCGGTGCACGAAAAAGCACGGGTGGAACAACTCCTGGAAGACTTGCGCAAGGCACTAAAGGAAAACGCGCCTATCGAGCGCATCCGCACCCTGCAAAGTGACCTGCAGCAGGCCGCCTATTCACTATCCCAGGCCGCTTATGGCCAGGCCGACGGGGCAGGGGCCCCAGGTGGTGCCCCTGGAGCGGGTGACGGCTCCCAACCCCAACACCAGCCAGGCGGCGATGACGTGGTAGACGCGGAATTTGAAGAAAGACAATAACATGGGACGCGGGGACAGGTACCTTGTCCCAGTGACAAACCGGGGTTCAATAGTGGTTACTGGTTTAGGAAATATCCCCTACCTGTGGGGATAAATAAGACGCCTAACTAAAGCGGGACAGGGGGCAGGTACCTTGTCCCAGTGACAAACCGGGGTTCAATAGTGGTTACTGGTTTAGGAAATATTCCCTACCTGTGCGGATAAAGACGTCTATTAAGAAGGTGTTGCCAAAGTAGATACCGGGGCAGGGAAAAGAGAATACACCTCTATTTGGGGATTGGCTTTGATACCGAGGTATGTCCACCGATTATTCTGGCACAGACGTCGCTCCCCACTGGCTAGCCCTCCTGGTTAGTTGGAAGGCTGGAAAGTGGGGAATTGGAAAAATGATGGGACCTGCTTGCCAGGTATCGGGGCTTTGACGCCAATGTCCCGAATCATCTTGGCCCCGGGGAATATCCCCGATGATATGGGACAGGGGGACAGGTCCCTCGTCCCAGTGACAAACCGGGGTTCAATAGTGGTTACTGGTTTAG
>JABMJD010000070.1 GCA_013201395.1 Candidatus Syntrophopropionicum ammoniitolerans
AGAGGGCAGCCTATGCCAACCAATAGCCCAAAGCAGCCTGTCAGCATCATGTCCCCAAAGGGGGCGGCTTCATGCCAGCCCAGGGATTTGGCCATAGTCCGCCGTGGTCCAGTAACTGCTATATAGTCCCAACCCCGGCCCATGTCCGGGTGCAGGGTGGCGCCATGTCCTCCGGCAGCAAAAACCTCCTCATTGGTTAACTCATTGTTTTGCAGCTTTTCGACCAGAGATGCCAGTGAAGCGGTGTTCAATAGCCTGGTATGATGTTCAAACAGCCCGTAGACACGTTGGCCCCGGATGGCAGCGGCCAGGGTATGGGAGTTGCCTATATTGATTGCCAGTACCCCTTTTCCCAGCCGGGGCTGCACGGCCTGATCCGCCGTAATGCCCAACAGGGCTGCTGTTCCCGTATCAGTAACTATTGCGTCAGGTGCTATTTCCCGTACTGCCTGCATGCGGGTATAAACTGCCGGTATTTCACCGGTAAAAATTAAATCCGGCAGCAATCCGCCGTTGGCCATAAACTCTTCCCACAGGCGGAACCTGAGCCGGCGGTTGCTTTCATCAGCACTAAAACCGTGATCCTGCACTGCTACGGCCAGCTGGGCGGGCAGGGGTTGGCCAAAGGCGGCCAGAGCCGTTTGAAATGCGGGTAAGTCCACATCTCCCAGCCATATTTTATCTACATTGTCAGGGGCATCATCAGCCAGTTCGATACCCATTTGGCGCAATTTAACCAGGTTGTCATTGAAGGTATAGGCGGCCTGTTTGGTGGCATAGACCTTTAAGCCTGCCTCCAGGTGTTGTCTCACCGCAGAAAAGCAGGCCCCACCGCCCATCACATGGCCATAAAGAAAGACATTGTGGCCTTGTTGGGTGGATCGGCGAATCTGAGCGGCCACGAGTCGCGTGCGGCTGGGCATAACCATTTTAGGGCAGTTTTCTATGTTCTGACCGGCTTGATAGACTAATATATCCTGGGTTCCTGAACCGGCATCAATTACCAGGATGTCTTTTCCCTTGTATAGTTCATTGTTAGACATTTTTATCAAAAATTCTCCTTTGCACCTGACGTGACATTCCTTCTAGAATGTTAATTCTATTATAGCAACATTCCTCAGGGAAAAGCCATTTACTTGTTTCGGGGGTGCTTGTGTCAAGCCAAGAGGGGTTTCTGAACCTGAATTAGGCACCTGATGGGGGTATTTTGTAGTTTGGAAAGACACAGGAATGTGATTTTCACACCCAATTCAAGTTCAAGAACCGTCCCCGGCTTGAAATCACTTGAATTTGCTAGAACAGACACTATATGATAAAATATTGGTGGGATTTGTGTACGTTTAGGTAATCGTTCAGGTAATCTATCGGGCGCCCCGGGCGCCTTTTTGTTTGTTCCATTCACCAAACGGAAGGGGGGCTATAATGGCTGGTCATTCAAAGTGGTCAACTATCAAGCGTAAAAAGGCAAAGGTAGATGCCCAGCGGGGTAAGATATTTACCCGTCTGGCCAAAGAAATTATTGCCGCAGCACGCCAGGGAGGCGCTGATCCGGAAGGCAATGCCAGTCTAAAGGCAGCGATCATGCGGGCAAAGGAAGCCAACATTCCCAATGACAACATTATGCGCGCCATTCAAAAAGGAGCAGGTAACACTGACGGTGCCAACTATGAGGAATTAACATATGAGGGTTATGGCCCCGGTGGGGTGGCCGTTATGTTGGAAGCGATGACTGATAATCGGAACCGCACAGCGGGGGAAATAAGATATATCTTTTCCAAAAATGGAGGCAGCCTGGGGGAAACCGGTTGTGTAGCCTGGATGTTTGAGGAAAAAGGGATTATCGTAGTAGAAAAAGAAAATAACAATCTTGATGAAGATGAAGTGATGCTGGCGGCAATTGATGCCGGGGCGGAAGATTTTAATACTGAGGATGATATCTACGAAATTGTATGTGTGCCTGCCGATCTGCAGACTATCAGGAAGTCTATGGAAGGGGCAGGTGTGCAGATAGCATCGGCTGAGTTGGCTATGGAACCCCAGACAACGGTTAGCCTGGAAGGTGAAAAGGCTCAGCAGATGATGCAGCTGACGGAAATGCTGGAAGACCACGATGATGTACAAAATGTTTATGCCAATTTTGAAATAGAGGAGTAAAACCCACAGTTGGTCGTTGGGGCTGTCGGCAAAGCCATGCCGGCGGTCTTTTATTTTTGCATAAATAGAAAAATAAAGGATTGCCCCCTCTAGCTGTAGAAATTGATCTCTGGCTAAAGGAGAGGGAACATATGTTTATAATGGGGGTAGATCCGGGCACCGCCATTACCGGCTACGGTCTGGTCAGATATAGGGGCAACAGCTATTCTCTGGTAGAATGTGGCTGTGTCCGCACAAGTGCCAAGCAACCCCTATCCAACCGGTTGTATACTATTTACCGGGAGCTCACCGGTATTATTAAGCAATATCAACCTGAACAATTTGCCGTGGAAGAGCTGTTTTTCAATAAAAACGCCCGTACTGCGTTGGCAGTGGGACATGCCCGGGGGGTGGCCATGCTGGCTGCTGCCAGTGCCGGTCTACCTGTTTTTGAATATACACCCCTGCAGGTGAAGCAGGCTGTGACTGGTTACGGCCGGGCAGCAAAAGAGCAGGTGCAGTATATGGTTAAGACTATTCTATCCCTGACCCAGGCACCGTCACCTGATGATGTGGCCGATGCACTTGCGGTGGCAATATGTCATGGGCAATTATATTCATGGGTGAGGAAATTGCAATGATTGCTTTTATTAGAGGAAAGCTGATAGATGTGGAGACTGGGGCGGTGGTGATAGATGTGGGCGGTATTGGCTACAAGGTACATATTCCTTTATCGTCCTCCTACCAGCTGCCGGCCAGGGGCAGTGAAATTGCACTGCACACTAATTTGATAGTACGGGACGACGGGTTATATTTGTATGGTTTTCGGGGCAAGAACGAACTGACCTTTTTTTTGCGATTACTTGGTGTATCCGGTGTAGGGCCGAAGGTGGCCCTGGCTGTTTTATCTACCCATTCACCTGGTGAACTGGGCCGAGCCATTGCTGGTGAAGATTTTGCCGTGCTAACCCAGGCGCCGGGCATTGGCAAAAAAACAGCCGCCCGCATCATCCTGGAGTTAAAAGACAAGGTGTCCGACCTGTTTGATGAAACTGATTCCGGTGACATAATAGCCGGTGGGCGGGAAAAGGATGCTCTGGAGGCCCTGGAAGCCCTCGGTTATTCGCCTCTGGAAGCAAGCCGGGCTCTTAGGGAGGCCCAGGCCGGACTGACGGATGCCCCTGTAGAGGATCTGATCAAGGGTGCCTTACGCCTGCTGGAAAGGAAATAGCAGGCACGAGGTAAGGGCCTTTAGTGTTAAATAGGAGACGTGCATGATGGTGGAAGAAAGGCTTATATCTGCCCAGGTGCGGGAGGAGGATCGGGACACAGATTTTAATCTCCGCCCCCGCCGGCTGGATGAATATATCGGTCAAAAAAAGGTCAAGGAAATGATCTCGATCTTTATTCAGGCTGCCCGGGAAAGAAAAGAGGTTCTTGATCATGTCCTGCTCTTCGGACCGCCGGGGTTAGGCAAAACAACACTGGCCAATATCATTGCTTTTGAAATGGGTGTTAACATCAGGACCACATCCGGCCCAGCCATTGAGCGGCCTGGGGACCTGGCGGCCATACTGACTAATCTGACACCAGGGGATATTTTGTTTATTGATGAAGTTCATCGTCTGAGCAGGACGGTGGAAGAGGTGTTATACCCGGCTATGGAGGACTATGCCCTGGACATTGTTATCGGCAAAGGCCCTGGGGCCCGTTCACTGCGCCTGGATTTGCCCCGGTTTACCCTGGTGGGGGCCACCACCCGCGCCGGGTTACTGACGTCGCCTCTGCGGGACCGTTTTGGGGTGATCAGCAGGTTGGATTATTACGAACCGGAGGAGCTGGTGCTGATTGTGACCAGGACAGCGGGCATACTAGAGGTAGAAATAACCAGGGAAGGCGCCCTGGAAATTGCCTGCCGCTCCCGGGGCACCCCGCGGGTGGCCAATCGTCTACTAAAAAGGGTCCGGGATTATGCTCAGGTGCGTGCGGACAACATTATCACCCGGGAGGTGGCTGATGAAGCCCTGGCCTTTCTAGAGGTTGATCCCCTGGGCCTTGATCAGTCCGACCGGCGGTTGCTGCTGGCAATTATCCAAAAATTCGCCGGGGGGCCGGTGGGGCTGGATACCCTGGCGGCAGCCACCAGCGAAGAAACAGATACACTGGAAGATGTCTATGAACCATACCTGCTCCAGTTGGGTATGCTGGCCCGAACACCCCGCGGCCGGGTGGCTACATCCCTGGCTTACCAGCACCTGGGCTTGGAGCAACCTGGCGCGAGCAACGCCAAACAAGGCACCTTGTGGTAACGGGACAGGGGGACAGGGACAGGGGGACAG
>JABMJD010000071.1 GCA_013201395.1 Candidatus Syntrophopropionicum ammoniitolerans
GTTTAATCTGGTAAAATTTTATAGATTTTATACAGGTTAACAAAAATAAAGACATTAATATACTCTGTAGCCCTGTTTCTAAGCTTAGAACATTTTTGTATAGCGTGTCGATTATTTTAACATAATATAATTATTACGGAATGCTGGCTGCTAATTATAACAATAAAAATTTTTCCCTGCTACATATCCCAAACACTCTAGGGTTATAATATTTTATAAATAGTTTAGAGGAGGAATTGGCATGGATCCTAACCCCCAAAAAAAAGAAAAGATTAACCCGGCAACAACACCACTCCCGGGAAATGAAAATAATATCAATCTAGAAGAAAAAATATCCTGCCCCAACCGGGGGTCCTGCCCCGTTAAAGACGATGAGAATTGTTCCTGTTAAAAGAGACCTCTTAAGGGTCTCTTTTTTTGCCTGCAAAAGGTGTTAAATGGGGGTTGCCTAGATTATGATCTAATGCTATATTTGGATAAATAACAAACATAGAAAGGGTGATGCAGTCATGGACCGCCTGAACAAGGATAAAATCAATGACTACAGAGTTAATTTCAATAATAAGAACAGAATTATCAGTGTCGAAGTAACCTGTTGCGGCAGGCATATCGGTGAAATTCGCTTTAAAGACGGTGAAAGTAAAAAATGCCCTTTTTGCGGCACATTACATTCTATAAAAATCCAGCACAACCACTTTCATATTCGTCCAACAATCCCGGCAACAAATGAAATAAAAGCTGTTTATGCAGAAAAGACGCCTTTGAATTTTTAGTACCTAACACCAAGAATGACAAAAAGCCAGGCCGGCATTGATGAACCGGCCTAGATACTGTTTTGATTTCTTCTTCTAGTTTTTTGCCTCGCTAGATGATAGTAAAACCTGCCCAATAAGCGCTCAAAAGTTATCTCTGTCATATTAAGCGTCTCATAAAAGCTATGCCTTAAAACTCCTAAATGTATCCTATCATCATTTTTCTAAATCCTATTAATGCCTTTCCCCCGGCGTAAACCTGCCAATAAATATTGACCTATAGCCGCCACCACCAGAAAATTCTTTGTTTTAACAATAACTTAACTGTTGACATAGAAAACCAGTGTTGATACACTAAAGTACAGCAAATTCAATAGTGCTCTTATCCGGAGCGGTGGAGGGACTGGCCCAATGAAGCCCGGCAACCGTTGGGAGGTAGTAAACCAACCAGCAAGGTGCTAATTCCTGCAGAAGTTTTTCTGGCAGATAAGGGGGAACACGGTGAGTAACAACCGGCCTCTTCTTGTTGGAAGAGGCCTTAAATTATTATCAGCTAAGGGCACTTTATACGGGAGGGATACTATTAAAATGGCTATTGAAAAAACCTACGCCGAGATTAATGAAAAGATTAAGTCCGGCCGGGCTGTAGTGCTTACTGCCGAAGAAATAATTTCCCTGGTGGATGAAAAAGGCATCTCTGAGGCAGCTAAGAGTGTGGATGTGGTAACCACCGGTACCTTTGGCGCTATGTGCTCTTCCGGAGTATTTTTAAATTTTGGCCATGCAAAGCCACGGATTAGAATGCAGAAGGTTTGGCTCAATGGTGTCCAGGCCTACTCCGGAATTGCCTCTGTAGACGCCTATCTCGGCGCCACGGAGCTTCCGGAGGATGACCCCTGCAACAATAATTATCCGGGTGAATTTCTCTATGGTGGCGGCCATGTGATACAGGATCTGGTAGCAGGCAAATCTCTGCATTTAAAGGCAACATCTTACGGTACGGACTGTTACCCCAGGCGAGAAATTGAGACCGCCGTCACTCTGGATGATATTAATGAAGCCACCCTATTTAACCCACGAAACGCCTACCAAAATTACAACTGTGCAGTTAACCTGAGCAACAGAACCATATACACTTACCTGGGGATGCTCAAACCCCATCTAGGCAACGCTCATTACAGTAGTGCCGGGCAACTTAGCCCGCTGCTGAATGATCCCTATTTCATGACCATTGGCATAGGCACGAAAATTTTTCTAGGCGGCGGCATAGGCTATGTGGCCTGGAACGGCACACAGAACTTTCCGGAAATTCAAAAAGACGCTGCCGGTAAAGACTATGGCCCGGCAGGGGCTACCCTTTCCGTAGTCGGTGACCTCAAACAGATGGACGCCAACTGGTTGGTTGGAACCAGTATGCTCGGTTATGGCGCTTCCCTTACTGTGGGTCTGGGGATACCCATTCCGATATTAAATGAAGAAGTGATGCGCTGTGTGGCAGTCGCGGACAAGGATCTTTACGCTCCTGTCGTAGACTACAGCAAAGCCTTCAGCCAGCGTATCCCCGGTAACCTTGGGTTTGTCAGTTATGCCGCACTAAAATCCGGCAAAATCACTGTAAACGGCAGGGAAATACCTACAGCCCCCCTATCCAGCTACCCCAGGGCCAGGCAGATAGCCAACATCCTGAAAAACTGGATCCGGCAAGGTGATTTCCTTTTAACGGAACCCGTAAAACAGCTCCCTTCTTACAAAAACAACATTTCAGCAAAGGCACTGACAATTGGGTAGTTATGCCCGAAAACGGCCCCTGTACATGTTTGACAGGTACAGCCTTAGCTGAACAATATTAAAAGGAGTGAAAAACTTGCCACGCAAAAAAATAATCCTCCGTTTTGGGAAAGATATAGCCGACAGGCCAATAATCTACCGGCTTGTTAAGGACTATGATTTAATTATAAATATTCTTAAGGCCAATGTTGATCAGAACAAAGAAGGGGTTATGGTCCTGGAACTCACAGGTGACAATTGCGATCCGGGCCTGGAGTATTTAAAGGAACAGGGGGTCACTGTGCAGCCCCTGGCGGAAGAAGTATTCCGGAATGAGGAAAAATGTACAAGTTGCGGCGCCTGTACAGATATATGTCCTAGCGGCGCGCTCTATATAGAAAGGCCATCCATGGAGGTAAAATTTAACAGCGACAACTGCATCGTATGTCAAATATGTTTAAAGGTATGCCCTGTAAAAGCTATGGAGGTAAGGTTCTAGGTTGAAATATACAAAAAGATCATACCGGGAGAAATTTCGGCAGGAGGATCTTTATCATTTTCAAGTAGTTGTAAAACAGACGGACCTGGATATAGGTATCCGTAGGGATCGATTTTCACCCGAAATAGTTAAATTTGCACAGGAAATAGTCCTTAAAAAGCGTGAACTCCTCGAAAAATACATCGAGGAGGATCACGCCTTTCTACATTCTCTAACCCCTCACAGCCTGAAACCAGGTGCACCGCAAATAGCTATTGACATGGCCCAGGCTGCCCGCCGGGCCGGGGTAGGGCCGATGGCGGCAGTAGCCGGTGCCTTTGCTCACTATGTTGGTTCATCGCTAGCCAGGCGCTCCCGGGATGTGATCGTGGAAAACGGCGGTGATATCTATATGCGCAGTGCCAGGCCACGCCGGATCGGTGTTTTTGCCGGCCACTCCCCCCTGTCAAACCGCCTCGCGCTTTTGATAAGGCCCGAGGATACCCCTCTAGGAATTTGCACCTCCTCCGGAACAGTGGGTCATTCCCTGAGTCTGGGTGAGGCAGACGCTGTTGTAATCCTGGCCCCATCGGCCATGCTGGCCGACGCGGTTGCAACGGCCGCAGGAAACCTGATCCAGACAAAAGATGATGTGCAAAAAGCTGCAGAGTTTGCCACAAGAATCAATGGTGTCAGGGGGGCACTGGTTATTAAGGATGACAGGCTTGCTGTCTGCGGCAAGCTTAAAATTGTTCCATCATAAAATTCAATTGGCCCTTATAGCGTTGAATACCCCGGCAAAATAACCCCAGTTAACTGCTTCAACCGGTTCATGGGCAGAGTCAAGCAAACCATCTGACTTTAGCTTCTGAATTTCCGCCACCGGATCCCATGGGCTCCTGCCACGTAACCTATTCAAAACTGTGGCAAATTCCCCCCAGGACACCTCTCCTTTTTCATCATGATCAGAAAAAATCAACCCTGCTGTTTTTAATTTGGCCACTTCGCCGGCAGGATCCCACTGATCTACCAGGGAGCTTTTGCCAATACTGCGGTTTATAACGGCCGCAAATGTTCCCCAGGTAATATTTTCAGTGGAACCATGATCCGCAACAATCAAGCCATCACTCTTCATTTTGCTGATTCCTCCCATCTGCTCTGTGGAAGAAACAGGCTTTAATTCCAGCGCCTGCACCAGGCCTGCGGCGATAGCGTTAGCTATCTGTTGTCTAAAAGCAGGAACAGCCAATTTGATAGCGTCCCTTGCTGTGTCAATAAACAA
This sequence comes from Candidatus Syntrophopropionicum ammoniitolerans, assembly GCA_013201395.1. Classification (GTDB taxonomy): domain Bacteria; phylum Bacillota; class Desulfotomaculia; order Desulfotomaculales; family Pelotomaculaceae; genus Syntrophopropionicum; species Syntrophopropionicum ammoniitolerans. The sequence continues at coordinate 4,280 of JABMJD010000071.1, forward strand.
GTGGTTCTTTCCCAGGTTGGTTGAAATTAAGCATTTTTAGCGATATAATACCCTGCA
>JABMJD010000004.1 GCA_013201395.1 Candidatus Syntrophopropionicum ammoniitolerans
TTGGAAGACTGCCACACGGATTTTATAACACCATCAACCAGTTTAAAAATAAAAAAATGGTTTCTGACACTTAAATCATCTTTTGTAACCCAAAAGGGCTTATGTGGGCCAAAACTCCCCGACTTCCAAACCAACAGGTTAAGTTCGGGGATGCTATCATTGTCTGAATCACCCAGAAAAAAATCAGCTACCCACCATTCATCCGCTGATTCCCAAATTGTTTGACCGGCAACTGTAATCTTTAGCCAGCCATCTCTGAACCACCGTAAAATTCGTTAGGGGACACCCTCATAGATGCCCCCCGAACCCTGCCCGTTATGCTGGCAGGCACAACAATGTAACAAAGGCTACACCCTATTGCGATCCATCAGATAAGAATCCATTATGCCATCATGATCACCTGATATTTTACCTTGTTAGACAATCCACAAGCACTAGCACCGGGAAAGTGCAGAACCCGTTGCTGCGATTATCATTATCTCGGATAGCAATGTTATTATTTAAAAGGTAAATTCAGGTTTCAGCATATCTCTTAAGGTCGTATATTCAACGGGAAATTCCTGTATGCCGGCAGCATAGCACCAATGCTCATACTGCTGGAAATAGATCACCACCCCATCATTGGATAGATAGAAATCATGGTCATCTCTAATGGTCTCGAAAGGCTCAATGGTATATTCGGGCAGTATTTCTCCTCTTACCCGCTCAACAATCGTATCCTTGACGGTATTGTTAATATAGGCCACATAATCCACATCATCTTTGAACAAATCCTTGAGCTTGTATTCTTCACCTGTGTTCAGGTTGAAGGTATAGGAACTCTGCACCATAGAACCATGGGCGCCTCCTGTATATTGGTAATTCATCAACACTACGCTCAGCAGTCCCTTTTGGTTGCATTTCAAGCTGTAGTCGAAATAAGTTTCATACCTATTGGGGCTACCATAACCTGATGCGCTAGCCTTTTCTTTTTCTTCAGCATTTTTTAGCCCTTCTTGCCTGGCTTCATCTGCTGCCTCCTTGAACATTCGATTTATACCATCCTGGACTGTTTCGTTAGTTAAGCCGTCAATCTGTGGATACTGCAGGGTTATCCTAATCTCATCAGTCTCAGCAACCTCTTTGATAGTCTCTACGGAAATCAGATTCTTTTCTACCCTTTCCAGTTGGATGGCCTTGTTTTTCCTATCCCAGCGGACTGCAAGCCCCAGTTCTGAAGAAAATAAATCTGACTCTAGATACAGCCTGCCTACAATTAACTCACTGTCCACATAATAAGAATGACCGTCTGCCGTAATTTGCTGATTGTTTAAATCAATCATAATGTTTTTCCCGGTCCCTATAACGGAAACTGTATTATCTATTCCCGACCACAGCACCTCATACCCAAGGGCTTCACCTACGGCCCGCAGGGGCAGATAAACATTTCCTTTGTCAATACAAGCAACAGCCTCGATTTTTGTACCATCTAACACAATTTCCGGCCCTTTGTCAGTTGACGCAGCACAGTAGGCGGGCATAGCCATAATCAACAACAAAATAACCATCCCCACCCCAAAAAACCTTCTCGCCATAACAATAACTCACTCCTTTCTAGTATTAAGGAATTATGACTCACATCATCGGATATCTAATGTAAGGGAAGCCGAACGAAACAATATTTAAAGAACAGTTATCTATGAAGGGTTTGTAGGCACCTTTTTTCTGCTTCTTATAATATGACGGATTGCATCCAGCGGATGATAAATAAACATCCTTGGCCCTGCATACCTCATTATTTCTTTTATTTTCCCCCGCAGATTAGGCCTGTAGCAATGCACAGGGCATTTTCCACAGGTAGGTTTGTCGGCCCCAAACCTGCATCTATCCAAACGTTTACAGGCATAGTTAAACAAGGCCTGGCAATCTGAACAAGGGTTATTACCACTGTGATGCTGTTTTTTACAGTACAGGCCAATCATCTTTCTCAGGGTATCCTTTTCCTTATCCATGAAGTTTTTTAGTGCACTAATGATTTTATGCCTCCAAACAAAAAGCAAGGGATGTGATGATGCCGGTTTTAGGTTCACCACATCATCCCTTTAATTCGTTTTTTATCATTTTGGTCAAGTAAATCCCCGGCTAACGCTAGACTGATATATTGTTCTACCTCGTCCGGGTACCAGCCTTTTCTAATCACCATCAGTACCTCTAGAATGTCAATTAATACCGCCTTCCTCGCTGCCTCATCAACATCCCTGAGATTGATTGAAATCAATCTGTCGGCAATATATAGATAAAGATGTTTTTTATAAGGAAGAATCTGGCGCAAAGACTGGATGCATTGGCGCACTACATCAGGCTTTTTGTGATCAAGGCACAGTAGATAGGCATCAATGGCTTGATCAACTTTATTTTTTATGTCCCATTTAGTATTAGCAGCAATAAGCACAATACCGATACTTCTCTGCTCAGGGCTTTCACCCTCAAGTTTCTCCGCAAACACATGCCAAAAGGGGTACACATCATCATGATTTAGAGAGCGGCTCTGCAATAGAAGCAAGGCCTTGTTCCTGATTTCCTTGTCTGCTTCCTTTAACCATCCCACTGCTAACCTTATATCCTTTTCATCAATGGATGCTGCTGCTTCCTGCATACTATTTTGCTCAATCTCCAACAATTCTTCCATAGTTATCATGTAAATCTTTCCCTCCACCTGGTGTGCACTGCTGCCTTTTAGCAATATTATAATATGTTTCCCACTATTAGGACACATTACATTCTTTCAAAGATTAGATTACACCCCTGCTGGGCGAACCATAAAGCCGGGACATTTTTGGCCCCGGCTCTTGTTTAGGTTAATTGCTTTGCAGCATCCTGACCAAAGACTGCGCCGCCTCACCTCTGGTTACCACTGTCTTAGGTTTTAATTGCCCATTAACAGGCTCAATCAAGCCCAGCCCTGCCGCCAGGGCCACATGCCCCCTTAGATGTTCGGTTATATCACCGGCATCAGGAAAATCAAGCTTGTAGATATCACCCAGCACAGCCACCCGATATAAATTCATGGTATGGATGGTCAGTCGGGCCAAAACCTCCCTATTAACCGGCTGATCCGGGTCGGGGTTCTCCCCGGCTTGAATGATACCCAAACGCACCGCCATTTTGTAGTACTGCTGATACCAGGGCTCCTCCCCAGTATCACTCTGGCGGTAAACAGGTGCCGGCATCCAGGCACTGCTCTTAACCAGCATTGTAATCAACTCTGCTTGGGAAACTGCATCATCTGGACGAAACATGCCATCAGTAGTAGTAACTATCCCCGACCGGGCCAATAATTCTACCGCCTCCCGCGCCGGATGAGAATCCAGGTCTGTGAATTTTTGCTCCCTGGGAGAAGGCACAACGGGATTCCCGCTGAAGTCAAGTAGCTGACCGGTAAAGGCATCCAGCATAGTAAAGTTTTGCCCAGTTGTATAATAAACTAGATAGGGCTTTATTTCTTCACCTTTTGAATAAGGTTGTCCGATCCAATGCCGCTGATAGGCTGCATCCAAAGGAGACGCCTGTAGATATTTATCAGCGGCCTCCTGCCGGCTCATAACACCCTCCTGACCAGGGAATTTAACATCCCACCAGGTCATGTTGTAACTGGTTACTTCACCGGTAGTGCTATTCACAACCACATTAAACCCGTTGTTCGGAAACTGTACCCCATTGGCTAAACGAACCCAGCTAAAATTGTATGAGATGGGCTGAGGGGCACTTTCCCCGTCCGTTATGTGGTAGTAATCTGGTCGGCAATTAACATAAACTACCTCATCCCACCTGCTGGGTTGGATTCTCTTAATATATTCCTCAGCAATTTTTAGGGCATCCTGCTCCTGGAATTTGACTGCCGAGGGTTTTGTTGATTCATAAAAATAGTAGTTGGTATTAAAAGATACCAGCCCGCCGTCCGCCGCATTTACCGCCACATCCATCATCTTGCGTTCCGCACCGCTTCCGGCCCCCCAGGCAAAATACCAGGTTTTTACGTCATTAAACAGGTAGTCCTGTTCCAACCTGCTGTTAGATAGGACATACTCCGGGGGTATCGGCACCGTTTTTACGGCTAATTCCAAAGCCTCATCTTTGGACAGCAGGCCTTTGGCCTCCTCAACTGCAATTGACTCCATGGGGGAAAGTGACATGGCTTCATTGCGGCTCATCTCTTTCATAGCACCACCGGCCCCGGCCCGATCGTAGCCGAAAAATTCGTTTCCGCCGCTAATGACCTTGCCGCTGAGAGCATCTATAACAGCCTGATTCTGCTGTCCGGGCAGTTGGTAGACCAATTTAAGAGGTACCTTGCTGCCACCTGGGACACGCTCACGAAAATAGTACAGTTCAGGGCCAACTTCATTTCTAAAGATCTGCTCAGCCTGCTGAGCGCTAATCATGCCTGCTGTGGAGGGGAATTCTTTTGTATTGTCCCAGGTAAGATCAAATCTAATCACCTGGCCCGTGTCACCGCTTAGAACAATGTGGATCCCATTCTCCATAAAAGGAAACCCATTGACAACCCTGCTGTACTCGTACCCGTACTCCATCTGGCCGCGTTTAACCAGGGGAAGGGGCTGGTAACCATCATCCCGGGCCGGCTGCAGCCTGGTTGACTTAAACCGTTCCGGTTGGAGTTTTTGTGCCAGAGCGGTTGCAGTACCTGCAAGCTGATCTCTGGAATACTGGGGCAGTCCCTGATATTCCTCAGAAGGAACCCATAACCCCATACTCCAGATATCCCCTGTCATACTATTAACACGTACATACATTTCACCCCCGGGCTCCTCGCTGCAATACCAGCGCAGGTTCCAGAACGCCCCACTTTCACTCTGGTCAAAACCTGTTGAAAATTCATCTAGACCCTCCGGCACCGGGAAGGCCTCTTTGGCAATCCTGATTGCCTGCTCCAGACCTACCGTTGCCTGCTGTTCCTCCACTCCTGCCGGTGTTGCATCTTTCAGCTCGGCATTTAGTATTGTTTTTTCCACCGGTGGATCGCAATCCGTTTCTGCCTGCGCCGTTGCTGTGGGCAACCAGACAAAAATGCTTAACAGCAATCCTACCAAAAACACCTTGATTCCAGCCCCCGGCAAAGAATCCATTTCACCACATCCTTCTTTTAATAAATTTCATAACAACCCCACCTGTATATCAGACGACTGTCACCAAATATTGGTTCATGTATAATAATATTGTTATCCACTTATTTAATCAATGCGTTGAGGTCACATACGCGAATGTTGGCCCCGGGTTATGATAGAATATATGTGTATCTAACTTCAAGAAAAGTTATACAGGTGATTTTTTTGTACCATTTTGAAGAAACGAAGAACAATGTAACAAAGTGCCTAACACCACTTGTTGAAAAACTAAAAAACGATCAGGACATTGTGGCAATTTATCTTTTCGGCTCATTTGCAGCAGGCATGCAGACCCCGCTCAGTGATATTGACCTGGCGATTATTTTAGATCATAACCTGCCACCCAGTCGCTATTTTAAAAAAAAGCTAGATCTGCTGGCGATTGTCACCTCCTTACTCAAAACAGACGCGGTAGATCTGGTAATTTTAAACCAGGCGCCGCTAGCCCTATCATACCGAGTATTGGGAAAGGGTCGGCTTGTTTATGAAAAAAAAGGTGGCAAAACCCAACGAATTGGGTTTCAGGTCAAAACCTTCGACCAGTATTTTGACTTTAAACCTGTTGAAAAAATATTACATGAGGGTTTGGTAAAGAGAATAAAGGAGGGTCGTTTTGGGGGTGGATAGAGAAACCATTGAAAAACGTTTTTTTAGACTGGAACACTCATTGCGCAAACTAAATAAACTGTCCAAAACCAGTTGGGAAGAGTACATAAAAAATGAAGGCATCAGGGATCAAGCTGAGAGAAACCTGCAGATAGCAGCACAAATTTGTATTGATATTGGAAACCATATTATTGCCTACCGGGGATACCGTGTCCCCTACAGTTATGGGGATATTTTCGCTGTTCTAAAGGAAGAGAACCTGCTCCCGGAAGCCCTGGCCAACACCATGACACAAATAGCAGGATTCCGAAACATACTTGTCCATGATTATCTTGAGATAGACCATCGAATTGTCTTTGCCAGCCTGAAAAGGCTAGATGATTTCAAACAGTTTGCAGAATATATTTTAACCAGGCTATAATACGTAGAGGGTCAAGCATTTTGCTATAAATACAGTAAAATGCTTGACTTATGCAGTAATAGCTGTAATAATATTTTAGAATAGAAATTCAAGGGGAGTAGCCACCGGGTCAGTTCAGTACCCGGAGCAGGGGCCGTCATCACGGTAGAAATACCCGGTTTCTGCAAACCCGCAATGGTTAGGCAAGACCTTCGTATTTTCCTATTGGGAATACACGAAGGTCTTTTTATTTAATCTTTAATTGGACAAGGGGTGATCTATATGGAAACCAGCAGCATCCTGGTACTTGCCGCAGCTTTGCTGGTAATTCTAACTGGTGCCAAGATATTCACTAATGGAATAGAATGGTTGGGCAAAAAGCTGAACCTCTCCGAGGGGGCAGTCGGCAGTGTTCTGGCGGCAGTGGGAACCGCGCTTCCCGAAACCATGGTCCCCCTGATTGCCATTCTTTTTGCTCCCATTGGCACGGCTACTGAGGTGGGGATTGGGGCAATATTAGGGGCCCCATTTATGCTCAGCACACTCGCCTTTGGGGTAGTAGGTGTTTCCAAAATGGTTTTTTGCCGCGGCCAGGGCAACGGCAATAGATGCATTGATATCAAGAGATCAATTTTAATGCGGGATTTAAAGTATTTTATTTTCTTTTACACCCTGGCGGTAGCGGCAGCATTTATCCCCTATATGGTGATAAAAGTGCCCATCGCTTTAACACTAGTTAGTGGGTATGGGTATTATGTGATTAAGACTCTAAGGGATGGAGATACCCTTTCTGAAATGGACGTACCGCCCCTTTACTTCTGGAAAAAAAACGTGGAACCACCACTATATCCAATTTTGTTGCAGGTGGCCTTCAGCATCGGACTGATCGCTTTCGGTGCACAGTATTTTGTAGGAGCAGTTGGGGCACTGGCAGCAGAAATAGCAATGCCGGCCTTAATACTTTCCATTATCATTACACCGATAGCCACCGAGCTCCCGGAAAAATTCAACAGTATCATCTGGGTCAAGGGCGGTAAAGATACCCTGGCTATGGGAAATATCACCGGGGCCATGGTCTTTCAGGGTTCAATCATTCCTACTATCGGTATCATGCTGACACCGTGGTCAATTTCCACTCTTGCTGCTATCAGCGCTATGCTGGCACTTCTCTCCAGCATTATCATTTACCTGATTGTAGCCTGGAAGAAGGAACTAAGAACCATCTACATGGTCTACCCTGTGGCTATATACGGCATCTTTTTGTTGCTAATCTTTACAATGCTTTAACTTAAAAAATCTTAGGGCGTACAGCTTCTGCTGTCCGCCCTATTTTTTCTGTGATCCTTTTTTATTTATTAACAACCTCTTCCTTCAGACGCCCTTTCTGCCGGCGCTCCTGTTTCCATTTGCCAAACCCGTTTCTCCAATATTTCAATTTTTTTCTGTAAGCAGAGGATCATTTCTGCCACAGGATCCGGCAGTAGATCATGGCGCAGATCTATTTCATAATCTTCCCGTGGTTTGACCCGGCGGCCATTCCTGGCCACCACCTTTCCAGGCACCCCCACAACTGTACTATCGGGCGGCACCTCTTTTAGGACCACAGAACCTGCCCCTATCTTAGAATTATCCCCAACTGTAAAAGCCCCCAACACCTTGGCGCCTGCACTTACTACCACATTGTTACCGATGGTCGGATGTCTTTTCCCTTTTTCTTTGCCGGTGCCGCCAAGGGTGACACCTTGATAAATGGTCACATTATCACCTAGTTCAGCAGTCTCCCCAATTACTACACCGGAACCATGGTCAATAAACAGACCCTCGCCTATTTTGGCACCGGGATGGATCTCAATACCGGTTAAAAGACGGGATATATGTGATATCAACCTGGCTATGACAAACCAACGGCGCCTGTAAAAACTGTGAGCCAACCTGTGCATTAGAATAGCATGAAAACCCGGGTAACAGAGAACAACCTCCAACGTTGATTTAGCAGCAGGATCCCTTTCCTTAACAACCCGGATATTTTTGCGTAGCCCACTGAACATGATGTCAACCTCCCAATCGGCATTGTTGGAACTACAAAATTAACAATTTATGTAAGAGGGCGTACTCAGATATCTTTCTCCACCATCAGGTAAAACGGCCACAACTAATTTGCCTTTATTTTCCTGCCTTCGAACCAATTCCAATGCTGCAAAAACAGCCGCACCCGAAGATATACCCACTAGAAGACCCTCTTCTTTGGCCAGCAGTCGCCCGGTGTCAAAAGCCTCTTCGTTGCTTACCTTAATTATCTCATCAATCAAGGTTGGATCTAATACCTCTGGGATAAAGTTTGCCCCAATCCCCTGAATCTCGTGGGATCCGGCCACCCCTTCCGACAACAAGGGGGATTCGACAGGCTCCACCGCAACAATCCTCAGGCCAGGTTTACGCTCTTTTAAAATCTGGGCAATACCTGTAACGGTACCACCGGTTCCTACACCGCCTACAACGATATCCACTTTACCTTCTGTGTCACGCCAGATTTCTTCAGCCGTGGTTAACCGGTGCACTTCAGGATTAGATGGGTTTGTAAACTGCTGGGGCATATAAGAGTCAGGTATTTCCCGAATCAGTTCTTCCGCTTTTTGCACTGCTCCATTCATCCCATCGGCTCCCGGGGTGAGCACCAGCTCAGCACCGTATGCCCTGAGCAGATTGCGTCGCTCAACACTCATCGTTTCCGGCATGGTTAAAACCAGGCGGTAACCACGGACGGCAGCCACCATGGCCAGGGCAATACCAGTGTTGCCGCTGGTAGGCTCAATAATCACAGAACTGGGCTTTAGCAACCCTTTTTCCTCCGCCCTTAGCACCATATGATATCCAATGCGGTCTTTGATACTGCCCCCCGGGTTGAAAAATTCTATCTTAACAATTAGATCGGCAACTGCTCCCTGTGGTATTTTCCGTAGTCGGAGCAGCGGGGTATTACCAATCAAATCAGTAAGGTTGTCTACAATTCCCGCCAAGCGTTTCACAGCCTTTCTTTTACCCCTCAATAATTTCAGCCCCATAGTCAGGGGCTGTTTTAGTTATTTGCAGCAAGTTTACTATAGGGAAACAAACCCCTCATTAAAACCTGTAGATGGGCTTTTAGACTATCTCCAGCATCCTTTCCAGGCAGCCAAGGGCACTCTCCCTTATTTCCTTGGGCACATTAACCCGGGGTTCAAGGGTTAGTAGGGCTTGATAAACCTTATCTAGAGTAATTTTTTTCATATCGGCACAGACCAACCTCTCTGAGGCCATATAAAAATGTTTATCCGGGCAGCGTTTCTTTAGAGGATGAAGTATCCCCTTTTCGGTAGCTATTATGAACTCATTAGCCTCACTTTCACAGGCAAAATTGATCATGCCTGCGGTGCTTGCTACCTTATTCGCCTCAGCCACTACCTCCGGCCGGCACTCCGGGTGGACCATTAAGAGCGCCTCCGGATGCTCTTCTTTTGCCTTGCGGATATCTTCGATGGGCAGAAGGTCATGAATATTACAACAGCCTTCCCACAACACCATATCCCGCCCTGTTTCCGAGATAATGTAATGACCCAAATTTTTGTCGGGAACGAACAATACCGGTTGCTCCCGCGGTAAAGAAGCAACAACATTGACAGCATTGGCTGAGGTACAAGCAATATCGCATTCAGCCTTGACACTAGCAGTGGTATTAACGTAGCATACTACTGTGGCTTCGGGAATCTCCTGTTTCTTTTGCCGCAGTTGTGCCACATCAATCATGTCCGCCATGGGACAGCCGGCATTTTTATCAGGCAAAACAACAATTTTATCGGGTGAAAGTATAGATGCACTCTCAGCCATAAAGTGCACACCACAAAAAACAATCACCTCAGCATCAGTATTCGCCGCCCGTTGGGACAGGGCCAGTGAATCACCAATAAAATCTGCCACATCCTGCACCTCTGGAGGCTGATAAAAATGTGCCAGGATAACTGCTTTACGCTCATTTTTCAGTTGGAGTATTTTTTCAGATAATTTTTGAATAGTTTTCTGATCCATTTTTCTCAATCCTTTAGCGGTGACATCTCCCGCAATTTTTCTATAATTGGCTTAATCACATCAAGAAAATAGTCAATATCGTCTTCGGTATTATCATTTCCCAAGGTGATGCGCAGGGAACCATGGGCCTCTTCCGGCGGGATCCCCATTGCCGTAAGCACATGGGAAGGCTCAAGGGAACCGGTTGTACAGGCGGAACCTGTAGAAGCAGCAATCCCCTTCATATCAAGGCTCAATAGCATGGATTCGCCTTCAATATATTTAAATAGGAAACTGGCATGATTGGGCAGTCGCTTTCTGGGATGACCAGTCAATTTAACATCCCCGATACTGATCAGTCCCTTAATCAATTTATCCCTCAGGCCAATTAACCTGGCACCTTCGGTTTCCCTTTCTTCCATAGCTAGTTCAATCGCTTTAGCCAGCCCCATTATACCGGGTATATTTTCCGTCCCTGCCCGGCGTAAGCGCTCTTGTGCACCGCCATGGAGGAGGGTCTGCCGCCAGTTTGTCCCCTTACGAATATAAAGTGCACCAACCCCCTTGGGTCCGTTAATCTTGTGCCCGGACAAAGACAGCAGATCTACCTTCAAATCATCTACATTAACTGGTATCTTACCAACACTTTGTACCGCATCCACATGGAATATTATTTTACATTCTTGGGCCAGTTGGCCAATCTGGGCTATCGGCATAATTGTACCCACTTCGTTGTTAGCATGCATAATAGTAATCAAAATTGTTTTATCCGTGATCGCAGCAGCCACATCATCAATGCTTACCATACCGTACTGATCCACCGGAAGAATGGTGATATCAAAACCTGTCTTGCCCAGGGCCTTGACAGTATTAAGTACTGCATGATGCTCCACGGCACTGGTAATAATGTGATTACCCTTGTTTTTGTTAACCTGGGCAGCACCCTGGATAGCCATATTGTCTGATTCCGTGCCGCCGCTGGTGAAAACAATTTCATCAACATCTGCACCCAGGGCCTGAGCAACCTTTTTCCTGGCCTCCGTTAAATCTTCACGGATTCGTAGGCCATACTTGTGGATACTGGAAGGATTGCCGAAACTATCCCCAGTAATGTATCTGTACATTTCTTCTGCCACTGCGGGGTGAACAGGTGTTGTGCCACTATGATCAAAATAAATACTGTGCACTGCCCAAACCTCCTAAATACTCAGCGATTCTAGCACATCTAAACATAGTAAATTAATCGGAATTATGCATATATAATATGAAATCACTCGGAATTTGTCAACAGTTTTCAATTTACAGTTTTATAAACCTTACCATGTAGCTAATTTGTGCTGGGCAGACACGTTTTATATATCATAAACAATGCCTGTTTTTGCCTTTAGAAGAACGCAGGTCCTCTGCTTGCCTACATAAATCCGCTAGAGTAACACCGTCCAAAACTGATGCAGTTGCTTCTCTAACCTTTTCCCAAAGATGCTTCGTTACACAAAATTCCGCCCTGATACATTTTTCCGGATCCTCTTCACTTACACAACCCGTAGGACCAAGTGGCCCCTCCAAGCACCTAACAATCTCACCGGCGGTTATTTTATCAGGTTCCCTCATTAGTAAATAACCACCTTGAGCCCCTCGGACGCTTCGGACCAACCCCCCTTTGCGAAGTACAGTCATCATATGTTCCAAATAGCCATCTGAAATTAACTGCTTTTCAGCAATTTGAAAAAGCGGCGTTGGTTCTTTTTTATCGTAATTAAACGCAAGTTCCAACATTGCCCGCAGTCCATACCGTGACCGCGTTGAAAACCTCAATCAAAAACCCCCCTCTAAGAGAACTAAAAACTATCGGCCTTTTTTATTGCGGTGCCAATATACCTGATGTTTTTTTATAGCTTATATCATCAGACTTATACTTGTCAAAAAAGCCGTTATTTATTGTTTAGCTTCTATTGTAATCACTGCTGCTTCTTTTTTTCCATTTCTAATATAGTTTACTTCTACCTGGCTGCCAATGTCAGCCGCCTGCACTAGTTCGACTAATAGATCTGGGTTTTCGATAGCATCTCCGTTGTAACCCACAATAATGTCGCCCTTCACCAGACCTGCCTTGTCAGCAGGAGAGCTGCCGATCACCTCTACCACCAGGGCCCCTTTTGGCTCACTTAACCCGTAAGACCGGGCTGTGTTTTCTGTTAACGACTGCAGGTAAACACCAAGCCATGGATGAGACACTCCACCCTTATTGATTAGATCATTGATCACAGACTTTACAGTGCTGCTGGGAATGGCAAAACCAATCCCTTGCGCTTGAGCGCTAATCGCGGTATTGATCCCCACAACCTCACCTTTTAAATCCAACAAGGGCCCACCACTATTACCGGGGTTGATCGACGCGTCAGTTTGGAGCAGATTTCGGTACTGCCGGTCATCAATGGTCATCGGTCGTCCCTTGGCACTGATTACCCCTACTGTCACAGTGTGATCCAATCCGTACGGGTTGCCAATAGCTACTACCCAATCACCAACCCTGATGCCATCTGAATCGCCCAAAGTCACTGTAGGCAGTTTATCACCAGCCTCAATTTTAAGCACAGCCAGATCAAGCTCCTTGTCTGCCCCTACCAGTCTGGCGGGATAAGGCTTATCCGTATTGGATAGATTCACCTCTATTTGGTTGACGCCTTCAATCACATGTTCGTTGGTGAGTATATAGCCATCAGTTGAAATAATAAAACCTGAGCCCAGCCCATGGCTTTCCTGCTGCTGTGAAGGAATACCGAACTGATCACCAAAAAATTGTCTAAAGAAAGGATCGTTAAAGAATGGATCTAACTGACTGACGCCGGTCGTAGTGGTATCGATCCTGACTACAGCGGGACCAACCATGGAAACCATATCCGGGATATTATTTGGACCCGGCCCCTGCATTTGTGCATTCTGCATAACAGTGGAACTGCTCTCATCAGCCCAGGTAACACTGGGAAGACCGTTTAAACCGCAAAATAATGAGAACAGAACCACAACCAGCATACCGGCCAGAAATGCACCCCCTACCTTTACAACTGGTGTGTTAGGTATTTTTAGCATCATATAACCTCCCCTAAACATGTATAAAAATGATAAGTATATTTTACAACATTTGTTCCAGGGAGTTGTCAAGATCAAATAGTAATTTTTTAAAAAAAGTCGCCAAGGGATTGGTCTGTGGGTTATTGACCAATTAAAAGAATACGCCGAGCAAATTCAAAGTATATAAACAGGCCCGCGGAGTCGATGATGGTTGTAATTACAGGGGCAGACAGGACAGCAGGATCCACCCCCACCTTTCTGCCAACAATAGGTATCGCTGCCCCCACTGTTGAGCTGACGGTTACAATAGCCACAATGGTCGCAGACACTGTGATACCAAGATCCATTGAACCGCCAATTGTCACCGCCCGAATATAGGTGGCAACCGCCATGGTCAGGCCCAACAAAATACCCAGGCGTGATTCACGCCAGACAACCCGGGCAAAGTCCCCAACATTTAGCTCACCCACAGCGAGTGCCCTAACCACAAGTGTAGAGGCTTGTGCCCCGGCGTTACCACCGGTGCCGATTAAAAGGGGGATGAACAGAGCCAATGATATTACCTCGCTCAAGACCCCTTCATAATGCCTGAGGATGTTGCTGGTAAATGCCTGGGCTATAAAAAGTATCAGCAACCATCCCACCCTTTTACGATAAAGTGAAAAGAAACTTGCCTGCATGTAAGGTGCATCTAGTGGTTGGCTGCCTCCTAGAAGTTGGATGTCCTCTGTAGCTTCCTCTTCAACAACATCAAGAACATCATCAACAGTAACGATACCAACCATCCTGCTGTTTTTATCCACCACAGGAAGGGCCACCAGGTCATATTGACCAAATACGCGGGCCACTTCTTCCTGATCCGTATAGGCATTAAGGGAAATCACATTGCGGTTCATAAACTCTTCCAATTTCATCTTTGGTGCGGCCAGGATCAGCTCACGCAAGGACACAATGCCCACCAGCCTGCCGGGGGCGTCCAGTACATATACATATGAAACAATCTCCGCCTCATTGCCAATCTTACGCACATGGGCCAGGGCCTGTTCTGCTGTCCAGTTCTTCCGGGCAGATACGTATTCCACAATGGCCAGTCCACCGGCAGTATTTTCAGGGTAACTCATCAGCGACCTGACCTTGGTCTGATATTCTTCCGGTAGCCATTGGAACAAACGATCTGCCTGGCGCTGGTGTATCGCCGCAAAAAAATCAACGATAATGTCACTGGACATACCGTTTAGCACCTTCCTGGCAAAGGGTTCACCCAGGTGGAACAAAAACCAGTACTGCTGCACCGGCTCCAGATACTCAAGTGCATCAGCCACCTTGCCGGCAGGAAGTACGGACATCAGGTTCAACTGTTCAGATTTCTCGAATTCCGGCAAAATATTGGCTAAATCAAAAGGTTGCAAGTCTTCCAGTATTCTGGGCAGGTTTTCTTTTGATTCCCCAGTGCTTAGGGCGTCGCGAATTACCTCTACCAGGTTTTCATTTAACGCAGTCATCTTCAAAGCCTCCCTCCCCCGGCAACAACAGGCAAATTACCTGCCATCCGCCCCGATTATATGGTTTGCAGGCGGTGCTGCCTTCATACCTGAAACAACAAAAAAAACCCCCTTAAATAGAAGGTTTTTCCAATATTAAATAGATAAACCTCCTCCACTCGTGAAAGTTTTAGCACGTACACAGCTAGGGGATAACCCCAGCCACATTAAGTAAAACCTTAAGCCGGCAATACCTGTTGACCCGTCGGCGTCTCTCGACATTTCCGGGCAGTGGCATGTGTCTGTGTAGTAGCCTCACCTAACGAAGAATATTTTTTTAATGTTTTCACTATACAGGAAATTATTATCTCTGTCAACCGATCGCAAATGCTTTAAAAAGCCCCGTGCAGACACCCATAAGCACTATTTCTCCAGATGCCGCACAAAATTTTTTAACAAATCCATCAGCTCATCATGGCTACCGGGCCGACAGTAAAACAGGCGCTCAGGCTGGATATTCACAGCCTGCAGCAAGTTTCGTGCACGCAAAATGGTACCTTCAATAGTGTTAACCCCTTCGGCATGGCGGTTCCATCCTGCCCCTTCACAGGCAACAATGACTACCCCGGCAGCCCCATTTTCAAAAACCTTAAGCAACCATTCCAGGCGCAGGGAACCTGGGGTTGGCACCTCTATTATCCGCACCCGAGCTAAAACCTGATCCCGATCGAAACCGGCCTGGTCCAGTCTATCAATTCCGGATCCCCCGCAGGCAAATAGAGCAACATCCTTATTAGCTGAAAATGGCTTCAGCAATCTTAGGAATTCCTTATTATCCAGACTGGTTAAGCTAATGGCACCGGCAGGGCAAACTGCTGCGCAAACCCCACAAGCCTGGCAACCCTCCACAGATATGATGGCATGATCCTTTACCGCCGGAACATCATAGGGGCACAATCTAAAGCAGTTCAGGCAAGCCACACATTTTTCGTTGTTCACTGTCGCCCCTTGCCCACACTGCAGGCAACGACCCGCCTCTAAAAGGGCTGCAGTTTCATCAAAACCAATCTCATAAGGAGCAAAATTTTTCTTCCGCTGCTCAGGTGGCAACAACACCATTTTCTGGCGCTCCAGCCTGGGTATTTTTTCAGCTACCCCACCTGGTAGTGGCCCAACAACAGTAGATGGCGGTGCAGCGGGTATACCATCCTTTCCCTCTAGATAGCGCTTTACCAACTCGGCGGTGCGACGCCCGGAAGAAATAGCACTAATGGCGGATCCCGGGCCGTCGGCCATCTCACCACAGATAAAAATACCCTTGACATGGGAGGCAATAGCCTCCGGAAGTGAACCTCTACAACAAGATTCGGGTAAATATTGCTTCAGCAAACGGTTATCCCCTACCTGACCAATAGACAAAATCACTGTGTTTGCAGAAATGGCAACCTGGCTATTAGGTTCATAAACAGGGTCAAACCTTCCCTCCCGGTCATTTAGGGACAAAATTTTCTGCACGATTATACCATTAACAACATCCTTTTCCAGGGTTAAACTCACTGGGCCATACCCGGCCTGAATTATAACCCCCTCCTCCTCACCGTCCTCTATCTCAGAGATACTAGCGGGCATTTCCTCACGTGACTCCAGGCAAACCACCCTGACCTCAGATGCACCCAGGCGCAAGGCGGTACGAGCGGTATCCATAGCCACATCGCCCCCACCGATTACCACTACCCGGTTGCCAACGACTGGTTTTTTATCGGAATTGACCGCCCGCAAAAACGGTAGTGCTTTTATTACATCAGGGTGATCAAACCCGGGCAAATTTAAACCACGGCCCAGCCAGAGGCCGGTACTCAGGATAACAGCGTGGCTGGACTCTTTAATCCGGTCCAGGCTAATATCCTTGCCCACCTCCTGCCCACAAAGTATCTCCACACCCGCGGCCTTAATGGCCTCAATATCCCGCTGTAGAGCCATAATAGGCAGGCGGTAGGGTGGAAGAGAGGTGAGGAGATGTCCACCCGGCGCAGCCAGGCGATCAAACACTACCACCTGATGACCACAGCGAACCAGCTCATGGGCCGCAGTTAGCCCTGCCGGTCCCGCACCAACTACCGCTACCTTATAACCGCTATCCGGAACCTTGGGAAAATGAAAAGTAGGCCCCACCGTCTCAACAACAAAACGCTTCAAACCCCGAATGGAGAGGGGTGCATCAATTGCAGCACGGCGACAGGAATCTTCACAGGGGTGCTGACAAACCCAGGCACACACAGAAGGGAAAGGGTTATTAGCACGGATCAACCTATAGGCCTCAAGATAATCCCGCCTGGTTATAGCAGCAAGATATCCCCGGACATCAGTATGCACCGGACAGGCATCTGTACACGGTGGAAGAAGGTCATTCAATGTAAAGCAACCTCCGGTTTTTCATAATCTGGATCCAATAATTGTAACCTATGCCTCAATGGGATTGTTTTAAACTATATTAAATATTACACTGTTTTTGCAGCGATGCAAAGGATTATACTATTTTATATAGAATATTTGAATTAATTAAAGGAAAAAAGTATAATTTGCAGCAGCCGGAGGATTAAACCCTTTATTACCGCATTTTACAATATAGCTTATATTTAGATCGGCCGGTTGGAATAATATATACTGAATAAATGCTTTTAAGGAGAAAAGGGATCTTGATGAAATTTCCGTCACTTAAAATCGGGCGCCTGGTGCCCCGTTACCCAATCATCCAGGGAGGAATGGCCATTAGAGTCTCCACGGCTCCTCTCGCCACTGCTGTAGCCAATGCCGGTGGAATTGGTATAATCGCCGCCACAGGTATGTCACTGGATGAGTTGAGAAATGAAATAAGGACAGCAAGGAGCAATTCAAAAGGAATAATTGGTATCAATATCATGTTTGCTGTGCGGCAGTTCGCCGCCCTCGTGCACACAGCAATAGACGAAAAAATCGATCTAATTATTACCGGAGCGGGTTTTTCCAGGGATATTTTTAAGTGGGGGAAGGAGTCTGATACCCCCATCGTCTCCATCGTGTCTTCTACCAAACTGGCCAAAATCGCCGAGAAACAGGGAGCTTCCGCAATTGTAGCCGAGGGAGTGGAAGCAGGGGGGCATTTGGGAACCAGCCGTTCATTAGAGGAAATACTACCGGAAATTATATCCTCCGTAAAAATTCCTGTAATTGCCGCCGGGGGAATTGTAGATGGCAGTGGTATCGCCAAAGCTACCAGGCTTGGTGCCAGCGGGGTGCAAATGGCTACCCGTTTTGTACTAAGTATGGAATGTGCCGTATCTGAAGCGTTTAAACAAATGTACCTTAAAGCCACCTCTGAAGATGTGGTACTTATCTCCAGCCCCGTAGGTATGCGGGGTCGGGCATTACTTAACCCCTTTGTCAAAAAAATATTAGAAAATAAAGCTCCAGAACCAGATGAATGTGACGGTTGCCTTAAGAAATGCTCCCGGGAATATTGCATTATCCGGGCCCTGGAGAACTCTCGCCTGGGATATGTCGATGAAGGTGTTGTGTTCACCGGCAAAAATGTGCACAAACTTAAGGAAATATTATCGGTGCAAAAAATTTTTGATAAGCTGGCCCAAGAAGTTGAGGAGGAACCGGACTAGAACAAATCCCCTTCCTGCAAAGAAAGGGGATTTTAAAATTTTGGCCACATAAACACTACTAAACATTGGGAGCTATTTGCACGATGAGGGAATTTTATAAAAGGCATTGGAACCTAATTATAAACATGGGTATTCTAATAGCCACACTGGTTATCGCTGCTGTTGCCTTTAAATTGATAGTTCCCTATTTCCTGCCCTTCCTGCTCGGTCTGATATTGGCCCTGGTTATGGAACCGGTAGTTAAACTTTTTCTTCGGTTCAAAATCTCCCGTATAGCTGCCACCAGCATTTCCATGCTGGTGACTGTTGGCTCTCTGGGGGTCCTGATGTGGTATGCCATATCTACCCTCGTCTGGGAACTGGCAAAACTTATTTCCAACCTCCCTTACTTCATCGGCATACTAAAAAACAGTTCTTTCCTACTGGCACAAAAGCTACAAACAATATCTGAAGGATTTCCCCCCGAATTTGCTATACACCTAAACAGAAACACCGAAAAGTTTTTAGATATTATATCCGAAAACCTTTCACTCTTTGCCGGAGGTACACTACACCTGATTACCACCCTGCCGAACCAACTGCTAATTGTAGTAATCACGCTCATTGCCACCTTTTTTATCAGCAAAGAGCTACCAAAGATAAAAAAATGGTTTATTTCTTCCATGCCGGAACAGTTTCGGCGCAAACTACGGTTTATGGCTGATGACCTTTACAAAGCATCTATCGGTTACATTAAAGCCCAGATTATCCTTTCGCTTATTTCCGCTGTGGTAGTCTTTATCGGGCTAATCATTGTGGGTGCGGACTATATAGTCACTGCATCGCTTTTGAGCGGGCTTTTTAGTCCTGTTCCCGTTATCGGGGTAGGCGCTGTTTTTGTTCCCCTGATTGTTTTCAACCTGGTGACGGGAAACACATATATGACTGTGGGGCTGCTGATAGTGTTTGCCGTGGTAGTGGCAGTTAAGCATTCCCTTGAACCATTGGTTTTAGGAGAAAATATCGGCATTGATCCCCTGGCTGTTTTGATTTCCCTCTACGCCGGGTATGAATTGCTTGGTTTTTATGGTTTTATCCTGGGCCCTTTTGTTCTCATCACCTATAATACACTGCATAAGGCAAAAGCCTTTGCCTGGCTCTCCCAGGGAAAGGATAACTGTAAGGATAGCAACGGCAGCATTCCCCTCTAGTGTACACTCCCCACTGTCTACTTATTTTTATTTTTCAAACCCTGCCGGATGACTGCTGTGCCAAGACCAGGCCGTTTCTATAATCGACTTCAAATCCGCGAAGCGTGGGCGCCAGCCCAGTTCTTTCTTAATCCTACCGGATCCGGCCACTAATACTGCCGGATCGCCCGGCCTCCTGGGTCCATATTTCACATCAATCGGCTTCCCTACCACTTCTTCAGCGGTTCTTATTACTTCCAAAACACTGTATCCATTCCCGTTACCAAGATTATATACTGCCGTATCCCTGCCGGCCGCCAGGGCATCAAGAGCCAGGGCATGGGCTACAGCCAGATCGTTTACATGGATATAATCCCTAACGCAGGTACCGTCAGGGGTAGGATAATCAGTGCCAAAAATCACCAGGTTGGTCCCAGAACCCACAGCCGCTTTAAGCACCAGTGGTATAAGATGGGTCTCCGGGTGGTGAACTTCCCCAATTTTTCCTGCTGGGTCCGCCCCGGCAGCATTAAAATAGCGCAAAGAGGCATAGCGCAGCCCATAGGCACCACTGTACCAACGCATAGCTCCCTCGAAAGCCAGCTTTGTTGCACCATATGGGTTTGTGGGCAGAGTCGGGTGCTCCTCTGAAATCGGCACCTCTACGGGCTCACCGTACACCGCTGCAGTTGAGGAGAATACAAGTTGCAACACCCCCGAATTAACCATGGCATCCAGCAAGGCCAGGCCTTTAACCACATTGTTCTGGTAATAAGCTGCAGGTTGCTGCACAGATTCACCAACCAGACTGCTGGCAGCAAAATGAACTACCGCCTCTATATTATATTTTTTAAAAGTCTCCCCGAGGAGCCTGGTGTCACCGGTATCCCCGTGAACAAATTCGATTCCGCCTACTGCGGCCCTATGACCTTTAGACAAGTTGTCCAGCACTACTACCCGGTGACCCCTGTTGAGTAACTCCAGGACCGTATGGCTGCCAATGTAGCCGGCACCGCCTATGACCAGGATATTCACCCTACCAAACCCCCTCGGATTATTTTCTTCCAATTATAACATATTACAAATACAGTAATTAAAAAAAACGCCGGATTAGCGACGTTAATCTGTTCATGTCCACATGGCCATATAAATATATGATACCTTTCCCACATTAGGTGCCATCAGTAACCGGTAGGTCACCAACCTTCAGGCAAGGGTACAATATTAATCAGGTGTCTGTTTTTTGTTGCTCATCTTCACCTTTCTTGACATAAATTACTGCCGTATGAGGTTTATATCTTGTTTCCGTATTCTGTATAGTTGGTTCACTTACCTTAATTGGCGGTGGATAGTAAGAACTAAGGGGCTCATGAATTTTATTTTTATCCTCCCCATTCTTGACTGGCTTGCTGTCTGTCATCAAAGCCTTACCTCCCTTATAAACATTATGTTGCCCCTGCCAGAGGGGTTTATACACACATGTATGTTTAGGGTTCCCCCAAAACATGCCCCTCCTGCTCCTTGAAGGTCTGAATGACTCTCTCATCTCCAGATGGCCTTTGGGTGGGGGGAGTTTCTATAGCAAAATACTTCACTGTCCCCGCATATATGGCCCAGGCCAGCTTGCCCTGATAGGCCGGATCCCGTAAGAGCTTTTCCTCCGTATCATTTGAAATATATCCTACATCAACCACCACCGCAGCCATTGATGTGTTTCTGGTTGTGTAGTAATCGACTCCCACAGGGTGACTATCTGTACCTTTTAAAACATGGGCCAACTCCGACTGGATATGCCGGCCTGCTTTCTCACCCTGTTCCGCTCCCGGCTGGTAATATACCCGGGCACCGGACCGGCGGGCATCAGGAAAACTGTTTACATGAATGTTAATATACAGATCAGCCATATTATTGTTGGCTATGGCCACCCGTCGTTCCAAGTCCTCTTTCTTTTTTGCCGCCAGGCCTATTGTATCAGGATCACTGAGGTCCATGTCTGTATCCCGGGTCATTAGAACCATAGCCCCGGCCTGGGCCAGGTTGTCCACCAACAATTTACTAACAGCCAGATTAATTTCTTTTTCCTGCACACCGGTTTTGCCAATCACACCCGGTTCAACACCGCCGTGGCCGGGATCTACAACGATCACCCTGCTTGCCAGCACCGGAGACATTGCCGTAACAACTCCCTTCTCGGCTTTATCATTCTGTTCTCTAACCAGCCAAAGGGATAGAATAATTAGGACAATTATGGCAACAAGAATGCGTTTTTTAATTCTAACTGTTTTTATAATCACGGGAGACAAGAAACTTCCCCTTCCTATTACCTTTTGTACACCGGAAATTTAAACCAGCTTGAGATTGTCCCGCATTTCATGCCGGAACCATTCTTCCTTATTATGGTATGAGGATGGGGGTGATAATATGTACAAAACAAAGGGGCGGGGAAAATTAATGTGCAGGTAGGTAAAATTCACTATCCTAGGTAATCCATCTGGTTAGGAGTTGTAAAATCCAGGCCACGGGTTCCAGTACGGCCTGACTTAAAAGTGTACCTAGTAGATTTGAAATGGCCAGAAAAAAAACAATCTGCTTTAGCTCTATTTCTTTTCTCACCTTCCGGGCCACATCATCTGTCACTTTGGCCAGAATGGGGTCAACCATCATCACGTTAACGACAATAGCAGCATTTCCCACTATGGAAGCCATCAGTACGGCCGTTGAGCGGAACTCGGGGTAAAGAGCACCCGCATACAAGCCGGACAACACATTGACTGTCCACAGGCTATAGCTAGCTAGGTTCCAGTAAAGAAATCCTTTAGGAATGCTCATTTTCCTGGTAAGCAATTCTTTTAATGTATCCCGAGATGACATCCGGAACCTGAGTATCCCACTGCCTGGTTTAAACATCGATGCAAAAAAGAGATAAATCACCTTAAAAACAGAGCCTGTCTGGCCAAATGATCTAATGGCATTAGAAAAGGAAGTGACAAAACTAGGAATTACCAGCATACCTGCTACCGTGCCCAGGGTGGCACCGAAAATAACAAAGCGAAGTTTGCTGCTCAACTCTACCAATGTTTGCTGATATAGCGGGCTTTCTATAGCGTTGTGGGGGTATAACAACAAGGATTGACCGTAAGCCTCTTCAATAGTGCTCTCTACTGTCGAAGCCAGCAGGGGGGCCTGTAGGGTATTGGCAAAGCTAGCCGCTAGATAAACAACACTGAAAAGGGAAATAGCGGTAGCCAGATGTTTTGTCCTTACACCGGAAAGGCGGGAACTGCGAGTTAGGGTATTGATTAGATTAATAAAAGCAGTTAGCAAAAAAACAAAAAGTAAACGGTCCACCGTTTCCTCCAAAAATATGGTTCACAAACAAATTATAACACATTATCGCAATAAAAAAGGAAGGTTTTACCTTCCCCTGTTTTTATCGCTTACTAAATTGAGGAGCGCGGCGCGCCTTACGCAACCCATATTTCTTGCGCTCTTTCATGCGCGGATCCCTGGTTAGAAAACCGGCCTTTTTCAAAAGGGGACGAAGATTGGGATCAGCCTGGATAAGGGCGCGGGCAATGCCCATTTTAATTGCGCCGGCCTGGCCACTAATACCACCACCCAAAACCTTGGCTTGAACATCAAAGCGTGATGCAGCTCCAGTCAATTCTATCGGCTGGCGGACAACCATTTCTAGTGTTTGGCGGCCAAAATATTCATTTATCGGCTTGTTGTTAATCACTACATTACCTTCACCGGGTACAAGAAATACCCTTGCCACAGAATTTTTCCTGCGTCCAGTGCCATAAAACATAACCTGTGCCAATTATTTTTCCTCCTTCCCTATTGCACCTGCCTGGTCTCGGGTTTTTGTGCCTGGTGTGGATGCTCCGGGCCACTATATACCTTGAGCTTCCGAGCCATTTTTGCTCCTAGCCGATTGTGGGGCAGCATGCCTGTAATTGCTTTTTCTACAGCCAATTCAGGCCTGGTTTTCATTAGTTTTTCGTAATTTATAACCTTAAGACCACCGGGATACCCGGAATGTCTGTAGTATTTTTTGGTTCTCAGTTTGTTCCCGGTTAATTTAATTTTATCAGCATTGACCACAATCACATGATCCCCTGTATCAACATGCGGTGTGAAATCCGGCTTATGTTTTCCGCGCAGGATCTTGGCCGCCTCCACGGCAAGCCTGCCCAAAACCTTACCTTCAGCGTCAAGTATGTACCATTTGCGGTTTTTCATATCGCCAGGCTTGGCCATAAAGGTCTTCATAATATAGTATTTCCCTCCTTAGATATAAAAGGACATAGCTTAAAAGTCACAACCATTATTATAATATAA
The DNA here is from genome assembly GCA_013201395.1 of Candidatus Syntrophopropionicum ammoniitolerans. Lineage (GTDB taxonomy): Bacteria > Bacillota > Desulfotomaculia > Desulfotomaculales > Pelotomaculaceae > Syntrophopropionicum > Syntrophopropionicum ammoniitolerans. The sequence continues at coordinate 23,929 of JABMJD010000004.1, forward strand.
GGAATTTCAGCTGTCAACAATAACTATAACAGGGGCTCCCGGGGAACTATTTTAAATTAGTAAATACATTTTTGCCTCTATATAGTGACAGATCACCCAGACTTTCCTCAATCCTCAGAAGCTGGTTATACTTGGCCAGCCGATCCGTCCTGCATGGTGCACCTGTTTTAATCTGGCCGGCGTTAACAGCAACAACTAAATCAGCAATAGTCGCATCTTCCGTTTCACCACTACGGTGGGAAACCACAGCAGTGTATCCGGCCCCCCTGGCCATCTCAATGGCGTCCAGGGTTTCAGTGATGGTGCCGATTTGGTTAAGCTTGATTAAAATGGAATTGGCCACACCAGATTCTATTCCCCTTACCAACCTGTCGGTATTAGTCACAAAAAGATCATCGCCCACTATTTGGATCCTTTTCCCCAGTGCTTCAGTTAGTTTAAGCCATCCTTCCCAATCGTCTTCCGCTAGCCCATCTTCGATAGAAATAATCGGGTATTTTTCCACCAGCATGGTGTAGTACTGCACCATTTCCTCAGCATTGCGCTTTGCGCCTTCCGCCTCAAAAACATATTGGCCGTTTTTGTAAAACTCAGTTGCCGCCGGGTCCAGCGCAATCATAATTTCATCACCTGGTTTATGCCCCGCAGCCGTTATGGCCTCCATGATCACCTCCAAGGCTTCTTCATTAGACCCGAGCATTGGTGCAAAGCCCCCTTCATCTCCCACCGCTGTGTTGAGGCCCCTCTTTTTTAGTACACCTTTTAGCTGGTGATAGACTTCTGCTCCCATTCTCAGTGCCTCAGCAAAGTTCTGTGCACCAATAGGCATAATCATGAATTCTTGAATATCAACATTGTTGTCGGCATGGCTGCCGCCATTTAAAATATTCATCATCGGTACCGGCAGTACCTTGGCATTGGCACCACCTAGATACTGATATAACGGTAACCTTAGTGCCCGGGCCGCGGCTTTGGCGGCAGCCATGGACACAGCGAGGATGGCATTGGCACCAAATCTACCCTTATTGGGTGTCCCGTCCAGCTCAATCATGGCCAGATCTATGCCAATCTGATCAGTGGCATCATAGCCTTCGATTTCCGGGGCTATAATGGAATTCACATTTTCAACAGCCGATAATACACCCTTACCATTATACCTTGATTTATCTCCATCTCGCAGTTCCACCGCCTCATAGGCGCCGGTAGAAGCCCCGGAAGGAACGGCTGCCCGGCCCATAGTTCCATCTTCCAGGTATAGATCCACCTCAACGGTAGGATTGCCGCGGGAATCCAGTATTTCCCTGGCTATGATTTCTTCAATAATAGTGGACATAGCTATCACTCCTTGGTTGTTATTAGTGTATCTCCGGTCATCTCTGCCGGTCTAGGTATTCCCAGTAGTTGCAGGATGGTAGGAGCTATATCACGCAAACTCCCTTGCCTCAGCTTTACACCGTCTACATCCCGCCTGATAAATATAAAAGGCACCGGGTTAGTGGTGTGGGCTGTCACCGGATGACCATCGCCGTCCACCATCTTTTCGGCATTGCCATGATCAGCAGTGATTAGGGCTGTACCATCTCTATCCAGGACGGCTTGTACTACCTTCCCTAAATAATTATCCACAGCTTCCAGTGCCTTGATTGTGGCACACATATCCCCAGTATGCCCCACCATGTCGGGATTAGCATAATTCATTATTATTACCTTATATTGGCCTGACTCCAATGCTGCCAGGAATTTTTCCGTCACCTCCGGCGCACTCATTTCCGGTTTGAGGTCATAGGTAGCCACCTTAGGCGAAGGAACCAAGATCCTATCCTCTAGGGGATTTGGCTCCTCTATACCGCCATTAAAAAAAAATGTAACATGGGCATATTTTTCGGTCTCCGCCAGGCGAAGCTGCTGCACCTGATTTTTCCCTAGTACTTCCCCCAGTGTGTTCTTTAGGGATTCCGGTTCAAAGGCTACCGGCGCATTAATATTTTTATCATAAAGAGTCATGCAGGTGAAATGCACATCAGGATGGCCCTTTCCCCTCGTAAAACCCCTGAAATCTTGATCAGTAAAGGCCCTGGTGATTTGGCGGGCCCGATCCGGTCGAAAATTAAAGAAAATGATCGCATCTCCGTCTGTTATGTTGGCTAAAGCATCGCCGTGGCGGTTGACCATAACGGTAGGTTGAATAAACTCATCCGTTTCATTTCTATGGTAACCCAGGTCAACTGCCTGCAAAGCAGTCTCTGTACGGATACCGTCGCCAAAGCGCATGGCGTTAAATGCACGTTCAGTACGCTCCCAGCGGCGATCCCTGTCCATACCATAATAGCGTCCCATGACTGTAGCTACGGCGCCCAGGCCGATTTCCTCAAACTTTTGCTCCAGGGATGCAAAATACCTTTTGGCATTGGCAGGCGGTACGTCACGTCCATCAAGAAAAGCGTGGACAAACACATTTTGCATGTTCTGCTGCTTCGCCAGGTCAAGCAGGGCAAACAGGTGGCTAATATGGCTATGTACCCCACCATCTGATAAAAGGCCCATTAAATGCAAAGCACTATCATTAGTTTTAGCATGATTTATCGCATCCAGCAATACCTTATTCCGAAAAAAGGAACCCAGCCTGACCTCCCTGGTAATCCTGGTCAGCTCCTGATATACTACCCGGCCGGAACCTATATTCAAATGGCCCACCTCAGAGTTCCCCATTTGGCCTTCCGGCAAGCCTACATTCTCACCGGAACAGGCCAGGACAGTATGCGGATATTTGGCCAGAAGGCCGTTATAGTTGGGTAGATTAGCCCTGGCTATAGCGTTTCCATCAACCTGGGGTCCCAAACCCCAGCCATCCAGTATTACCAGGACAAGCGGCGTTGTCACAAGCGTCATAACCTCCAAAAAAGGTGTGTTAAAGAAGCAGCTCCTCTAACACACCCTGTTTATCTTCTGGTTTCACAAGTCTTTTTTATTATTTCTGTGAAGCTATCTACCTGCAAGCTAGCCCCACCTACAAGAGCCCCATCAATGTCGCTTTTGGACATCAGCCCCGCCGTATTTTCCGGTTTAACACTACCACCATAAAGAATACGTACGTCCCCGGCTGCGTTTGCTCCGTATTGTCCCCGCACAATTCCCCGAATGTAGGCTATTACCGACTGGGCATCCTCATCAGAGGCGCTCCTTCCGGTACCAATAGCCCAAACAGGCTCATAAGCTATAACCATTTTCCCCACTAGCTCGGGGACAAGATTGGCCAACCCTGCGGTCACCTGGGCATGCACCACCTTTTCAGTGGTACCCATATCACGCTCTTCCAGGGTTTCACCAACACACATAATCGGGGTTAGTGCATGACCTAAAACAGCTATAACCTTCCTGTTTACCTTTTCGTCGGTTTCTCCAAAATACTGCCGGCGTTCCGAATGGCCGATGATTACATATTTACATCCCACATCTTTAAGCATCACTGGTGACACTTCCCCTGTAAAGGCTCCCGCATCCTCCCAAAAAACATTTTGGGCACCTAACAAAACACCGGAACCATGCAAATTATCGGACATTAGCGCCAGGGCAGTAAAAGGTGGGCATAGAACCACCTCCACATGTGAGAACTCGATTGCTGTTTGCGTGATAGCCCGGACAAAGGTTAGGGCTTCAGGCAAGATTTTAAACATTTTCCAGTTTCCTGCAATAATCGGTTTGCGCAGCACCGGACCACCATTCCTTTCTATATTGAAAAAACAGGTTATTATTTGTCCAAAAGAACTGCCACTCCGGGAAGAACTTTACCTTCCAGAAACTCCAGGGAAGCACCGCCACCGGTGGAAATATGAGTTATTTTCTCTGCCACACCCGCTTTTTTTATTGCTGAAACAGAATCCCCACCACCAACTATTGTGGTAGCCTTGCTACTGGCCATGGCCAGTGCAATCGCTTCCGTGCCTCTGGCAAAGGGTTCCATCTCAAAAACGCCCATGGGGCCATTCCATACTATGGTACTGGCAGCTTCCATGGCCCCTATAAACTCAGCTATACTCTTCCGGCCAATGTCCAGGGCCATCCATTCGGCTGGAATCTGGTTAACAGGTACTGTTTTCTGCTCTGCATCAGGGGCAGCTCCCGGCGCCACAACCACATCCGTGGGCAAGAATAAATTTACTCCTTTGTTTTTTGCCTTGGCCAGTAAGCCTTTGGCCAGATCAACCTTATCTATCTCCAATAGTGATTTGCCCACATCATAACCTTGAGCCTGTAAAAATGTGTTGGACATGCCGCCGCCTAGAATTACAGTGTCTACCTTATCCAGCAGGTTGGAGACAACCGCAATTTTATCTGATACCTTGGCCCCACCCATAATGGCCACAAATGGCCGCTCCGGGTGTTCCAAAAGCCGGCCCAGGATATCCAGCTCTTTTTCCATTAAAAAACCCGCCACCGCAGGTAAAAATTCGGATACACCTACAGTGGAGGCATGGGCCCGATGGGCTGTCCCAAAAGCATCATTCACGTAAATATCGGCCTGTTCGGCCAATCTCTGTGCAAATTTTTCATCATTTTTTTCTTCTTCCGGGTGAAAACGGACATTTTCAAGTAATATTACATTGCCGGCAGGCATCCTGCCAATAGCCTCTTGTACCAACTCCCCCACACAGTCATCTATCTTTGCAACCTCCTGACCAAGCAGTTCGGAGAGCCTTTGGGCTACCGGATCCATCCTATATTCTTCGTTAACGTGTCCCTTGGGGCGCCCCAGATGGGATAAAAGAATTACCTTTGCACTATGTTCAACAAGATAGTTTATCGTTGGCAGCGCCTCAATAATCCTTGTGTCGTCTGAAACGTGGTTGTTTTTGTCCAGAGGGACATTAAAGTCTACCCGTACCAGGACCCTTTTGTCCTTTACATCAATATCCCTGATGGTTTTTTTAGCCACAACTGCGACACCTCCACTCCATAGTCCCTATAAAGCGCTGCAAAACAGGTCGGCTCACCCGTGCCCTAATAGCACCTTGGGGAAGGGCTGGGATCACCAGCTGGATGAACTGTCCTTATTTCACAGCGCTTTTACCGTATGTGACAACCATTTTTTTTAAAACTCCTGTTAGTCACCTATCTACTTGCCCCGCGAAGCCATGTATGCAAGTAGATCAAGTACCCGCTCAGCATAACCCCATTCGTTATCATACCAGGCAATAACCTTGACCATGTTTTCACCGACAACCATTGTTGATGTGGCATCAACAATCGCCGAATGAGGATCCCCTTTGAAGTCTGTAGATACCAGAGGCAGCTCGGTATAACCCAGAATACCCTTTAAATCCCCAGCTGCGGCTTCCTCTAAAGCAGCATTAACATCATCTGCCGTCACAGTTTTTTCTAATTCTACTACCAGGTCCACTGCTGAAACGGCAGGCAGGGGCACTCTAATGGCAAAGCCATTAATTTTGCCCTCTAATTCGGGCAGTACCAGCGCCACAGCCTTTGCTGCCCCGGTAGTAGTAGGAATAAGGGAAAGCGTGGCGGCCCTGCCCCGCCTCATGTCCCGGTGGGGCATATCAAGAAGCTGTTGATCGTTGGTAAAGGCGTGCACAGTAGTCATCAAACCCTTGACAATGCCAAACTGCTCATTTAGTACCTTGGCTACCGGAGCAAGGCAGTTGGTGGTACAGGAAGCGTTCGAAACCACATGGTGCCGGCTGGGGTTATATTCCTTCTCATTAACGCCCATTACTACAGTAAGGCACTCACCGCCTTTTGCCGGACCTGTTAAGATCACCTTTTTGGCGCCCGCCTGGATATGCTCGGCGGCGATAGCAGGGTCGTTCAACACACCGGTTGATTCAACCACGTAATCTACACCAAGTTCTTTCCAGGGCAATCGGGTAGGCTCCCTTTCCGCCAGGATTTTTATGTGGTGACCATTGACAACGACAGCATCTTGCGTAAAACCAACTTCCTGATCAAAAACACCATAGATAGAGTCATATTTAACCATATGCGCTATGGATTGAGCGTATGTGTCGGTAACTTGGATCCGCCTGGATTTATGATTTACTGCCATTACCTCAATGTCCGGGCGCTTCAGTGCGCACCTTAACACATCACGGCCAATTCTACCCAATCCATTAATCCCAATTTTATGCCCCATTATTATACGCTCCTTTCAGTTAGTATCCCTACCCTGATAAATATAATTACTATTCTGTATACTCCGTTCTTATTCTCCGCATCTTTCCCAGATCCTGCCCTTAGCCGTTTTTCAAAGGACAAAATAAAGCCCTAAATTTCCCGTCCATACCCTATAAAATGACGTCATTAATTTTGTTAACCACTAATACCTAATCCTTTTCCCGATGGCAGGAATGTTTAATTCACTACGATACTTCGCCACAGTACGTCTAGAAATTTTAATTCCCTTTTGTTTTAGAAGATCCGATATTTTTTGATCATTTAAAGGTACCTTGCAGTCTTCTCTGGCGATAATTTCCTGGAGCATCTCCTTAATGCAAACGGATGATATTGCCGATCCGGTAATACCATGCAAGCCTGTACAAAAAAAGCTCTTCATTTCAAGTATACCCCTGGGGGTCTGCATATATTTGTTGGAGGTAGCCCTGCTAACAGTGGATTCATGCAAACCAACCTTTTCCGCAACATTCCTCAGGTTGAGGGGTTTTAAATATTTGATACCGTGGTCCAAAAAGTCCCTCTGCATATCTACCAAACAGTTTGCTACCTTGTATAAGGTTAGCCTTCTTTGTTCTATACTCCTAATCAGCCAGATAGCCGCGTTCAGTTTGCCTTCAACATAATTACGGGTTTGAGAATCGTAGTTTTTTTCCTTGGTCAGCACAGAACGGTAGGTAGAGTTGATCATTATTTTTGGGGAAATCGAATCATTAACTAGAATTACATATTCCCCTTCCACTTTTTCCACAATAACATCAGGAACGATATAACGGTTATTACCGGAATCCGAAAAATTGCGTCCCGGCTTAGGATCTAATGTCTTTAATATATCAGCTGCCTCTTGGATTTCTTGCACACTTACGCCCAATTCCTGGGCTATTCGGGTAATCTTCCCGTCAGCCAGATAGCCCAGATAGCCTTCAATTAAATATCTAACAATCTCATTTTCAATGCCGAAAGCACTATACTGGATCATTAAACACTCTTGTAGATTCCTAGCTCCAACGCCCGGCGGATCAAAACCCTGAATTAAAAGCAAAGCCCTTGCTACCTCAATTTGACTCACCTTCAACCTACCTGCAACCTCTTCCAGTGACACCCGCAGGTAGCCTTTTTCGTCAATATTGCCGATTAGATACTCAGCAATTAAACGTTCTCTGTTCGTACATGGATTTAAACGGAGCTGTGAATGCAGGTATTCGGTGAATGTGGGAATACGGGATATAAAATTTTCATAATTGTACTCTTTTTGTTCCCATTTTCCTCCCTGCCGATCCAGGCCCAGATCACTGCTATCCTGAAAATACAACTCCCAGTCCAGGTCGTATTCCTTCTTATCCTCTGCCCCATCCCCCTTGTCCTTGTCCATGGACTCAAGACCTTTTTCCCGATCATCATTATCCAGTTCCAAAAGGGGGTTCTCCTGGAGCTGTTGTTCAATGTATCCGGCAAGTTCAAGTGAGGAGAGCTGTAGTACTGCTATCGCCTGACGTAACTCCGGGGTCATAATCAATCTTTGTGTTTGCGCTATATTCAGCTCATAGCCCATTTTCACTGCGAACTCACTCCTCAAAAAAAATGGCGGTTCATGTTGTAATTAGTTCTCCGAAAAAAGGGCGTTTTCCTGCCCCAAAACCTGAATCATAACAAGATGCCTGTAACACATCCTGCCTTTTTGTGTGCAGTACACCCATACCCTTGAAACAAAGTCATGTTTTGCTGTCCCGTATTTTTTTGGCGATCTCCGCGATTTTTCTCAGGCGGTGGTTGACCCCCGACTTACCAAGGGGTGACTGCATTAATTTCCCCAGCTCAGCCAGACACACACCGGGGTACTTCAACCGCAACTCCGCAATTTCCCTCAAGGGTTCAGGTATCTTTCCCAACCCCAGGGTGTCACTAATAAGATTAATATCTTCTATTTGCCGAATGGAAGCATTCACTGTTTTATTGAGATTTGCCGTCTCACAATTGACCAGGCGGTTGACATTGTTTCGCACATCCTTATAAATCCGGGCACTTTCAAAGTTGAGCAGGGCTGAGTGGGCGCCGATAATATTCAAAAACCTGACTATATGATCACTCTCTTTTAGATATACAACATTCCAGTTCTTGCGCCGGGTAACCTTGGTAATCAGGTGGCTTTTATTCATGAGCCTGCCAATCGCCTCTGCAAATATTTTGTTGTCAGTGATAATCTCCAGGTGGTAATTCCCTTCAGGCCTGTTAACAGAACCCCCAGCGAGAAAAACACCCCGCAGGTAGGCACGCCGGCAGCATTCACGGCGCAAAAGGTTGCGGGGCGCTATATCCCTTAAAAAACCTGATTCATCCAGCATGCCCAGCCTGTGGAGAATGTCACTTCCCCCCTGCCTTAAGGGAACACGAATCAGATAGATATAGTTTTTTTTCAATCGTTTTTTTCTCTGCACCAATACCTCTGTCTGCAAGCCGAAAAGATCCTTTACAAGCGTTAATATTTTTCTAGCAACAGCTGCGTTTTCCGTCCTAACATGTAAAAAGAAACGTTGGCCGCTGCTAATCTGGACACTACCGTTCATTTTGATTAGGGCAGATAGCTCAGCTAGACGACAGCAGGGACGCCGGCCCAAAATACGGGCTAATTCGTTTTTGGTTACTGTCGAAAAAGACAAAACCATTACCCCTCTTTCATTTTTGGTTATATTATATCACAAAAAAACACCTCACTATGAGGTGCTGTATTTGGTCTAGCAAACCAAGACAATATTATCAAAAAATAAAAACAGGCCTACAATAATGTTAACTTACCAATAGAGCCCCCTTAAATACCTTTTTTCTCATTGCAACACCTTTTCGGGGTTAACAAGCTCCAATATGGCCCCTGCCAGCCTATCGGGGTGATGCCGAACAACATCTGTTTTATAGATGAAATCCCTACTAACGACCTTGACACCCAGCCTTTTTATCTCATTGATATCTGCTCTGACCGGTTCAGCCCCCTCATGCCGGTAACGGAATAAAAGCCTTGGTAGTATCTCTCCGTTGTTCAGGATTACATAATCTAATAATTTACCGGTGTGGTTGATGATCGCCTGCAGATGGGCGGATGCAGTGTAGCCGACAGTCTCACCCGGTTGGGTCATCACATTACACACATAAATCTTGGTAGCCTGTGCCCTGGCCAACGCCTCCGGCATGCCTTTTACCAACAGGTTAGGAATTATGCTGGTATAAAGGCTGCCCGGCCCCAGCACAACAGCATCGGCCTCCGCAATAGCCGCCAGCGCCCCTGCCAGCGGTAAACAGCGGGACGGCTTGAGATAAACCCTTTTGATAACACCATTGGCAAGGGGTATTTTGGACTCGCCTTTTACCACCCTGCCGTCCGTTAGCTCAGCATATAGGGTCACATCAGAAAGAGTTGCCGGCAATACCTGACCACGAATAGCCAGGACTTTGCTCAAATTTCTCACCGCCAGATCAAACCTGCCGGTTATATCAGCCAGGGCAGCCAGCAACAAGTTGCCCATACTATGCCCCGCCAGCCCGCCATTGGAAAAACGGTATTGCAGCAACTCCTCCATTAGTGGCTCTTTATCAGCCAGGGCAACCAGGCAATTCCTAATATCCCCCGGTGGTAATATTCCCAACTCACCCCTCAGGCGTCCGGAACTACCGCCATCATCAGCCACAGTCACAATAGCAGTCAGATTGCTGGTATATTTTTTTAAACCACGCAGCAATACGGATAATCCTGTCCCACCGCCGATAACCACAATTTTTGGGCCCCGTTTCAAACTTTGCCTGGCGTAAATTATAGCCGCCGCCTGGTTTTCCTCACCCGGAGCAAGCGCGCCCGCTATGGAATGAAATGCCTTTAGAATACTGAGAACCATAGTGCCCAAACCGGCTATAACAATAATAATACCTATCGGTTTGCTATACCCGTCACCTAAAAAAATATTCTCCCAATGATGGAGTGCATGGGCGAAATCCCCCAATAGCCTGCCCTTCATTGAAAGATCAACACCGAGCAAGGCTATTAAGAAACTAGCCAGGGCAAGAAACAACCATCGTTTTATTTTCATCCCAGGGTACAACCATTTAAGCACGACCATTTTTTAGCCCCTAAATCTAATTTATCAGCAATCAGCAAGTTAACCAAAACAAAATATTTTTATGGCCTGTTTATATCTCTGTGTCGCACTGTTACCCGGTATTTTTTATTGCCCAGGACATCGCCAAGCCTATTGGCCAGGGCTACTGACCTATGCCTGCCTCCTGTACAGCCAATGGCAATTGCCAGGGTTGTTTTACCTTCGTTAATGTATTCGGGGATTAGAAATTCAACAAAATCTATAAATTTGTTCATGAATTTTTCTGTTACCGGAGATTTGAAAACATAGTCTAAAACAGCCCTATCGTTGCCGGTTAAACTGCTTAGTTCCGGCTGGTAGTGCGGGTTAGAAAGAAAACGTACATCAATAACCAGATCAGAGTCCAGCGGTATGCCATATTTAAAACCAAAGGACACAACCGTCACGTGCAAGCCGGGATGACCGGTTTGATCAGCGAAAATTGCCGCAATTTCATCCTTCAGCTGTTTTGGCACCAGGCCCGAGGTGTCTATTATTTTATTTGCACGGCCTCGTAATTCTTGTAATAAACTGCGCTCCTTGCAGATAACCTCCAATACCTCCCCATAGGTGCTAAGTGGGTGTCGACGCCTGGATTCCTTAAAGCGTCTCACCAGGGTTTCATCGGAGGCTTCCAAGAAGAGAATTTCGTAGTGAATACCCCGGTTATTGAGATCATATAGGACCTCAAAAAGGGCGTTAAAAAACTCCCCTCCCCTAATATCTACACCCAATGCTATTTTATTAATCTTATTAGCCGCCTGTGCGCATAAGTCAGCAAACTTAAGAATTAGGGCCGGAGGCAGGTTGTCAATGCAATAGTAACCCAGGTCCTCCAAACTGTGGAGGGCCTGGGTTTTGCCCGCCCCGGAAAGACCGGTAACAACAACAAGTTTTGGTGCAGTCATGGCAACCCTCCATTATAAATTTAAAACCTCACCATATTAAGGTATAATTTACCTAAAGTGCATTTATAATCATCTCTACCGGGAAACGCAACCTTTTCACTAGAGCCTGCCCAGAAGTAAACTCTCCCACATTTTCCGGGGAATGAGCATCGCTGTTTATAACCAGCTTTGCTCCCCACCGGGCAGCAGAATGTACTATTTCTTCTTTATTATAGTTATGGCCGGTGTTAATCTCAAGGGCAGTTTCCATTTTAGCGCAGGCCCGGGCAAGTTCGTTTATATCCACAGGCAACATTAAATCAGGATGGCTAATGATGTCAACAGGGTAGATATGAATAGTCTCGATTATGGCCTTGGTGTTGGCATTACGCATTTTTTCTCGCAGATTCCTACTGAACCTCAGGCCAAGGTTTGGCAGTGTGTAGAGCAAGGCTTCCCTTAGGTTCTCAGGCACATAGTAGGGGTGGTGGCCAACAATCAAAAGGTCCAGCTGCTTAATTATTTCTCCAGGCAGATCAATACGGCCGTCCCTGCTAATCACTGCTGCCTCCGCTCCCACCAACACCTTAATATCCGGAAATAAGGGGGCTAGGGCTAAGGCTTCCTCCTTGATGGTGACGAATGTTTCCGGCCCAGCCACACCGATACCGATGCTACTTGGGCCATGATCGGTTAGAGCAATCTCTTTCAGACCCCGCTTATTGGCTGCATCTATGTTTTGGGCCGGGGTCCCCCGGCCGTCACTGTATTTTGTATGGGTGTGGTAGTCCGCAAAAAGCTTCACTCCGCCGCTAACTCCCATTTGAGAAAGTCAATAGCCTTGACTGGTCCCGGATCGATGCCATATAACGCTGCCAGATACAGACTGGTATAGTCCCCCGTGTACACAAGGGAAAACAACCTGGCCAGATCCCCCTCACCAGAGGACCAGATCTCAGTAATACCGTCTATAGAGTCTTTTATTATATCCTTTGTAACTTCGATACGTTTTTGTATCCGTGGATGGTCCTGCTCATCCCTGAGGATAACCAGATGAATCTTGTTCAGGACTTCAAGGGGGTATTCAAAACCAACTATTTCATTATGGTTCAGTTCCGGGAACACGTTCCAATAAGCTGGTGCCTTGGCGTTTTCATTGATCTGTCCTTTCCACCTCTGGGCCACCACCTCAGTGGTACCGGTCACACCCCAAATAACGGGTAGTTTTTTATAAAATTTATGGGCCAGCTGTTTGGCAATATTCTTCTCCCGGGGCGATTCAGGCCCAATTTTTTTCTGCAATTCCTTTATAAATCCGGCCATAGCAGTTGTCTCCTCAGTCATGTCCGGCAGCATACCCAGCCGCTGCAAGATCACAAGGGTGGGAATAAATAAATAGCCGGTAGCTGCTCTGGGGGCACAACCGGTGGGTATTCGCACAAGGGGAACACCGTCCTTTTCTACCATCCCGGCCAATTCCCCTCCGGTGGTTATAGCAATAACAGAAGCACCTCTGGTTCGTGCTTCCTTGTAAGCGCTCAAGGTTTCCTCAGTATTGCCGGAGTAACTTACCGCAAATACCAGAGTGTCCGGCCCCACAAATCCGGGAAGGGAATAGTCTCTGTTTACAGTAATCGGCACCTGTATCTTGTCGGCTGTATAAACCCTCAGCAAATCCCCACCTATAGCCGAACCACCTAAACCAGTGACCACAATATTGGAGATAGCTTCAATTGAAGGCAATTCAACACTGCCGCAAATATCCCTAACAGCCAAAAGACACTGGGCCGGTAACCCGGCTAGAGCATCGATCATGCCGGTGGAATCCAAACGGCATAAACCTTCAAGGTTATTCAGATCAAATTGTTGCACCACCATATAAAAAACTCTCCTCCAAATCCTTAATTTTTTTTGCCGCAGGCGGCTCAATTTCCAGAACATCCTCAATATAAGCCCGCAATACCTCAGCCACACTCCAGGCCTGGGCTATGGTACCCCTGGGCACAGCCGGTTCATCCCCGTCAAATATTTCCGAAATATAGCCCACACCATGATCATGCAAATGATCCCAAAAGGGTGAAATAAATAGCTGGGCTTGTTCGCGACTGGCCTTATTGTAATGGTTGGCCCGGCGGTAGGCGGTAATAAAGGGGCCAATTAACCAGCTCCATGCTGTCCCCTGGTGGTAAGCCCCATCCCTTTTAACACGATCCCCCCTATAGATTCCCACATATGCCGGATCCCATGGCGACAAACTACGAATACCATAGGTTACATAGAGTTCCGACCAGACCTTTTGCACAACACTCCTCATCTGTTTGATGGTTAGCATACTGTATGGAAGGCTTGCCGCCAACAACTGATTGGGCCTGACACTTTTGTCAACTCCGTCAATAGAAACCACATCATTGAGGTAGCCACCTTTTTCGTTCCAAAATTTTTGCTGAAAAGCTTTTCTAATCTTCTCCGGTAATGCTGCATATTCGGGTTTTTCCCCCAGCAGCTTAGAAACAGTGTTGTGTATCATCAAGGAATTATACCAAAGGGCGTTTATTTCCACAGCCTTGCCGTGCCGGGGTGTTACCACCCAATCGTCTACCTTGGCATCCATCCAGGTAAGCTGGACATGGGGCGACCCGGCCTGCAACAAACCATCTTCATCCATAGCAATATTATATTCAGTGCCGGTCATATACCATTGGATAATCTCTTTTACTGCCGGGAAAAGACATTCCCTGACAAAATCGAGGTCGGCTGTATACAAGAGATATTTATAGACAGCATTGACAAACCAGAGGGAAGCATCTACTGTATTAAATACCGGTTCGTTTCGGCCGTCAAAGAAGGCATTGGGCATAAGCCCATGGCGACAGTGATGCACAAAGGTTTGCAGGATTTCCTTCGCCTCCCGGAACCTCTTGGTAACCAGAGTCAGCCCGGGCAAAGATATCATGGTGTCCCGGCCCCAGTCAGCAAACCAGGGATAGCCTGCTATAATGGTCTTCTTGCCTGTTGAAGACCGCTGTACAATAAAGGCATCTGCTGCACATGCTAAACACCGTATAAAATAATCCTCGCTGCCCGCTTGATCAACAACCCGGCAAATCCGTTCTTGTTCATTTTTAAGCAAATCCATACCGTTAGCACTAACTGCATCTCCGGTGGTAGCGATTATAGTAAACGTTTTGTTTTCTTCCGGGGAGAGGGGCACCTCAAAATATCCCGGTACATATAGATCCTCATAGGGATTTCCACCCCTTTCTTCCTCCACCGCATATACCAGATCGTTGTACCATTTCCCATCTTTAGTGTAACTCCCGGCATCACAGGACAGCCTTAACCAGGGAAGACCATCCCTTCCTTTAATTGAAACGGAACTACCAATAATAGATTGGCTGAAGTCGATTTCTCCCTGCCGGGTAATATGATGGTGCCCACGACAGTTTACCATCGGGGTTAGCCTGAGCACGGCAGGCAGGGAACCGTTTAGCACCCGGTATAATATTACTGTGGTGTTGGCCCCATGCACCATAAAAATAGTTTTTTCCAGGAAGTTATCACCAAAACTATATACAAAGGTAGGAAACGGATTTATTTTTACCTGCTGAAGGTGAATAAAACCATGCTGGGTAAAACCGGATGCATGCTGGTTGGCCGCAAAATTATAGGTGCAGGGCTCACAAGAAAAGCGCTCATCCATCTTGCTCAGTAATACAATGCGCCTACCAGGAGGTTTTTGAGAAGCGATTAATAAACCGTGATATTTACTTGTATTGGCGTTAATAATAGTCCCTGATGCATAACCCCCGATGCCGTTGGTGACCAACCATTCTTTTTGGGTCCCTTGTTCAAAGGTACGCCAGTCATTTTTACCGAAGAAATACATTTTATGACCACCCCTTCCCATTAACACTAGAATGATCCGAGGTCTGTCAATTTATTCTGGAATACAGGCTGTAGGGGTTACTAATTCCCAACAGGGACAAATTTTTCTAGTGCTTCCACCACACCATCACCATAGGGGGCCATTGTCACATAATCAGCACACCGCTTAATTTCTTCCCTGGCATTGGCCACCACCACACCTAACCCGGCGTAGTTCAACATGTCCAGATCGTTATATCCATCCCCTACCGCCATGATTTCTTCCTGTTTTATGCCCAAATAGGAGGCCAGAAAAGCCAGGGCCTGACCCTTAGTAGCGTCCCTATGGGCAAATTCAAGAAAGTATGGTTTGGATTTACTAATGGCAATTTTTCCTGCATAGAGGGGGGTCAATTCATCCTTTAACCGGTCAATCAACGGTTCTTCCGCTATAGCTATAACCTTTGTCGGATCACGATCCAGGTATTCAAGCAAATTTCCTACCATTTCCACCTCCACCCCAGCTATAGCTGCATAGTGACACCCCTCCTCACTATCATGTTCCATCAGCAAACGATCATCCAGGTAACCGTTAAGGTGGTAGCCATATTGATGAACCCGGGCAATAACCTGCCGGGCATATACTAACGGTAGAGGCTTGTCTACCAGCACCTCACCGGAAAGGGAGTTTTTAACCAGGGCCCCCTGGTAGGTAATCAGTGGTATATCCACATCAAGTGATCGGGCAATCCGGGCCGCCGATTGATACATACGCCCGGTGGCCACAGTAAAATAAATACCTGCTGCCCTTACGGCAGCCACAGCAGCCTTGACCCTATCGGTAACCTCCAAATCCTTAGATAGCAATGTATCGTCCAGATCTACGGCCACTAGTTTAACCTTGTGTGAAGTGGGCTCCTCCCCAAGTTCTCCGGGGACACTACCAGGACCCTCCCCCAAAAAATTTTTCATGATGCATTTTTACCTCCAATACACACTGTAACAAAAGGATGCTCTGGCTAAAAATCTATAAAACCTGAATTATTATACCAGACTTTTGCAGTTTAGACTCTTTTTAATCCTGACTCCAGTATATTAAAAAACCGGGTGAAAAGAACAGCCCCGGAGCCGGCCCCATTTATCTGCGAAAGAACTCATACACCGCTTGAGCAGACTTTTTGGTCATCCCTTTCACCGCAGATAGCTGTTCCGGGGTGGCTTTTTCAATTTCCCGCAGGGAACCGAAAGCCTTTAGCAGGGCCCGACGACGCACCTGGCCAATGCCCTCCACCTCATCCAACAAAGACTTCATACCAGCCTTGCCCCTGATAACGCGGTGGTAAGATAAGGCAAAACGGTGGGCTTCATCCCGCAAGCGCTGCAGCAAACGCAGGGCAGGGGAGTTCTTATTAATCACAATGGGATCCGGGCAATCCTCCGCAAATATGTGTTCCTCCTTTTCAGCAATACCAAAAGCTGGTATATGGGAAAACCCCAGTTCCCTCATCACATATCGGGCCGCAGACAGCTGCCCCTTGCCCCCGTCTACTATTACCAGGTCAGGTAGTGTAAAAAATTTGGCCTCCCGGCTGGAAATCAAACCGGCATCCAGCAGCTTTTGCTCCTCGGCTGCCCTTTTAAAACGCCTGCCCAGGGTTTCCTGAATGGAAGCAAAATCATCAGGCCCATTAACAGTGCGGATCTTAAAACGGCGGTATTGTTGATTTGCAGGCTTGCCATCGACAAAGACCACCATAGAAGCAACGCTATTGGTCCCCTGGGTGTTGGATACATCATAGCACTCCATGCGGCGGGGTGGCGCCGCCAACCCCAATTCTTGGGCCAGTCCGGCCAGGGCTTCAGCAGTGTCCTCCCGGCGCAGTGACTTTTTCGTCAGGTGCTGTTCCAGGGTTAGCCGGGCATTGTCCATAACCATATCAACCAGCTTTTTTTTATCACCCCGTTGGGGCACCTTCAAAACCACTTTGGAGCCCTTTTTCCCTGTTAGCCACCGTTCAATTACAGCCTGTTCTTCTTTTACCCCAGCGGCCAGAAGCACCTCTTTGGGTACAAAATCCACATCTGTGTAATATTGCTTAAGAAATGAGGTAATTACCTCCTCATGGCACAGGCTTTCCACCCCCTGCAGTATAAAATGCTCTCTGCCAATAAGTTTGCCGCCCCGCACAAAAAACACCATCACACAGGCTTCATCCTGATCGCCTGCCCCGGCGGCAGCTATCATGTCCTGATCCTCAAAACCACTGGCAATAATTTTTTGTCGTTCAACCACATCTCGCAAAGCCCGCAATTGATCCCGCAGGCGAGCTGCAAGTTCAAAGTCCAGGTCAGCCGCAGCCTTTTCCATCCGCGCAGCCAGCCGTTTGATCAGATCATCCTGTCTTCCTTCTAAAAAAAGGCACATTTCATTAATCATTTCACGATACCTGTCCCGATCAACCTGCCCAACACAGGGACCGAGACAGCGTTTGATGTGATAATTCAGGCATGGTCTTTCCCTGGCGGGCAGCGTTTTTTGTTTACAGGAGCGGAAGGCAAAAATTTTTTTTAAAAGTCGCAGGGTTTCATTTATGGCCCCTACCCTGGTGTAGGGGCCAAAATACCTGGATCCATCCTTAACCCGGCGGCGTGTAATCATCACCCGCGGGAAATCATCGGCCAACGTTACCTTCAGGTAGGGATAGCTCTTATCATCCTTGTACATGACATTGTAACGGGGCCGGTATTCCTTGATCAGATTCTGCTCCAGGATTAGCGCCTCGACTTCCGAATCGGTCACAATGGTATCAAGGTCGGCCACCTTCCCCAGCATCACCTTCGTTTTCGCCGGTTGCTGGGCACCCGGCTGAAAATAAGAGCGGACCCTGCTCTTCAGTGAAAGAGCTTTACCAACATAGATTACCTTACCCTCTTTATCCCGATAAAGGTAAACCCCCGGCCTGGTCGGCAGGAGTTTTAACTTTTCTTCCAACTGCAATGGAAAGCACCACTTTCAAGATTTAAAAAAATTTATAGTACCTTTTGTAAAAACATACCGGTATAGGAACCTGATACTGCGGCTATTTCCTCTGGGGTACCGGTAGCCAGCACCCGCCCGCCATTATTTCCTCCCTCCGGGCCCAGGTCAATAATCTGGTCGGCAGTTTTGATTACATCCAGATTATGTTCAATTACCAACACAGTGTCACCTGCTTCAACCAACCGGTGTAAAACCTTAAGCAGCCGGTCAATATCGGCCATGTGCAGTCCGGTAGTTGGTTCATCAAGAATGTAAAATGTCTTACCATTGGATCTTCTGGATAACTCAGTAGAAAGCTTTACCCGCTGGGCCTCACCACCGGACAAGGTTGGCGCCGGTTGTCCCAGACGGATATATCCCAGGCCTACATCTTGCAATGTCTTTAGCTTGCGGTGGATCCTGGGTATTGGATGGAAAAAATCTGCCGCCTGATCCACAGTCATTCCCAATACATCGGCGATGTTTTTTCCCTTGTACTTGATCTGCAGCGTCTCCCTGTTGTAGCGCAAACCCTTGCACACCTCACAAGGAACATAGACATCCGGCAGAAAATGCATCTCTATTTTAATAATACCATCCCCGCGGCATGACTCACAGCGCCCCCCTTTGACGTTGAAGCTAAAGCGCCCGGGTTTATAGCCGCGCATCTTGGATTCCGGCGTTTGTGCATACAAGTCCCGGATATCATTAAATACCCCCGTGTAGGTAGCCGGGTTAGAACGCGGCGTGCGGCCGATGGGAGATTGATCAACATTAATTACCTTATCTAGATGTTCGAGACCACGTACACCTTTGTTTTTGCCCGGGCGGGTTTTCGCTCGGTGCAGTTCTTGGGCCAGCTTGCGGTATAGAATATCATTAACCAGGGTGCTTTTACCCGAACCGGACACCCCGGTAACGCAGATAAATACACCCAGGGGAAATTTAACATCAATATTCTTCAAATTATTTTCTGCCGCACCCAAAACTTCCACGGCCCTGTTATTTAATGGACGGCGGCGCCCCGGCACGGCTATGGACAATTTACCACTCAGGTACTTTCCCGTAATCGAATCCGGATTTTGGGCAATACAATCAAAGGAACCTGTGGCTACCACCCGGCCACCATGCTCTCCCGCACCAGGACCGATATCGATTATGTGATCGGCCGCCAGCATGGTATCCTGATCATGTTCAACTACGATTAATGTATTTCCCAGATCGCGCAGGCGCTCCAGGGTTTTGAGCAGACGTTGATTGTCACGCTGATGCAAACCGATACTGGGCTCATCGAGTACATATAGCACACCCATCAGGCCGGATCCAATCTGGGTAGCCAGCCTAATTCGCTGGGCCTCACCACCGGCCAGGGTACCAGCACTCCTGTCCAGGGTAAGATAATCTAAACCAACATTGACCAGAAAACCCAGACGTTCATTAATTTCCTTTAAAATCTGCCTGGCTATAATTTGCTCACGGCCCGTTAACCCCAGGTCATTAAAGAAACCCTGTGCTTCCAGCACAGAAAAGTTGCTAACTTCCGATATGGACAATCCACCCACCTTTACCGCCAGGGCTTCCGGTTTGAGCCTGGCCCCCCGGCAGGAGGGACATACCCGGCTGCTCATATACTGCTCAATTTCACCACGCTGGCGTTCAGAGCTTGTTTCCCGGTAACGCCTGGCCAGGTTATTGATTACCCCTTCAAAGGGTGCATGCATCTCATGCCTGCGCCCATAATAATCATTTTTCAGGATAAAATCAAAACGCCGCCCACGGGTGCCATACAAGATCACATCCTGCTGCTCCGGGCTAAGATCGTTAAATGGCGTATCCATGCCGAAACCATAATGCCCGGCCAGCCCCTCCAGAAATTGATAGTAATATCCCCCCTTAAACCACCCCTCGATAGCACCCTGGGCTATTGATTTGCTTCTATCGGGGATTACCAAATCAGGGTCGATTTCTCTTTTGAACCCCAGTCCCGTACATTCGGGGCAGGCACCATAAGGAGTATTAAATGAAAAAAGGCGTGGGGAAATCTCAGCAATGCTGATCCCGCAATCTACACAAGCAAAATTTTCACTGAAGACAATTTCTTTATCTTCGCCTATGGCTGCTGTTACCAGGCCCCCACCCTGTTTTAATGCTGTTTCCAGGGAATCGGCCAATCTTCTTTCGGTTCCCGGGCGTATAATTACACGATCCACCACTATTTCGATGGTGTGTTTTTTATTTTTATCCAGCTTGATACCTTCAGACGCGTCCAACACTATGCCGTCTACCCTGAATCTAATAAAACCACTACGGCGGATATCCTCAAAAATTCTGACGTGTTCACCTTTTTTACCCCGCACTACAGGCGCAAGAATTTGCATCCTTGTCCCTTCGGGTAAAGACATTAGCTGATCCACCATTTGCTCCACCGCCTGACTGGTGATGGGCCGCCCGCAGCGGGGGCAATGGGGCCTTCCTGCCCTGGCGAATAGCAACCGCAGGTAGTCATATATTTCAGTAACAGTCCCTACAGTGGAGCGGGGGTTATGGCTGGTAGCCTTTTGATCTATGGAAATGGCCGGGGAAAGGCCTTCAATATAATCCACATCCGGCTTGTCCATTTGCCCTAGAAACTGGCGGGCATATGCGGAAAGTGATTCCACATACCGGCGCTGGCCCTCGGCATAAATGGTATCAAAAGCTAAAGAAGATTTTCCTGAACCTGATAGTCCCGTAACCACCACAAATTTACCCCGGGGAATCTCCACATCTATATTTTTTAGGTTATGGGCACGGGCACCCTTAACCAGAATTCTGTCCATCATAAGCTGCTCCCTTAGTGAACTATGTCAAGGGAGAAACTCCCTTGACATAAAGATTTTTTATATCTAGATCCCATCATCCTGCTATTATAGCCTTGTTGCTTTATATTCCAGCACACATGATCTGTCCACAGTCGTCCTGGTATAGTCTTGTAATTTATCCCGGTTGAGGCCGGTCAGACCTGCCCTCCCGACACTGCATCGGGTACGGCAGGGCCGATACCCTTTTCCCCTCGCAACTGCAGGCGCAATTCAATGATCATGTCCCTAATCTGTGCAGCCCGTTCAAAGGCCAACTGGTGGGCAGACTCCCGCATTTCTTTTTCTAGAACGGCAATAGTCTTTTTCAGCTGAGACTTGGTCATTTTTTTGCCGCTATGGGGTGCTGCCTTATACACAACGCCCGGTTCTGCCACCCGCGTAGCTTCAATTACGTCACGCACCGATTTGCGGACAGTTTCTGGTGTGATACCATGCCGGCTGTTGTAAGCCTGCTGCACCTCCCGCCTGCGGTTTGTCTCCGATATAGCCCTATCCATGGAGCCTGTTATTCTATCTGCATACATAATAACCTTACCCTCAACGTTGCGGGCTGCCCGACCAATGGTTTGAATTAATGAACGCTCCGAACGGAGGTAGCCCTCTTTATCCGCATCCAAAATTGCCACCAGGCTTACTTCAGGCAGATCCAGACCCTCCCGCAGCAGGTTGATACCCACCAATACATCAAACACACCGAGCCTCAAATCCCGCAAAATTTCCATTCTTTCAATAGTTTTAATATCGGAATGCAGGTAGCGTACCTTGATGTCTACCTCACGCAGGTAATCTGTAAGATCCTCGGCCATTTTTTTAGTTAGTGTGGTCACCAGGACCCTTTCTTTACGTCCCACCCGCAGGCGTATTTCACTCAATAGGTCGTCAATTTGACCCTGGGAAGGACGCACAAAAATTTCCGGATCAACCAGCCCTGTAGGCCGGATAATTTGCTCTACCACCCGGGTGCAGTTCTCTAATTCATAAGGCCCGGGCGTGGCTGACAAATAAATGACCTGGTTCAGGCGCTGTCTAAACTCTCCAAAGGTCAGCGGCCGGTTATCAAATGCCGACGGCAGCCTGAAACCATGTCCCACCAGTGTCTCCTTTCGGGAACGGTCACCTGCATACATGGCGCCTACCTGGGGTACAGCCACATGGGATTCATCAATGAACATGACAAAATCTTTCGGGAAATAGTCCAGCAGGGTATAGGGGGGTTGTCCCGGTGCCCTGTTGGTCAAATGTCGCGAATAATTTTCAATGCCGCTGCAAAAACCCATCTCCCGCATCATTTCCAGGTCAAAATTAGTCCTTTGTTCCAGGCGCTGGGCCTCCAGCAATCTCCCCTTGCCCAGCAGTTCAGCCAACCGCTCCTGGAGCTCGGCCTCAATGGTTGTTATCGCCCGTTCCATTATTTCCCCGGAAGTAGCATAGTGACTGGCCGGGAAAACAGAAATATGGCTGCGTTCCCCCAGAATTTCCCCTGTGAGCACATCAAATTCCTGCATCCTTTCAACCTCATCACCATAAAAATCCACCCTGATCGCTTTTTCTGAGGCTGAAGCCGGGAAAATTTCCAGCACATCGCCTCTCACCCGAAATTTGCCACGGATGAAATTAACGTCATTACGTTCATACTGGATACTCACCAGCTTGCGCAGTACCGTATCACGATCATAGTTTTCCCCCCGGCGCAAAGAGAGAACCAGTGTCCTATACTGTTCCGGATCCCCAAGCCCGTAAATGCAGGAAACACTGGCCACAATGATTACATCCCTGCGTTCGAAAAGGGCACAGGTGGCCGAGTGGCGCAATTTATCAATCTCATCATTTATGGCAGAATCCTTTTCAATATATGTGTCGGTACGTGGAATATAAGCCTCCGGTTGGTAGTAATCATAATAGCTAACAAAATATTCAACAGAATTGTTAGGGAAAAACTCCTTTAATTCACTGCACAACTGGGCTGCCAGGGTTTTATTTGGTGCCAGCACCAGTGTTGGTCGCTGGACTGCCTGGATCACGTGAGCCATAGTAAAGGTTTTACCAGTACCGGTTGCACCCAGTAAAACCTGTCCGGGCCGACCATTTTTTAATCCTTCTGCCAGGGCGGTGATAGCCTCAGGCTGATCCCCCTTGGGAATGTACTCAGACTCTATCTTGAATTGTCGCATAGACTTCATCCTCTAGTTTCTTTATATACTTAGTATACCATAAGAGGTTATCCCCCAAAAGTATGTTCTATTATCAGTTAAATGATGAAGCTATATCCAGTAGTAGTAAAAACCGCAGGGTTTTGATTGCCCCCTGCGGTTGAAATAACAGTAGGAAAACTAGCCTTCCCCGCCACCGCCCTGATCACCTCCGCCTTCCTCTTCCCCTGCTTCGCCCTGGGCACTTGTTTCAATTTTCTTAATTTCACCATCTATCTGCACCTCTACCGTCTTACCTTCCTGGGTAGTGATTTTTAGCGTGGTTTTTTGGCCCTGGTTCTCTCCGCCGTTATCACCCTGGCTCTGCTGACCCGATTGACCATTCTGGTCATCTTGTTGGTCCTCTGACTGATCCTCTTCCTGGCCCTGATCCTCTTCCCGGCCCTGATCCTCTTCCCGGGACATAGCCCAGCGTTGTTCCAATAAATAGGACTCACTTTGGGTAATCAAACGCACCGGTGTTATCTTGGCCGGGACGTCAAAATCCCCGTTCTCAACCCGGCTGTCATTCTGCCAGTGTCCGGTAGTAGCCAGATTCACTGCCGCATCATAAATATGTTGCGCCATCAGTTCAGGCATAACATCAATCTCAGCGTCATGATCCCCTTTCACCAGAGCCTGGGATGCCTTTTGATCTGCACCGACCCCTATAGTTACCACCTGATCACTTAACCCCCGCTTCTTTAACAAATCGGCTGCAGCAGCAGCCATGCGGCTGTCTGTAGCAACAACGGCATCCACTCCGTTACCGGTTGAGGTCAAAACCTGTTCCAATGTTGCAGTCACCATCTGCGGGTCTCCCTCAGGATGATCCTTGGCCTGCACAATCTGTACCCCGGACTGACCTTCCAGGTTCTGCAGCAAAGACTTGGCAATATCTGTTGAAACCTGGTCATCTTTATCGCCCTTCAGTAACACTGTTTTCAGAATAGGCCCATTTTCCTGGGCTGCCTCAAGTAGAAAGCGGGCTAACAACTTCCCTGCCCGATCATGATCGCTTGCTATATAACCGTCAATAGGGGCATCAACCGGTAGTGCTTCCAAAGCGATAACCTTTATATTCGCCTGGGCTAGCTTACGGGCTATCTCAGCACCTGCAGTAGGATCCACCGGCTGCAGGACAACTGCCTTTACATCCTGGTTTACAAGCTGATCAATATCTTTTTCCTGCCGGTCAGGATCATTTTTGGCATCCAGCCAGGTAATACTGACCCTTTCCTGCCCGCCCTGGGGCCCACCCTGTTGTCCTTCCTGCTGTTCATTTTGTTGTTCATCTTGTTGTTCACCCTGTTTATCCTGTTGCTCATCTTGCTCTTCGTTTTGTTGTTCGTTTTGTTGTTGTTCCTGGGAGCCTTCCTGTTGCTGCCCCTGCTGTTCTTTTTGTTGCCCCTGGCTACCCTTTTGCCTGGCTGTCATGGTATTTTTTATAACCATGTTGCCGTCCCTCTCCATATCAGCAAAACTAACCGCTATTTTAACACCCTGGTTTCTGTTATTTATTAATTTTTTCTGAGGCTGGACCTTACCGCCACAGCCATATAAGAAAGAAACACTAACAATTGACAGTAGTAATATTAATGAATAAACCCGGCCAACCCTGCTTATTTTATTCAAGATTTTCAACCCCATTCATTAGTCTTACTTTATTATGCCTAAAAGATTGGCCAAATATTGAGGAAAAGGTCGAACGAAAAACCTGACATCCTTTGCAACATTATGTAAAATACCCTTCTATTTTCCAAATGGAGTATCTATAATAGTGGCGAGGTGATATTTATGAGTATCATGTCCACTATCAAATCCCTGACACTGGCTGAAATATTCAAAATCAAGGAAACAACTGATGATCAAACCATACCGGATCTGGTTAAGGAAGTTAATTGTGCCCGGCGTGACTGGCAACAAGCCTTAAAAGAGATTAATTATGCTGACAGTGATTTGGATGGTTATGTAATTTACAGGATCAATTCCACGGAGAGGCGCTACATGGCCTTGCTGGAGCAGGCCAAAAAGGAAGGTATGTGTGCCTGGCCGGAACCAACACAATTTTGCTGTCAAGAGGAAGTTAGCCCCGGTGCGGATAACAGAAAAAAAGAACCCCTGTGCACAGGTTAAAAATGGGTGGTCACACAGCAGGAAACTACAGACAGTTTGGCGTTACACAAGCATATTATAATGCCGGGGAATGGCCCCGGCGTAAGAAACGTAAAATGTAATTCAACCTGCCCGCTAATATTGGGGTCATTTCAAGCTTTTTTACCGGTTATTAATTTTTAGATATTCATCCCTGATCATTTGGAAATCTTCCCAGACCGGGCGTTTTTTGCCGGGATCCCGCAGCAATGCAGCCGGGTGATAGGTAGGCATTATTTTTATACCGCTTTTGCTATGCAGCCATTGTCCCCTCATTTTGGTAATCCTGGCCTGGGGATCAACCAGGTTTTGCAGAGCAGTGCTTCCCAGCAATACAATTAATGCCGGGGAAAGCAATTCAATCTGTCTGTACAACCATGGCAGACACCGCCTGGCTTCTTCCGGACGTGGCACCCTGTTTCCAGGCGGCCGGCATTTTACCACGTTAGCAATATAGGTATGCTCATACCTATCCAGGTCAACAGCCCCCAGGATCTGATCTAAAAGCTGCCCTGCCTTACCGGCAAAAGGCTTGCCTAACCGGTCTTCTTCAGCCCCCGGCCCCTCACCGATCAACATCAGCCCGGCAGTTGGATTTCCCTCGCCAAACACTACATTGGTGCATTCTGCCCGTAAATTACAACGGCGGCAAGCCAAAGCCATTTCTTTCAATTCATCCAAGCTTTTGATCTGACTTAAATCATGGTCCTCAGTATATGGTACCCTATTCAAAATTTTAACCCCCTATTGGTTTCGGCCCCATCATATCTACACCGGCCAAAATAGTCAACGCACCTTAGCCCATAGTTTCCTCACCCAACGTCCCAGGGGCCCAAGCGTCTGCAGCTCGACATACCTGCTTTCATTGCCTTCCGGTGCAGGAATCACTCCCCAGGGGCTACCGGATTCAGGTGGTTTAGCAACGGTGTTTTTAGTAATCCCGTCCGGTTGGTTTATATAATCAATACTCGCCGGCAGGAAGGAGGACTGCAGCAGATTATAAAATTCAGTTTTGCCGGTAAATCTGACCCCATTTACTGCCATTACTATATCCCCGGGGCGCAAGCCTGCCCGCCAAAAAGGGCCATCAGGCAATACATCCATAATCCTCATCCCCTCACCGGCAGGTACATAGAGGGGTTTCCCTTTGAGCTCCAGCCATTTGCCAATATGAATTACAGCCTCGTGCCCCAGTGGCGAGAACACTGCCGCCAACAGAGCCACAGCCTTACTATACCCGGCAAGAACAGCTAAGGCGAGAAGAATGAGGCTATACAAACCCAGGAAAAGGGAGGACAGCCTGCTTTTTTCTACAGGACTTCTGGCAATGGCGATATCACCATAGCCCAGCCCGGCTAACAGCGGCAACATAGCAAAGGTGAGATTTTGTGGATCCCCATCCACACCAGGCATAATCAGAGGCCACCAGCCGGGCATCTCAATACCACCTTCAGCCACTCCTCCAACCATAACAGCCAGGACCACAATAGGAATAGGCCAAAATCTCTGCAGGGTAAAGCCACCAATAATTTTGCCTTCCGGCCCCTTGATGTAAGCAGGTACCGCCCCCAAATGACCGCTAACAAAAATCAGGAAACTTTCCACCATATGCAATACGGCTACCAGGGCCAAAATTTGGGAAACGTTAATCTGGGGTACTCCCAGAATTAAGTTGGACAAGGCTAGAATACCCCCGGCGTAGGCAAAACATATAAAACGTATATTTAGCATCATCAGCAGGATTGCTACCGGCCATAGGTAGTAGAGCTCACCGGAAATGGTCAGGCCGATGAACATAACCAGGTAACTGGCCAACAACCCACCAAGGAGACCGTAACCAATAGCCACAATAAAATCCTTTTTCGCTAGCCCGGCACTCATGCCAAAGAAATTTTCCCGCATCTTTTCCATCCTGTTATACTGGATGGCGATTATAGTACAGACAACAAGGAATAAAAAAAGATAGGCCGGATCAAAAAAGGTTTGCAGAAAGGCTTGCAGCACTAATGGGGTTAATTCAAGAAAGGGAAACAGAATGATTCACCTCATTTATACAAGGTTGATGAAATACAAGGAACCGGCTTGCTATCTTCAGACAAACAGGTGGCCTCGGTGTTACTCGGCCATAATAGGACCTGATCGGGCATGGTTTACAATCTGTCACATGTAAAGAAGCCGCAGGGACTTGTCCCGCGGCAGTTATATCCACTCTAGCTCGCTATTTTCTGCTTCATAATTTCCACTGCCCGGTCCAGTTGCAGATCATGGGGGGGGTCCTGGTTTGGTATAGACACATCCGGTTCGATCCCCTTCAGGTTGATATCATTCCTGTTTGGGGTGAGGTACCTGGCTGTTGTCAGCTTGAGTCCGGCCCCATTGTCCAGCTGAAATAGAGTCTGCACAACACCCTTGCCAAAGGTTTTTGTCCCAATCAGAGTGCCCACGCCGGTGTCCTTTACAGCACCGGCTAGTATCTCTGCGGCACTGGCACTGCCTTCGTTGATCAAAACTACCAGGGGCAGATCAATTGTCTGTCCTTCAGAAGGAAACTCCTGATCCCTGCCGTTACGGTAATCAATATATACTATTGGACCCTTGGGAATAAAATGCTTGGCTACATTCACTGCAGAAGTCAGTTCGCCGCCGGGGTTGTCCCTGAGATCGAGGATCAAACCTTTAATTTCACTGCTCTGCAAATTAGATAGCACCTTACCCATTTCTTCGGGCGAACGCTCTGTAAACTGGCTGATCATTATATAGCCAATATCCGAATTACCAATTACCTGACCCTCCACTGTGGGAACACTTATTTCCTCCCTGGCTATATTAGGGAATTGGAGCGTGCTGCCCCGTCTTTCAATAGTAAGGCTAATGGTTGATCCCACCGGACCCCTCATTAAACCCACTGCTGTCTCCAGATCCATTCCCCTGGCGTCAGTATCGTTAATCCGGATGATTTGATCCCCGGTCTCAATGCCCGCTTTAGCAGCCGGTGTCCCCTCATAGGCACGCACCACAGTCAAACTTAAGTCTTTCACACCCACAAGAATGCCCAGACCGCCAAAGGAGCCTTTAATTTGTTCCTGCAGCATAGCAAAGGTCTTTGGTTCCAGGTAGACCGAATAGGGATCATTCAAAGAATCCACGATCCCTTTGATTGCCCCATCAATCATCTGATCAGAAGCCACCGGCTGAAGGTACTGGGTCCTAACAATCGCTATCACCTTGACCAGGTTGCTGACATGCTTGTAATTGGCAGCCACAAAGGTTCCCATGATCACAAACACGGCAATAACGAAAATTGCTAGTATCTTTAGACGTCTTTCGCCCTGACCGCTCCCAAATTTATTATAACCCAAGTCACCAACACCTTCATTTTATTTAGATACGTTATTATACTACATCAAGATGGTAAACATGTCCAATATAATAATTTACCAGTCCAATTTAAAAAATACCGCCGGCAGTTCCCTGCCAACGGTATTTATTATCTTTAATTGATTACTAGAGATAGCCCATCGGGTTCACCGGGTTTCCATTCACCCGCACCGAGAAATCCAGGTGGGGCCCCGTTGATACACCCGTGCTGCCTATTCTGGCAATGATGTCACCCTTTGCAACCTCCTGCCCGGTGTAGACCAACTGGGCACTAAGATGGGAATAAAGTGTGGTTAAACCACCGCCATGATCAATCATCACCACATTACCATAACCACTCATGTAACTAACATCAATAACTGTACCATCTTGGGCCGCCACTACTGTTGTCCCATGGTTTGCCGGTATGTCTATCCCATTGTGCATGCGGCTTGTTCCCAGAATGGGGTGTGCACGCATGCCAAACACAGATGAGATATCATAATAGCCGGGCACCGGCCAGGCAAAACCACCGGTAGAGGCCGGCCTATCACTGGCTCGCTGGCGGGCGATCTCACGCAGGATCTGCTGTTCCTGCTCCTCCAGGCGAGCGGCCTCGGCTTCAATGTCCCCCAGGTTGTTCTCAGCCTCCTTCAGTAGGGCATTTCTTTCCTCTTTTTTGCGGCTAAGTTCACTGCGGGCAGCTTCCTGCCGGCTGATTAAACTAGTAAGGGTCTGTTGTTGTGCCACTATTTCCTGCTTTTTTTGTTCCATTCTCTGGCGATCTGCCTTAACAAGAGCTATTGTCTCCGAATCCTGCTGCACCACCCGTTTCAATAGCTCGAACCGGTTGACAAAGTCGTTAAAGTCATTGGCTTCCAGAAGTACCTCCAGATAACTGACATTGCCTACCTGATAGATACTGCGCACCCTTTTATTTAGTATTTCCGTGCTTTCATCCAGTCGTATTTTGATCTCTTCCAGTTCTGCCTCTGTTGTGCGCAGTTTACCCCTGGTTACCTCCAGGCTACCCTGCAGCTCCTCCAGCTCGGCAGCTTTCTCACTAATTAACCCGTTATAGTAGGCAACTTCATTGGTATAGTCACCTACAACACCCCGGACCTGCCTGGCTTCACCTCTTACCTCACCTAGTTTTTCCCTGGTTTCCGTTAATCGTTGCCCCAATTCATCAGCATAGGCGATACCCAGGGCACCGAGTAAAAAGGTAGCCAGTACAACAAAAACCAGCACATTCCTCCTAGCAAAACCGGTTTTCAACAAACTCCCCCCCGATCAGGTATTATCCACCCACCTTTAGGTCTATCAATGTCCGCTAAGCCCTTAAAAACCTGCGCATACTAATCAAACTTCCTGCCGCCCCAATAATCAGGCCCACTAACACGAGCAGTTCCATAAGGGGTTTAACCAGGGCTCGTTCGGTGATTAGCCGCACAAAAGGAAGTGAAAGCTGAATGTTGTCAATAACTGACAAATACCCAAAATAAATAATTGCCACTGCCAACAGTGAGCCAACCAGCCCTAATATCATTCCTTCCAAGATGAAGGGGACCTGAACAAAAAAATTAGTCGCCCCAAGAAATTTCATGATGCCGATTTCCTTACGCCGGGCATAGACTGAAAGACGGATAGTAGTAGCAATAAGAAAAATTGCTGCCACCCCCAGCAGCGCCATGGTTACCAGCCCTGCAGTACGAACCCATTTGGAAAGGGCCATCATTTTTTCAACAATACCCTGAACGTAACGAACCACATCAAACTGCTCATAGGTCTTAAGCTCATTAGCCAACGGCGCCACTTGCTCAGCGGTGGCAGTCTTAATTCTTAAGGCATCCGGTAGCGGGTTTTTTTCATCCAAACCGGCTAAGATGTCTTCCTGGGCAGCAAAATTTTCCCTCATTTCCTCTAATGCCTGCTCTTTAGAAACAAAAACCACAGATGCTATTTCGGGCCTATCCGTCAGCTCATTTTCCAGCTCCCGCATTTCATCTTGTTCTATTCCTTCTTTGAAAAAGGCGCTTATTTCCAGGCTTGATTCCAGGTTGGCTGTGATATTGTTGGCATTCATCACCAGCAAGAGGGAACTGCCCAGAATTAACAGTGAAACGGCCACAACACCGATTGACGCTACTGAAATCCAACTGTTCCTGATTACCGATAAAAATGCTTCGCGGAAATAATATCCGATTGTCTTAAACCTCATTGCGGTACGCTCCCTCTTCCTCGTCCCGCACGATCCTACCGTTAGCCATCTCTATCACACGCTTTTTCATCCTATCCACAATGTCCCAGGCATGAGTAGCCATAATGATAGACGTACCACGCCTGTTAATAGCCATAAACAGCTTCATCAACTCCCAGGATGTCCCGGGATCAAGATTGCCTGTGGGTTCGTCCGCGATTAATAAGATTGGATTATTCACGATAGCCCGTGCCACACACACCCGCTGCTGTTCACCTCCGGATAGATGCTCGGGGAAAACAGCAGCCTTTTCCTTGAGCCCTACCATGCTAAGCACTGCCGGCACAGCCCTTTTAATTTCTTTATTGGAGGCACCGATAACATCAAGGGCAAAAGAAACGTTTTCTGTCACTGTTTTTCTCGGCAGTAGGCGAAAATCCTGAAAGACCATGCCAATTTTCCGCCGCAGGTAGGGTACCTCCCGGGAACGCATACGAACAACATTTTTCCCGTTGAGTATGATCTGTCCCCGGTCAGGCATCTCTTCCCTGTACAATAGTTTGGTCAGGGTTGATTTGCCGGCACCGCTTGGCCCCACCAAGAAAATAAATTCGCCTTTTTTGATCCTTAAGGTAACATCTATAAGCGCCTTCGCGCCATTGTCATAAGTCTTGGTAACATTTTGCAACCGGATCAAACAGGGCACCTCATATTCCGTATGTTTTTACAACAAATCCATTTATCCTTCGACATAACAGGCTTCATTCCTTCCTGATTAGGAGAAAAATGATCATTGTTGCCGGGCAGGGGAATATATTCAATAAAAAAAAGAAGCGCGTTATAACGCGTCTCTTTTTTGAGGCAATCCATGTTTAATATAAGCCTCTAGCCGGATCAGACCCCACCTCGGGCCTTTTCTTTTAAGTAGGAGGAGATGAAGGGATCAATATCCCCATCCATCACTGCATTTATGTTCCCTGTTTCCCACCCGGTACGGTGATCCTTGACCATACTGTAGGGATGAAAGACATAGGATCGAATCTGGCTGCCCCAGGCGATTTCCTGCTGACCACTACGCAACGCTACCAGCTCGGCTTCTTTCTTTTGAATTTCCAGATCAACAAGCCTGGCTCTTAACATTTTCATCGCCGCCAACCGGTTTGCCTTTTGGGAACGTTCATTCTGACAGGACACCACAATCCCCGTAGGAAGGTGCGTCATCCGCACGGCCGAATCTGTTTTATTAACGTGTTGTCCGCCGGCACCACCGGAGCGAAAGGTATCAATTTTCAGATCATCCGGGCCTATTTGCACATTCACACTTTCCTCTACCTCAGGTAGGACATCAACGGAGGCAAAAGAGGTATGCCGCCGCCCGGCAGCGTCAAAGGGGGAAATACGCACCAGCCTGTGCACTCCCTTTTCTGCTAGAAGGTAACCATAGGCATTAGCGCCCAGAACCTCAATAGTAGCACTTTTGACACCGGCTTCATCACCCGGCAACATATCCAAAATTTCGATTTTAAAGCGACGCCGCTCGGCCCAGCGCCCGTACATACGCAGCAGCATTCCTACCCAATCCTGGGCCTCGGTACCGCCGGCACCGGCGTGTAGGGCGACGATAGCGTTGCCTCGATCATAGGGTCCTTTGAGCAAGACAGCCAGTTCCATCTCCGCCACCTGTTTGGAAACAGAATCAAGGCCCTCCACTATTTCTTGTATCAATGAGTCATCGTTTTCTTCCAGTCCCAATTCCACCAGAATCTCCAGCTCTTCACATTCCTTGACCAGGGCCTGGAAGGCAGCAACCTTATCACGCAGGTGAGCTAACCTCTGTATGGTTTTCTGTGCTTCTACCTGTTTATCCCAAAAACCATTATCAAGCATTTGGGTATTCAGTTTCTTAATTTCCTCTTCTTTGTCGCCTATGTCAAAGGGAAACCCTCAAATCTTCTATCCTTTGGCCCAGAGGTTCCAGTTCTTTTTTTAATTCTGCGAACATTCCATCAACATTCCTTTTTTATATGGCTTTAGCCCGGCCACAACATTTTTTATACTTTTTGCCACTGTTGCAGGGGCAGGGGTCATTACGACCAATTTTTTTCCCCTTACGCACGGGCTTTTTTGTATCCTCTTCATCATAGCGGTTTTCCACTATTTTACGCTTCTCTTGCTGAGGCTGGGCCACATCTACCCGAAAAATGTAACGCACTACATCATCCTGGATAGCATTGATCATATTTTGGAACATTTCATACCCCTCAAACCGGTACTCAATCAAGGGGTCCTTCTGTCCATAAGCACGCAAACCAATGCCTTCCCGTAGCTGATCCATAGCATCCAGATGATCCATCCATTTTTCATCAACGATGCGCAGCATCACTGCCCGCTCCACCTGTCGCATGACCTCAAGCCCCAATTCCTGCTCTCTGGCCTCATATGCGGCGTGGGCTTCTTCAGTAAGAAATCTCTTCAGTTCATCGCGACCCATATCCTCCAGGTCCGGGAGTCCCAACTTATGACCCGGCAAAAACAACAGTTCCGCCTGCCCCAATAGGCTATTCAAATCCCATTCCTCAGGATGAACACCTTCCGGTGCATAGGTAGCAATGGCCCGTTCTATGCAGGCGGTAATCATTTCCAGAACATCATTCTTCAGGTTTTCACCTGTCAACACCTCACGGCGCTGCTTATAAATCAGTTCTCGCTGTTGGTTCATCACGTCATCATACTGTAACACATGCTTACGAATATCAAAGTTGCGGTTTTCCACCCGTTTTTGAGCAGTTTCGATAGATTTAGAAATCATCGCGTGTTCGATAGGCATGTCTTCCTCTATTCCCAATCGTTCCATAACCCCGGAGATGTTGTCGGAGCCGAACAGACGCATCAAATCATCCTCCAGCGAGCTATAAAACTGGCTGGACCCAGGGTCTCCCTGACGGCCGCAACGACCGCGCAGCTGATTGTCAATACGTCGGCTCTCATGTCGCTCTGTACCGACAATATGCAGCCCGCCAAGCTCTACCACCTTAGCATGCTCTTCCTCCGTCAGGCGGCGGTACTTTGGCAACAAATTTTGCCAGGCCCTATTTTCCTCATCAGTGGTGGGCCCATTGTTGTCATCCTCTGCCGCCTCACTCTCCTGCAATTTCTTTTTCATTTCCAGACGGGAAAGGAATTCGGGGTTGCCGCCCAGGAGAATATCTGTGCCACGGCCAGCCATGTTGGTAGCGATGGTCACCGCACCATAACGTCCCGCCTGGGCCACTATTTCCGCCTCTTTATCATGGTATTTGGCGTTCAGCACCTGATGGGCCACGCCTCTTTTCTTTAGCATGCTGCTGAGCAACTCTGATTTTTCAATAGAGATGGTACCCACCAGCACCGGCTGTCCCTTGGCATGCCTGGCCACGATTTCATTTACCACCGCCCGGAATTTAGCCTGTTCAGTTTTGTAAATTACATCCGGGGCATCGATACGGATGAGCTGTTTGTTGGTGGGAACCACTACCACATCCAAATTATAAATCTTCTTAAATTCCTGCTCCTCAGTTTCCGCCGTGCCCGTCATGCCGGCGAGCTTCTCGTACATCCTAAAATAATTTTGGAATGTAATTGATGCCAGGGTTTGTGATTCCCTTTCAATCCTAACATTTTCTTTGGCCTCAATAGCCTGGTGCAACCCCTCGCTGTACCGCCTACCAAACATTAGACGACCCGTAAATTCATCTACTATAATCACCTGGCCGTCCTTTACCACATAGTCACGGTCCCTTTTCATCAAGGCGTTGGCCTTAAGAGCCTGGTTCAGATGGTGGGTGAGTTCGATATTTTTGTCATCATAAAGATTGGATACACTAATCGCCTTTTCCACCTTGGCTACCCCTGCTTCGGTAATAGTAACCGCATGGGCCTTTTCGTCAACAGTGTAGTCGGCCTCCGGAACCAGGCGGGGCACTATTCTGGCAAATATGTTATATAATTCGTTTGATTTATCTGCCTGACCGGAAATAATTAGTGGTGTCCGGGCCTCATCGATGAGGATACTGTCTACCTCGTCAACTATAGCGTAATTCATTTCACGCTGCACAAGCTGGCTGGGCTGGTGAGCCATATTATCCCGTAGATAATCAAAACCAAACTCGTTGTTAGTACCATATGTTACATCACTATCATAAGCCTGCTTTCGCTCGTTCCAATCCAGGCCATGGACAATTAGCCCCACGCTTAAACCAAGGTATTTGTAAACCTGACCCATCCAATCACTGTCTCTATGTGCCAGATAATCGTTGACAGTAACCACATGGACACCTTTACCGGTTAGTGCATTCAGGTAAACCGGTAGTGTTGCTACCAACGTTTTGCCTTCACCTGTTTTCATCTCAGCAATGCGGCCCTGGTGTAATATGATCCCGCCCATTAACTGGACATCAAAATGCCTCATGCCCAGAATGCGCCAGGAGGCTTCCCGCACCACAGCAAAAGCTTCAGGCAAGATGTCATCAAGTCCTTCGCCCTGATCCAACCGCCCCTTGAAAACGGCAGTCATACCTTGAAGATCTTCCTCTGACAGCGCCTTAATTTGTGGTTCCAACTTGTTTATCTCATCCACTGTACGCTGCAGTTTCTTTATTTCGCGGGCATTGTCGTCAAGCCAGTTTTTGATGAATCCTAGCATTTCATAACACCTCAAATATCTAGCATCCGAATACCACTCTATATTATACTTGATTTCCAATAAAACAGTCAATTATGACACTATTTCCCAGATGAGCACCGGCATAACGGGGAAAGATGCCTCAGTTGGCAGGCAAAAACAAGGTGGGCTATCTAATAGTAAAGGCAGGTAGCCAAAACCACTACCTGCCTTTGTCTAAAACTCACCTTCAAAGGTTCGCCTATATTAATAAGAGACCCTTATAATGTTAAAATTCAGGTTCAATCAACCCATAGTTGCCGTCTTTGCGCTTATAAACAACATTGACTTCTTCTGTCTCAGCATTGGAAAACACAAAGAAATTATGCCCCAGGAGATTCATCTGCAGGACGGCCTCATCTACCGGCATTGGTTTAATAGCAAAACGTTTTGTCCGCACCACACGCGGGCCGTCATCCTCAGCATTTGCCGCCATAGGCGCTTTCAGATTGCTGGCTGCCCTGGCTCCTCTCCTTTGCAGTTTGCCTTTGTATTTTTCAATTTGTTTTTCCAGCTTATCCACTACCAGATCGATGGAGGCGTACATATCGTCTGTGCTTTCTTCACCCCGCAAGATCATCCCATTGATGGGAGTGGTCACTTCAATCCGGTGGAATCCCCTAACCACGGACAGGGTAACCTGGGCTTCACCTAGGTTGTTGATGTGTTTTTCGAGTTTTCGCAGTCGTTTGTTTATATACTCCCTCAAGGCATCTGTAACCTCAATGTTTCTACCACGAATCTGCACTCCCATAACACCACTCCTTCCGTAATACCTAGTCACATATTTTCACTCTATGTTTATTATTCCCATTATGGAATAAATTTTTCCTAAACAGCGTTAGATTTAAATACCCCAGGCTGGGCTGGGGTACTTCATCTCTATATTTTTATCACGTTGGCCGCCTGAGGCCCCCGGGCGCCTTCGACGATATCGAATTCAACCCTCTGACCCTCGGCAAGGGTCTTAAAGCCTTCTTCCTGAATCGCCGAGAAGTGGACAAATACGTCTCCACCATCCTCCCTCTCTATGAAACCATAACCCTTTTCCTGGTTAAACCATTTAACCGTGCCAACCACAAACATACCTCCTAAAACTTGATCTCTGGATACAGATCCTCCATTAAATAAAATAGTAACATAGGCGGGATAAGATTGTCAAGCCTGCCATATTTTTGGCCCATTCCATTTTTTTAACCCGTAAGTTTTGTTTAAAAACCCCACTTGATTAAGGATTTATGTCAAAACCACGTTTGTCGAAAAACATTTTTCCTGAAACATTGCCCAAAGAAAAACCTGTGGATAATGTGGGTAACGTTGTTAATAACTCGTGAAATCAGCCTTTTCCATGTGGGTAAAATATTTTAGGCCTAAATAAATTGTCATTTTATACAAACTCCTGGCATATATTTTGAACGATTTCAAAAGTACCGGCCGGCAGCCACCGTCAGACCAAAAATATTTCCGGCCCCAGCAGAGCGAACAACCATAGCAACTGACGACATAGTGTTGCCTGTTGTAAAAACATCATCGATAATCATGATATTCTTGCCCTGAATCACCCCGGTATTTGTCACCCTGAAGGCGCCCTCAAGGTTTTTTTCCCTGGCCACCCTATCCAAACCCACCTGGGGTTGAGTATCAAAGTCCTTGACCAGCAATTTGTGATTCACAGGCAATTGCAATCTATAGCCGACCTCCTCCGCCAACAGGCCCGCCTGGTTAAAACCCCGCGCACGTAGTTTTTCATCCGCCAGAGGTACAGGTAATACCAGATCAACACAGGTTAACAGGGGCTCCATGCGGGCGGACTCCACCATCAGACCGGCCAGGCTGGAAGCCAGGTTTTTACGGCCGAGATATTTGAAACGATGGATCGTCTCCTTCAATACCCCCTCATAAGGACCGGCAGCCCTAACCAATTCAAAAGGCCACTGCTTCTTACGGCAAATATAACAATAATGTTGGGAAACACGGGGGATGACAGAATCCTTGCCGGCAAACCGTCCGCACCGGCTACAGTATAGTTCCTGTTTATAGCTGCTGACGATAGAATAGCAACTATTACAAAAATCCTTTCCGTCCCTTTCCCCGCCGCATAAGGGGCAATCCATAGAGGATGGGAAAATCAGACTCAACAGGTCCCTCCAAAGCGCAAGCATCTCACCGACCTCCAAAAAGGCTACCATAAACCTTATGTTACCTGATATGGGTAACATTTACCACAAAAGAAGTTAGCTGGATTCCACTAATGAAAGGGAGCCTATATTTCAGCATTCGGCCCACCATAAAAGCATGTTCCAACCTCAACCCCTAGACTGTCAACGGCACTGCTGCGGTGACGACCCTATTTCCACCGCCTTCTTTAGCTTTATCTAACGCCCGCTGGGCAGAGTTAAAAAGGCCGGCCGGATCTTTAGCATCTCGTGGAAATTCGGCGATGCCAATACTAACTGTAATTCTGGCAGTCCGGCCTTCTCCCCTTGAAAAAGGTTGGGCACCGATATTTTTCAACAATGTTTCCGCCTGATCTACCAGCTGTGCACCGGCGGCCCAGGGCAGCAACAAGGCAAATTCATCTCCCCCATAACGGGAAACAACATCATCCTGGCGCAAACTATTGTCAAGCAAAGCAGCCACCTGCATCAGCAGCATTTCCCCAGCCACCCGGCCATAGTGTTTGTTGAACACCCTAAAACGATCTATATCCAGCAAAACAAGGCCCATTGTAAAACCTTCCGCTTGAGTACTGCTACAGCGCCCTGTAACAATGTCCCAAAGGGTGTTAAAGCTGAGCAGCCCGGTTAGGTTGTCCCTTGATAGAGCCTGGTTCAATCTGTAGCCCAGGAGATGGTTTTCCAGTGCCATTACCCCCTGCCGGGCCAAAACAGTCATAATATGCAGGTTGCTGTCATCAAAAACCTGGGGCCTTTTTTCACCAAGTACAATTACCCCCAATAAGTCATTCGTTGTAAACAGCGGTATAATAATCAGCGAACGCATGGTCCGGCATAGACCAGACTCCTTTTTAGCCTGGGGATGTGCTCTGGTATCATATATAATTTCCGGCTCCCTATTTTCCAGGGCTAAGCCAATCAACCCTTCCCCCTGGTAAACAGCAGTGGACATGAGCTGCCTGGCGTACAAACCTGTTGCGGCTACAGGCAGATAGGAGGTACCTTCCTCCGGACGGAGATAAGCCACCCCCGCCCGATAGGGAACAGCCTTTTTGGCGTTTGCTAATACCTGTTCCATAATTTCTATCGGACCTGGTTTATTCTCCAGGGTTTTTGCTAACCGGTAAAAGGCTGTCAAACCGACATTGGTCGCCTTAAGACGCACATAGAAACGGAGTGCCAACTGGGTGGCCAGGATGGGGAAGAAAAGAAGGACAGTCCCGGAAAGCCCAATATAGCCGTAGATCATGGCGATTAAGATACCCAAAGGGACAGTAAAAAAATATGTCAGTGTGTCCCACTTAATACTATCAAACCAGGAAACACGCCCCACAAAAGCATGTCTGTCCGGTGTCATATACAAGTGCACCAGGAGATGGTTAACTGCAATGTAGGATACCGTAAAAACCAACAGTGGAAATATATTTGCCGAAACGGGCAGTACCTGCACACCACCACATAAGCGGAACAGTTCATCCGCCACCACCACTGCCAGCACACACTGGCCGGCATTAAAAAATACTGTGCGTACCGGGTTACCACAATTGGCAATACCCTGCCCAAATAGAGCCGCCAGCCCACTTACCCAGGCAGCCGCTGCCGCCCCATATATGAAAAAGGTTGATAGGATCAACACAAATGTACCTGAAAGCCTACCGTAAGCAAAAGGAACAGATAGACATTCGGCCAGAACACCCAAAAAGACTAACAGTAACAGCTCCCGCACACTGTCCAGATCCAAGGCAGGTAACAAAAAAATCAATCGCCAGACAGCTAGTCCGACGACAAGCAAGGTCAATATAGTATGATAGGCTCTTTGTTTAGCCCGCAAGACAACCCCACCTCAAAATAACAGTACAGATTAGTTCGACAAAATTTGTAGTTTACCTTCGTTTAGACGGGAAAGATGGCCCAACAAGGGTGCATTTAAGAGCCCCTTGCCCTGTAAACCTCTAACATCAAACCACAAGGAGCAGGCGGCCTGCAATCCGGCTTCAGGAAACCCATTCTCCAAAGGTCTCTCCCCTATGGACAGGACTCTAAAGGGGTATATCCGCCCCATTTGATGTAAGACTTCTGCTGTACAGTCACAAGAACAGTCATCTATTATGTACACTTCAAGAAAAGGTGATCCCCGTATTACCCTGAACAGTTTGCGTATGAATCCCTCAATCCACGGCTCCTGGTTTTGTACAATGATCCATATTCTTATGACACCGGGTCGCAGCGACGACCTTTTTTTACATTCATGCCGCACCCGCCATAGTAAGGTTATCACCACAGCCAAAAAAAATAGTATCAAAAAAAATGGTTGCATCCCTTTTCCCCCTGCTGCAAACTATGCAACAGGCCCTGAGGTAGTGATTGCGGGAAAAACATTCATAAATTATTTTTGGATTATGCACATTTAAAGCCCATTGCAAGGGATAATAACCAGGTGTAATGATAATTTACAGCAACCGCTTACTAGACACAGTAAATATATTTTTGCTATAATATGCTATATGTGACAACTTACCAATCTGCGTTGGGTTGTCTCACGATAGCTACCTTTCATGGATGGTATTGTGCAAGGGGATACAACACGTTTATGAACTAGGAGGCCTCCATGAGCAAAATAATCGTAAAGAACCTGGTAAAAATTTTTGGTGACCACCCTGAAAAAGCTATTAAGTTACTAAAAAAGGGCTACAGTAAGAATAAAATACTGGAGGAGAGCAATCAGACAGTAGGTATATACGACATAAATTTTTCAGTAAATGAGGGCGAGGTTTTCGTACTCATGGGGTTGTCGGGGTGCGGTAAGTCCACCTTGCTACGATGTATTAACCGACTGATTGAGCCCACCAGTGGCACCATCACCATTGATGGTGAAGATATAACCACGGCCGCACCCCAGGCTGTAAGAGAAATGCGCAGGAAAAAAATCAGCATGGTATTCCAGGGTTTTGCCTTGTTTCCTCACCGGACCGTATTGGATAATGTGGCTTATGGGCTGGAGATACAAGGCATCACTATAGAGGAGCGGCGAAAAAAAGCCGCGCAGGTTTTAGAAACGGTAGGCCTGAAGGGCTGGGAAAATAGCATGCCTCAGCAGCTTAGCGGCGGCATGCAACAGCGGGTAGGCCTGGCTAGAGCCCTGGCTAATAACCCGGATATCCTGCTAATGGATGAAGCCTTTAGCGCCCTGGATCCGCTTATCCGTAAAAGCATGCAGGATGAGCTCCTTTCCCTTCACAATACCCTCAACAAAACCATCATCTTTGTTACCCACGATCTGGACGAGGCTCTAAAAATCGGCGATCACATTGCCCTCATGAATAATGGCACAATTGTACAAATCGGCACAGCAGAGGATATCCTCACCAATCCGGCCGATGATTATGTGGAAAAATTTGTTGAGGATGTAGACAGAACCAAGGTGCTGACAGCAGAAGGAGTGATGAAATCACCGGATCCGGTTGTTTTTTTAAGAGATGGACCACGGGTGGCCCTGCGCCTGATGAGAGAACATGGCATTTCCAGCATTTTTGTGGTTACCCGCGAACGGAAGCTGGCCGGTATTCTCCTGGCTGAAGATGCCCTACAAGCAGTGAAGGAACACAAGGAAGACATTAAAGGTATCATTATCAGTGATGTTCCCAAGGTAGGTGTTGACACCCCGGTGATAGATATCATTCCAGTAATAGCAGATACAAAATTCCCCGTGGCAGTAACCCGGGAAGACGATAAACTGGCAGGCATACTGGTTAAGGGGTCAGTACTGGCAGGCATGGTAAGGAGAGGGAATAACATTGACTAAACTA
Source organism: Candidatus Syntrophopropionicum ammoniitolerans (assembly GCA_013201395.1). Lineage (GTDB taxonomy): Bacteria > Bacillota > Desulfotomaculia > Desulfotomaculales > Pelotomaculaceae > Syntrophopropionicum > Syntrophopropionicum ammoniitolerans. The sequence goes on from JABMJD010000004.1 coordinate 65,449, forward strand.
CCGATCGGCTTATGGGTGGAATTCATAGTCGAATGGGCCCAGATTCATCTGGAATGGCTATTTGATTTCATCACCATGATCATCAAACTACTAGTATCAGGTATTGAAACAATTTTTTTAGCCGTGCCGCCTCTAGTCATTATTGTTCTCGTTTTTATTCTAGTTTGGTTTGTTGCTAACCGGGGATTGGCCATTGGTACTGCTATCGGCCTTTTTCTTATCCAAAACATGCAGTTATGGGAAGCCTCTATAGAAACACTGGCCCTCATCCTGGCCTCTACAGCCCTGGCTCTGGTGATGGGTATACCATTGGGCATTCTCACGGCAAGAAGCGATTTTGCACATAAATTAATGATGCCCTTGCTCGATTTTATGCAGACTATGCCTGCATTTGTTTACCTGATTCCGGCAGTATTATTCTTTGGGCTGGGCCAGGTACCGGGACTTTTTGCCACTGTTATTTTTGCTATGCCGCCAACAATACGCCTGACCGGGTTGGGTATCAGACAGGTGCCCGCCGAACTGGTTGAAGCCGCCGATGCCTTTGGTTCCACAGAATGGCAGAAGCTAGTCAGGATCCAGGTGCCCCTGGCCCTGCCTACTATTATGGCCGGTGTCAACCAATGCATCATGCTTTCTCTATCTATGGTCGTCATTGCGGCCATGATTGGGGCTGGTGGTCTGGGCACAGAGGTGCTGGCAGGTCTTTCCAGAATAGACATTGCCAAAGGGTTTGAAGGTGGACTAGCCATCGTCATTATGGCCGTTATCCTGGATCGGGTAACACAAAGCCTTACTGAAAAACGCAAAATAAAGGTTTAATAAAACAAGGGGGTTGTTAAATGTTTAAGAAGCTGTCGAGACTGGTAGGGTTGTTAACTGTTGTGGCCCTGCTGGCCGGAATAATGGCCGGCTGCGGGGAACAAACACAACAAGGGGAACAAGGGGAACAGGGAGCAAAGGGACTCGTAAAACTAGGCTATGTGCAGTGGGATTCTGAAATTGCCAGCACTAACGTCATTAAAAAGGTATTAGAAAACGAAGGTTTTGACGTAACAATCACTGCAGTAGATGCCGCACCTATGTGGCTGGGTGTAAGTGAAGGAGACTTTGACGGCATTGTCGCTGCCTGGCTGCCGGCAACTCACAAGGATTACTTTGAACAGGTTAAGGACAAGGTAGAGGACCTGGGTCCCAACCTGGAGGGAGCAAAGATTGGTCTGGTGGTCCCTGAATATGTAACTGTTAACTCAATTGAAGAACTAAATGATGTTAAGGACAAATTCGATGGCAAGATAACCGGAATTGAACCAGGCGCCGGAATTATGCTGGCCACGGAAGCAGCAATTGAGGAATATGATCTGGACTATCAATTACAAAGCAGCAGCAGCGCCGGCATGGCAGCAGCATTGAAAAAAGCAGCAGATAAAGAAGATTGGATTTTGATCACCGGTTGGACTCCACACTGGAAGTTTGCCAAGTGGGATCTCAAATACCTGGAAGACCCCAAAGAGGTTTACGGTTCTGAAGAATTCATCCACACTATTGTACGTAATGGGCTGAAAGAAGACAACGAAGCTGCTTACAACATACTGGACAAGTTCAGCTGGACCGCTGCAGATATGGAAGCGGTTATGCTTGAAATCGAAGATGGTATGCAACCTGCAGAAGCAGCTGCCAAATGGATTGAGGAAAATCAGGAAAAAGTAGCTGAGTGGACAGGTAAATAAAAAGAGAATAAAAAAGAACCGGGCTCTCCAGGAGTCCGGTTTTTTTTGCTGTAATTGTCATAGGGTTTATAGGCCCGTGGCACGCCTCAGTTGTTCTGCCTTGTCAGTTGCCTCCCAGGGCAAGTCCAGATCAATTCTGCCAAAGTGCCCATACGCCGCTACCTGTTTATATATTGGCCGGCGTAGATGCAAATTTTCAATGATGGCAGCAGGGCGCAAGTCAAAATGTTCCTGAACCAGCCTGGTCAACAACTGCTCCTCAATCTTGCAGGTACCAAAAGTGTCTACTGCAACTGAAACGGGGTGAGCCACTCCAATAGCATAGGCAACCTGAAACTCACATTTATCCGCCAGGCCGGCGGCAACTATATTTTTCGCTACATAGCGGGCAGCATAGCTGGCCGACCGGTCAACCTTGGTGGGGTCCTTGCCCGAAAAAGCACCTCCACCGTGCCTGGCCATACCACCATATGTATCCACAATAATCTTCCTGCCGGTAAGACCCGCATCCCCCTGGGGGCCACCAATGACAAATCGGCCCGTAGGGTTAACAAAAATACGTGTATTTTTGTCCATCAGCTCCGGAGGAACAACCTCCTTTATTACCTTGTTAATCACACCCTCCCGGATGTCAGCGAGCTTTACCTTGGGGTGGTGCTGGGTAGATACCACAATAGCATCCAAACGCCGGGGAAAACCATTCTCATATTCCACTGTTACCTGGGTTTTTCCATCCGGTCTCAAGTAGGGCATTTCACCGCTTTTACGTACATCAGCCAGTCGCCGGGCCAGGCGGTGGGCCATAGCGATAGACAGGGGCATCAATTCTGGGGTTTCGTTTGTGGCATATCCAAACATCATGCCCTGGTCACCGGCCCCGATTAGGTCAAAAGAGTCGTGGCCGGCCTCATTACCTCTAGTTTCCAGTGACTGATCCACCCCCTGGGCAATGTCGCCGGACTGTTCGTCAATAGAGGTAAGGACCGCACAGGTGTCACAGTCAAAACCGTATTTCGCCCTGGTGTAGCCTATATCACGGATTGTCTGCCGGACAACCTTGGGAATATCAACATAACACTTTGTGGTCACCTCACCTGTTACTAAAACCAGTCCGGTGGTAACCAGGGTTTCGCAGGCCACGCGAGCAAAAGGATCATCCAAAAATATTGCATCCAGCACCGCATCCGATACCTGATCCGCCACCTTGTCCGGGTGTCCCTCAGTTACAGACTCGGATGTAAACAATCGTCTACCCATTTATTGACCTCCTTAATCTGGAAAAGGCTCCAGTATAAAATCAAACCTCTTCCGGAAGAGGTTAAAATCAATCAACAGCCAGTCCCTCTATAATGTGGAAAAAATTAATGTTAAAGTTAATACATTCTAACAAAATGCCGTTATTCATGTCAACTTTTATGAGAATCCGGCCGGATAGCATTTTCTATTTCTACGAGGACTGTATCCACACCAATCTTCTTGATTTGATCCCAGGGAATTACCAGATCCCTACGGGCAGCAAGCCCAAAGTATTTCCTGCCCCCTGAAAGGACCAGGGATGTAACCTTCCCCGTCTCCAGGTCTATGTAAACATCACTAACCGGGCCCAGTTTCATCCCATCAACCAGGTTTATTATATCCCGCCGCCCCAAATCAGAAATTCTGAACAACATTGTTAACACCCCCCACTAGCCTATGCAAAAGCTGAAAGGAGGTTACAACCCGGCCCACAATTATCAAGGAAAACCCCTTATTTTGCAAACATCAGCATATCAGCACCTATCCGGAAGGTTATCAGCCCCTGCCCGAGCGCTTTCTCCAGCAGGGCTACCTCCTTCGTCCAGCCAGGGCTTTTTTAAAAGATTGCCAGAGCACATGAACCTCTTTTACTCCCATGACAAAAAAGGCGGTGACAAAAACCAGCAGGCCGGCACCACCGGCGAGGGCCACCTGAATAATCAAGCCCATTTTCCCCTGAACCAGCCCCATCAGAGCCTCATTGGTGACATAACATACTGTAGCCATCAAACCGGCCGCTACTAAAACAGCCAGCATAAATCTCCACAGCCCGTCCCGGTATAGGCCGGGTATTTTTTTCTCCAATTGCCACATCAACAAACCCATATAGGTTAGATTAGCCAGAGAGCTGGCCAGGGCCAGCCCGGCATGCTGGAGAATACCAATTAGTAACAAGCTGAAACCAAGGTTTACCACTACCTGAACAATGCTTATTTTTAGGGGAGTGCGGGTATCTTGTAAAGAATAAAAACCACGGGTCAACAGCAGGCCGGCAGCAAAACCTACCGTACCGATTGAATAGCATATTAAGGCCGCTGTGGTCATTTCCACTGATTCCTGACCAAAGAGCCCAAACCCATAGACAAATTTTACAATGGGATGGCCCAGGGTAATTAAACCCACCGTGGTGGCAATAATGCCGGCAAAAACAATTTTTAGTGACCCCAGCAGGGTAGCAGCAAAATCCTCCATCTTTTTTTCTGCGGCCAACCGGGAAATGGTAGGGAAGACAGCGGTAGTCAGGGCGGTAACCACCAGGCCGATGGAGAACTGGACTATCTTGTCGGCATAGCCCAGGGAGGCCACACTGCCTACTGCCAGCCAGGATGCCAGTACAAAGGTAACAAATACGTTGATCTGGGTGATAGACAAACTAAAAAAAGAGGGGATGGCCAGATGCCAAATTTTTCTCAAACCGGGGTGGCGCCAATCCAGGCGCCAACTCAAACGGAAACCCGCTTTGTACAAGGTCGGTAATTGCACCAGAGCCATAGCAGCCATGGCCAGCATGGTCCCCAGGGTAAGACCGTGCACACCATATAATCGGCCAAGTGTCAAAGCAGAAACAATAACAAAGATATTGTTAACAGAACTGCTGAAGGCCGGTAGGCCAAAAATATTATTTGCGTTTAATAGTTGGGTGTAGAGGGAGGCCAGACTGGCAAAAATCATCCATGGCAGGATGATACGCCAGAGTTCAATTGTCAAATCCCTGGTAGCACCGGTAAAACCTGGCGCTATAAATTTAACCAGCAGGGGAGCCCCTATGATGCCAATGATGGAAGCAAAGAGGAAGAAGACAACCACCAGGGCAATAACAGTGTTGAATAATCCCCAGGCCTCACGTTTTTGGCCTTTAGAGACATATTCAGTAAAAATAGGCACTATCACTGTAGCCAGGGCCCCGCAAACTACGGTAAATAACATGTTGGGGACCTTCAAGGACATCTGGTAAGCATCAGCCAGATAACTGGTCCCCAATAAGCCCGCTATTACGGATTCCCGCACCAGGCCCAGGATCCTGGACATCAAGATAAAAAAGGCGATCGTCAGCGTCGCCTTAAAAATAAATTTACCATTCGCCATATTTCAACACCGATTATCTTATTTCTACCCCGGCTATACAAATCCTCCCTATAGAATTATTTTTCTGGTTTTCTAAACACCATCTTAAATAGCCAATAGAGCCTTCATGTCTCCCTGTATTTCCTTCACATCCTCCGGTGTCCCGGCCTCAACATAAATTCTAAACAGTGGTTCTGTGCCGGAAGCCCGCACCAAAACCCAAGCCCCATCATCCAGCAAAAATTTGACCCCATCAACCGAAGTACCGCCTGTTATCCCACGCTTGCCCAGTGTTGTCGGTTTCAGGTTTTGTAATAGCCTTAAAACTCTATCCTTTTCCTGTACGGAGGTGCTCACATCCAGCCTTTCACTGTGCAGACGGCCAAATCTTTCGGCCACCTGCTCCATTAGCGTAGTCAGGCTTTGGCCCTGCATGGCAACAATTTCTGCTGCCAGCAAACCGGCCAGGATGCCGTCTTTTTCCGGTACATGCCCCTGCATTGACAACCCGCCGCTTTCCTCGCCCCCCAGCACAGCTCCCTTTTCAGTCAGGCATTGACAGATATATTTAAAACCTACCGGTGTTTCCATTGCTTGTTGGCCGAACTGTTCGGCTATTCGATCCAACAGGTGGGTAGTGGCCACCGTACGCGCCACCGGTCCCCGCAAACCCCGCCTGCTGTATAGATGAAAGAGCAAAATGGGCAGAAACTGGTTAGGGGTTATAAACTGACCATTGCTGTCAATAAGGCCAAAACGATCAGCATCGCCATCCAGGGCCAATCCCAGGTGGGCCCCGCAATTCACAACCTTTTCCCTTAACTGCCCCAGTGATTTGGCGGTGGGTTCAGGCAGACCACCACCAAAAAAAGGATCACTGTGATTATGTATAGCAGTAACGGAAGCCCCCCCGTGCATCAGCAGGTTCTCCAAATAACCAACCCCGGCCCCATGCATAGGATCAACAATTACCTTCAAGCCGGCCTTCTCAATGGCCGGCACATCAACCAGGGCAGTAATATGGCGGGCATAGCCTGCATAGGGATTCACCTTTTCTATTAGCGCCTGGTTATCCCCACCACTTTTTTCCGGCACATCTGCCAGCGCCTTGATATTATCCTCTATCTTTGCGGTTATATGGGGTAGAGCGGGACCGGCATAATCGGGGATAAATTTTATGCCGTTGTACTCCGGCGGATTGTGGCTGGCTGTGAGCATGATCCCGCCACCGGCATTATAATGTTTTATGGCATATGCTACCACAGGGGTAGGGGTAGCCCTGTCCATAATTCGTACTGCTATGCCCTGTCCAGCCAGGACCCTCGCTGTTTCTGCCGCAAAACGGTCAGAAAAAAAGCGGTTATCGTAACCAATCACAACACCCCGAGCAGCCAAACCATTTTTCAGAATATACATTCCTATAGAGCGGGCCACCAGTCGTACATTGGCAAAGTTAAAATCCTCCGCCAGGATGCCGCGCCACCCGTCTGTGCCAAAGGATATTTGTTTCATCCGCGGAGAAAAATTCATATTTTACCATCTCCCCCAGTATAATCTATAGATATTAGTTTGCCGGTGGAGATGGTATTTATGCGTTATTTACTGTTAATACAACCTGAAGGGGAAAAAGGGAGGGGAACCATGGACGAACATAAGGTTGAAACTCTAGAAAAACTCGGTCGGCGCAGGGTAATATTTGAAAACTACATTGCTTTGGTTAAAAAACAGGTCAGCGGCAAAAAAGGGAGGGATGGCAACAAGGATAAATAATTGATCCAGGCCCCATTCCCGGCCGGGCCGACTATTCATGCCTCATTGACGAAAGGTTTAGCCTGGCTAGAACAGCCCATCTCCTATATTTGCGGCGGAGTGATCCCCGGCAGGCATCATAGCTGGCTATTGTCTCTTGAAAGAGGCAACGGGCCCTTTCTCGATCATAGCCTGGCAAAAGCTGCCGCCCGGCCCAGTAAAAAACCAGGGGAGAACCATATAACAAAAGTTGCCGGAAGGCTTCCTCAACCCTCTCATCGGGCAACCCTGCTTCAAGGTAGATTTTAACCAGATATAGATAAGGCTCCCCCATACTAACCTTGGGGTTGAAGCTAATTGCCTTTTCCAGCTCTTCTCTGCCCTCATCAACCCGGCCACACTCATAGTATGAGGCACCCAGGTAGAAATGAAAAAAGGGGTGCCCTTCCATTTTGGCGTAAGCACGTTCCAAAAAGGATAGGGCTTCCAGGTATTTACCCTTGCGGAAATATGCTTCACCCAACTCCAGATGAAACTCCGCATTGGCCGGATTTATTTTGATATCTCTTTTCAATTGTCTAACCCTTTTACTCCGCCGCCAGGGGGCAAATATATCCGGCAGGATACCGACAAAACGCCGATCCACAAAAAATATTACCAACAGCAGGATCACCAGGGCAAAAAAGGGGTTGCCACTTAGGAATGATAGTAAAACCAAAGCTAGTATGAATATTTTGCTCATCTACAAGCCCCCGGTTAAACATTTGGACTACTATACTTACTGGCTATCCGGCCACCAGGCGCCGGCGATAAAATGCCACAGTTTCCCGCAAGCCATCTGCTAGACTATAACGGGGCCTCCAGTCCAGCGTGGTACAAGCACTTCTGTTAGCCAGGTAACTGTGGGTAATATCCCCCGGACGGGGTGGCTTGTATACAGGTTCCAATCTACTGCCGGTGACTTCCAACAGCTTCTGGAATAAACGGTTAACGGATACACCCTCACCAGTGCTGATATTGAAAACCCCGCCATCTCTCCTGTGTAGTGCAGCCATGCCGGCGGAGGCGACATCCTTTACATAAACGAAATCCCGGGTCTGTTCCCCGCTACCAAAAATATGGGGCCTCTCACCCCTTAAGATTTTATCAGCAAATATGGCCACAACCCCACCTTCCCCGGCAGAATCCTGGCGGGCCCCATAAACATTAGCAAAACGCAACACCGTATAATTAACCCCACTAATTTCCTTGTAGACCCGTAGATAATGTTCCACTGTATATTTGGAAATGCCGTAAGGATTTTGCGGCCCCACCGGGTGCCCTTCATCCAGGGGCAGGTAGGAGGGGTTACCATAAACCGCTGCCGTAGAAGCATAAACAATTTTGCCCACACCGTGGCCGACACAAGCCTGGAGGAGGTTGATAGCTCCGAGGATGTTGTTTGACGCATCAGCAAGGGGGTTGTTGATAGAACACTGCACATCAGCCTGGGCAGCAAGATGTATTACCGCCTCAGGCTTTTCCCGGGCAACCGTTTCCCTGAGAGCCCGGTCGCATATGTCCAGTTTATAAAAATTGACCCGGGGATTAATATTTTCAAAATGTCCTGTAGATAAATTGTCTACCACCCCAACTTGATGCCCTGTTTCCACAAGCAGATCAACAATATGTGAGCCGATAAAACCAGCTCCCCCTGTTACCAATACCCTCATCAACCAAGCTCCTCGTTGATAGATTTGAGATAGCGCTGAAAACTCTCCCGCAAATCCGGCCGTGTCAGGGCAAATTCTACCGTGGCCCGCAAGTAGCCCAGTTTATCACCAACATCATACCTTTTACCTTCAAAAGTCATCCCAAAAACAGGTTGTTCCGTACACAAAACCTTCAGAGCGTCAGTGAGCTGGATTTCCCCTCCGGCTCCCGGGCCGATTTCCGATAGTATAGAAAAGATACGGGGTTCAATAATATACCGGCCCATTATTGCCAGTTGGGAAGGAGCCTTTTCCGGTGCGGGCTTCTCTACCAGATCGCGGACGCGGAATAAACCCGGCCTTTCTACAGTGGAATCCAGAATACCGTATTTGGCCACATCTTTCTCCGGCACCTCCATGACCGCAATCACTGTAGACTGCACCTCATTATACATCTCAATCATCTGCTTCAGGCAAGGTTGTTTATCATTGACCACGATATCATCGCCCAGCAGCACTGCGAAAGGTTCATTACCCACAAATCTGCGGGCGCAGTGCACAGCATGGCCGAGACCCAACGGTTCTTTTTGCCTGACGAAGCAAACATGAGCAAGCCGGCTGATGTTTTGGACCATTTCCAGCAGGGGGGTTTTCCCTGTTTCCTTGAGCCGCACCTCCAACTCCAGGGATTTATCAAAATGGTCCTCTATGGAATGTTTGTTTCTGCCTGTAATAATCAATATTTCATCAATGCCTGAGTTTATTACTTCTTCAACTATGTACTGGATCGCCGGCTTATCTACAATTGGCAGCATCTCCTTGGGCTGTGCCTTGGTGGCGGGTAAAAAACGCACCCCCAAACCAGCAGCGGGTATAACCGCCTTTTTTATTCTTTTCACAAAAAAATTCCTCCTTTTTTAATTTAGTTCGACAAAATAGCCACCATGTAAAACAGCGGCCCTTTGGTTAGGACCGCTGCTGTTTATTGGTTTGTGGCACAATAGGGGAGTGCCTGCCCACTCCGGCCACCCCGATCTTGTTTGCGGCCAGTAGGATTGATGTTGAAAGAATCACCAGAAATATGACCGCCTGTTTGGGTGAAACCAGGGTCAGGACGATGGCGCTCAGACCCAGGACAATGTTAACCCCATAAATGGACAGGACAGCCTGGCGGTGGCTTAATCCCATCTGGATCAGCCGGTGGTGCAAATGCTCCTTGTCCGGTTGAAAAATAGGCCTGCGGCCACAGTACCGCCTGACAATGGCAAACATGGTATCAAGCAGCGGAATGCCTAAAATAACCATCGGGATAATCACTGAAATAAATGTAGCACTCTTGGCTACCCCCATAATAGCCAGGGTAGCCATGCTGAAACCAAGAAACATGGACCCGGAATCACCAAGAAAAATTTTAGCCGGGTGAAAGTTATAATGTAAAAATCCGATTACGGCCCCGGCCAGGATCAGGGCCAAAACAAAGGCTTCACTTTGACCAGGAAAAATACCCGCAGTCGTGGTCTCAATCCAGACTACCGCCGCCAGTGTCAGGGCGGAGATAAAGGTGGTGCCTCCGGCCAGACCATCCAGGCCATCAATGAGATTAACTGCATTGGTGACCGACACTATCCAGATCACGGTGACGGGAGCGGCTAGAAAACCCAGGGTAATTAACTGATCAGAAAACGGGTTAGTTAGAAACTGCACCTCTAGGCCAAAGGGGATTACTGCTGCTGCCGCTACTATTTGCCCGGCCAGCTTCAACCCCGGCGATAGCCTCCTGGTGTCATCAATAAATCCCAACACGACTATCAGGGTGCCCCCCAGCAGGAGCGCCCATATCTGTGGGGTGAAATCCATGGTCAGCAGCACAACTGTGATAAAACTAAAATATATAGCCAGGCCGCCGAGCCTCGGCATAACCTGTTTATGTATTTTCCTCTGGTCGGGAAGGTCCAGCGCGCCAATTTTGAAGGCACATTTTTTGACTAATGGGGTAACCAATAGGGCCAGCCCGAAGGCTGCAACGATCGCCATTATCGGTACCTGCACATATATCCCTCCAATATCGGACAAAGACACCGATCTTACTTATTCTATCCCATTAGGACAGGATGTGACAATACTGAAAATCCTTAATTTGCAAGCACTGGAAGCCAATTCTTTTAAAATACTGCCTATATCACCTGTTTTCACCAGTCTTGTCCAGACCAAACATCATTACCGCCTCTGCCGCCATTTGATCACCGACATAAGCGGCAGCACGGCTCTTGCCAAAAGACCCGCGTAGTCTTTGCACCTCTACCTCGATTCTGAGCACATCACCGGGAACCACCTGGTGCCGGAACCGAACCCGGTCCATACCGGCAAACAAGGGTATCTGGCCGGCGAACTCAGGCATTTTCAAAATAGCAACTGCTCCCACCTGAGCCATAGCTTCCAGGATCAGCACCCCGGGCATTACCGGGTGCCCGGGAAAATGGCCCTGGAAAAAGGGCTCGTTGACACTTACATTTTTGATACCCACCACCCTTTTTCCTGCCTCCACTGATATTATCCTGTCTACCAGCAAAAAGGGGTAACGATGGGGCAGTATTTTCTGAATTTGATTTATATCTAACAACAAATCTCACCTCCGGTGCTCAATAGAACCCATAGGTATCATTATAAACCTAAATACCCCCATTACAAACCTGTATTTATAAACATCCCTTTTTACGGTGGAAATAACATCTTTAAAGTTGATCTGTACAAGAAATTGATTTATATTGTAAGAGGAGATTTTACAAGGAGAGAAACCATGAAAATTATTGATGAAAAAGGCAAACTTTTCGGCGTAATCAATGCTATCGACCTGCTGGTGTTGGTGGCAGTTTTGCTGGTAATTGGGGCGGCAGCCTATAAAATTAAAGGAAAAGATAATGTGGAAAACACACCTAAAACCGTGCGGGTTACGGTACTGGCACCGGCCATCCGACCAGAAATGCTGACCAATGTCCAAATAGGGGACAAGATGGTTACCGGATCCAACTTCACCAACGTGGAAATAAAGGATTTTGAAATTCAGCCTGCTTATATGGTTATCTCCAACAGCGACGGCCGGCGGGTAGAGGCCATCGACCCCTTTTTAAAAGACGTTATTTTTACCCTGGAGGGGACAACAACTATTTCATCTGCTACCATCAATCTGGGCGGACAGGACATCAGAAGCAATAAGGAGTATTATGTCAAGTCCCTCCTTTATGAATTTAAAGGGCAGGTCATGAATGTGGAGATAATTGAATAAGAAGGGTCAACCTTCAAACCAACTAAAAAATATCGCGGTAAATACAAAAAGCTGGTGCAGTACTCTCACCAGCTTTTATTTTTTGTGTGTTTTTCCTCTAGACCTCTCCACCGCAGCTACCGCAGACTCCGCCCTGGCCTGCCAGGAATGCCTCCCGGCCACCTCCAGCCGTTCCACCCTTTTCTCCAGTGTGTCGGCAGCCAATTCCTGCTCTAATTTCTGCACAAACTCGGTTCCACTGCCGGCTATCGCTACTTGGGGCCGGAATGCCCTTACCTCCGGCAAATCTGAGGAAACAATGGGCCGACCGGCGGCCAGATATTCATATAGCTTTACCGGATTTACACCTGTGGTCAGGGCATTTATTTTAAAAGGGATCACAGTAACATCAAAACCTTTCAGATAAGCCGGGAGGACCGAATAAGGCTTGTGCCCGGTTAAGCGCACATTAGGCAGGGAATCCAGCAGCGATACATCGGTGTCCACAGGGCCAACCAGGACAAAGGACCATTCCGGATGGGCATGCGCAGCAGCCGCCAGCATTTCCTGATCAAACCAGGCACTAATAGCCCCAACATAACCGACAACCGGCCCTTGTAAGGTTTGCAGTTCCGGCGGCACCGGTAGGCCAGGCTGCATAGCCTGGTTAAAATGCTCCACATCAGCACCGTTGGGTATCAGGGTCACCAGAGGCGCTAACTCCCTTTTACTCTCCCAGAGTTCCCGGGCACTGGCCAGTGAAACACCGGCCCGGGCGAAAAGCTCCTTTTCCATTTGGGAAACAGTAGCTTTGTTAATCAAACCCGGGAAAGCAGTATGCTCATCGGCACAGTCGTAAACAAGCGTAATGCCGGCAGGCAGTTGCAAGTCTATCGTGTTGGGCAGGTAAGTCCAGCAGATAGTAGGCTTGAACGCCAGTTCCCGACAAATATTTTTCAAACCATTGCTGATAACCCGCTGGTTGATGCGGTTAATCGGCCGGTACATATTGCCGAAGGGCAGTATCACCGGCGGGCTATAGAGATCAATGTTTTCTCCACCACATTGCCGCAGGTTTTTCGGTACACCACGCAAGGTAGGGTCTTTCAGGGGGGAAATAAGAGTGAAGGGGGGGTCAACATATAATATACGGTTGCCTGCATGGGCAAATATAGTCATAAACTGCTGCGCCCGAGCCCACATGCCTTTCCAGGCAGCAGCGGCCAGACAGATAATATTCTCGCCTTTAAACACCGTCCTTAGCCAACACCTTTCGATACAGGTCTACTGTCCGGCGGGCCATTTCCTCAGCGGTGAATTCTTGTCGCACAATATCCCCGCCTTTCGCAGCCATTTCCCTGGCCTCCTGAGGATGATCAAGCATCCAGATAATGTTTTTGGCCAGAGAAGGGCCATTAGCCGGCGGCGTCAGCAAACCGGTCTCCCCATGTTGAACTACCTCTGGTAAGCCACCAACCTCAGTGGCCACCACCGGTGTCCCCAGGACCATTGCTTCGATCGCCGTCAATCCAAAACCCTCCCATAAGGAAGAAATCACCAGCAGGTCCAGCCCGGCCATCAAAGAATAAACATCTTCTACAAAACCGGTAAAAACAACCTGATCGCTAACCCCCATGTTGCCGGCCAATTTCTCTAATTCCTCCCGGTTTGGTCCATCTCCCACAATCAAAAACCGGGTTTGCGGGCGCTGCAACAATACTTCCCGGGCAGCATCAATAAAATAACAATGACCCTTGACCACATGGAGGCGGGCCACAATACCTACCAGGGATGTCTCCCCGTCGCCAAATTTTTCCCGGCAGGCAGCAACCGTGGCCTGCTCAGGTTGAAGCTCGTCCAGCAATATCCCATTATAAATTACAGTGATACTATTGGCCGGGATACCGCCGGCAACCAGGCGATCCTTAAGCCCCTGGGAAACAGCAATAAAATGATCTGTTAGAAACCTTGTAGCCTTTTCAGCCAGGGTGTTGGCATAACGGGACGCTATCTCCTGATAATCCTTTTCCAACAAACTGTGTACAGTGGTGATCACCTTTTTTTTACCGGCACGGCGGGCGGCCAGCCTGCCCAACAGGTTGGCCCGGACCCCGTGGGTATGAACCAGATCATATTCTCCGTGTTTAATGAGATCAGACAACTTCCCCATCACGGTAAAGTCAAACTTGCTATGCATAGGTACTGCCAGGGCGTGAATTCCCGCTTCGGCAGCGATCTGCACAAAGGGTGTGCTAAACAGGCAGCAGACCGTTAGATCTACAGCCTTTTGGTCAAGCACCCCGGCCAGGTTTAAAATATGCTTTTCTGCCCCGCCGAATTCCCCGCCGCCGATAATGTGCAGCACCTTCAAGGATTTCACAAATGCGCCCTCCCGCCTTGCTTTTTTCATTTTATCAATTTACTATTCATTCCACAAGAAGATTCTCCTATCAGACTGCCCGCTGGTTTCCTATTGGTATTTTCTTTGCCTGCCCCCCACGATGATGTCATGGATTTCCCTACCGCTTTGCTTTATAATATATTCATTAACTAACATGGGGGAACTACTTATGACTTCACCGGCATGGCAGGAAAGCCTGCTGTTTCGCCTGGTAGCCGGCCTGGCCAGGACTTTTCGGCAAAGCGCCTGCTGTGACTGGCTCACAGATACCACCTGGCCAAAGCGCCGCCTGGCCATCCGCAGCTCACTATTTGCCCGCATGCTGACTGCCCTGGCCTGCCTGCTGCTGCGGCCGCTGTTATTGGTGGGTGGGGCCATAAGGCGCTATTTACCGGGCAGCTTTTTTGTGAACCTGAGTACACAGCCTTTCTGGCAGAAAAGCTTTATTTTAACCAGTATAGCCCAGATCAGGGTAGAAACAGTACTGTTGCTGGTGATCGGTTACCCTGTTGTGGACTTCCTGCTGCGCAATTCCAGGTTTATGTTGCTGGCCAGCTATTGGGACGAAATCTTATTTATCTTAATTGTGCTGGCCTGGCCGATCCAGATGGCCTTGCGGGGCAAACTTTCCTACCGCCTGACCCCGATGGACATGCCCATACTATTTTTCATAGCGGTGGTGGCCTTTCTTTTTTTCGTCCGTTCACCTCAAATGGGTGTGGCCATAGAAGGGGCACGGGTGTATGTGCAGTATATACTCTGGTTTTTTGTAGCCGGCAACCTGCTGTTAAATAAGCAGCAGGCCCGGCAACTAGTTAACTTCCTGGTTTTTCTGGGCACGCTAATCGCCCTGCACGGAGTATACCAGTATATTATTGGGGTAGAAATCCCCTCCACCTGGATGGATGCAGCAGAGGAGAGCGTGAGAACCAGGGTGTTTTCCATCCTCACCAGCCCCAATGTGCTGGGCAGTTTCCTGGTACTACTGATACCAGTAACCTTTAGCCAGCTGCTTTCCGCCGGGTCAAGGCTGCAACGGTGCTACTATGCCGCCTGCCTGATACCAATGGCCTTGAGCCTGGTTTTCACCTATTCCCGGGGAGCCTGGCTGGCCATGGCCGGTGCTTTCGTGATCTACGGCCTGATCTATAACTGGCG
Source organism: Candidatus Syntrophopropionicum ammoniitolerans (assembly GCA_013201395.1). Lineage (GTDB taxonomy): Bacteria > Bacillota > Desulfotomaculia > Desulfotomaculales > Pelotomaculaceae > Syntrophopropionicum > Syntrophopropionicum ammoniitolerans. Next base: position 80,800 of record JABMJD010000004.1, read on the forward strand.
CATTTTGCTGGGGCTGGGGGCGATAATCTACGCCGCACCTAAACTTGTTCCAGGCATATCCTCCCGCATCAGCTATATGCTTTCTCCAGCCTACCTGCTGAGTAGTGCGCGAGCCGGCCGGGTAGCCCGCTGGGGCAAAGCTATAGAGAAATTGCAGAGCAACCCGCTGTTTGGTGAAGGGTTCGGCCGATACGGGGGAGCAGTGGCCGCTCGTTATGTCCCCAGCAGCAATTATGTAGATAACTTTTATCTGAAAACAGCCGCTGAGGCAGGTATCGTCGGTCTAGCGGCCTTTGTCTGGCTACTGGTCAGCGGTATACGCTGCATTTTGAACTCTTACAGAAGGCTTACCGATACCTATCTAAAGGGTCTTGCCGGTGGGTTATTAGTCGGCCTGATGGGTATATTGCTGCATAATGGCGTGGAAAATATCTTTGAGGTACCCACTATGGCCGTCTATTTCTGGTTTTTGCTTGGTGTGGCTGCTGCACTGCCTCACCTTGACGGGCAGGAAACGCCCCCTCTAAAATAGGGGGGGAAGGAAGGATAATTTGGAGGTTGAATAAAAACTCATGTTTAGAAAAATAAAAGAGCCGGTTAATGCCCTCACCCATTTTGCCACCTTTATCGCGTCCATAGTAGGCCTGATATTTTTGATCATCTTATCTAGAAACAACATCTCCAAACTGGTGACCATGACAATTTATGGCTTCAGTATAATTTTTTTATACGGAGCCAGCTCCCTCTATCACTGGCTGATAGCATCACCACGAATAGTCCAGTTTTTGAGGAAGCTGGATCATATTGCTATCTACATGCTCATTGCCGGTTCATATACCCCTTTGTTTTACTACGGACTGACCGGCACATGGAAATGGGCCATGCTTATCGCTGTCTGGGCTCTGGCATTAATTGGCATGCTGCTCAAGATATGTTTTATGCATATTCCCCGCTATGTTTCCACTGCCTTCTACGTCACCCTGGGTTGGATTGCCCTGGTACCTTTTTTACAACTTTTTAAAAACCTGCCCGCCGGGGCAATTTATTTGATGATTATTGGTGGTGTTATCTACACTGTCGGGGCCTTAATATATGCCACCAAGTGTTTTAATTTCTTTCCCAACCGTTTTGGTTTCCATGAGGTTTTTCACCTTTTTATCATGGCCGGCAGCATCATCCATTTTATCATGATGGTACAATATTTTGTCCCCCTAAACTAAAAAGGTGGATTGAAACCCACCCTCTTACATAAACAAATTAGCCTGCATCTGTCCTGATAACAGCAACCCCAACTGTGAGATATATCTACAAAGGGGCATCAAATTTGATGCCCCTTTGTCCTCTATAAATTAAGACCGGCTTCGGATCGATCCTTGTTTGTCCTGTCGCCTCCTATATTGTTTTCCACCTGATCATCATCAACAGGCAAAATAATTACCGGGTAATCCCCACTATCCGAGAGTCCTGGGACGCCATCGAGGTCGGCATCATCAGGCGTTTCCGCCCCTGATCCGGGCCTTGAATGATGATCCTTGGGCTTATCCCTGGAGCCTGCCCCATCCTTACGGTCATCCCCGTCAGATGTGGATGAATCCGGCCGGGCCGGCTTAATTGGACTACGGATTGCCTCCGCCTCACCTTGTTTTTCGTCATCATCTTCCGGCTCAATTTCCTCTTCAACTATTTTTCTTTCCGGAGGAGGAGCATATTGACCTGTAAGAGGCGTGTTCAGCACAATGTCGGTGGTTACCTCTCCGTCAAAGAGCTTCGCTACCATCTGCCGCGCTTCCGCCGGATCAACCCCCCAATAACTGCCGGCGGCAATATCCAGATTCCTACCCGGCAGGGTTTGGGCCACCATATTGTATTCATCAATGCTTCTCAAGGTTGAAGCTAGTTTAACCATGTCACTCACGTTCAGGTTGGTCTTCACACATTTGTTGATTTCCGGTACCAATTTGGGCAACTTGGGAATAGTAGCAGGTTGTAACACTTCCTTGGCCAGGGCCATCAAAAACTTCTGTTGTTGCCTGGTACGTTCTATATCCGCCGCCGCATAGCCGCGATATCTCACATACTGCACGGCTTTATCTCCATCCAGGCGCTGCAGCCCCTTGCTTAAATTAATACAATAACCCGGGTCATCCAGGTGATACATATCTTGCTCCACGTCAATGGTAACACCGCCCAGTATATCAACTATGCCCTCGAAACCCCTGAAGTCGGTCATCACATAGTGTTTGAGCGGTATCCCCAAAAGATCTGCAGCAACCTTTGCCGTCAGCTCCGGTCCACCGTAAACGCTGGCACTGTTAATTTTGTCCATGCCGTGGCCGGGTATTTTAACTCTTGTATCCCGTGGGATGGAAAGCAAGGCGATCTGTTTGGACTTGGGATCAATGCTGGCCATGATGATAGAGTCGGTTCGGGCCATGGATTCACCATCCCGGGCGTCAATACCCAACAAGAGCACATTGGTACGTTTGCCGCCCACCTTGGGTAGGGCAATACCGCCGCCCCCTAGTTCATCTATCTGCGGATTCAGTATTTTGTTGAACCCACAATAGCCGGCGGCAAATACAGCCACTATTAGCAAAATACTAATCACAAAAGATGCCTTTCTCTTTAGCCTACGCTTCGGTTTCGGTTTACTCACTTCATTCCACCTCATTTAAATGCAGTTGATTTTCAAGAATGAAATCAACTGACTAGCGTACTGAGGCCCCGCCCCGATACATGACCACAACAGCGGACTGGGCACCAATGGCACGCCCGTCATCCCGTGGTACCAGCAATAGATGGTTGTTCGGTACCCGACTCCCGGCAAAAATGTCTGCTCCGGCAGTCAAATCAGGAATACCATTGCCCACAGGGTCAATGACAACCGTTTGCCCGCGCCTAACAATTATTTCCGTCCCTGCCCGGCCGGTGAGAACCTGCCCTGTTTCTAGTTCCGCCACTTCCCACTGTACATACTGATCAACATAACTCTGGCTCACCAAAGGGTCACCGCTGCTGCCCGGATCATGATCCGACCCGGCAAAAGCGGAATAAACCACAAACAGGCTTGCCGCCACAAGCAAAATCAGGATTACCGTTCTAGTTCTGTTTAGCTTCATCATGACTCCCCCTCGGCAAAAAATACAATACGACACTACAAAATATTGTTCACTAGAAGACTCCACCGAGGTGCAACCAACCCCGGCCTGTGTCTATAAAATTGTATATCAAGATTTGCCACCTGGCAAGACGGAAATTGTCATAATTCGTCAAGTAACGCTCTAATATCCATCCTATTAATAGTTAGACGCTAGATAGACCCTAAAAGTTCTGCCACCATCAAAGCATTTTTTAAAGCCCTGGCGCGCAAAGGCTTTACCCGGGCCTTTAAACTGCTGCTTATTTCATCCCGGTGATCCAGGACAGACCTGATTCCCCGAGAAAGCGCCGCATATTCCAGGTTTTCCGCGCTAAATCCATCAGGCAGGCCTACCGACTGCAAGAACCGGTTTACCTTGGGGTCATAGGGAATACCAACCACAGGCACACCGAAAATTACACTGAAGATCAGGAAATGCAGTCTCATGCCGATAGCCAGATCAAGATTGGCGGTAACCGACATTATATTCATATAATCAGCCTGTTCCGCAAACAACAAGGCCCGGCCCTGCATACGGGCAGCAACCTCCCGGCAGGTTGTTAAATCACCGGGACAGTGCATCGGTACCAACACCACCTGCCAGCCTTTTTCCAGCAGATCATCGGCGACCCGGGCAATTATCTCCTTGTACCCTTCCAGGTCCCTCCAGGGACGTACCGATATACCGGCCAGGGGACGATTGTCTGCCCCCAACCCGTCCAAAATATCCCGCCCTTTTTTTCTATCCACCAGGTCAGGGTTCAACCCGAGTACCGGATCCGCGGTAACCTCCACCCGAGCCCTGGCTACTCCCAGACTACACATCTCATCCTTGGAATCGGGATCCCGCAGGGTAATTGTATGGACTCCTTTGGCCACCCGGTGCACCATTGCTTTCCCCAAAGCAGAATTGACCGGTCCAAATCCTTGGGCATAAAAGAAAACGGGCCTGCCCAGCAGCCCGGCCATCAAAACCACACCCAGGTAATAAATGATACTTTTGGGCCCATTTATATCCTGTAACAGTCCACCGGCACCACTAATCAGCAGCCGGCATTCCCTGAGGGCCCTAAAAACCTGGACGGGATTATCCCTGGGTATGGCCCGAACACCAAATTCTCGGGTTGTGTATGCCGGATCCCCGGACAACACTATGACCTCCAGGTCGGGGACAACATCCCGCAAGGCCATCAACATGGCATATAGTATGGCTTCATCGCCACTGTTGTGGAAACCGTAGTAACCGGAGATTACCACCTTAGGCATATAATTATTCTCCAAAGAAAAACAATTGCACAGGACTTTATCAGCCAGGTTTACATAACGTAGGAACCATTAATATTTTTGCTGATGCTGATCCTGTCAATTTGTTTTATTTTTTTCCTAGTTTGTATTCTTTGATCACTGCCCAGACGAAAAGGGGCAGGACCATCTGGCGGCGCCATCGTGAAGGCTGTCTTAACAAGCGCGTCAGCCATTCCAGACGCAAGCGGCGAATCCAATGTGGCGCGCGGGCCACCTTACCGGCCAGGACATCGAAACTGCCCCCTACCCCAATAGCCACACCGGCATCTATTTCCCCCAGGTATTCGTCGATCCACATTTCTTGTTTAGGGGCCCCAAGGGCCACAAAAAGCAGGTCCGGCGCAGTTTCCTTAATTTCCCGTGCAATCCTGCTTTCCTCATGTTCTTGAAAATAACCATGCCGGCTGCCGGCTATCTTCAGGCCGGGGTATTCCTGGCGGGCCTTTTCTGCTGCCGCGGCAGCAACACCGGGCGCAGCGCCGAAGAAATAAACACTCCAACCAGCCGAAGAAGCCTTTTCTAAAAGCTTGAGCATCAAGTCAATCCCGGTAACCCGCTCAGGAACAGGGCAGCCTGCCACCCGGCAGGCCCAAACAATTCCTTCCCCGTCAGCAGTGACCAGGTCCGCCCGCCGGGCCAGGTCCAAAAGTCTGGGGTCAAACCTGCACTGATAAAGATATTCAGGATTAAGGGTCATCACCCAGGCCGGCCTATTGCTGCCAACCAGACCGGCCACATGAGCCACTGTTTCCTCCATACCCAGGGCGTCAATGCCCACACCGAAGAGATTTGCTCTCATCCTGTAAAAAACCTCTTGTTTTTTCGACTTTTTACCATGCACTATTCTATCACAGTTTTTGACACTTCTCCACAATTCCCTTTAGTACACAGTACCGGCCCCTGTTCAAAAGTCAGTATAAATAAACCGGGATTCCTGGCCGGAGCTGAACAATACAATCAAAACCACTACCAGGATCACAAACAGAGCTTTTAAAACGTTAAAGATAATTGTCCTGGCCATACCAATACACTCCTTCACCCAAAAATATCCCCCCGTAGCTAGAAGCTGAACATCAGGGCTAGAAACTGAAAGGCTGTGTGCAAATCGGCGGCAAAGAAAACCCAGCCGAAGCAGACAAAATGGAAGGTAACCAATATGGAAACTATTTTGACCGGCAGCGCCGGTAATTTCTCCACCATATTAATCAGGGCAGTGCCTTTTTTTCGATAGACCCGGAACAGGCTCATGCCCAACCCATGATAAAGCCCCCAGACAAGGAAATTCCAGGCAGCACCATGCCAGAGACCACACAGGGCCATAGCCATAATCAGGTTGCGCAGGGTAAACAGGAGTGTTCCTCTGTTGCCGCCCAGGGGAATATAGAGATAGTCCCTGATCCAACTACTCAAAGACATATGCCACTTGTTCCAAAAGACAGCTATGTTCTGCTGGAAATAGGGACGGTCAAAGTTTTCCGGCACCCGAATGCCCAAAACCTTGGCACTGCCGATAGCAATATCCGAGTAGCCGGAGAAATCAAAATATATTTTAATTGCAAAGGCATACATAGCTACCCAGTAATCAGCGCCCCCGGCATTCAAGGGGTTGGCCAGGGGATCAGTGAAATATATCATACTGTCGGCGATAATCATTTTTTTACCCAGCCCCAGTAAGATGCGGTACAAACCTTCACTAAGGTACTCCAGCCTGAAAGGGACTGGATGGCGTATCTGCTCCAGAAAGGGCTGGAACCTTTTAATGGGGCCGGCCACCAGGGTAGGGAAGAACATGCCGAATGCAGCATATTCACATAAACTACCCCGGGGAACGGATCCCTTATAGACTTCCGCCAGGTAGTGAACAAATTCGAAAACAAAAAATGACAGCCCCAGGGGGATGACGATATCGGGCAATTGATAAGGGGCCCCGCGGCGCAGCAATAGAATCAGGCCGTCGAAGGTGGCCGCCAACAGGGGGAGATATTTAAAATAGGCCAGTACCCCCAGGCAGAGGACCAGAGACAGCACCAGTACGGTTTTTAGGGTAAAAACACCTTTTAGGCCGGCGCCTGTTTCCTGGTTTCTCAACCGGTCCATGGCGGCACCAAGTCCATATGTAGCCAGAATTAAGCCCACGATCAGTACCGTATGCAGGGGCAAATAATAGGTATAGAAGACCAACCCGCCCACCACCAGCACCGCCATGCGTCCCTTGGGGGGAACAACCCAGTAGAAAACAAAAAAACATGTGAGAAAAACACCGTACACCCAGGTATTAAAAATCATCGCTGCCCTGCTCCTTCAATCAAGGGCTGCAGTTCCTGACTCAATAACCCGGCGGTGATCGCGTTTCCCTCGTCAAGCATATGCATGGAATCATGAAACAAATGGGGGGGAATCGCTTCCTGATAGTTTAAAAATAGGATACCTCTGTCCTCGGCCACCTGCCTGATCAAGCCGGTGTTGTGAACATAAGAACTATAATCAAGCAGCTCATACCGCTGCAGCAAACTATGGTTCACCGGGCTCATAAAAATCAGGGCCGGGATATCATTTTCCTGCAGGTAACCGCATAACAGGCGGTAATATTTAAAATTGACGTTGTCCTCTTCGGTGACATTAAAGACGTTTTTCAAATGTTCCTTATCCTGATCACTCCAGGGAAAGCTGGTCCATACTTTGTACCTGTTTTCCGGCTTGTCCTTTTCCGAAAGGGGTTCTTCCTCGGGGAACTCCTCTGCCGGCGCTGCATCAGGTACAATACCATGCAATATCAGATCAAGGTAGGCCTTTCCCTGAACTGCCGGGGGGCCGCCAAACAGGTAACGGTTTATTTCCTGCCTAAAACGGTATACAGCCCAGTAACGGCTAACTGTTTTTTCCACGTTATCCCCGGCGTCTTCGCTATCCTCCGCCCCCTGCTGGAGAGAAGCTTCTGCCCCCTGGGCGGAAGTAAAACCAGCGGGGACCTTGAGTTCTTCCTTCTCTATCACAGATAAACCTGGCGACCAGACCTTGAAATAGAGGAGGGGGGTTTTGGTCATTTCATAGGAAAAGAAGGGATAGGAGATATTAACAATGATCATCTGGGCGGCCCCCGCCTCATGCAACTCCTTAACCATCATATAGAGATCGGCGGGGCGCCCCCCGGGCAGCCCAAAGTTAAACACCCGGGCGGTCTTTGAATAGCCCCCCCAGAGCTCTTCCTGCAGGTGAGCAGTAAGGGTCTGCTCCCGTTCTGGCACACCGGCCCCCTGGACGACAGAGTCACCGACCACTGCAATTTTATAGCCGCCCTGGCCGGCCACATATTCCAGATAGAGATCCAAAACCTCCGCTTTTACATGGGCACCGTCCGCAAAGCGAAAGTTGTGATCATAGCCCATCTGGTGAAAAACATACCACAAAGCCAGGCTATTGGTTATAAAAAAAAATACCACCAAGGAAACAATAAAGGTGATGCTTCCCACAGTCTTCTGCCCCATGCGCTATACCCCGAATAAAAATATTTCGTCTACAAAACTGTTTCTTCGACAAAACAAGAAGCATAACCTTTTTAAAAAAAAGAAAGCCTTCAACAAGGCTTGTCATTAAAGGAATATGATTAGACGGGGCACCAGACTCACATTAGCTTAAAACCTTGACCTGCCCGGCGTCCTCATCCCAGTAAACATCGCAGTCCAGGGCTTCAGCAACCCAGCGCAGGGGCAGCATGGTCCGGCCCGGGGCAATAATCTCCGGCGCCGCATCCATTTGCACAGCGGTGTTATCTACATACAACATGTCACTATCAATGGTTAGCTTAACTACCTTGCCATTCCTATTAATTTCTACGTACCTGTGTTCCTTATTCCAGACAATATCATCATCACCAATCCCCAGGGCGCCGGCAAAATAGCGCAGAGGTAAATAGATCCTGTCTTCTTTAATATAGGGGGCAACATCCATGCTGTTTTTGGTTCCATCTACTACAAATTTTTTATCACCAACAGTAAAAACAGCAGCAGGACTTGCAGCTTCAGCCACATCAAGATCACCCACCAAACCGGCACTGCCGCCGGCTTTAACTTTTAATATACCGGTCAATTCAGGCTCAATAAATACCTCCATATCCCTTAATGTCAAAGAAGCAGGGCTGGAGGACCGGCCGGAAAATCTGAACTGGGCCACGCGACCATCATCACTAATAGAACCGCTAACAGTCACATAGTGACTGCTGTCCACAGCCAGTTTACCCCACCTGGCGCCTGGCGGCAGTTCCAAATTCAAAACCTGGCCTTCTTGGAAACGGCCAGCCTCGGCTTCGTGGATCACAACCGTACCTATTTTCTGTGCCGGGATACCGGTATAGACCCTGGGTGTCTCTGGACATTCCAGCCTGTTGTATAGGCTGGGATCGGTAGCAAATCCGGAATCCCCTGGAGCATCTATGGTCAGGGAAACGTATGCCCCATGGCCCCTATCCACATACACCCGGGTGGCATTGATATCCAAAAAACATTCCAGTCCAGGGTCCAGATCCTCCACGATCTCCATTAAGACCTCATTATCCTTTTGCCTGGTAAAATGCAACACGGGCGTGGTTCCTTTATAAAGACCATTGGCGGCACCGGAGATTTGCGCCGGGACTCTGATATAGTTGCTTGTACCATATATTGCGTTGTCCGGCGTAACCTCCATGGTATTCCATTCCTCTGTAGATTGGCACGCTGCGGCTGCCTTCGCTTGTTCCGCGTTTATGTTTGCCGTGGTCCAGATAAAACCATCAGGAAACCTTAAATAGGTGAAATCTCCTTTTTGCAGGGTGCCGGGAGTAAATTGGCCGCTGATTCTGCCCAGATCATTTACATAATATGCACGCACTGTTTTTACCTCCGGTGGTTCATAAATAGCCACGGCCCCGGCCCGGGCAGCAAAAAACACTGTGGCCAGGGTTACCAATAAAATAGCTGTGGTGAAAGAAACCATCCTTCTGATTTTCACAAACCTTCCTCCTCCAATCCAATAGTTTTACATTCCAACTACAATTATATAGTTAAATAGCAAAAAATGCATTTACAAATGGTCAAATTTGCCGTCAATGGAATGGGGCTTCCTGTAATAGTATGCAGGTCCTGTATGTTTTTTCTTTGTATGGATACCCTTCGCCGGCAATCTGTCTTATAATATTAACTAACAGGCTGGTGAAAAGAAGACCGGCGTTATCTCGTAACACAAAAATATTTAGGAGGTATGGCGATGAAGAGAATTGTGGCTTTGCTGGTATTTCTAGTCATGTTATGCGCAGCAGGCACCTGCACTGCAAATGCAGAGCTTCGATGGAGTAAACTCGGTTTTGATGCCCCAAGTAAAATTTATGTATCCCCCGGTTACGACGGAGACCATAGTTTATTTGCATTAGTGGACAAGAGCCTTTACCTGAGTGTAGATGAAGGAAAAACCTGGGACAAAACGGCCCCTTTGCCCGTATGGCTGGTGAAAGAAGAACAGGGGAACATCTACACCTTGCAGGGGACAGACCAGGATCACCTGGCTATTTATAAATACAATCCACTGGCAGAAGATAGTTGGGAAAAAATATGCGATGCCCCCTCGGGCACCGTTAATTTTACTGTTTTATCCAGCGGCACTGTAATCGCAGTCAAACCCGTTTATGCTCACAGAGACCAATGGTTATTACTAAGAGCAGCAAGCCCCCACTATTATTGGCAGGATACGGGGTTCACCGGGGCCGGTGAATTTCTGGCCAGTACTCCTGACGGGTATGTTTATACTAGAGAAGACGGCACCGGCCTCATCTCACAGAGCACTACCGATGGCCAGGCCTGGGATGAAATTAATTCTGTTTTAAAATCAAATAGATTTTATATTTCTCCGGAATATAACAGCGACAAAATTATCCTTTCCATAACCAACAATAGAAGCGTCAGTGTTTCTTATAATAGTGGTGAGCACTGGCAAGAGCGTATGACTGATATGATGAGCGGCAAATACCTGGCTGATCTGGCCTTTTCCCCGGCCTATAATTCCGACCGCACCATTTACGCGCTGGACAGAGAAGGGCATGTCTTTGCAGCCGTTAACACCCTGGTGGGCTGGAAATCTTATCATGTCTCCGCTGACTATATAGATAGTTGCGAATTTAACACGCTGGTTGTGCTGCCGGGCGATAAAATACTGGCCGGCGCCAGCGACGGCATATATGAAGTAATCAATTATATTTCACCTGCGCAAAGGACCCGGGCCTACTTTGTAATTGGAAAAAATTCGTACACTATTGGGCAAAACGATTGGCTCATGGATACTGCACCATTCCTTGACAGCGATCGGACATTTGTCCCTCTGCGTTACCTGGCCTACGCATTGGGAATGAGCGATAATGACATCCATTGGGATGGAACCAAAAACGAGGCCACTTTCACCAAAAACAAGACCACAGTAAAGGTAACAGTAGGCAGCCGCACACTTACAGTCAACAAGGAACTCACAACTATGGATGTTACACCCCAAATCCGCGATAGTCGCGTGTTCTTACCGGCCCGCTGGGTAGCAGAAGCCTTTGACGCAAATGTTTCCTGGGATGGGCAGGACAAATCTGTGATCATCGAATATGTCAAATAGGGCTCCTTAAATCAAAACCAATGTAAACCACAGGCCCACCTCCAAACATCAGTGTCAGGGAGGTGGGCCTCTTTTTTTATAAGGTACTATATTTTTAGATACCTCTTAACATTATCTAGCTGATCATTAACAATTTCCCCGGTGTAGGCATAAAAATCTACTAGATGCTCTTCTTCCAATGTGGGCAATAAATACAAAAAATCCTTCATCTGCATTAGCGCCTTTTCATATGCAGCGGTTACCAAATCATAATCCACCAATTCCTGGTCGCCTGCACTGAGGCTGAAAACAATATTATAGCTGTTTTCGGTTTTTAGCCGTTTGGTCTCTTTATACAGATCACGGGTTTTTTCCGCGAATTCTTCCTTGCTGATTAGATCTGACGACCATTCTTGATAAGCCTGGTCCGTGCCGTGGGCAACAATCGTGAGTCGTTCCGCCCAACCAGTATACATTTTTTGAAACTCAGCAGCATCTGTAACTACTTTAGTGGCCTCCGGATCCTCGTAAAAGGTGCTGATTGACTTTCCTTTGCCGCAGCCGGCCAACAAGACGATTGTGAGCAGAAAAACAAGCAGATATCTAACCTTCATCCTCATGCCTTAAAACCCCCATTTATTAAATCAGATCTAGACCACAAGGTATATTCCATGCAGAACCAGAACATCCCTTTTTTTGCACCCAACCATTTTTGCCCACAAGCAAGGGCCCCATTCATAAAAACAGGGCCCTGCTGTTTTTCTTGTTTGATATCCGGTCCATACTATTTATTAACCTTGCACAGCCCATGGTTTTTCCAGCGCCAGCACATAATAGGCATGATTTTTCATCAATTCCAGCAGGTTTTGCTGGGTTTGGGCCAGAGCAGCCTCCAGGGCAATCACGTCAGTGGAGGTGGCCATACCCACCTCATACTTTACCTGACCAACACGCAAATTCTCTTCAGCCAATTTTACCGCCTGTACGGCAGCCGGGTAGCTAACCTCCAGTGAACGCACCCCATAATACATGTTGCGGGTTAAAATCTCCGTTGCCTCTCTGGCGCTAAGGGCATCCAGTTCTACCTGGGTCATCTCGATCACCCGGGCATCATAAGGTTGATAAGAGCCGGTATAAAACATCAGGTCTTTGAGGTGTTTCTGCAATTCCACCCTCTGATCCGCCTGCCATACCATGGGACTGTCGTCCAGTACCCGGGCCACCAAAACGTCCAGGTTAACATCGTCCAGAGGTGTAAAGCTCAGCTCATCCGTAAGCACAGGCCTGTCTTCAGCCCAAAGACCCACCAGCTGGTTAAAAGCAGTGTAGGCAGCAGCCACATCGTTTTGCGCCTTTTCCAGGGTGTATTTAGCCGCCGCCTGCTGTGTCTCGGCAGCCAGGAGGACATCTGCGGCAGTCATCCCTACTGCGTGATAGGCACGAGCCTTGTTCAAGTCCATATTGGCCTGCCGCAGGGCTAGCTGCGCTACCTGCAGGTTGTTCTCAGCTAGCTGGACAGCCCAATACCGGTCACAAACACTAAGAGTCAGGGCATCCTGAGCCGCTGTTAAATTACGCCCGGACATGCGCCAGGTCAGGTTGGCCGACAGAAGGCCGGCATAGGCACTTTCCCCCATGGGTTCACCGGTAGCTCCTCCGGCTATGTAACCAAGATCCTTTTCCCTTTGATCCCGTTCTACTTCCGCCAGGTCTACCTGCTTGGCCGCCTTTTTGACTGTGTTATTAAAATTGAAAGCCCTGGTGATAGCATCGTTAAGACTCAGCTCAGGCGTTACCGGCTCCCGGGCCCCGGCCGGCAAAACCATCAGACATAACAATACTACTGTTATTAAAGGTAAAATTATTTTCCTCATCATAAACCACCCCTACTATGGCTATATTTGCCAGGTCAGTTAACTATCCACTAAGAAAAGTATAGTTTCCAGCAGCAAATCAGTCAAGATCCTTTGGGTCAACACAAGCATTTTTTAAAGCAAAGACCGGGCTCCAGTGGAACCCGGTCTTTGGATGTTAACTAATTACAGTGTAACAGATGCAGCTTGTGTGGCAGGATCCCAATCTACTACACAACCGAGAGCCTGAGTTACTGCACGCAGGGGCAGCATGGTGCGGCCCGGATCCACGATTTCAGGAGCTGTATCCATAGATACGGCTATACCATTAATCATCAGTTGGTTGCTGCCGATAATCATCTTCACCACACGGTCGCCCTTAATCAGGATGACACTCTGGTCAGCTTCGTTCCAGATGATGTTGTTGTCAGCAACGCCGGCAGCCTGAGCTACAAACCTGACCGGGATGTAGGTGCGGTCACCTTTGATGTAAGGAGCAACATCCATGGACTTTTCAACACCGTTCACATTGTAGGTAGTGGAACCAATGGTGAATACGGAGGTACCGCTTACTTCACCTGGTGCCGGGGTAACAATATTGGCTATCTTAACCTTGACGGCTGTACCGGTATCAAATTCACCCTCATCAACGACAGTCTCAGAACCCTTAGCTTCTGCGCCATCCAGCCAACCTCTGTTAGCCTTCTGGTTTTCAATGATCGCGCCGCCGCCAACTTTAAGGATCAGATCCCCTGTGGGCACAGTGCGGTCTACAGTCAGTTTCACATTGGAGACAGTAATCGTAGAAGCCTTGGAACTATCCGACTTGATGGGGATAGTCAGCACACTGTCATCCTTGGACAGGCCGACATTATCTGATTTAATATCCAGGTTGCCTTCAGTTACTTCTACCTTGGGCTTAGCAGAGAAGGAAACGCCCTCAGGCAAGGTGAGGACAACATCGCCATCAATCTTGCCATTTGGCTTATCGCTAATTGCTTCTTTGACTAGTTCGCTAATGGTGATGTCACCAATTTCCTGGGACTGAACACCGATTTTGACATCCTTATTAGCGTCAGCTTCTGCGGTAACCAGGGCTACAGCGTTACCTACTACTAAATCAATGTCTTCCGCCATTCCGGCTCTTTTACCTTCAATAGTCATTTCTATATCGCCGGTTCTGTTACCCTCAACGGAAATCTCCAGATCTAATTTTATTTTAGCCTTGGTGGTGGTACCACTAGTAGATTTAATGATGGTGAGATCAATCTCATTATCTGTACCGTCAAAGGTATCCAATGAAGCATAGGTGCTACCGCTTCTCACCTTGGCATTGGTAATCTTAACCCAATCTGGGAATATCAAGGTGATGTCCCGATCTTTAATCAGGGTACCCGGCACATTCTCTTCAATATTAATTGTTTTCAATTCCTGATTGAATTTACCGGCATTGATATCCTTAACAGAATCAATCGTAACGTCGATACCAAAGTCGGCGTAATTAGCTATCACAACATCGTGATCATCAGCCACGCTACCACTGATGCTGACCTCAATTTCACCATATCTGGCGTCTCTATCTGCCTTGATTGGTGTATTGACTGTGATTATACCCCGGGTGTTTCTACCACTTTCGGGGTCAAAGTAAATGTTCATGGTGCTATCTTCATATTCTGCATAGTATTCACCATCTGCAACGTTTTTCGTGGCCACTTTGGTCATGCCACTGAAGCCGCCGGAGAAGTTAACCTGATCGCTAGGGGTTTTGCTTGCATCCCACTTAAAACGGGAGGGCAACTTTAGCTTAATATGCTGGCTAGCATCACCCAAGGAACCTACAGCAGCTTCCTCAATGCGGATATCCCCGCCCATGTCGCGATCCCCAATGGTTTTCACAGAAAGAGCCCGGGCAGTAGTGTTATCACCGGACACACGGGCAAACACGTAGGTGCCGGACGATACGCCTGAGTCCAGGGGATCTACCTCTATGATTAGATCGCCAATTGCGCCATCAACCTCAATATTCATTGGCACTATAACTGAATCCTCGTTACCAGTGACAGCGTTAAAGGTAATCTCCATAATCTGGTCGCTGATAATTTCCGCTGTGGCAACACCGCCGCCTATAGTAGCAGCCCCACTATTCCAGTTAACACCATCCTGCAGGATCAGCTGGAATACGTCACCATTTGCAAAATCGTTCTTCCATTTACTGTCTTCTCTTAGTTCAAATTTCACACCGATATCACCGTCAAAATCGTCGGAAATAGAAACAATCTTGTCAGCCCTGTTTACACTATAGGCCCCGGCAGGTGCTGCCAGGGGTACTAATAGTACCAGGAGCATAGACAAAGTAACTAGTACGGAGACTAGCTTTCTGAATCTCTTTACCTTCATTACTTAACCTCCTAAAAATTTCTCATCTCTTTTGGAACCTGAAAGGGCTGTCGGGTAAAATGCCCGATGGGCAAACCCTTTTTCAGCAAAACCTTTTCATCCCCCCTCATGGTAGTAATAAATTCCCTATGATATACTGCTGTAAAAATATGCTGCGAATATTGCTGCGTCTGCTGTTGATAACCCTTTAACATAGATAGCAGGTAGAAAGACATATTCTACACCTTCAGGCAAATTCCTGCCGGTTAGGCTATCCCTTCCTCTTTTGCTACCTGATTAGTTAGACAGCCAACGGGCACCAAAAGTTCCATTTCCGTATAAAACTTTTTTATTTTTTGTTTTTTTAAGACTGGTGCCAAAGAATACCGCTGCATTGCGCAGCATAAAGGCCTATGGTATCATCAAAACAGGCTTGCTGCGGCTTCCCATATAGATACGTCTATAGAAGCTGTTTATTTGATTAACGAATAAAAAAACTGCGGGAATTCTCCCGGCTGGAACTTTTCAGGTCCAGCCGGGGTCTAATATACAAACGGGGATTTCCGCAATTCAGGAGATACTTGCCCGTGGATGATACAGTGCTGTTAGTGGAAAGAGCACAAAACAATGACATGGCAGCATTTGAAGAGCTGGTCCGTATTTATCAGAACAGGGTTTACGCTCTTTGCGTGCACCTGACCAGCAATGGTGCCGACGCCCAGGATATAGCCCAGGAAGCGTTTATCAGGGCCTATAGATACCTGGGGAGTTTCCGCCAACAAGCTGATTTTGGCACCTGGCTGCACCGCATTACTGTAAATGTATGGCTAAACTTCCGGCGTAAAAATAAGAAGATTATGACCCTGTCACTGGATGAACCATATGTTGATGGTGACGGGGGTGAGCTGCAGCGTGAAATGGCCAGCCCCAAGGGGGATCCACTGCAGGCACTGGAAAAGAAAGAGTTCCGTGGCCTGGTCAGGATAGCCCTGGACGAATTGTCTCCGGAACACCGGGCAGTCCTGGTGTTGAGGGAGATAGAAGACTACAGCTACGAAGAAATAGCCCGGATGTTGGGTTGTTCTCTGGGCACGGTAAAGTCCCGCTTGAGCCGGGCCAGGAGAGCCATGCGAGACCGGATGATAGACCTGGCCCGGGAGGCTGGAGTAAATCTGCCTGTGGAATAAGAATAGGAAGGTGGGGGCATATGGACTGCAAGGAATTTAATAAAATGGTTTGGCCCTACCTGGACGGGGAGCTACAGGAGGACCAGTCGGCCCTGTTGGAGGATCATGCAGCACACTGTGCTGTCTGCACAAGGGAACTGGCAGTGCAAAAAAATATTAGCCGGGCTTTAGCCGAGATGGGCCAGGAGGAAATAGAAGCACCGGCGGAACTGTGTGGGGCAGTAATGTCCCAACTAAGGACGGAACGCCGGGGCATATTGGTAAAGCTTCCGGCCGCCTGGAGAAAGACTGTTGCTGCGGCAGCAGCCCTGCTGCTTCTGGCCAGTGGTTCACTGGGTGTCAACGCCGGCCTCAAGCTAATCGGCAGTGGCCCGGTAATAGCAAAGAATCCGGTTCACACAACTGAAGTGGATAGCGGCGGCAAGAGTGACGGCAGTGTTACAACCCCTGACACCACCACCCCCGATGGCAATATAATAGAGGGTGAGGGAGAGGCAGGAATGGAAGCCGGGGAAACAGGCGACATAAAGGAAAACGACCCGAGTTCAGACAGTGCAACCATCCCGCCGGAAAACGAACCGGATAAAAATATAACCACAGAGAAGCCGGCTCCCGCTGAAACAGCGCTGCTAAGTCGTAAAGTAAAAGGCACTATTTTAAAGGCCGCTGTAGATGACATGGGGCAAGCTCGGGCTCAGGCAGTGGCCCTGGCAGCCGGTGCCGGTGCTACCACACAGGTATTCCCGGAGCAGGACGGCGGCAAAAATATCGTAGTGATGAGATTTGCAGCCCCGTCTGAACAGGCACCCGGTCTAATCAACGAGCTTTCGGGTTTGGGCAATCTGTTCGACAGAACTGATGAAAGCCGGGACATTACTGCTCTATATAATGAAACACTGGTACAATACACAGACCTGCAGTCGCGGATAAATACGGCGCGGGATACAGGGGAGCGCCGCCAAATGGAAGCCCAGGCGGCTTCATATAAGGCCCAGTTGGAGGCCTGGGACGCCGAGGCAGGTAAACAGGTAGTAACATTGTGGCTGGAACACAAATAACGATATAGCAGATTGGTATTTTAAAAGCTGGGTGCTAACCCAGCTTTTTTGCTTGTTTCATCCAATCCTTTTTCCCCTATAAGTGTTTCCGGCAGTAGTCAAGAAGATGTTTAAATATACTGTTGATTTCCCCTGTGGTAACCTTTTCACTGCCGGCAAATGTACCGCCCCGGCGGTCTGGGAAAAGTCCGGCGGCATCCGTCACCCCAACAGCAGAAATAGCCCAGGATGGTATGGTGTCCCCATCCACATAGGGCAGGGCTCCGTTTGTTTTCACAGCAAGGCCCAAATCACCCAGTGTATTAGCGCATATAGCAGCCACCTCCACCCGGGATAGGTTATCCAGTGGGCGACAACGACCATCCGGGTCCCCCTTAAGAACACCCCTGGCCCCTGCTTCTACTACAGCAGGGCGGTAGGATACCGGGATTTCATCCTTGTCGCTGAATGTTAGCGATGATCCATCGCTGCATTTGGTCCAATTCAGCAGCCCGGACAGCATCTCGGCCATCTCAGCCCTGGTCACCGGCAGCCCTTCATTTTGTAAATCCCACCCGTCCTGTAGTGGCCCCACCCGGGCACCGGTAATACCTCCGGTCAGCCTGTCCAGAGCCACCAGGGTGAGGCTACTTTCCGCGTCTGCGGGATCCAGCCGGAGAGAGAATTTCCCTGATTCTTCAGTAACAGCCTGCTTATAGGCATGTCCGGTCCAAACATAAATTGTTGTATTGGCGCCTGCCCGGCCGGTTACTACCGGCCCGTCCGGCAAGGGAACAACAGCAGCCTGCAAGGCCGGCGGCAAAACCCCCGATTCAGCATGCAGGGAAACCAACACATTGCCTGTTGGTGGGGGGGCTATGGCATATTCCAGCTCCATATATTCCCCGGGACGCAAGCCCTCCAGGGGCACAGGGTAATTATTTTTGTAAAAGCGTGAGGCATCGGAAACAATGTACTGATTGCCCCCGGCGGTGGTAATCATGCCGGCATCTTTATCCACAGATTTCAGTATCCCCTTCTGATAGGCCGTTTCAGCTATATCTAACTGCCAGACTGTTTTAACCTCCGGGTCCGTGGTGACCCTAATCCGGTTACCCGCCCCAATAGCATCTGCCGCTGTCTTCAATCCCCAGCGGTAAATTATGGCTTCATCGGCCAGGTTTAAAGCACGGTAAACACCATCATCATCTAAAAAGTAAACAACCTTTTCTTGCCGGGAGAAATCAATAGCTTTACCATATATTACACTGCTGAAAACAACCAGACCGATAGCTTCCTCTGTGTCCGGCAGAATCACAGCAGCCAGGCGATCCCCCGGCTGCACCATTTCCAGGCTGCCGGTCCGGCCATCCCTTTTTACCGGTGCCCCGGGCAGTACCCTATAGCCTGCCCCATTTTCAAACAGCACTTCTCCTTCCGGGTATTTAACCTCACATACAGTCCCCAGGGCCACTGTCCGCTTTACGGCCAGATACTGGACCTGGCCGCTGGAAGGCGCCAGGCGCAGTAAGACAGGCATCCCCGGCAGAATCTCCTCCAGTTGTTCCAGGGCGCTGGTGCCGAAAGGCGTGTCCTCCTGATCAACATTGGCGTAGCTGTCGGCATAAAAATAAGCAGCCCCGGGGGAAATTCGATAGGAACCCCCACCTGCTAAATGGAGTATCTTTTCTCCATTTTTCCCTTCACTTATGGCAGAAACAGCCCCGGTCCTTTCCGTATATGCGGCGCTAACCAGCCGGAGCTGTTGATCGTAGGGATTGGCTACAGCGCTGATTTCCACGCCGGGAGGAATATCCGTCGGGTTAACCGGTGCATTATTCAGCATTACTTCCTCCACGTTAACCGCCGGGCTATAACCACCCAGTCTGGCCGCCGGGTTGATTTCAGTAAAAACTGATCCTTCCGCTGTCTGGATGACCCGCACCCCGATAGACCGCCATAGCCGGGTGGTCAGGTAAATCCGTTGGGGGGTTTTCTGCACAGCCGCACCGGTAAAGAGATGACCGGCGTCGGCGGTAGTGATATTATCATTGACCAGGTTCACTGTGGGGGTCTGTTCCAGATCAAATGTACTACCATTGGTGAGTTTAACTATATTGCTGTTTACCTTTTCTACCATACTTTTAGTCGGTGGCCGGCCCCAAACCAGGGCAAAATCCTGCTGGGGAGTGCCGGTGCCTTTGACTGTGTTCCGGCTGATGGTTGATCCTTTCACCGTTATGGTGTAATCGCCAGGTATGGGCGCCGGCAGGTAAACCTGTTCCACATTGTTTGTCCTGTCTGGAGCATTAGGACCCACAAAATGGTTACCATGATATACCCTGCCATCTGGTGTCTGGACGACTAAATCCAGGTCGTTTACCAGGGTTTTAGCGCTGCCGGGTTCCGCCGGCGGATCGGTCCAGGCCAGGGTAGCCTTGAAAGGCGCTGCCGAGTCCGATATATGATAGGTATAGATAATTTCTTCCCCCTGGGCCAAACCCGCCCATTCATCAGTGAGGGAGAAGGTGTTTTCCTCCAGGGCAATAATGGTCCCCGCCAGGTCAATTACACCGAAACCAGCGGGGGAAGGGCCTCCATCCCCGGTCCGGGCGCCGTTAATCAGAGCCGCCTTGACCAGAGCTGCCGAAGGGGTGGCCAGATCTAGATGTTTTTTAAAATGTTCCCGCACCAAAGCTGCTGAACCGCCGGCAACTGCTGCCGCCATGCTTGTCCCCTGCAGGCGCGTATAATCCGGGTATCCCGGCAGGTTGCCTTCCACCAGGCGGGATTTGGCAGAAATTACTGCCGAGGCAGGGGCCAAAAGTTCCGGTTTAATCCGCCCATCTCCGGCCGGGCCGCAGGACGAAAAATGTGCCGGTGCAGTGGTATCCCCTTCTCCGGGCACAAAAGCGGGGCGGGGGAGGATGGAAGCACCCACAGCCAGGGCATTTTTACTATTGGCTTCACTGGTGATAGTATTTGCCGAGGGACCACCATTTCCAGCGCCGAATATGGCCAGAAAATCAGGATGGGCCCGGGCGAAATCGTCCACCTGGGCTGCTGAACCCAGATAGGCGTCCGGTCCGCCGCCCCAGCCGTTTACATGCACGCGAGCGCCGGCAGAGTAAGCCGGATAGAAAAGATCCGCCAGGTTTGCCGGTGGCGTTGGGTTACCGGCATTATCCAGTATGGCCTGGAAGTAGATGCTGGCCTCCGGTGCCATGCCACGGAATTTTCCCTGGGAAGCAGCACCGGTACCGGCTATGGTAGCTGCCATGTGGGTACCATGGCCATCGGGATCATCAGGCACCGGCCGATCTGCCCAGGATTTTAGCAAGACAATCTTGGGCATTCTACCGGCTGCGCTTTTTAAGTCGGGGTGGATGTCATTCATCGATCCGATATCCAGCCCACTGTCGGCTATAGCCACTATCTGGCCTTGCCCGGTAAGCCCACCGGGAACAACAAATCCCGGCACGTTAACCGCTGTGGCTCCGGTAATATCCCGGGCCCGGTCATTGAGAAAAGAGATGGGATAATCCTGGCCGGCACCGGGGGATGCCATGGCTGCCAGACCCAGGCCCCATATGACCATTAATACGAGTAAGGTCCTAAGAAAACGAGAGACATTTAAATAACGCATAAAAACCCCCTGAATCACTTCCAATATGTTAAACCCCAACACTTCATCTTAAATAAATTAGACGCCCTCGCGTCAGTATCCGTTCAATAAAATTGCACCAAATAAACCTCCATTTTCCTGCCTTTCCTGTGGGGTGGGCAATCTAGAAATATTCACCCTTAATAAAAAGAGACAGTTAATACGGTTCGACGGCATTTTGACATTTTCCTGTCGGATTGTAAGAATAGCCTATGGTTTTTTATACCAAATAAAAAAGGGGCGGCAAAACCCGTCCCTTACAACCTGAAGTCTTTTTATAGCTGCCAACCAACTGTTGGTTTATCTTTTAACCACCCTTCTCTTGCTGGCGGCGCTGATTATGCCCATGTTGTGCAGTGCTCGTCCAGTTCCTTTGGCCACACAGGACATCGGATCTTCAGCTATATAGATCGGCAGCCCCGTTTCCCGGCATAAAAGCCTGTCCACACCATCCAGCAGTGCCCCGCCGCCGGTGAGGATGATCCCCTTATTCACTATGTCGGCAGCCAGTTCCGGCGGGGTGTTTTCCAGCACCTCTTTTACGCCGCTGACAATAACATCGAGTATTTCTTTAATGGCATCATGGACTTGCCAGCGGGAAACCACAACCCCCCGGGGCAAACCGGAAAGCATGTCCCGGCCGCGGATTTCCATACTATTGTTGTCTGCTCCCTGCAGGTCGGCAGTACCTATTTCCATTTTCAACTCTTCGCCGGTGCGCTCACCAATGGCCAGGCTGCATTCCCGGCGGATGTATTTGACAATCGCTTCATCAATCTTGTCCCCCCCCATCCGCAGGGACTTGCTGCAGACGATTCCACCCAGGGAAAGGACAGCGATGTCGCACGTGCCCCCCCCAATATCAACAACCATCGTACCGCTGGGCTGGGAAATGTCCAAATCTGCCCCCAAAGCGGCCGCCAGAGGTTCTTCAATCAGGTAAGCCTCTTTGGCCCCGGCCTGGATGGCCGCCTGCTTTACCGCTCGGACCTCAACTCCGGTTACCCCGGAGGGAATACAGATCATCAGGCGGGGGCGCAAAAAGAATTTCCAACCCCCATCCGCCTTGCTGATAAAATATCGCAGCATTTTCTCCGTCACATCATAGTCCGCAATCACCCCATCACGTAGCGGGCGCAGGGCAATAATGTTTCCGGGGGTACGACCCAGCATCTGGCGGGCCTCAGCACCGACTGCGATAATGCGCCCATTTTCCTTATCCAGGGCCACAACTGTGGGCTCATGCAGTACTACTCCTCTATTTTTGACAAATACCATTACATTGGCCGTGCCAAGATCCAAACCAATATCACTACCGGTAAACATTGCTTGTCCCCCTTCGGCGTCCGAGAAATATATGGGTCGCGTCCCTTTCCTTTTGTGGATTTAGCAGTGGAATTTGGGCCAAGGTTCTTGATCCAGATTAGGGTAATATTCTACCTCTTTCGTCAAAATCCCTTTTGTGGGATGTTTTTCAGGCCAAATCTTTGTATTTTCTTCTGGTGGCTTCCCCGCCCCGCAGGTGCCGCTCCGCCTTGTTGTATTCGAGTACGGCTTTAATTTCTTTTGCCAACTGTTTATTTAGAGAAGGCAGGCGCTCCGTCATATCCTTGTGCACAGTGCTTTTACTGACCTTGAACACCTGGGCCGCCTGCCTTACCGTAGCTTTGGTCCCCAATATATAGGAACAGATATCTAGTACCCGCCTTTGAATATAATCCTGCATTACCCTACCTCCAATTTTAGCCGTGGAAAGAACCTCTCTATGCCCGGCATAAAAGACTGACCGGTGGTTAGCTGATGTCGGAAAAAGGCTTTTTATTTCCATTAGACTTACTTTCTCTAGATATATATGGCCGGGGCGGGTAATAAATGTGCCTGCAGGTAAGGAAAGAAGCTAGAAGGTATTTCCTCCAGTTTTATTATCGGGTGCCATAAACTGCCTTTGTATTGTTACAAAACGAAATACAGGTTACTAGGGCCAAAAAAGGCAAAAGATTAAAAAAATGAGCCCTAATTAACCGCATTAGCCCGGCGGGGCTTTTGACATTATATTCTTGTTAAAATAACATAAGGAAATGGACTGACTGGTCAGTACAAAAAGGGGCGGGCATATGAAAAGGTCACCATTTTCTTCCGTGTTTAAAGGCGGAACAGTTGATGAAAGCAGGCATTTTCTCCGCATTGCTGCTCAAGCATTTGCTAGAAAAGGCTATCATAGGACCACCGTTGATGAGGTTGCCGGGGCGCTTGGGGTAGCCAAAGGAACAATCTACTACCATTTTAAAAGCAAAGAAGAGCTGTACCTGGCTGTTATTCATGAGGGCATATACCTGCTGGAAGAACGAATGCGCGCCAGCATATCTGACGTAGAAACACCTGCTGAAAAAATAAAAAAAATAATCGGCTGTATACTTTCTTTCGTAGAAAAGGAGAGCGATCTGATCTTCTTGTTTATTAAAGAGCTGTGCGGCACAGAAATACAAAGAACGGTCCAGGCTCAGATGCTCTGCGGTGGTTTTAAAATCATCCATAATGTGCTTGAGGAAGGGCTGGCAAACGGCTCCTTTAAAAACGTCAACGCTGAAATAACAGCCAGATCACTTTACGGCATGATTATCATTTCAGCACTGCATTACCTCAGTTTCTCGGAAACAATCCCACATGATCAGGTCATAGAATCTGTAGAAAAGGTTTTTTTGGAGGGCACGCTGGCAGTGGAGCACAGGGGGGACAATTCCTAATGGATATATTAAAAACCACAAAAACAAAAAAAATTCTGACTGCTTTTTTGTTTCTAGCCATAATCACCATCATATTAGTTCTATTTTTTTCTCTTAATAAGAGCCGGACGGCAGCAACGGCAGCTCAAAACAACCTTACCGCCACGGGCACGGTGGAAGCCAGGAAAGTGTCGGCTTCTTTTAAAATTCCCGGTAGAATTGAAAACATGCTGGTCGCAGAAGGCAGTGAGGTCCAGGAGGGGCAGGAACTTGCTCGTCTGGATAGCCGCGAATTAAGCGCTAAGCTAAGCCAGGCAGATGGTGCCTTGGAGGCGGCCCTGGCCCAGGCCCGCCTGGCCGAAAATTCCATTCTATTAACCAGCCGGCAAATTGAAACTGCCATTGAACAGGCCCGGGCCAGGGTGTCTCAGGCGGAGGTGGGGCTGGATACAGCCGAGGATCTATATGAAAAGATGAAGGAACTGTACGAAAACACGGCCGTTGCCGAAAAAACATATACTGACGCCAAAAACAACTACGCCCTGGCCCAGAGTGTTCTCAGGGAAGCGCAAGCAGCCCTGGATCAGGCCCAGGCGGCACGGCTTAAAATAGATCTGGCTCAGGCCGAATACGAAGCAGCGTCCGGCCAGAGCGATCAGGCCGGTGGCGCCGTACATGAGGCCCAGGCCTACCTGGACAACACCTGCCTGCAGGCGCCCATCTCCGGGTTCATAACCCAGAAATACCTGGAACAGGGGGAGATGGCCAATGCGGGCACACCGGTGTTTGAAATATCCGACCTGCTGCATACCTATGTAAAGGTTTTTATCAGTGAGGAAAAAATCGGCCGAGTTCATCTGGGTCAGGATGTGGAAATCACCGTGGCTTCATACCCGGATCAGGTTTACCACGGTAGCGTGGTGTGGATCAATGACGCCGGTGAATTCGCTGTACATAAGGCGGTAAATGAACAGTACGACCATGATATACGCAGCTTTGAGGTTAAAATAGATGTACCCAATGCGGACCTGAGCCTTAAAACCGGTATGACCGCGCGGGTAAATATTATTGAAGGCTAAAATATAAAGGAGATCCTGTCAGTATGGCTCCCTTAATCAAAGTTGAAGATCTAAAACAAACTGTGGGCAAACAGATAATTCTAAATAGCCTTTCTTTCCAAATTTCCAGCGGTGAATGCTTGGGCTTGTTTGGCACCCGGGGAGTAGGGAAGACAACCTTGCTTCATATTCTAGCTGGAGTCAACCGGTTTAAATCCGGCCGGGTAGAAATTCTGGGCTATGATATTGAAAAAAATGGGGCCTACAAAAAGCAGATGGGACTAATCACACAAAAGCCAAGCCTTTTTAAGGATTTGCAAGCATACGAAAACCTTGACTTCATTGCAGCGCTAAAAGGTGCTGATCAGCATAACATAGCAGACCTTGTGCAAAGATTTGTATTGCATGATATTTTGAGGGAACCGGTTAACAAGCTGGACGCCGGGGTCTACCAGCGGCTGTCTATGGCCTGCGCTTTATTAAATGAACCCCAGATTTTAATCGCCGATGATCTAATTAACGACATCGATCCATTTTCCCAGAGCATTATCCGCCGGGAGCTGAATTCATTTTTAATTAGCGGCGGTACCTGCATCTGGGGCTTCAGCCGCATCGAATTCTGCCGCTGCACAAGCAGGGTTGGTTGGCTGGAAAAGGGCACATTGGCCTTCTACACACCTCAAGAAGCTCAGGCAAAATGGGATCGCCGGTGGCACCACATTGCCCAGCAAAATGAGCAGCAAGATGGTGAAGACTATGCTTAGGCAGTGCCTGGCCATCGCCCGCCGCGAAATCCTTTTAATCTGGCGGGACAAGGACCTGCGTTATATTTTGTTACTCGGCCCCCTGGTTGGGCTGCTGCTTTTTTATGGTATATACAGCCGCCAGGTGCTGGTAGAAATACCCACTGCAATTGTGGACCTGGATCGCTCCCAGACCAGTCAGGAGCTGATTAAAAACATTGGGGCCGCAGAAAATTTAAGGATTACTACCTTTGCTGAAAGTTACAAAGAACTAGAGGATTTAATAGCAAAGGGCACAGTTGTAACCGGGATAGTAATTCCGGAAAATTACGGCCGAGACCTATCCCTGGCCCGGCAGACACGGCTGGCCATGATCATAGACGGCAGCAATATGATTTATGCCACCAACGCCACCAGCACCATGCTGTCTATTAGCCGCACCCTTGGTGCCCAGGCAGGCATTAAAACCCTTATCGGCCGGGGCATTGCACCGAACCAGGCCCAAGCCGCTTATCAATCTGTCGCCTGCAGTGAAGAAGCCTGGTTTAATCCTACGTTAAATTATGCTTATTTTGTTGTCCTTGCTTTAGGCCTAAATATGTGGCAGCAGTGCTGCACCCTGGTAGCCTGTATGACTATTGCAGGGGAAACCTGCGCTGCCAGTTGGTGCCAACTCAAATCATTGGGCATCTCCCGCCTGAAGCTGTTCATCAGCAAATCCGCCACCCAAATTGCTGCATTTATTGCCGCAGCTCTACCAGTGTTTTTTCTGGCCGTGATGGTATTCAAGTTACCCCTACACTGCAGTCTTCCTTTGTTTTTCCTATTCAACCTGGCTTTTGCCGTGGCTTTGCATAGTGTTGGCGTCCTGGCCTCCAGCATTGCCCGGACCCCTGTAAACGCCGCCAGGTTTGGCATGCTCATCGCGCTGCCTTCATTTTTACTTTCCGGCTACACCTACCCGCTGGAGTCAATGCCGGGCTTGCTGCAAACAGCCGCCCAGGCACTGCCGCAAACCTGGTATTTTCAGGGTCTCAATCTATTGTCCTTTAAGAATCCTGATTATGCTTTGATGTCCCCAAATTTCCTGGCGTTTTTACTCATCTCGGCCGTATGCTATGCCACGTCGGCTATTATAGTGGCCAAAAAAACCTGATCAAACATAAGCATGTCCCATTGGTAACAGAAAGGTGACTGACTGCATTGAGGCAGATATTTTACATAACCTATTATGAAATGGCCCATATTTTCAAAGACAAGATACTCCTGCTGCTGATATTTGTTGTGCCGCTATTATATGCGATCTTTTTCGGCGCTGTTTACTCCCAGGGTGTTCTTACCGATATACCCCTGGCAGTTGTCGACCTTGATCAGTCGGCACTGAGCCGGGAGGTAGTAAAGTCTTTTGTAAACAGCCCCCGTTTCCACGTTGTTGATGGCATTACCACATATCCCCAGTTGGCAGAAGGCATGGGGGAAAATATAGTCCGCGCCGGAGTCGTGATTCCTCAAAACTTTGCCGCTGATGCCGCCCTCAGCAAGGGGGCAAAAATTTTGACTGTTTATGATGGGTCAAATTTAATCTGGGGTTACAACATTCGCAAATACACCCAGGAGATAATTAACCAATTTAGTAGTTACCAGGCCTCGTCATATATGGCTGGGTTGGGGCTATCTAAAAAGGAAATCATAGATGTACTGGACACAGTGTCAACAAATATCACTATTTGGTACAACCCCACCTTCAGCTATGCATCCTACATGCTGTATGGACTGATTATGCTGGTGATTCACCAAATCTGCCTTCTTAGTGTTAGCCTGACAGTAACCAGGGAAAAAGAAAACAATAGCTGGCTACAATTCCTCTGCTCTCCCTTGCCGGCATGGAAAATTTTCCTCGGCAAGGCGCTGCCATATTTTTTAGCCGCTTTTATGAATTTCTGCCTGCTGCTGTGGTTTATCACCAGTTTTATGCATTTAAAAATTAACGGTTCCGTAACCCTGATCATGTTACTGGGCCTGCTATATACGGCAGCAGTCACCAGCTTTGGGTTTTATACCTCGCTGCAGGCCAGGAATTCTCTCCAGGTCACCAGGTACATTATGCTTCTATCGGTTCCCCTGCTTATGGTTTCCGGCTATACCTGGCCTCAGACCCATATCCCGGCTTTTATAAACAGTTTTGCCCGCCTGCTCCCCTTTACCTGGATGGCCGAAGGGCTGAGGAACGTTGCTCTCAAGAACCTGGGGGTCAACTGTCTTACTCCGGCTATTTTGGCCCTCTCCCTCATGTTGGTTGCGGGAATATTGCTTGTCCTGACCTTTAAAAAAGTCCTAAATCGAGAAAATCATACCGGGGTCTAATAACAGGGCCACATTATGGTCAGGGGGCAGCAGTGATTTCCGCCCCGCTGTAATAATGGCTTAAAATAACCTGGTAGTCATAGCCATGCTCGGCCAGTCCTTTGGCCCCATACTGACAGAGTCCCACGCCGTGGCCGTGGCCGGTGGTGGTAAAGGTGATCGTATCACCCTCAATGTCCCAGGTAAATTTCGTAGATTGCAAATCCAGCAGATCCCGCACTGCTACCGCCGTTAGTTGACGGTTTCCAATCTGCAAGGTCTTCGGCCTCCCTGTTCCTGTCTTTTCCAGTAGTTTAATATCTGTTTCCATTGTGTTTTGCCCCGACACCGGGATTGCAGACAAGGAGGTTCCCAGTGCCTGGTCTATTTGGGCCAGGCTATAGGATGCTGTTGGGGAGGGATTAGGATCGGTATCATAGGGACAAGGAACGCCCTTTAAGTAAGGCGCCTGGAAGGCCCACACATCTGCCGCATTTTCTGTCCGGCCGCCGCATGAGGCGTGGTAGACGGCTTCAATTAGCTCCCCCTGGTAGGTGAGCACCTGCCCCCTGGTTTCATCCACTGCCTTTTTAACCTTATAGTAATATTTATAGTAACGAACAGCACCCCAACGTTTTTTCAGCTCATCCCGGGACAGCCAGGCCTGACTATGGCCCTGGTCATCGCATACATCCGCACCGGGATGAAGTGCGTTGCGCGCATCCGCTGTTTTAATACGTTTAAGGGCATAGGTTCTGGCAGCGACAGCCTGTGCCTTCAGGGCGTCCAGGGGAAATTCAGCCGGCATTTCTGCCCCTACTACCCCCACTAGATAGTCTTCCATCTGCATGTAGACAACCCTATCCTCCTGGTGCTGGTATAACCGCACCACAGTGACACCAGGGAAAAACCGGGCCGGTATCTGCCGGCTCAATAAAAAAGGCAGCCCTGCAACCAAAGCAATAATCAAAAAGGTTGTGCCCTTGAACAGTCTGCGCATAAAAAACACCTCATATCAGCAGAACAAACACACCGTCGTTTTCTTAAATTGTGTCTTGGTATGATGCCGGCACTACTATTTCTTCCTGGCAGGAGGTGCCTGGTTAATTATACTAATTGGTTAGTATATATATGACCCCTCTAGGAAATATTTGGTGCTAGTATTCCGCAAAAATAACCGGAGAGGCCACATAGACGTAGGTCAGTTGTTCGGCCTGGTTGCTGCGCAAGGCTACGTTGAGGTTAACCCTTTTTCCCGTATACCTGATATCATTTGCCAAACGAGGACTAAAGCCGGTCAGGCTGACCAGATTGTCCTTGACTGTTTTTTCCTCTACCTTGGCTCCAGCTAGGGACATCATTTTTTCCGCAGCTGCCTGCAGTTCCTCAGCATCGAGGGCTTTTTCGATCACGCCGGTACAGGTCAGGCTTACATGTCCGGTACCCAGGCCGCAAAACACCTCGTTGATTCTATTTCTGTGGTAACCCGACTTCCTGCTCTCAACCCCCTCCAGGTTGATCATGGCGTGGGTTACCATTTTATCCGGCTCTATCTGCATACTTTGCCCCTGTATTGATAACGCCTGGCCCCCGGCTAAAAACCCCTCTATTTTGGCTCCCCGGGCATACTGGTTGGTCCAGTTTTCTACCTCACGGTTGGCTCCACTCATGACCAGTTGTTCAGCAATGGCCAGGGCCAGTTTTTCCGGGTCATTCATCTCAGGCCCCTCCCCCTCCAGCCTGACCCAGCCGGTAATACTAGCCGACTGATAAATTCCACCCGTTGACTTAATCAATTTTCCCAGCAAGGCTTCCTCCCGGTAGGAATAAACCATTTCCCGCCAGCCAGGTGAAAAGGCGCAAAAGGAAAAAAACAGAGCAATCAATATGCCTAAGGAAACAAGCAAGGGCATCTTCTTTTTTGATAGATAACTATTCATGTCCCTATTATTTCCAGTTGCTGTCAAACTGATACTAGACGGAACCTGGTTCCGATCAATCTTCCCCACAAAAAAGAAAAAACCGGAGCTGTTTGTCCGGTTTAATTCAAAGCAAAAATCCTTGTTTATACATTCTATTTTTCACTGGCTGCTTTTATGCGTGTAATAGCCCGTTGCAGGGCCAGTTCAGCACGCGCCAGGTCCAGGTCGGGGGACCCCGCGGCTATCCGATCCTCGGCCCGCTGTTTGGCAGCCTCGGCGCGAGCCACATCGATTTCCTCAGTCCTCTCGGCAGCAGTGGCCAGAACAGTCACTTTGCTGTTTCGTACGTTCAGGAAACCACCGCTCACAAAAACCTTAAACTTTTTGCCATCTTGCTCTATCCGCATGATGCCGATGTTAAGGGACGTGATTAGCGCGGCATGGTTCGGGAGTATTCCCAGTTCCCCTTCGGCGCCGGGCGCTACTAAAAAATCTACTTCCTCGCTAAAAACCTTGCCTTGAGGAGTAACGATTTCTAGTCGCTGTTTATTTTCCGACATAGTGCGCACTCCCCCCTATTATACGGCTAATAAACTCTTGCCTTTTTCTACCGCTTCCTCAATGCTGCCTACCATGTAGAAGGCGTCCTCCGGTAGGTCGTCATGCTTGCCGTCCAGAATTTCCTGGAAGCTGCGTACAGTATCCTTGATGGACACAAATTTACCCGGCATGCCGGTGAATGCTTCCGCCACACTGAAGGGCTGTGATAGGAACCTTTGCAGCCTACGGGCACGAGCCACGATCAGCTTGTCTTCGTCGGAAAGCTCTTCCATACCAAGAATAGCGATGATGTCCTGCAGCTCCTTATAACGCTGCAATACCTTCTGAACACCGCGAGCCACGGCATAGTGATCCTTGCCTACTACCAACGGGTCAAGAATCCGTGAAGTGGAGTCCAGAGGGTCCACCGCCGGATAAATACCCAGCTCCACGATCTGACGGGATAGCACCACGGTGCCGTCCAAGTGAGCAAATGTAGTTGCCGGGGCAGGGTCAGTGAGGTCGTCGGCAGGCACATAAACAGCCTGCACTGAGGTAACAGAACCTTTCTGGGTGGAAGTAATTCTTTCCTGCATCTGGCCCATTTCTGTGGCCAGCGTCGGCTGGTAGCCCACAGCTGAGGGCATACGGCCCAGCAGCGCGGAAACCTCTGAACCAGCCTGAGTAAAACGGAAAATGTTATCAATAAACAGTAGTGTGTCGGCACCCTCTTCATCACGGAAATACTCGGCCATGCACAGTCCTGTAAGAGCCACGCGGAGACG
The DNA here is from genome assembly GCA_013201395.1 of Candidatus Syntrophopropionicum ammoniitolerans. GTDB lineage: Bacteria > Bacillota > Desulfotomaculia > Desulfotomaculales > Pelotomaculaceae > Syntrophopropionicum > Syntrophopropionicum ammoniitolerans. The sequence continues at coordinate 112,075 of JABMJD010000004.1, forward strand.
CACTCCAGGCGGTTCGTTCATCTGACCGAACACCATTGTAACTTTGTCCAGCACACCGGACTCCGTCATTTCATTATAGAGGTCGTTCCCTTCACGGGTACGCTCGCCCACACCGGCAAATACTGAAATACCGCCGTGCTGCTTGGCGATGTTATTAATTAGCTCCATCACTATAACAGTTTTGCCCACACCGGCTCCACCAAACAAGCCGATCTTGCCGCCCTTAAGGAAAGGAACCAGCAAATCAATAACCTTAATGCCTGTTTCCAGCTGCTCTGTCGCCAGAGCCTGCTCCGCCAGAGGAGGAGGTGTACGGTGAATAGGATATTTCTTTTCGGTCTCAATGGGACCTTTACCATCAATGGGCTGACCCAGCACGTCCACAAGACGGCCCAGGGAGGCCTGGCCTACCGGCACAGTTATAGGAGCACCGGTGTCTGTTACTTCCATACCGCGGACAAGGCCATCCGTGGCGCTCATGGCTACCGCACGGACAGTGTTGTTACCCAGGTGCTGGGCAACTTCCAGGGTAAGGTCAAATTTGCGGCCGAACATGTCTTCCTTGTCGCTTGTGATCTGCAGGGCATTATAAATGTCAGGCACCTGGCCGGGTGGGAAACGGATATCCACCACAACGCCGATAACCTGCACAACATGACCAACGTTCATTCGCTTCTCTTACCTCCTTCGCTTCAACCTTGGTTGAAAAACGATTACACAGGATCCAAAAAAACTATTTCACAGGATTTACAGGACTTCAGCTATTATGCTGCTCTATCCGGCCTCTGCAATAGGCAGGGGACAGGTCCTATCAATCCTGTGATAGGTACGTTTATTCCAGGGCTGCTGCGCCACCAACTATTTCTGATATTTCCTTGGTAATCTGGGCCTGGCGCGCCCTGTTCATAGTTAAGGTTAAATTATCTATCATTTCCGAGGCGTTTTGTGTCGCATTCTCCATAGCCGTCATCTGTGCACTATAGAATCCCGCCTTGGTTTCCAACAGTCCCTGGTAGATAGCGTTCTCAATATATTTAGGCAGCAGCTCTGCCAGAACTGCCTCCGCTGAGGGCTCAAAAATATAAGGGACCTTTTGGGTTTCCTTTTCTTTCCCGGCAGCGCCTTCCTCAGTGGGCGGTTCGGCCGGCAAAATTTTGACCTTGATTGGTTTTTGTACCAACACATTTATAAACTGGCTATAAATTAAATATACCTCGTCATATTCTTCCGCCGAATACTTGTCTATTACATAAGAAGTAATATCCCTCGCTGCAGCATATTGGGCATCATCACCAATCCCAATATATTCCTTTGCTATTTCAAAACCACGGCGGCGGAAAAAATCCCGGCCCTTACGGCCAACAGCAAGTAGTGTAAATTCTGTCTTAACCCCTTGTACCTCCTGGGTTGTCCGTCGGATAATGTTACTGTTAAAACCGCCGCACAATCCCCGGTCTGCCGTTAAAACCACAAAAGCTGTTTTTTTCGGCTCACGCACCTCCAGCAGGGGATGCCTGACACCACCACTGGCTACCGCCACCCCTCCCAACACGTTTTTGATCCTCTTTGAATAGGGACGAGCGAGGGTAACCGCCTCTTGCGCCCTACGCATTTTGGCTGCCGAAACTGCCTTCATGGCCTTGGTGATTTGCTGCATGTTTTCGGTAGCTCTAATACGGCGCCGGAGATCTCTCAAACTTGCCATATAATATTTTCACCACCTTAAAAGTGGGGTCATTTTAAAGGCTTTTCTCCAAGACTTACACGACCTTTAGGATTAAAAATGCAAGCGTCCAATCTTTAATAGCCATGACCAATCTTGAAGCTTTCCTTAAACTCTTCAACAGCCGCAATCAGTTCCTTCTCCACACCTTTAAAGTCCCCGGCTGAACGAATGGACTCAACAATTTTTGGTTTATCAGATTTCATAAACCTCAGGAACTCAGCCTCAAAGGGCTGAACAGCCTCAACCGGCATATCATCCAAATAGCCGTTGGCAACAGCAAAAATACTCATGATCTGATCTTCTACAGGCATGGGCACATACTGGCCCTGCTTGAGCAGTTCCACCATGCGCTCACCACGGGTCAACCTGGCCTGGGTTGCTTTATCCAGGTCAGATCCAAACTGGGCAAAAGCTGCCAATTCACGATACTGGGCCAGGTCAATACGTAGACTCCCGGCAATAGATTTCATGCCTTTTACCTGGGCATTACCTCCCACCCGGGAAACTGAAATCCCCACGTTGACAGCGGGACGGACACCGGCGTAGAAAAGATCCGGCTCCAGAAAGATCTGGCCATCAGTAATTGAAATCACGTTAGTTGGGATGTAGGCCGAAACGTCTCCAGCCTGGGTCTCGATAATGGGCAGCGCGGTCATAGATCCGGCGCCCAGGTCATCTGATAGTTTACAGGCCCGTTCCAACAGTCTGCTGTGCAGGTTGAATACGTCACCCGGGTAAGCCTCACGACCGGGAGGCCGGCGCAACAGCAGGGAAAGCTCACGGTAAGCCGCTGCCTGCTTGGAAAGGTCGTCATAAATAATCAAAACGTGCTTGCCTTCGGCCATAAACGCCTCACCCATTGCAGCCCCGGCGAAGGGAGCAATAAATAGCAGCGGCGCCGGGTCGGAGGCAGTAGCAGATACGATGATAGTATAATCCATCGCACCGGTTTCAGTTAGTTTCTGCACCACGTTGGCCACAGTAGATTGCTTCTGCCCAACAGCCACATAAATGCAGATTACGTCTCCACCCTTTTGGTTGATAATGGCGTCCACAGCGATAGCAGTTTTGCCTGTTTGGCGGTCGCCAAGAATAAGTTCCCGCTGCCCACGGCCGATGGGAATCATCGAGTCAATGGCTTTAATACCGGTTTGTAGAGGTTGGTGTACCGACTTGCGGTAGATAACACCGGGGGCAATTTTCTCCACCGGGTTAAATTTATCACTTTTGATAGGCCCCTTACCGTCCAGCGGCTGGCCTAGAGGGTTAACTACACGCCCGATCAGGGGATCGCCTACGGGTACCGATACGATCCTCCCGGTGCGTTTAACGGTGTCACCCTCCTTGATGTGTCTATAAGGTCCAAGAATAACGCAGCCGATATTATCCTCTTCCAGGTTAAGGGCCATTCCCAACACGCCCCCTGGAAACTCCAGCAGTTCCATTGACATACATTCCATCAGGCCATACACGCGGGCGATACCATCGCCGACCTGGATAACGGTTCCAACATCCGTCATCTCAATCTCTGCCTGATACTTGTCGATCTGCTGCCGGATAATCGAGCTGATTTCTTCAGGTCGCAAATTCATTCTACTGGTTTCACCCCTATCTAGTTAACTTATTGCCTTGAGGCTTTCTTTCATAGAAGCCAATCTGGTTTTGACGCTGCCGTCAATAATTTTATCCCCCATACGCACCACTACCCCGCCGACTAAAGACGGGTCTACAGTAAAAGAGATTTGTACCTTTTGTCCGGCCAGTGTGCCCAGGATCTTCCTCAGCTCGTCTTTTTCCTTGTCATTTAATTCCACAGCTGATACAACCTGCGTCTCCACTATGTTCCGGCCGGCATTGGCCAGGGCGATGTATTCGTCAACAATATCTGGGAAATACATTTCCCGCCGGCGGTCTACCAATAAGGCAAGAAAGTTACCTGTTACATTAGAGATCCTTCCTTTGAACAACTTGTCTAGCGTTTCTTTTTTCGCAGTAGAGGTAATTTGTGGATGATAGAGGAGATTTTGCAGGTTATCATTGTCTGCAATGATCTGTCTCACTGCTTTTAGTTCTTCCTCAACCTTATCCACCTTACTTTTCTGCTTTGGTAGAACCTTTTCCTCTGAGGCAAGTTCGTATAGCGCTGATGCATAACGTCCCGCTACAGGCCCTCTCATTGTAGTTCCCCTGCCTCCTTAATAAAGTCCTTAATCATACTGCGTTGTATACCTTCGGTCATCGACTTGTTGATAATCTTGCCGGCAACCAGAACGGAGAGACTAGCCACCTGTTCACGTAGTTCTGTGACTGCCCTTTGTTTTTCCCGTTCTATTTCAGCAAGAGCTTGTTCTTTCAACCGTTCGGCCTCATTTTTTGCGTTACTTACAATTTCCGCAGCCTGGTCCTCACCGGCCTTGGTAGCTTTTTGGATAATTTCCTGGGTTTGCTCCCGGGCGTTCCGCATTTCAGCTTCATATCCCGCCTTGAGCTGTTCGGCTTCCCGCCTTTCCTGTTCGGCGGCGGCAATATTACTGGCCACACCTTCAGAACGGGCCTCCAGGAGCCTTACCAAAGGCTTATAGACCACAAGCTTCAAGAATATTAATAAAATAATGAAGTCAACAATCTGCGCAAGCAGCGTTCCATTAAACTCAAACCCCACTAAGGTTTTCCCTCCTTCCACTTCTTGTGGACAAAAGGAGGCTTAGCGCCACAAAACAGTTGTAATTAAGTAGTTGGATTAAGGGAATTCGGGTTCCCCCACCGAATTCCCTCAGTATCATTTATTGTGCCACCAGGATGTTTACAAATTAACCATAAGAATTACATAAAAAATATTAGATCAACCCACTACCCTGATTACACCCGTTGCGCTACGCCTTTTTTGCCATAACGGACAATCGTGTTCCTAAACCTTACCAAAGAGCATGAAGGCGATAACAACCCCGATGATGGGGAGAGCCTCGATCAGACCAACGGAGATGAACATAAGGGTCATAATGTTACCCCTTGCCTCCGGCTGACGGGCTATGCCGGCAACAGATTGGCTAGTAACAAGACCGTTACCGATACCGGCACCCAGAGCGCCAAGACCCACAGCTATGGCCGCACCTAAAGCAGCACCTGCACCTACTTCCATTCATTTCCCCTCCTTTCAATAGAAAATTTAATTGCAATGGCCCTATGACATACTTGTTATTCAGCCCTGCACCGTGATTAGTGGTCTCCAACAGCTTGCCCTACATAAGCAATGCTGAGCATGGTGAAGATGAAGGCCTGAATACAACCAACGAAGATACTGAACGCCAGCCAGGCAACCGAAGCAAGAAACCCGCCAAAAACGTGTGCCCAGCCGCCTATTAGTCCTAGTAGAACAGCTATCAACACTTCACCGGCGTAAATGTTACCGTATAGACGGAAAGTGAGCGTGATTGGCTTGGCAAAATCCTCGAGAATATTTATTGGTAGGAAAAACACAAAAGGCTTGACATAGTGCTTAAAGTAGCCCAAACCTTTGTATCTGATCCCAAAGATATAGATCATGGCAAAGGTACAAAGGGCCAATCCAAGAGTTGTGTTGTAGTCGGCTGTCGGTGAACTCAGGGTGGGGACTAGGCCAATTAGGTTAGCAAACAGAATAAATATAATATAAGTGACAACTACACCTAGCAACGCGGCGCCTTTTTTGGGATCCATGTTTTCGTTTACCAGGCCACGGATAAACTCCCAAACAATCTCTAGAATGTTTTGCGCCCCTTTGGGCCTGGTCATACTCATTTTGCGTGTTGCGGCAACACAGAAGATTATCACCAGCAACATTGTAATCCAGGTCATGATTAGTGTTGTTGGGTTAAAGGTCAAATGAATATTTCCCACGTACATCTCCCAGGTACCGTTGGCCGGCCAGTTCCAAAAATTCAGTAGTTCTTCTACCTCATGTAAGTCCTTCATATGCTCCATTCTCACCCCCTTCTTTTTAAAAATTATTTACTTCATAGAGTTGACCTCCTTGGGTTTCCTGTTATAGAGAACTTTAATCATATACAAAGTAACAAGGGTAAAAATTAAAGGAACAACAAAAAGCCCCGCTCCAGCGGCATAAAGGCTGATCCACTGGGTCCGGGCAACGTAAAAAAGCACAGCAAACATAATAGTAAGACGTAAAGCTATACCGACTTTAACATGGGCATTGGCTTTAGAAACGACCATGTCTGCTATCGAGCGCAACCTCCGGCCAAGAAAATAAGCATTCCACATACTTACTGCTGTTCCTACCAAAAGACCCCAAATCAGGGGGTCATTAGGTCGCCGCACCAAAATAAGACATAAAAACACCAAAACAATGGCAGCTATTTTTAATGTCACAGCCAGTTGACCAGCAAAATCCCAGTCACGCATTTGCCCTACTCCCTCTCAAAAAAACCCATCAGTGTTTTATAAACACCCACGACCCCCACAGCCAGTCCCACAAGGACACCTGTTAGCAGAAGCCATGGCCCGGTGGCAAATACACCATCCAGGTACTTACCCCCGTAATAGCCCGCCACTACACTAACAGCCAATTCCACACCAATTGTGGTGGTCACGGCAAGCGCCTGCAGCGCCCCATTCGGGGTTTTATTTTTCTTTTCTTTATCTTTATTGTTTGTTCCAGGCATCCCCATTGATCCCTATTGAACTGTTTATAACCCTGTTGATCTATATGTAGATTACCCCTTAAATGCATATTATTTAGATAGCTTCTACAAAAATATTATAATTCCTCCACCGGTCGGATAAATTTTATCTTTATTATAAAAATTTTAGCACCTTAGCTCTCAATCCCAGGATTAAATGTGGCCGGTTTACTACTTGATAGCCCGGCCCAGTACTTGATGGCCTGGGCTATCCGTTGGGCAGCAAGCCCGTCTCCATAGGGGTTGACGGCATTGGCCATTCCCTGGTAAAAATTATTATCGTCCAAAAGCCGTCTTATTTCAGTGGCCACAGTATCTCTACCGGTCCCAATTAAGCGCACTGTCCCGGCTTTTACCGCCTCAGGCCGTTCAGTAGTGTTGCGCAATACCAATACCGGTTTACCCAGAGACGGCGCCTCCTCTTGTATACCGCCGGAATCGCTGAGCACCAGGTAAACCTTGTTGATCAAATTGACGAAAGGCTGGTAGTCCATGGGTTCAATTAGATGCACCCGGGTTAGGCTGCCCAGCTCCTCATCTACCACATCCCGCACAGCAGGGTTTTTGTGCACGGGAAAGATAACCTCCACGTCCGGATAGTGCTCCACTACACTGCGCAGGGCACCGTATATTTCCCGCATCGGGGCGCCAAGGTTTTCCCGCCGGTGGGTTGTAACCAGCAACACCCGGCGCCGGTTATAGTCAATCCCGTCTAGTATTTCATCATTAAAACGATAGTCCCGCTGCACTGTAGCCAGCAAGGCATCGATCACGGTATTGCCGGTGACAAAGATTTTATCCGCCGGCACACCTTCATTGAGTAGATTTTTTTTAGCTGTTTGTGTCGGGGCAAAGTGGATGTCGGCCAGTACCCCCGTAAGGCACCTGTTCACCTCTTCCGGGAAAGGTGAATGTTTGTTGTGGGTTCTCAACCCTGCTTCTACATGGCCCACAGGGATCTGCAGGTAGTATGCCGCCAGGGCGGCCACAAATGTGGTGGTGGTGTCACCATGCACCAACACAAGGTCTGGTTTTTCCGCCAACATTACCTGCTGTAAACCAGATAGGGCCCGGGCAGTAATGTCAAAAAGGTTTTGTCCCCGCCGCATGATATTCAGGTCATGAGCAGCATTAATTTCAAACAGGGACAGCACCTGATCAAGCATTTCCCTATGCTGGGCCGTCACCGCCACCCGGCAGTGAATGTCTTCCGGGCAATTTTCCAGTTCTTTGACCAGAGGTGCCATTTTGATGGCCTCAGGTCTAGTTCCAAAGACTACCAATATTTTTAGCAAAAGGACATCTCCTCACACCAACAGTTCAATTTATATTACCGACAAAGGCAGGATATTCCTAAAATGTTATGGCTGATAATGCACCAATTCAACACCGGCCTCCGCGAAAAGCGCCAATGCCAACGGATCCGGATATTCTCCCTGAAATATGACCTTCTTTATCCCGGCATTGATTAGCATTTTGGCACAGAGACTACAGGGCTGGTGGGTTACATAGCAAATGGCCCCCTTGATGGCCGTGCCGTGCATAGCGGCCTGGATAATGGCGTTTTGTTCGGCATGAAGGCCCCGGCAAAGTTCATGACGCTGGCCGGAGGGGATTCCTTGTTCATCTCTCAGGCACCCCGTTTCGAAACAATGCTTTAACCCTGCCGGCGCCCCGTTATAGCCACTGCACAAAATTCTTTTATCCTTTACCACAATAGATCCCACCTGCCTGCGCAGGCAGGTAGAGCGCGTGGCCACAACATTGGCTATATTCATAAAATACTCATCCCAGCCGGGCCGAGCCGACGGTTGTCGTCTGGTTGACCCGACAGGTTGTTCTTGTATTTTCCCAGATACCTTTAATTCGTTTCTCATATGCATCCCCGCCGATCCTAACATAGCAAGGTTAATTTTTTACATCTCCGTGTTGTCCATCAATACAGTGGGTATTGCTCACAAATAGCAGCTACCTTGCCCCGCGCCCCGGCCAACCTGGCTTGATCATTGCGGTTACTAATGGCATAATCCATTATTTCCGCAATCTGTACCATATCCGCCTCCACCAGGCCACGAGATGTCACAGCAGGGCTACCGATACGGATACCGCTGGCAATATTGGGCGGCTGGGGATCGTAGGGTATGGCATTTTTATTTATGGTCACACCCACAACATCAAACAACTCCTGGGCTTCACTGCCTGTTATGTTTTTGCTCCGCAAATCCACCAGGATCAAATGGTTGTCCGTACCGCCTGAAATCAGCTCAAAACCCCGCTCTTTCAGGGCTGCGGCCAGTGCCCGGGCGTTATTTACTATCTGTTGTTGATATTGCTTGAAACCAGGTTCCAGCGCTTCCTTCAGGGCCACCGCTTTTGCCGCTATAACATGCATCAGCGGGCCCCCTTGAATACCGGGGAATACGGCCCGGTTGAGTTTCACACCATATTTGTCACCATATTTGCTTAATACCAGACCACCTCGTGGCCCCCGCAGTGTCTTATGTGTAGTGGTGGTAACAACATCTGCGTAAGGCACTGGGCTCATATGCAACCCGGCGGCGACCATCCCGGCAATGTGGGCCATATCCACTATCAAATATGCCCCTACCTCTTCTGCTACTTCCTTCATCTTATAAAAATTTATCTCACGCGGGTAGGCACTGGCCCCCCCGATAATCAGCTTCGGCTTACTTTCCATAGCTGCTGCAAACAGCTGTTCATAGTCAATCCGGCCGGTTTCCTTATCCACACCATAAAAAGCGGTTTTGAAATATTTTCCGGAAATATTAATCGGGCTGCCGTG
>JABMJD010000072.1 GCA_013201395.1 Candidatus Syntrophopropionicum ammoniitolerans
CGCACGCTGGGATCTGTACGGGGGGTGCCGGGTAACCGGTATTCCTACCGTGACTTGAACTTGAATTCGTTACCCGGGGATAGAGCAGTGTAGACCCTGGGGATAGCGGTGTGGACCTTGGGGATAGCGGCGTGGGCCCCGGGGTGTGGACCCTGGGTCCTGCACGAGGGGGCTTTGAAGCATCTGATGTTGTTCGTATTAATTTGCGGGTATAGTCCCGGGTTGTAGATAACAAGGCAGATAGCCAGGGAGATGGCGGCGGCTTTGGCTTTGGTCAGGCCCCGGTTGGTTAAGACCCGGTACACCAGCAGCCCCAGCACCAAAAACACCACCCCGTGCATATATTCCCGGGCTGTGGAGTTGACTGTGGGGATTGTGTTTTCCAAGGAGGGCTTTGGGTTCAACAAATACCGGGGGCGGCCCTTTGTATTGTGGGCTGATTCTACTCAACAAGTGATTGTCCCGAGGGGGGTGGCTCTGTCCTGGGGGCGGCCTAGCCCTTTTTTAAGCAGGCCAGGCCAATACCAATCAGGCTGCCCAACCCATCCATAGCCAGGTCGCTGAGCTGAAAAGCCCGGCCGGGTACGAAGAGCTGGTGGACTTCATCGGAGAGACCATAGGCCAGGCAGATGGCCAGGGCGATGGCGGCAGCTTTGGCTTTGGTTAAGCCCCGGTTGGTTAAAGCCCGGTGCACCAGCAGCCCCAGCACCAAAAACACCACCCCGTGCATATATTCCCGGGCTGTGGAGTTGATGCGACTGACCAGTTGCTTTTTTTCCGGTAGCTCCAGGTCCACCCCGGTGATCTTGACGGCCGTTTCCACCAGGCGGGCCACCAGGTCTTTGCTCTGGGCGTTGGAATGGCTGGCCGGCTGAGCGGAGAGGTGGAATATGACCAGCATCCACAGTAGAACCAGCAACCAGGTGAGTATTTTTACTGAGCATTTGGCAGTCATCTATTTTACCCTCATTTAAAATCAAAATAATGCAGTATACATCAGCTGATTAGCTTGTACATGGATGTGATTATAGTTACAATTCAAATAAAAGGAGTGGTTTAAATGTTTGTTCGTGATTATATGGCGAGGGCGCCGATTTCTATCCCTGCGGATACACCGGTTTTCAAGGCTCTGTCCATAATGAAAAACAACAAGATCAGACATTTGCCGGTCGTTTCCAAAAAGGGGAAACTGTTGGGCATGGTGACGGAGAAGAGTCTTTTTTACCTGGCCCCATCACCGGCCACATCCCTGAGCATCTTTGAAATCAATTCCCTGATGGCCGATATCAAGGTGGCAGAAGCCCTGCGGGAGATACCGCCGGTGACCTCGGACACCACCCTGGAAGAGGCGGCTCTGCACATGCGGGAACAAAAGACCAACGGCATCCCGGTGGTAGACAACGGTGAGCTGGTGGGCCTGATCACCGAAAGCGATATTTTTGGGGCCCTGGCCATGCTCTTCGGCTACGGCAACCCGGGGATCAGGATGGTGGTAGGCGCCAAAGACAGCCTGGGCCTGATTGCCGACATCACCAGGATTATCAAGGATTTTGACATTGACATCCACAGCATCGTCACTATTCCCAAGGATGACCTAAAAACCGACGTGGTACTGCGCCTGAACATTACCGACCCGTCCACCCTGGTGGAGGCATTGGAAAGCAATGGGTATGTCGTGTCCAATATCATGGTTTGATCCGGCCCGGCGGGTAACCACCCGTCCTCCGGGGGTACATATAATGATAGCAGGCAAGGGACAAATATAGATATTGGTGCTGGTGCGGCTGCAGGTTGCGGCTGTGGCGGCACCTTTTTTTATGCCTGCTTAAAGATGATGAAAAAGGTGGTGCCCTGACGGCCGGTTTTCACTTTTATTTCCGCCTTGTGTCTGTCGGCGATATTGTAGCAGACAGCCAGGCCCAGGCCGGTGCCATTTTCTTTGGTGGTAAAGAAGGGTGTACCCAGTTTGTCCAGGGCCTCCGGGGGGATGCCCGGACCTCGGTCAATCACTTCCAATACCACATCCTGGTGGTTCATGAAGGTCCTAATGGTCAGCACGCCTCCCGGTGGCATTGCTTCCAGACCGTTGCGGGCCAGGTTTAGAACCAGCTGGCGGATTTCCTTTTCATCCAGGGGAATTTCCTCAATTTCGTTTAGTTCGAACTCCACTGATTTTTTATCATGCACCGAGCTAGCCTTAATCAGGGGAGCAATAGCCTGTAATATGTCGTTGATATTTTGTTTTTTCAGCACCAGAGGCTTGCTCCGAGCCAGAAAAAGAAACTCTTCTACGATGGAGTTGGCGTGGTGCAGCTCCTCAATGATGTAGTCAAAATAGCTGCTGTTGGCGGCATCCTGGGATTCTGTCTTTAGTATTTCCGTAAAACCGAGGATATTAGTCAGAGGGTTGCGAATTTCGTGGGCAATGGTGGCCGCCATCTCCCCCACCAGGTACAAACGGTCCAGCCGGGCCATTTCCCGGTCACAGTGCACCCGGTCGGTGACGTCGTTAATAATGCCCAGCAGGCATTTGCGGCTGTGGATTTCGATAATTTCCGCCGAAAAAAGTCCATGACGATCCCCGCCGGATTTATCACGAAAGACAATTTCAACATTGCGGATACCGGCATTTTCATCTATGCTGGCCACAATGCGGTCCCGTTCGGCCGGATCCAGCCAGAGGCCCAGGTCCGTTATTTTTTTGCCGATCACCTCTTCCCGGGCGCGGCCTACAGTCTGAAGGAATACATCGTTAACATCGATGATGGCGTGGTCATCCAGGTAGGAAATAGACATCATGTTTGGGCTGGCTCGGAAGGCGCGGGAAAAGCGTTCTTCCGAGAGGCGCAACTCGTTTTCCGTCTGGGCGCACCTACTAATATCCCGAATGGATTGGATGGCGCCAATCAGGTTGCCTTTGTCGTCCAAAATGGGCGCGGCCGTGCAGGCCAGGTGGGCTCCTTTGCCGCCATAAAGATGTGGGCTGAAGGCTTCGCCGAAAATGTGGTTGCTTTTTCTTTCTACCAGCTTATAGTGGATCTCGTTTTTGCGATCTTCCCAGAAAACAAAGTCCACCAGCACCGGTCGCCGCTCACCGTAAAAGGGTACGGCATAGGCATAATCCCCGGCACCGATGAGGGTGTCTTTTTTGATCCCGGTTAGTTCTTCCAGGGCTTTATTCCAGGCCACAATACGCCGCCGGCTGTCCACCACGAAGGTAGCGTCGGGCAAAAAATCCACTATGTCCAGGTAATACGGTAGATCACAATCCATATGTATCTACTCGCGCCTCCCTCGTAAATTTTAGATAGTGTAAGTAAGGATGGGCCTTGCTGCCGGGCTACTGGGCTACCGGGCCTGAAGATTAAATAGACTGACCTGCCAGAATCCAGATCAGTCTATTTTCTGAGGCTGGGACTGGGGATGGAAAAATAGAATGTAGCCGCAGATATTACAGATCACCGGCAACACCACCAGTCCCCTCTCCGGGATAATCTCATAATTGTTTGCTGCGTTTTTGGCTATGGTGGGCAAAATGCAATAGGGCTCGTCCATGATGCCAAATTCTTTTTTGCCACAATTGGGACAGGGAATCTTTAAGTCTATTTTTTGCTCCTGCAACCTGGCCACCTCCGTCACTTTATTTCGACATTGGATAGCAGTTCCCCTTTGTTGAATAAACAAATTTTGTCATGCTTTTAGGCGAAAAATGCGCAGGGACACCCAGGCCCAGCTTTTGCAGCCAGGCGGATGTCCCTTTTTTTGCTGTTTTGGTGGGACATGGGGACAGCAGGCCGTGTGAAAAGTCCAAGGTTTAATGGATTTGGGGCAAAAAGTGGGGGCTATAGTATGGGATATTGACTGTATATACCCATCTAGTCCCATTCAAAGGCTTGTATAAGTGTACGAGTGGGGAAAATTATTTCCAAAAATAGTTTTTACACGGTCTGACAGGTACCTTGTCCCAGTTTGGCGTGGTTTGGAGATTTTCCTCTGGGACAAGGTACCTGTCCCCAACGTCCCAACAGGCTATTAACCCCGGTGCAGG
>JABMJD010000024.1 GCA_013201395.1 Candidatus Syntrophopropionicum ammoniitolerans
GACGAGTCATGTGTTTCTTAAAACATCCATTCCACTGTTTAGTTTTCAAAGACCTGGTGTTACTTCCGGCCGGTCACTTGCTGACCTGTTCCGGATACTTATGTTACCACAAAGGCATGTTACTGTCAAGCCAGTATCTTCCTTCGTTTTCATTGCGCCCATCTTTTTGGGCCAGAAGCCTAGTATAGCACTCTTCGTCATGTTTGTCAACAAGCTTCTGCTTTTCTTAAACCTTATTTCTTCCGGCGGTCTATGATGCCGCCCAACCGGAGCTCCATCTTAACATTTTGGCCTCCTACTGTCAACAAGACATCCCCAGGTAATTTAAGGATGCCCCTTTACTGCGGACCCCTATGCCGACTGTAGACCGGGTCGATAGAAACACAGCCTGCTGCAATATAATAATCTTCTCTACGGGGCCTAATCCCGGGGCCTCATTAGTGGAAACAAAATGACATCCCGAATCGAATATGTGTTAGTCAGCAACATTACCAAACGGTCAACCCCAATTCCCAAACCGCCTGCAGGAGGCATTCCATATTCGAGGGCGTCAACATAATCCTCATCCATCATATGGGCCTCTTCGTCTCCCGCCGCTCTTTTTTCTGCCTGCTGTAAAAAACGCGATCTTTGATCAATTGGATCATTTAGCTCTGAAAAAGCGTTGGCTATCTCCCGTCCATAAATAAATAATTCAAAACGGTATGTAAGATCAGGGTTTTCCGCCTTACGTTTGGCCAAAGGAGATATCTCTACCGGATAGTCCATAATAAATGTCGGTTGAATCAACTGGGGCTCCACACTCTCCTCAAAAACCTTGTTCAGAATATCCCCCCATGAATCAGCTTCATCCAGTTCGATTTCCAGCTTAGCCTGCTTTACTACGCTGCGGGCTGCCTCCGACGACCTGGCTGCCTTAAAATCAAGTCCCGTGTAAAGCTTCACAGCTTCCAGCATTGGCAGCCTTGTCCAACCAGGCGAGAGATCAATTTCTGTGTCCTGATAATTAATCACTGCAGAACCAAGTACCTCTTCTGCCGCTGTGGAAACCATCTCTTCCGTCAAATCCATCATATCATTATAATCAGCATAGGCCTGATAAAGTTCCATCATTGTAAATTCAGGGTTATGCCTGGTAGAAATGCCTTCATTACGGAAATTGCGGTTGATTTCATAAACCTTATCAAAACCGCCCACCAGAAGCCTCTTCAGGTAAAGCTCCGGTGCTATTCTCATGAACAAATCTAGATCCAGAGCATTGTGATGGGTGATAAAAGGCTTGGCTGTGGCACCCCCGGCAATAATCTGCATCATTGGGGTCTCAACCTCCAGGAAGCCTTTACTGTCAAGAAAACTACGCATAGCCCTGACAATTTTGCTCCTCGTAACAAAAACCTCTCTAACCCCGGGGTTTACAATCAAATCGACATATCTCTGCCTGTAGCGCAGTTCCACATCCTTTAAACCATGCCATTTTTCAGGCAACGGCCGCAAGGACTTGGCCAGCAGTTTAAATTCTGAAGCAGCAACAGTTATTTCCCCCATGCGGGTCTTGAATACATTGCCCTGCACACCTATTATGTCGCCAATATCCAGCTTGCCAAAAAAATCATACTGCTCAGCGCCAACATCATTAGACCGGACATAAATCTGAATCTGACCGGTAGAATCCTGTATGTGGGCAAAAGATGCTTTACCCATACCTCTCTTGGACATAATCCTGCCGGCCATAGTCACAGGCTTATTTTCCATTTCATCAAAATTGTCTAAGACATAGCGCGCCAGATGGGTACATTCAAAACGCCCCCCATAGGGTTCAATTCCTTTATTTTTGATCTCAGTGATTTTTTCCCGGCGGATCTGCATTAACTCATTCAGATCCTCAGCTTTAACATTGGTCTTGGAATCACTGGAAAAACTGCCTGCCTCTTTTTTCTTCTGCGCCAAAATAAACCCCCCAAAGATGAACTTATCTCAATATATCCACAATCTGGTATTTTAATTGTCCTGCCGGCACGTCAACCTCAACAATGCTGCCTTTTGGCTGACCAATAATAGCCTTTCCTACCGGTGAGACATTCGATATCTTATTAGCATCAGGATCAGCCTCGACCGACCCTACTATAGTATATTTCACCTCGTCGCCACACTCAAGATCTTTGAGCAAAACTGTTGAACCAATGTATACACACTTCGTGTCCAGATTTTCATCATCTATAATTTTCGCATTGCGCAGCATTTTCTCCAGAGTTAAAATGCGTCCTTCAATAAAAGCCTGTTCATTTTTAGCGTCTTCATATTCCGAGTTTTCGCTAATATCACCAAACTCTATAGCCTGCTTAATCCGTTCAGCAACCTCCCGCCTCTTTACGGACCTGAGATGTGTCAGCTCATCCTCAAGCTTTTTAAGGCCGTTTAAAGTTAGCATTACATCATTTTCATACATCTGTTCAATCTCCTTATCTCTGGAATAACATTACAAACAATATATGTGCCAACCCGCTCATTATTCGGCAACAGCGAAAAAAGTCCCTAAACTACACTTAAAGCACTGCAAAAACCTTGCTTTGCAGTGCTTGTATGGCACATCCTCAAAAAATATGCCTGCCCGCCAATTCCTTTGGCCGGCAACCTAACAACGACAACTACTTTCTTTGCCCAACATTATAAGTAGATGATCCCCCTTTGTCAAGGCGATTTAAGACTGGAATTACCTATTATTTTGCCAGGGCAGGAACCAATTGCGCATTTCTGGCAGATAGCTTAATCCCTTCAATTTCCTTGACGGTGACAGCCTTGCCAAAACTGCGAAAACCAGCTAATTTAAAACCATGTTTTTTGGCCAGGCCGGCAATCTCTTCTACCTGCTCTATGGTCAAATCCCGGCCGAGAGTGAAGCTTTCGTAGCGTTCTTCCAGGGCCAGGATCATTGTTTCCGCCATACAGGCGTAAGCAGTCCCCGGAGGAAAGCCAAAGTTAAGATTAAATTCAACATCTCCAGGCACCTCAACCACACCGCCTTCAATAACCAGTACATCCTTACGTACCTCGGAAACACGTTTTGATACATCCCGAGGGCGGGCAACATCACATATTACAGCACCTGTTTTGATATCCTCAGGCTCGATCACCGTATCAACTGCACTGGTAACGGTTATAACCACATCCCCGTTGCGCAGTGCTTTTTTACTATCAGAGGTGATTTTGACGGCCAGCCCCGTTTCATAAAGAATACGGGCAGCCAGATCTTCAAGCTGGCGCTTATTACGCGCCACAAGGGTCATGTCCTTTGCCTCTCCGGCCAATATCATGGCGCACACACGACCGATGGAACCTGTCGCACCCATTATTACCACAGAGGATTTTTTTAGGTCATGCCCCATTACCCGAGCTGCTTCCCTGGTGGCATCAACAGCAGTTGCTACCGTATAGCTGTTCCCGGTTGTCACCGGTATATTCAGATTTTTAGCAACAGTAATACCGGCATCGCCAATTACCTTGGTAAAGGCCCCCAGCCCAAATATTTTGGCGCCGAGTTTTTCTGCGGCACGCCCCCCCTGAATAATTTTTCTGATCACATAGTTTGAGGGCATGTTGGTCATCAGTCTGGTGGTAAGTGGACAGGCGATAAACCATCCCTCTGCTTTTCCGTGTGCGGAGTGGATACCGGTAATATGAGCCACCTTCATAGAAGGTAGTAAAGCAAAGGCCCGCTCCAACGCCCGTTGGGGCAGGTATTTGGCAAGTTTAAATTTTCTGGCAACGTCACCCACATCCATGGGGTGAATCATGAAGGCAAAATTTTGCAAGAGAGTTCCCCCTATTCCTTAACTGCCCTAACCAATTTAACTAGATCCGCTATTTTGACAACCTTATCTTCTCGTATGGGTGACTCGCCAATTTCAAACCCGATTACCTCTTTGTCGAGCACAGCTTCAAACACCTTGATGCGCTGATTGGAGCCGATTACGATCACCTGATCATAAGCATGAACCCTGGCGATTTGTTCCATAATGGAGTCAAAAAGGTCAACCCCACTTTTTTGTTTTATAAATTGCCAGCGTTCTTTCTCAGACATTATAAAAACTAGATCCACGCCTTCCTGCTCCAGCGCATCCTCAACCTCTTTTTTATTAAGTACAGGGAAACCAACTACCGCCAGGCTGCGTCCCTTTCTTAATTCTCCCAGATTCTCCAGGCGACAAACCAGGGTCCGATCAATCTCCAAACGCTGGGCCACCTCTGTCTGGGACATGCCCTTCATTCTTAAGCTGAGGATTTTATTCACTACCTGATCAATTTTGCGCCTGCTGATTATCTTATCCCCCAGGCGGATTAGTTCCATAATATCCCCCTTTAAGAAAATAAATGCCTGTAATTCTTCTACCCGTATATTAGATAAATTATGTGCACATAATTGTGCTCAGACAAATTCTATAAAAAATAACGGCCATTTTCAAGTAGCCGCCAGGTCTTTACACTATTTATTTTTCCAATATATCCAACATTGGTCAGGCCATTGCCTCCAGGCACGGTTAATTCAGTAGCCACCCCAACAAATTTTTTATCTCTTCCCGGGTTTTAGCCCTGTTTACTGCTTCCCTCAAGCGGGCTGCTCCGCGCAACCCTTTTATGTACCAGGCAGTGTGCTTGCGCATCTCTCGCACAGCCACATTCTCTCCTTTATTCTTAATCAACAAATCAAAATGCCTTAAAGCCATAGTAACCCTTTCTTCCAGGGTAGGCCCCAATAGCATCTCACCCGTTTGCAGGTAGTGTACAGTCTGTCTAAAAACCCAGGGGTTGCCCAGTGACGCCCGGCCGATCATGATCCCGTCACAGCCGGTTTGCGCCAACATGAGCCGGGCATCCTGTGGTGTCCAAATATCCCCGTTGCCAATCACCGGGATATCCACAGCCTGCTTTACCGCAGCAATTATCCCCCAATCAGCCTTCCCGCTGTAAAATTGGGAGCGGGTGCGACCATGTACCGTGACAGCCGCCACACCGGCACTTTCCATTAGGCCGGCCATTTCCACCGCATTAACAGAAGATTCATCCCAACCCTTGCGCATCTTAACGGTAACAGGGATTTTCAGCTTATTTACTATCGCCTTTACTATCTCAGCAGCCTTATCGGGATCCTTCATCAGGGCCGCACCCTCGCCATTTTTAACTATTTTCGGTGTAGGACAACCCATATTAATATCAATCATTCTGGCGCCCCGACCTTCTATGATCTCAGCGGCCGCAGCCATGTAGCCGGCATCGGAGCCGAATAGCTGAATGCACACCGGGCTGTCTTCCCCAGAAATATCAAGCAGACTACATGTTTTGAGGTTCCCATATAAAAGAGCCTGGTCACTAATCATTTCTGTATAGACCAGGCTGCAACCCGCCTCTTTCGCCAAAATTCTAAATGATTTATCCGTGATACCAGCCATAGGTGCAGATACCACCGGGTTTTCCAATACAAGATCGCCTATTTTCACCGCTGTACATTCCTCTCGTAAATAAGCCTCAGCCCATTCAGTGTTAGATAAGGATCAACTATTTCAATAAAGGAGCTTTCCTGGGCAATCAGGTTGGCCAGACCACCGGTGGCGACAACCTTAGTGTTGGCACCAAGCTCTATTTTCATTCTCCGGGTGACTTCATCAACCTGTCCGACAAAACCATAATAAATGCCGGCATGCATAGCATTGATAGTATTTTTGCCGATTACAGATGTGGGTCTGGTCAGCTCCACCCGGGGCAATTTAGACGCCCGCATAAAAAGGGCCTCCGTGGAAATGCTGATCCCAGGAGCTATAGCACCTCCTGTATATTCACCCCTATCATTAATGGCGCAAAATGTGGTCGCAGTACCGAAGTCAACAATAATCAAAGGATAGCCGTACCTATCTATAGCAGCTATGGCATTGACAATGCGGTCGGCACCCACCTCCCGGGGATTTTCATATTTTATTGGTAGACCCGTCTTGACACCGGGGCCTACTATTAGTGGTTTCAAATTAAAGTATCTGTGACATACCCGGGCCAGGGTAAATGTAAGCGGTGGTACCACCGTAGAAATTATTATGGCCTCTATTTGACTCATGTCATTGCCTGAAAAAGAAAAAAGCTCTTTGAGCATTATCCCATACTCATCCGCTGTCCTGTTACGTTTGGTAGAAATACGCCAATTTGCGACTAGTTCGCTGCCATTAAAAACACCTAAAACAATATTTGTATTACCTGCATCAACTACCAGGATCATAGCCACCACCACCTTTCCTTTCGCCTTGAATCATTTTATCAAAGGTGGGCATCATGGTGCAACAGGGTTACCAAAAGCTTTTTACATATAAAACACTATAATCCCCAGCGGGTACGGATTTGCCTGCTAAGGGCGAAACTAAACTATGCCACTTAGCCGGCGGTAAAGAGCCCGGGCCATTATGGCCGCCGCTGCTGCTTTGACCAGGTCAAGAGCAATAAAGGGAATAAAACCGATATATAGGACTTTTACAATCGAAAAAGCCTGGCCCAAATAAAAATTCAAAATGACATATAAATAAGGAAGACCAATTAGATAATAAACCACTACCCCCGCCACCATAGATAGAAGGTAAAAAGCAAGGCCGCTTTCTTCTCTATTTTTTAACAATGTCCCAACAACAAAGGCACATAGGACAAAGCCGATCAGCATACCAAAGGTGGGCTGTAGAACATAGGCCGGTCCACCAAAGGGGGGGGTAGCAAAAACGGGCAAACCCACCAATCCCAGTAATATATAAACAATTATACTCAATGCCCCCAGGCGGGCACCCAACACACCACCGGCCAATAAGGCAACAAAAGGCATCAGGCTAAAGGGCACAATACTCCCGCCGTAGCGCACCAATACTGCTGCCACTACTGCTAAAGCGGCAAAAACAGCAGTCATAGTAATATCTCGCGTAGAATAACTAATCAATCCCCTCACCTCGCAAAAAAAATTTTCTCCTAGAAGGATCTAGCTACCTCAATTTCTAAATCTCTCAACATTTGTATATCTTCTCCCACCTCCCTTCCGGCAGTAGTAAGGTAGTTTCCCACCAACATGCCATTAACCCCGGCTGTAAACGCCATTGGTTGCAGGCTGCGCAAGGCTGGCCCCCTACCCCCACAAAGCCGAATAACGGACCCCGGCAAAACCACCCTAAACATGGCCACTGTTTTCAGTACCTCCATAGGCTCTGGGATAGGCTTTTTTTGCAGAGGAGTCCCTACAATGGGGATTAAAATATTTATCGCTGAAGACATAACCCCCAGCTCCTTTAACTGGAAAGCCATTTCAACCCGTTGTGCCCATGTTTCGCCCAACCCGATAATACCGCCTGAACAGATATTAAGGCCGGCTTCGCTTGCTGTATGTATCGTTTTCAACCGATCATCATAATTGTGGGTAGTGCATATTTTAGGGAAAAAACTTCTGGATGTTTCGATGTTATGATGGTACATGGTAACACCCACCTCATACAGAGACCGTGCCTGAGCAAGGCCTATGATTCCTAATGAAGCACATAAGCCCAAGTGGGTCTTTTTCCTGAGCACCTCATATATTTCTAAAATTTTTTTAAAGTCTTCTTCCCCTATCCCCCTGCCGCTAGTTACCAGGGAAAAACGCCGGACCCCATTGGACTCTGCTTCATAAGCCCTCTCCAAAACCGTTTCCTTTGTCGGAATAGGGGAAGCCGGTATGTTTGGGTGATGACAAACGGATTGGGCACAAAAGGCACAGTCCTCGGAACAAAAGCCGGATTTGGCATTAACAATGGCACATAAATCAACCTGATTACCATGAAAATGGCGGGTAACCTGCAAGGCTGCCAAAAACAACTCATTTAGCTGATTGTTGTTCAACTCGCCCCAGCTCAGGGCTTGTTCAATGGTCACTTCATTTCCCGCTAGTATTTGACCCAGCAGTTCACTATACACCAAAATCCACTCCTTTCAAGACATCAGTGTCAACCATTCCCGGGAATATGGTTAACATTATTCTTAAAAAAATACACTGAACAACCCGGGTATCCCGGGGCAAGCTGCCCATTGTAATGTATTTATTAATTATTCAGGCAAGCGCAGGGATACCTCACCCGATACCACCCTTTTGAGCTCGCCACCAGGCAGGCGCAATAAAAGCGCGCCATCCTTACCTACATCCTCCGCCCAGCCATCCCAATAATCATTAGGAGTGCTAATCCGCACCGGACAGTTTAAGGACACTGAAAGGTCCTTCCACCTGGCCAGTACGGGGGCAAAACCTTGCTCCAACCAAACCTGGTACCAGCGCTCAAATTCTACCAGCATAGCCTGAAGTAGGCGAACCCGGTTAACCTTCCTTTTAAGCTCATTTTTGAGCGCTGTTGCCACCCCCTGCAGCTCCACTGGAAAATCTATGGCATCCTGGTTAGTATTAATTCCTATCCCGATAACCAGGTAATTAATTTTCGCCATCTCCGCCCCCAACTCAGTAAGAATGCCGCATATTTTTTTGCCCCCCACCAGTAGGTCGTTGGGCCACTTAATACCCGTTTTAAGCCCCGTCTTCTGCTCAATCGCCGACGCAACCGCTACGGCGGATAGCATGGTAGCCTGGTTGGCTTCCAGCGGCAGAACGGGGGGATATAAAACCATAGAAACCAGGATCCCCTTGTATTTAGGGGTGAACCAATGCCTTCCCAGCCGACCTTTGCCGCCGGTCTGCTCCTCGGCCACAACAATAGTGCCCTCCGGTGTGCCCAGGTAGGCCAGCTCTTTGGCCTTGTCGTTGGTGGTAGACAGTGTATCAAAGTAATAAATTTCCCTACCCAAAAACAGGGTTGACAGCCCGGCCAGGATTTCATTCGGGTACAGTCTATCGGGTACAGCGGTCAGGCTATAACCGGCACGAGGCCTGGCCTCGATCTCATAACCAGATTCCCTAAGGGTTTGTATATGCTTCCAGATCGCCGTTCGGGTCACGTTAAGACTTTTGCAAATCTCTTCCCCGGAGATGAATTCGGGGCTTCTTTCCCTGAGCAGTCGTAATATGGTTTCCTTCAAGGGGATCCCACCTTAGGTAAATTTTAATCTATTTATATCCAATCGTCAACCCTTTTTCGTGGCTTGGTAAACCATAGCCCTTTACAATAGTTTCAGGGTGTTTTTTCTCTTGCCGGCAGTCATCATCTTCGTTTGATGTCTTTTAAATCCAGCCCGATATCTAGTGACCTAACAGAGTGGGTTAGCGCGCCCACAGAAATCAAGTCTACCCCAGACTGAGCCACAGCCCCAATGTTGTCCTCCGTAATCCCACCTGAGGCCTCAACCAGGGCCCTCCCGGCAATCATATCCACGGCCTGGCCCATTTCCAAAGGATCCATATTGTCCAGCATTATTATGTCTGCCCCGGCGCCTAAAGCCTCTCTAACCCCAGCAAAATCCTCTACCTCAACTTCAATTTTGGTGGTATGGGGCACCCCCCGCCTGGCTGCCTCCACAGCCGGCTTGATTCCCCCGGCTATTTTAATATGGTTATCTTTGATTAGCACGGCATCAAACAGCCCAAAACGGTGGCTATGCCCGCCTCCGGCCCGCACTGCGTATTTTTCTATCACCCGCAGGCCGGGAGTGGTTTTCCTGGTATCAACAATATGGGCTTTTCCACCCGTTGCCAATTCTACCAGCCGGGCCGTCCTGGTAGCAATACCAGAGAGATGCTGCAGCAGATTAAGAGCCAGCCTTTCCCCTGTGAGTATAGCTCTTGCCTTCCCAGAAATCTCCGCCAGCACCATGCCGGGTTCAATTATTTGTCCGTCCCGCACCAACATCCTGCAGATAATTTTCGGATCTAATATTTGAAAAACTATTTCCACCAGTGGCAATCCGGCCACAACACCTTTTTCCCGGGAGATAATGTATCCCTCCGAGTCAACATCATCCCGGACAATACTGTTGGTAGTTATATCACCGAAACTGATATCTTCAAGCAAAAATTCTTCTATTAAACGCCTGGCAACAAACAAATTAAGATCCACGGGTATCTCCCTTTCTGTTAAGTCTTACTGCCATCTGCAACTATATTATATCTCGTATTTTTGTTGTAAAAACCTTACCGTAAAATCCTCCAGGGAAATTTTTTGTGGATTGAAACCCTCAAGCAGGGCCCGCGCGTATTCTTGATCAAAGATAAATACACCCGGCCCCACATCTTCCGCAATGCCCATACGCACAGTCAGATAACGGGAAAAACCCTCGGTCAGGTTCTCCTCGATCCAGCCTTCCCAGGTGTAGGGCACATCCTCGTTATATTTATCCATGAGCTGATCATCCTTTTTTAGTTTGCCTGCCAGCCGCTTAAATGACCAGCTGCCGGTAAAAGTGTGAAAAAAAGGCCTGCTCAGTTCATTTAAGGCAATTGACCAGATTTTTTCCGGTTCGTCGCTCCAACGGATACCATACAACGAATCCTTGTCCCGGCTGAAACCAGAAGCCCCAATAAGCCGCATGTTAAAAAGCAATTCAAGGGCACCGGGATCCTTCTTGAGCTCTATCCCCGCCTCGCTCTCCACACAAGCAATGATGTCCAAATCCCTTGCTACCTTGCCTCTGACCGCATCAACCTTTTGCTGTAGTACAGGCACAATTTCCTTATAGTGGGGTAGAGCATAATTACCACCGTACCAGGAATAAAAATCAACCAGGGTGCTTCTATTTTTGCCATAGAAGCGGTCCGTTTTCATGAATTCAATTATTTCTTCCAGTCCGGCACCTTGTCTCCCCTCCTGGATAAGCCGCTCAGACATGGGCTGCGGGTGATATCTTTGCATTATTTCATGAAGCTGGGCCCGGCGGCTTTCATCCCAGCCGTTATAGGTATCGTATAGCCATTTATAATGGGCCGCATACAGTGGATCCTTTTCAGCCTGTTCCTGCAATCCGGACCACATTACAGTACTTTTTACATTGGCCCTATATATCTCTTCCGATGATTCAAAAAGAAATACGCTAAAATCCTCAACCTTTAAAGTCAGGAGATTTGATTCCTCCTGATCATTATCATTGAAAACCCGTATGTCACAACCGGCAAGCAAAAAAACATAAATCCCCACCAGGATTAACCCTGTAATTTTTGTAAAAGACTTTCTTTTTTTCAACCGTTCCTACACCCCCTGAATAGCGGCAATGTACAATGTAACAAGTAAAGTGGCACAAACAAATCTAAACACAATAATACCAATAAGATTAAACCAAATTGGTTAATATCCTGCCTAAAGGGTTAAAAAGGTGCCCCTGGATCATATTTTCACCTATATTATCAAATTATAAAAAAAGCTGTTCCTATCATAAGATTATCTACAACATAAAGGGAAACAATAAAAAAATGCAGAATGATTTACTAAATAATCTTTTATGAAAAAAAACTGTAACATAATGTTACAGTTTTCAATCCACATCTTTTTAAAGGCTGACCCTAGTAGCCTCTTCTTTTATTAAAACAGTCGAAGCAATATACAGGACGATCCCCACTGGGCTTGAAGGGCACTTCCGTGTCTACACCGCAGTCGGCACAAACTGCCGGAAACATTTCACGCGGGGGACGGTTTCCGCCATAGCCTGCCTCTCTGTTTCTCTGCTTGCGCGCAGCCCGGCACTGAGGACAGCGACCCGGCTCGTTGGTAAAGCCCTTTTCAGCAAAAAACTCCTGCTCCGATGCCGTGAAAATAAAATCCATGCCACATTCGCGGCAATTCAGGGTTTTGTCTTGATACACAAAACATCCTCCTCAAAATTATTTGCTCAATGGTGATTCACTATCATTGATCTCCGATCCCCATCACCATGTTAGCGGCTGAGAAGGATAAATGAACGGAACCTGTTTACTGAGCTTATTTTATTCTAACCTTAAAGTATTAAAAAGTAAAATGGATTATTCAATTATTTCGTATTTTTGATAACATTGATCATCATTAGAAACAAATTTCGAAACATTCTCCATAAATACAACAGATTATTTAAAAAGGAGCTAGTAAAATGGAAAAACTGGTGAAGGTTGCTGCCTTTCTTGATGTCAACGAAGCTCACCTGGCCAAAGGTCTATTAGAAAGCGAAGGTATTGATGCCCTCTTGTTTGACGAACGTTCAGCAATTGTGGTGTATACGGCTTTTGCCCTGGGAGGTCTAAGACTAATGGTCAGGGAGTCGGATCTGGCCAGGGCCAAAAGCATCCTGGCCGGCAAAGGATAACTCCCGCTGGAACCGACTCTGCAACCTAAACTGTTGTTTTTTCTTCCCGGACCATTCTACGGGGCGGACGGGGACCATAGTACTGGTAGAAATTGCATTGCAGTCGCCCATTATAAAGCTTTCTTCTGCGGTTTGATTTTTGTCCAAAGATACGTTCAAAACCAGGATGGGCGGCCAGTATGTAGTATGACCAGGAATCAAGGGACTTGAAGACTCGACCCATTTCCCTGTACAGCCTTTCTACTTGTTTTCGATCACCAAGGCGTTCGCCATAAGGGGGATTGCAGATAATATAACCATACTGGTCCCGGGGGCGAATATCAGCCACCGGCAATCTCCTAAAAACCATTTTTTCTGCCACCCCGGCCTGGCGGGCATGGTAACGAGCCAGGCTCAATACCTTGTTATCCAGATCAGAACCGATGATATGGAGAGGTTCGGTGTGATGCACTAGCTCCCTGGCTTCCGCTCTGGCCTCATGCCAAAAACGTGGCGCTACGACAGGCCATTTTTCTGCTGCAAAATCCCTATTTAGACCGGGTGCCTTATTCATGCCGATTAGCGCCGCTTCAATGGGAATTGTTCCTGACCCGCAGAAAGGGTCCATCAGGGGCCGCTCCGGGGACCAGCGGCTGAGCAATACCATAGCGGCAGCAAGGGTTTCCTTTAGAGGCGCCTGGCTGCCCAATTTTCGGTAGCCCCGTTTATGCAGCCCCACGCCACTGGTGTCAATGGTCAAGGTAGCCCTATCCTTAAGTAAGGCAACTTCAATGGCGTATTCGGGTCCAGTTTCCTCAAACCAGTCCCCTTTATATTTCTGTTTCATTTTTTCCACAATAGCCTTTTTAACAATGGCTTGACAATCCGACACACTAAACAACTTTGACTTTACCGATTTACCGTTAACAGGAAAGACAGCATCCTCGGGAATCCAATCCGGCCAGGGTAAGGCTTTGGTTTTTTCAAAAAGCTCATCAAATGTCAAAGCCTTGAACTCACCCATTTTTAACAAAACACGATCTGCCGTCCTCAGCCACAGATTGGTTCTGCATATTGCCCCTTCATCCCCCGTAAAAGTAACCTTGCCGTTTTCCACCATCTGATCTTCATAGCCCAGCTCTCTGAGCTCCCTGGCCGCCACAGCCTCCAGACCAAAAGTAGCCGTAGCGATCAATGTAATTTTACTCATTTCCGCCTCAATTCATGTTACTAATAAAATGACGGGCCCTAAAACCCGTCTTAACATTATCACATGCCCCAAACATTGGGCATATATTCTTTTTTATTAACGCCTGAAGATAATATGTTTTTGCCAGCGCTGGTAAGCATCCGGACAGTCAACCCGGTAGTGCCCACCACGACTTTCCCTGCGGGCCAGGGCGGCCTCAGCCACCAACTCCCCAACCTGCAGCATATTTTTTAGTTCCATTTGTTCGGCATTATCCACTCCGTGCCGTCTGAGGTAGCTCCACTGATCGAAAAACATTAGGGCTTCCCTCATTCCTTCACTACTACGAACAGGCCCCACCTTTTCGCCCATCATTACTACCAGCTTTCTACGCAGGTCTGCATAGTCTGTTTTTGCCGGTTTGAGCAGCCAGTCACAGGCAAATTCCAGATGGCGGGGTTGATAATCCTGCAAAAAATGTTTCGTCTCTTCCACTATTCTACCACCAAAAACCAAACCATCCAAAAGAGAGTTGCTGGCCAGGCGGTTAGCACCGTGTACACCGGGGCAAGAAACCTCACCGCAGGCATAGAGTCCCTTAATACTTGTTTCCCCCACCAGGTTAATTTTGACCCCGCCCATCATATAGTGGGCAGCAGGCGCTATGGGGATAGGATCAACTGTGATATCCAGATCGTATTCCGCACAGGTTTTCATAATATTGGGAAAGCGAAGTTTTATTAGTTGTGGATCCAGGTGGGTTAGATCCAAAAATACCTTATTGGAACCGGTACCCGCCATTTCCTTTAAAATAGCGCGCACTACTACATCCCTGGGCGCCAATTCCGCCAGATCATGATAGCGCTGCATAAAGCGTTGGCCCTGGATATTGCGCAGATAAGCACCCTCGCCGCGCACAGCCTCCGAAATTAGAAACCGCGGGGCACCCGGCAGGTTTAATACCGTGGGGTGAAACTGGATGAACTCCATATCCATAACTTCGGCGCCGGCCCGA
The DNA here is from genome assembly GCA_013201395.1 of Candidatus Syntrophopropionicum ammoniitolerans. Taxonomy (GTDB): domain Bacteria; phylum Bacillota; class Desulfotomaculia; order Desulfotomaculales; family Pelotomaculaceae; genus Syntrophopropionicum; species Syntrophopropionicum ammoniitolerans. The sequence goes on from JABMJD010000024.1 coordinate 14,436, forward strand.
AAGGCAATGGCTATACCGTCACCAGTGGCTATTTCTGGGTTGGTATTGTGTTCAAAGATACGTCCCAACCCGCCTGTAGCAAGGACTGTCACTTTCCCCCGAAACACCCTATATTCCCCATTTCCCCTGTCGTAAGCCAGTACACCATAACAGGTATTTTCCCGCACCAGGAGATCAACAACATAGTGGTTTTCCAGTACCTTAATCCGCTCATCTTCCCGCACACGCATGGTCAGAACCCGTTGGATCTCCGCCCCTGTGGCATCTCCACTGGCATGTAGAATACGCCTCTGACTGTGGGCCCCCTCCATGGTCAGGGCCAGGCCCTGGCTATCATGGTCAAAAATAGCACCCAGATCGATCAATTCCCTGACCCGATCCGGCCCTTCACTGACCAGTGCCGCCACTGCCTCTATATCACACAGGCCCGCCCCTGCTACCAGGGTATCCTGTCTATGCAACGCCGGGGAGTCATCGCCCCCTAGTGCAGCCGCAATCCCGCCCTGGGCTTTATCCGTGCCGGTATCCATCATGGTCTGTTTGGTCAAGACCGTGACAGAACTGCCCGCCCGGGAGGCCGAAAGTGCTGTATATAATCCCGCAATACCGCTGCCCAAAATGATATATTCCTCTTCCACCTGGGGCAACTCTCGTGTATCGAAATTTACCATGTAGTTGTCCGGCAAATAAACTCCCCCTTTTTCGGCATCAATAAGTATATAAAAATTATAATTTCCTAGCTGACATCACCCTGGATTTCTTCCTGTTTGACTTTAGTTATTACATTCCCGTCATCAACCATGACCACTATCGGGTAATATGATTGGGCCTCATGATCATCCATAATGGCGTAAGAAATAATAATGATCAGATCCCCAGGTTGTACCTTGCGGGCAGCAGCCCCATTCAGGCAGATTACACCTGAATCGCGCCGCCCTTTGATCACATATGTCTCAAACCGAGCGCCGTTGTTGTTGTTGACAATCTGCACCTTTTCATTGGGCAGAATCTCGGCAGCTTCCAATAGGGCCTCATCGATGGTAATGCTGCCCATATAGTTCAGATTGGCCTCCGTCACTGTGGCCCTATGAATTTTTGACTTTAACATTGTTCGAAACATAGTCCTCTCCCCCACACTAATTATCCTTGCTTTTGGGGACAATTCTCGTCCCGCCACCGAATACTCATGTGTTTAGAGTATTATGTTGTCAATTAACCGCGCCCGCCCAATTTTCACTGCCAGGGCCAGCAAGGCCGCCCCGTCAAGAACCTCTTTCTGCTCTAGATCCGGGTAGCTATAAATCTCCACATATTCTATTTCCGCAAGTGGTTCTGCCTTGATTAAATCCACTACTAATTGTCGTATTTTGCTGACATCCCGCCGGCCTTCCTTAACCGCTGCCGCCGCCTCGTTTAGACTCCTGGAAAGTACCAGAGCCGCCTGACGCTGGGCGGGGTTGAGGTAAATGTTGCGTGAGCTCATGGCCAGGCCATCCTGCTCCCGCACAGTAGGCACAACAACAACCTCCACGTCCATGTGCAAATCAGCAGTCATCCTTTTTATTACCAGGGCCTGCTGGGCGTCTTTCTGCCCAAAAAAGGCATAGTCAGGTCGAACTATATTGAACAGTTTGGCCACCACCGTAGCCACACCCCGGAAATGTCCCGGCCGGGCAGCTCCACAGAGCTTTTCCGTAAGGCGTTCAACATTGATGTAGGTACTGTACCCAGGTGGGTAGATTTCTTCTGCCCCCGGGTTAAAAATAGCATCTACCCCCACCCCTTCAGCCATTGCCGCATCCCGATTTAAATCCCGGGGATAGGTGGCCAGATCCTCCTCCGGTCCAAACTGGGTAGGATTTACAAAGATGCTGATCACAACAATGTCGCATTGTTTTTTGGCCTGGCGCATCAACTCCAGGTGCCCCTCATGCAAGTAACCCATAGTGGGCACAAGACCAACAACCTGCCCTTTGGCCCTGGCTTGCCGAACAAAATCCCGGACTGCTGGAATTGTGTGAAAAATATCCATAAAAACCTCCACTCCGTTAATAGAGTTTCTTCAACACTTCCTCCGCCATCCCAAAGCTGTGCTCAGGTCCGGGGAAGGACCCCGCCGTGACCTCATCCCGGTACTGCTTAAGGGCAGCACCCATATGTTCATGCAGGTTAACATATTTTTTCACAAACTTCGGTGACGAACGGGGATACAGACCCAGCATGTCATGGATTACAAGCACCTGCCCATCACAATGGGGTCCCGCCCCGATGCCGATAGTCGGTATCGCCAGGGACTCAGTGATCAGCTTGGCCAGCGGCGTGGGCACACACTCCAAAACCAGGCAAAATGCCCCGGCCTCTTCGACAACCTTGGCGTCGGAGATGAGTTTTTTCGCTGCTGTCTCATCCTTGCCCTGCACCTTGTAGCCGCCCATCTGATGAACTGACTGGGGAGTCAGCCCCAGGTGCCCAACCACTGGTATACCCGCATTCACAATGGCCTGAATAGTTTCGGCTATCTCTATACCACCTTCCAATTTAACCGACTGGGCAGTAGTCTCCTTGAGAAATCGGCCCGAATTGCGTAAAGCCTCCTCTGTGGAAACCTGATAGGACATAAACGGCAAATCCGCCACTACCAACGCCCGCTCGGCGCCCCGGCATACGGCTTTGACATGGTGAATCATATCATCCATAGTCACCGGTAAAGTAGAATCATAGCCCAGCATCACGTTGCCCAGTGAATCACCTACCAAAATCATATCGATACCCGCATCATCTACCAGTTTGGCCATGGAATAATCATACGCCGTAAGCATGGTGATCCTTCTTGCCTCATTTTTCATCTGTCTGATGGTGGCTGTGGTAACTTTGCTGCTCATAAAATACCCTCCCTGAATATCTTGTCAAGTTTTTTTGCCTCCCCGGCATTGATACTGCCTTTTTCCAGGGCTACCTTGATAGTGTAGAGACCCAGCCTGCAGTATAGGTCGCGCTCCTGCTCTCCCACATCCCTCAACACCTTCAGGTGCCCTTCCAGGGTCGGGCCGTCACCTCTGGCTATTGGGCCGGTTAGTGCCTGGGGCGGCCCCACCTGGCTGATATTTTTTATTGTGCCTTTGATCAAGGGATATAAAGCCTCGAAGGATTCTGATCTTGAAAGGCCAAAATGACCGTAAAGCTCTGTGGCAAAATGCATCAAAGAAACCAAAAAATTGGAAGCAACACAAGCAGCAGCGTGATACAGGGGCTTGTCCGCAGCAGCGATAGTGAAATGTTTACCACCCAGATCCTGGACAATCCGTTCGGCCAGGGGCAGCGTCCCGGAATCCCCCTCCAGGGCAAAATATGAACCGGGTAGGTTTTCCATAGCCATTTTGATATCTGCAAAAGACTGCAGGGGATGCAGCGAGGCAGCCAGCGCACCAACGCTGCGCACAACACCAACTTCATCTGCCGAATGAGCCCCGCTGGTATGAAAAACCACCTGGCCGGGCCTAAAGCCCCCCCGCTCGGTAATTTCTTCCGCTACATCGGTAATGACACGGTCCGGGGTAGTAATAAAGACCACATCACCAGCGATAGTTACCTCCTCTGGGTTAACAGTGGCAGGGACATTTAATTCCTCAGCCACCCGCCTGGCTGAGCTAATGCTTCTGCTGGCCACCCCGGCTACCGGATAACCCTGCCGGTTTAAAAGAAGCGCCAGGGCGGAACCAACCTTTCCGGCCCCGACTACTGCTATTTTAGGTTTAAACACTGACATTACCCCCCTTGCCTGGGTCCAGGGTAAAATAAAAAGCCTTCCGGGAAAAACCCGAAAGGCGTAAGTTTATCTAACTTCCGTCTCGGTCCATCCCGGCTCCAAGCGGTTAGAAAACTGTTAAGATGCAAAAAATGCTACAAACCCAGGTGTGGTTCCACACGGATACCACCCTCTTATGTCTACATTTTAACACAGTCAATTTTACAGGGCAATATTTTTTTATTAAAAACGGCATAAAACCATTTTTGCAGCAATTAAGGCAAAATACCGCCCCCCCCGCAGGTTAAAGACAAAAAAAATCCCGGTGCCAGCGGTAGCTGCTTCCGGGTAGGAAAAAAGTATTTGGGGGGTAAAATTTAGTTGCAGTTATTATTTATTAATGGGAATATTTTAGTCATAAATATTTTATTGGCGTTTTCCGGGGTCACTCCGGTGACAATTTCACCATTGATGTTGACTGAAATGCCGTTGTCACATTTCTCCAGGCAAAATGTACCTTTAAGCTCTAGAAAATCAGCTATATCATGTTCCTCCGCCAATTCATTAAATTCTTTAATCACATCATAGGCTCCCCGGAGATAACAACCCGTACCAAGACACACGGCTACCCGCAGGGGCTGTGACTGGGAATCCTTCATTATAAGAGGCTTGCCATTGATGCGCCGGCGGGGCACATATGTTGTATGCAGAGCGTGATGTGTTTTCCGGTTGTTGACTCCACCGAACCATTCCTCAAAAGCCTTGCCCACAAAATAGTTATCCTGGGGCTTGTGCAGTTGCTGCACCCGATCCATTTCATATATTTCCTGCGCCCGCCTGGTTCGGGCGGTCGTATCGTTAACATCAGGCTGTCCACCGCCGCCGACGCAACCGCCGGGACAGGACATTACCTCAACGGCATCAACTGAAATTTCTTTCGACTTGATCATTGATATTAGCTCTTCAGTATTGCGCAGGCCATTGGCCACAGCAAGCTTTAAAATCCTATTATTAACCTCAACGGTGGCTGTTTTGATTCCCTCCATACCCCGTACCGGCAGGAAATCAATACGGCCCACTTGGTCGCCCCCAGTAAGCCCCGCCACATAACGCACCACTGATTCCATCACACCACCGGAAGCGCCAAAAATTAAGGCTGCTCCCGAACCAACACCCAGCGGGTTATCAAAAGCCGCACTGACCATAGTATTGAAATCTATGGAGGCTTCTTTGAACATCCGTGCTGTTTCCACTGTGGTCAGCACAGCGTCAACATCGGGAACCCCGCCTGTAGTAAATTCCGGCCTTTGGGCTTCAAATTTTTTGGCCACACAGGGCATTATCGACACCACGAAGATCTCTTCCGGGTTCTTGTTCAGCTTCTTGGCATAATATTTCTTTACCACGGACCCAAACATCTGTTGCGGTGAACGGCAACTAGAAACATGGGGCAATAGATCAGCGTGGAACTGTTCACAGTATTTGATCCAGCTGGGACAACAGGAGGTGAAAATAGGCAGATTTTCGTTCTTCTCCAGGCGCTCCAGAAACTCATTTGACTCCTCTATAGTAGTCATATCGGCGGCAAACAAGGTATCAAAAACCCGGTCAACCCCGACAAGTTTCAGTGCGGCCACAATTTTGCCGGTAACTTCTTCTCCCACTCCCAACCCAAACTCTTCACCAAGAGCCACCCGCACTGCCGGGGCTATCTGCGCCACAACAGTCAGATCAGGGTTATGTATGGCATTCCAGACCTCATCTACTTCACTTTTTATAGTTAGTGCCCCTGTTGGGCACACAGTGACACATTGCCCGCAGTTAACACAGGCCACATCAGATAGCTCCTTATTAAAAGCAGTGGTAACCACTGTTTTGGAACCACGGTGAGCAAAATCCCAGATCCCTACCCCTTGTATCTCTTTGCACATGCGTACACAGTCACCACAAAGAATGCATTTATTGGGATCCCTGACAATGGAAGGACTGGTTTTGTCAAGGGGTAGTTTTATTTCCCTTTTGCCAAACCTGACCTCCTCAACCCCAAACTGCTGGGCCAACAATTGTAACTTGCACTTACCGCTCCTGGAACAGGAGGTGCATTCCCGATCGTGATTTGCCAGCAGGAGTTCAATAACCATTTTGCGCAGCCTGCGGGTGCGCAAGGTATTGGTCCTGATAACCATCCCTTCCTGAGGAGGAGTAGAACAAGCAGCCACCAAACCCATTTTATCGGTTTCCACCATACAAAGCCGGCAGGCCCCATAAACGCTTAATTCAGAGTGGTAGCAGAAGGTAGGTAAATTGATTCCCGCCTTGTGGATTAATTCCAGCAGATTTTTCTCTTCCTGGATTTCTATCTCCAGGCCATCTATGATCAGTGTTCCGTTCCTACTCATAAACAAAGCCCCCTCCCTAGTTAGTGACTATTGAGCCAAATTTGCACTTGCTGATGCAGGTTCCGCATTTAATGCATTTTTCCTGATCTATCCAGTGAGGTTCTTTTCTCTCCCCACTGATGGCATCAGCCGGACATAGCTTCTTGCACAAGCCGCACCCCTTGCACGTGGAGGGGTCAATCCGGTAGTCAAGCAAATCCTTACATACCCCGGCTGGACACTTCTTATCCCGCACATGAGCCTCATATTCTGACCTGAAATATTTCAGTGTGGTTAGTACAGGGTTGGGGGCGGTCTTACCCAATCCGCACAAGGATCCATCCTTGACAATCAGAGCCAGCTCCTCCAGCAAAGACAAATCTTCCTCTGTTCCGCCGCCTGTTACTATGCGGTTGAGCAGCTCCAGCATTCCCCTGGTCCCCTCGCGGCAGGGGACACACTTGCCACAGGACTCATTTTGCACAAAGCCCATGAAAAACTTGGCTACTTCCACCATACAGGTGTCCTCACCCATTACCACCAGACCACCGGAGCCGACCATGGCCCCAGCCATCTGCAATGAGTCGTAATCTAAAGGAAGATCCAGGTGTTCCCTGGTCAGGCAGCCTCCAGAGGGGCCCCCTATTTGTACAGCTTTGAAAACCTTATTATCTCGGAGACCACCACCGATATCAAACACTATTTCTTTTAGAGTAAGGCCCATTGGGACCTCCACCAAACCAGTATGGGCTACCTGTCCAGCCAGAGCAAAGGTCTTTGTGCCGGTACTGGTAGAAACACCGATGCTGCTAAACCACTCTGCGCCTTTCAATACTATAGCCGGTAGATTGGCCAGGGTTTCCACGTTGTTTATGATTGTGGGGCAACCCCAAAGACCACTTACAGCCGGGAAGGGCGGCCTGGGCCTGGGCATACCTCGCTCCCCCTCGATGGAAGCGATAAGAGCGGTTTCCTCCCCACAAACAAAGGCCCCGGCTCCTTCCTTTATATTAATCTTGAAATTAAAATCACTACCCAGTATGTTTTCGCCCAGCAATCCACTTTTTACAGCAGTAGCTACCGCATGGCGTAGACGCTTTACTGCCAGAGGATACTCCGCCCGAACATAAATATAACCCTCATCGGCACCCACCGCGTAACCAGCCAGCATCATGCCTTCGATGACCCTGTGGGGGTCACCCTCCATTACACTGCGGTCCATGAAGGCACCGGGATCCCCTTCGTCACCATTACAAATGATGTATTTTTTTTCTCCGCTAGCCTCACGGGCGAACAACCATTTCCTGCCGGTGGGAAAACCACCACCACCCCGGCCCCTAAGACCCGAATCGAGAACCTCCCTAATCACCTCATCCGGGGTCATTTCAAAAAGCACCCTGGATAGAGACTGGTATCCGTCGTGAGCGATGTAGTCTTCAATGCTATCCGGATCAATACGTCCGCAGTTGGCCAGAGCAATCCGGAACTGGTTTTTATAAAAAGGAATTTCATCCTGAGTTTCTACGGGTGACTGGCTCTGATAGTCATGATAAAGCAGCCTGGTGACCAACCTGTTGTTGATAATGTGCTCCTCAAAAATTTCGACAACATCATCCAGCTGGACCTTACAATAAAGTGTCCCCCGGGGTTCAATCCGGACCAGGGGGCCCATCTGGCAAAAACCGTGACAACCACTAATATGGGCGTCTACCCCCTGGTGGGAATGTTCTTTTTGCAATTCAAGATCAACTGCAAGTTCAGGTCTTTCATTAAGCAACTGCTTGAAACGATCAAATATTTTTAAAGAACCATTGGCAACACATCCGGTTCCGGCGCAGACAAGGATTCTCTTTTCTATCGAGTTGATTTTGGTAAGAGCTTTTTCTTTAAATGCATTCAGTTCTGCTCTGGATCTAAGCATTCTGACAACACCCCATTTCGGAGGAGTTTTTATTCTCTTCCTGTTGTTCCTGAGATACAATCTTTTTTACAGCTTTCACTATGGCTTCTTTTGTTGTTTGTCCATGTACCTCATCACCGTTAATCACAACCACCGGTGCTAGTCCACAGGCACCAAGACAAGAAACAGTTTCCACGGTAAACTGCATGTCTGAGGTGGTTGTTTGGCCGCTGGCCAACTCCAGACTTTCCCGCAGAGCCTGGTGAATAGGTTCCGAACCCCTGACGTGGCAGGCAGTCCCATCACAAACCCTCACTATGTACTTCCCTCGCGGGACCAGTGAAAATTGCGAGTAAAAGGTAGCTACCCCATATACTGTTGCCGGTGATATATCCATGGCTGTAGCAACATAGGTCAGCACCTCTTCCGGTAGGTAACGGTACTCCTCCTGCACCTCCTGTAAAATGGCAATTAAATGAGAAACCCGGCCTTCATGGCTTTCAATGATTTCCTGAAGCCTCTCAAATTTTCTATCCATAGGCTTTTCCCCCCGAGTTTTTTTACCCGTTTTCTCCAGGTTATTGTCTGACTATTTAAATATATGATATGGGTTCACATATGTCAACCAATATTTTAGATAAACAAGCAAGACTTTAAAGGCACAAGTCATAGTTTGCAATATTAAATGCCCTGCGGCTAACTCGTCAGAGTTTCCCGCAGGGCAAAAAACAAAGGAATTTATCTAAATTTATCTAACCTAGAAGCATTCCATGCTAACCTTTTTTCCTTTTTCTTTGAGAAAGTTAATCAAATCATTTATTACCTGCTTTTTTAATAGGATCCTGGTAGGCCTCCCTTTTATCTGCTGGGGATTGTTAACTGAAGTCCCCACAAGGAAGTTAAGATAGTCCGCCTCCAGCAGTAAGACAGCCAGCCTGCTGGATCCATCCTTGTTGGCCCGTAGTTGTTCCATGGTCACGCCGGTACGCAATAGCTCCAGGCTATAGGCCAATGTCAGTATCCCCTCCGTGACCAGGTCAACACCATCAATAACCCCTATCGGTGGAATCCGATCACTGGTGGATTTCAGGTCAACCTGCACCTGACGTTCCAAAATGCGGCCTACCATGTTGGCAGTAGAGCCGCCACAGACAATCTTGACACCATCCATATCCATCAACCTCTTTACCGCCTTAAAATCATTATCCTTGGAATTAGGCGGCCCAATCAATACGTTCAACAGGCGAGGCTTCCTAACTTTGATCACGGCAACACTGGCGTCATCAGCCGGGCGTGACCCATATAGTTTGTTGCAATGCTCGGCTATTGCCTGGGCACAAGCGGATGCATCGGCAATAGCCGGTACCTGGCGGCAAAAATATTTTGAAAAACCCTGCCAGTCCCAATCCATATCCCACACACCGTTTGCCCCGGCATGAAGCACACCGTCGGAAACAAGTACGATCCAATCGCCGGCTTCCAATGCAAAAGTGGAACGGTAAATAACCTTCCCGGCTATATCCCTTTTTACTTTATTTATATGCTTTAGTTTTTCCCCATTGCCCACGAAGGCTTCCGGGGTGTCATATTCCACCAGGCGGGCAGCTCCCTCACCAGCAAATATTTCCAATATGCCAAAGGTACTGTAGGCATGGCCTCTGACCTTGGGCAGTGTTTGGGCCAGGGTTTCTATAACCTCCTCTAGAACAGCCCCCTGGGTGATCATTCTCACTGCTGTTTTGGTGGTCAACCTGGAAAGAATATTGGCTTTGACACCACTACCCAGCCCATCCGACAACATTATGGTGGTAGAGCCTTCGTTTATGGCCAGCTCAATACTATCACCACAAAGTTCCTCCCCATGTTTATTCAGTTGGGATATGCCCACATCTACCGCTATTCTCATCAGTCATCCCTTGCTTGCCAGTTAATTAAAAATCATTTGTTTTTCACGAGTCTAATCAATTTTGTCAGCTGCACCTTGGTGTCTGCCGTGGTCTCCCCAAGCAGGCCGGCTATTTCCTGGGCCACCTGCATCTGCTTGGAAATTACCTCCTCGGCTCTTTTGATGGTTTCGTTATTCAGCAGGTCCTGCTGCTCCTCCCGTTTACTATCCTCAGTTATATCAATAAAAATACCAGCAATCTCCTCGGGTCCCAAGGGGAATATGATCTCCCTGGTAATTAGATCCTTCTGCTCATAATTCATAGTCAGGTTTAACACCGCACCGCTAACTGCTACTTTATGAAAGTTAGCGGGGTCCATGTATAGGGACAAATCCTGACCCTTGGGGTTTTTTTCCGTTATGCCCAACATCCTTCTGGCTACATCATTGATCTCCAGGATTTTTAGCTCCTGGTTGACGATAATAATACCATTGGGCATGGAGGCAAAAACCCGGTTGGAAACTGATTCAGCCCGTTCCCTCATGTAGGGGATGCACATTTTTAGCTCTGCAAAACCCTGATACACAGCAATAGCCTTATCCTTACAGGTGGGATACCCACAAGCACCGCAATTTAGCTGGTCCTCCGTTTTGGTCTTGCCGGTACGGGCCAGTATTTCGTTCAATTCCGCCTCACTGGGTAAAGGCAGGGGAAACAACCTGTTGATGTAAGTCCGATAAAGTTCGACGCCCTTAATCTCGGGCAACGCCTTGCCTTTCCTGCGGTGGCTTCTGCTAAAATAATCAACAATTCTTTGTTTTTTAATAAAAACATCTTCTTTATTAACAGCCATGGGCCCATTAATACACCCGTCAGTGCAGGCCAGCAGTTCAATCAGACCCACCTTGCAGGGCATGCCCAGCTGAAGATGCCTGAGCAACTCCAGGCAATTCTCCAGACCAGAGAGCACCATCACCGTGTCATCAAGCCTGTCCATGCTCATACCGGCTGTACGCAACATACCGCCCTCCAGGGGAAATAATTTACCGATATCCGCCCGGGGGCCGTCAAACTCCGTCTTCAACTCCTCCGGCAATGCTTTAAAATCTGCTATTTCTTCCTGCATCCACTCCCAGAGCTCTACAAAGTCAAGGGCTATATCAACGACGCCCCCGTACTGTTCTTCCTCGGCTTCACTTTTTTTAGCTATACAGGGACCGATAAAAACCACTGCAGCATCAGGGTCCCTTGACTTTATGAACCTGGCATGGGCTATCATCGGTGAAACCACCGGGGATAAATAGGAAATCAAATCTGGGAAATGTTTTTCCACCAGGCTGACCACTGCCGGGCAAGCGCTGGAAAGAAAAGTGCGGCCATAAGGTAGCCTTCCATGTTCCGCCGCCACCAATTCAGCGCCGTAGGACGTCTCCTGGACGCTGGTGAAACCTAACTTTCTCAGGGCTGCTACCACCCTTTCCGGTCTTAAAGGCAACCCCGCCACAAATGAAGGCGCCAGACTGGCAACAACCTTTCGCCCGGCAGAAATTAGCTCCTTGACTTTACCTATATTGTTGCGCACTTTTTTAGCCTGCTGGGGGCAGACAAGGACACATCTGCCACCGTGAATGCAGCGCTCTTCCATTACTTCCGCCCTTTGGGCCTCGGACCCTGTTACGTCTCTAATTCTAATCGCCTTGACCTGGCATTCCCGTACGCATTTATAGCAGTCTCTGCACCGAGCCTCGTTTGTATATATTAAATCCATATGGCGCACCCCCACGATGAAAATAAATAGCCCGGCCGGCTTATTGCATACCGGGTGGACTATATACCCAGAGTCCTACAGCCTTTTCCTGGCCGGTATTACAAAGTTCCCCGGGTGATTCAAAAATGAAGTAAGCAGCATCGCCCTCATTCAACACATATTTCGCATCACCCAAGGTAACCCCGACTTCCCCCTCCAGGATATATAAAAAATGCTCCTTGCCCTGGTAATCCCCTATGTCCGCGCTGGAAGCACCGGGAGCCAGCTCAAAAACCATGGGCTGCATCCTTTTTTCCCGATGTCCCAAAAAGGTGAGCAGGTTTAGCTCCATACCCGGGTTGCCGGTGACAATCCGCTTGTAGTTATTATTTCTTACAATGAGCCATTCCTCAGGCAGGCTATCCTCAACGAGTAAAGTAATATTTGTATTGAGGGCCGCCGCTATGCCTTTCAGAGTAGAAAAGGAAGGAGAGGTTTTATCCTGTTCCAGCTGGTAAAGGAAGCTGGCTGACAAGCCTACCTTTTCGGCGAGCTGCCGGACAGTCATACCATTGTTAATCCGAATCCTCTTTATCCGGGCGCCCAAGCCCACTTGCAAACCACCTCCTGTACAATTGATACCCCGACACCTGATTTCTACACTATCCTGATTATAGCATGTTTAGACTACTGGTCGATATGCGAAAAACAGGCCATAATGGCCATTAATGATCTATGATATCGTTTATGATACAATATAATTAAAAAAAACATTAATTTGCGGGGGAACATAATTGATGTGTATTGACAGCAACTGTGGCCGTAAAGAAGTAGATACCGAGATTGATGAACTGCTGACAAAGCATAAGAATCAGCCGGGGGGAGTATTGAATTTCTTCAGGGAATACATGGAGGTGTACGGCAAACCGCCTAGTAGTGTTCTTAATAAGGCGGCGCTAGCCTTTGACAAAGAAGAGACAGAGATTGAGGATCTGCTTTACTCCTGCAACATTCTCAGACACACAACCCCTGGGGTGCACAGAATTAGCATATGCATGGGTACCACATGCTATCTCCGGGGCGCCCAGCAGGTGCTTAAAACCTTTTGCGGTGAACTGGGGGTATCGCCGGGGGAAACGACGGCAGACGGCCAATTTTACCTGGAGGTAGTACGCTGCCTCGGCGCCTGCGACTTCGGCCCCTCCGTAATGGTAGATAATGAAATCCATCCTCGGGTGAGCCCGGACAAAGTGTCATCTATCATTAAATCCTACAGCTAAATCCGGAACCACCTGGCTATGTTGATCCGCCTTTTTGCCAGGGCCTCGGAAATACGAGCCAGCGAGATAACTTCATCCGGGGTGATCCGGTCATAATCAAGCCGGACCTGGGGCGGGACCAGTAAAATGGAAGCAAAATTTTCCACATCATCATCGAAGCCTTGTTTTGGGCAATCACGCATGACCTTTATATAGGCCGACAGAGCTGGAGCTGAACTCAGGCAATGAAAAGCTAGCCCATAGGCCAACATGTGCTTGAGTTCTGTTTCACCTAACCCATTTTTCAAGGTAAGCAATTCTATGCCGTCAAAGGTGCGACAGTAAACCCCTGTAATTCCACCGTTGAAAGAAAAAAATTTAACTAGGAGCCCTTCTTGTAGTAATATTTCGTGTAGATGAGGATAGCTTGGTGTTGAATAGACATGGTGTTTTTCCACTAACATCAGGGCTTTTTCCAGTCCTGGATTCATCCCAATCCCTCTATTTTTGTCCTTTTTATTCCTGCTTCTATATCATTATAGCAGATTCCTTTTTTAAAATAACCGTACTATAGGGTGGAATTCTGATTAT
>JABMJD010000025.1 GCA_013201395.1 Candidatus Syntrophopropionicum ammoniitolerans
TGGCTTATCTTTGAAAATACCCATGAAGCTATAATAGATGAAAGCACATGGAAGACAGTTCAAAAGATTAGAGAAGGCAAACGCAGGCCTTCAAGGCTTGGTGAAATGGGTATCTTATCTGGAATGATGTTTTGTGCTGATTGTGGTAAGAAACTCTATCAAGTAAGAGGCAAAACCATACCTAAAGAAAGAGAGCATTTTGTCTGCTCTACCTATCGTAAGGTTAAAGGTGGCTGTTCTTCTCACCAGATAAGAAATATAATTGTGGAAGAGTTACTACTTGAGGACTTGCAAAAGATAGTAGCCTTTGCTAAAAATCACGAAGCTGAATTTGTAAAATTGGTTATGAATAAAACTGAGAAGAATTTGCTTAAGGAGCAAAGGCAAAATCAAAAGGAGCTAGATGAAGCTGTAAACAGAATCTCTGCCCTTGATACTATTATTGGCAAGCTCTATGAAGACCATGTCTTTGGCAAACTAACAGAAGATAGGTTTATTAAGATGTCTTCTGACTATGAAAAAGAGCAAGAAGAACTAAAAGAGAAAGTAGAATTTCTTAGTGAAAAATTAAAGATTGTCAAAGACCAAGCTTTGAATACAGACAATTTTCTAAAGCTAGTGAAAAAGTACACCGAGATTAAAAAGCTAGATGCTGAAATTATTAGGGAATTTGTGGACAAGATAATCGTCTTTAAAGCTGAGAAAATAAATGGCAAAAGACAGCAGAAAATAAGGATATACTATAACTGCATCGGTGCTATAGAACTTCCTAATACAGAAAGCAAAACGGCATAGCCGATATATAAACCGACCATGCCATTTTTTTAGAATTATAAATCCCTATGTTAAAGCACCATTGCGGCCTCTCTTTTTTGCTTACCATGTTGTCAGAATCAGGATGATTAATACCGCTGAAGCTCATTTCTGTATATTCTTGCAAAGAATGGCATAATCCTTCCGGCAGGTGGATCCTTTGCCCAAAATATTGGAAGGGATTCGTTTGCATGGAATGATCTGCCAACCCCTACCGACCCTTTGTGATATAATAGTGCCGCATGTTTTTTGATCAACAAAAAGAGGTTATAAAAATTGTTACAAAGGGCAGCAACCTTATTAAAAAAACATTTTGGCTATCATTCCTTTAAAACCGGTCAGGAACAAATTATCAGCAGCCTTTTGCAAGGGCAGGATACTATGGGGATCATGCCCACCGGGGGTGGAAAGTCCATATGCTATCAGATCCCCGCTCTAATGTCCGGTACCACGCTGGTTATTTCACCGCTGATATCCCTAATGAAAGATCAGGTGGAAGCCCTGTGTAGCCTTGGTATACCAGCTGCTTTTATCAACAGTTCCTTGAACCATCAGGAATTGCTTACTGTTTTGAAAGGGGCCGGACGGGGCATGTATAAAATCATTTATGCTGCACCGGAACGGCTGGAGAACGAGCAGTTTATAGCTATGGCCAATAACCTGGGGATTACCTTGCTTGCTGTAGACGAAGCACACTGTGTTTCCCAGTGGGGACACGACTTCCGGCCGGCCTACCTGATGATCAGCCCCTTCATCAAAAAGCTGGCCCAACGCCCGGTGATAGCGGCATTCACAGCTACCGCCACCCCTGGGGTAACCAGGGATATAGTTAACCAACTGGCGCTGGACAAGCCTAATGTGGTTATAACTGAAATTGACCGTGCCAACTTGTTTTTTACTGTAATCAACGGTGAAAATAAAAGGGGTTTTGTGGATCGTTATCTGGCAGAAAACAAGGATAAGCCGGGTATAATCTATGGCGCCACCAGGAAGGAAGTTAATAAACTCCACGCCTACCTGCAGCAAAAAGGATTTAACGCCGGCAAATATCACGCGGGCATGACGGCGCCTGAAAGGGATCTTAACCAGGAACGTTTTATCTATGACGACATCAGGGTAATGGTGGCCACTAATGCCTTCGGTATGGGTATAGACAAGTCCAATGTACGTTATGTTATCCACTACCATATGCCCAAAAACATGGAGGCGTACTATCAGGAAGCAGGACGTGCGGGAAGAGATGATGAACCTGCCGAATGTATTTTACTTTTTAGCCCACAGGATGTGCAGATACAAAGATATTTAATTGAAAACTCTGTCCCTTCAGCAGAAAGAAGAGACAGTGAATACAAAAAGCTACAGTACATTGTTAACTACTGTCATACATCCAGGTGCCTGCGCGGTGAAATTTTGCAGTATTTTGGGCAGAAGAACAGCCCGAAAAAATGCGACAACTGCAGCAATTGTAATAACACAGGTGAATTTATTGATATTACTGTGGAGGCACAAAAAATATTATCATGCGCCTGGCGAATGAAGGAGCAGTTTGGAGTAACTATGCTCGCCGGTGTGTTGAAGGGCTCAAAAAACAAAAAATTATTGCATTATGGTTTGAACAGACTTTCATCCCATGGTTTGTTGCATAATTATACCCTAAAAGAAATCCAGCATTTAGTTAAGGTCCTGATTGCTGAAAAATATCTTTGCCTAACAGAAGAACGGTACCCAATAGTGAAGCTTCTGCCGGGGGCAGCACCTGTTTTAAAAGGTGAACAAAGGGTTTTTCACAGGAAACGAGTGAAAAAACGCAAAGAAGTAGCAAACCAGCCTTTGTTTGAACAATTACGCCAACTGCGCCGACAAATTGCACAAAAAGAGAGGGTACCGCCTTATGTAGTTTTCCCCGACAGCACCCTGCGGGAAATGTGTGAACAACTGCCGACAGATACCTCCGCCCTGTTGACCATTAAAGGGGTAGGTGAAACCCGGCTAAAAAATTATGGCCAATTATTTTTAGAAGTGCTGCGCAGTTATGCCGGGAAAAAATAATATTTTACAGCTGCCAGACGTTATTGAACCTCAATAACCTTATATCCGGCATCTTCGACAGTCTTGATCAAAACGTCATCCCCAAGAGGATTGGACAAATCTACTGTCGCCGCCTTCCCAGCCAAATCTACTGTTACATTTGTTACATCGGCCAGTTTTTCCAGTGCTTTTTTTACTGCTGCTGAACAATGGTTACAGGACATACCCTCAATTTTAACAACCTTTTTCATTTTAGTCTCTTCTCCTTTTATTAATCTTGGTTTCTCCATTATAACTGTATCTGAACTATGCCCCCCTTCCCTTTCCCATCTTGGCTTAAAAAATCTCAATCTTAAGGCATTTGAAACCACTGATACAGAACTCAGGCTCATGGCAGCAGCAGCAATCATCGGATTGAGGCGCAAACCCAACAGCCCATAAAACAAACCGGCTGCTATGGGAATACCAACTGCATTATAGAAAAACGCCCAAAAAAGGTTCTGTTGAATGTTACGTAGAGTGGATCGGCTAAGCTGTATGGCCGTCACTGCATCCAGCAGATCACTTTTCATCAGAACAATATCAGCAGATTCAATGGCAATATCAGTCCCGGCACCTATGGCAATACCAACATCTGCCCGCGCCAAAGCGGGGGCATCGTTAATGCCGTCACCAACCATTGCAACTTTCTTATTATTTTGTTGCAAAATTCTTATTTCTGATTCCTTCTCCTGGGGTAAAACCCCGGCAATAATATTTTTTATCCCTACCTGCTCACCGATAGCCTCAGCGGTTTTTGCATTATCCCCAGTAATCATAACTGTATCAATACCCATAGAGGATAATTCCCTGATCGCCTGTTTGCTGGTTGGCTTGACGACATCAGCCACAGCGATAATGCCCAGAAACTCTTTTCCTTGTGCAAAATACAAGGGTGTTTTTCCCGCAGCAGCAAAAGATTCACCAATATCCGCAAAGTCACCTATCTCAATATCCGTGGCCATCATTAATTTTTTATTTCCAGCATAACAATTTTTCCCTTCCATTAGGCCTTTAATACCTTGCCCCGGTATTAACGAAAAGTTCGTGATATCTTTAATTATAATGCCGCTTTCCTCCGCCTTTACTAATATGGCCTCCGCAATAGGGTGCCCCGACATTTTTTCCAGGGAAGCAGCCACAGTAAGCAATAGGGGTTCATCCCCACAAGTGCTAACAATATCTGTTACAGTGGGCTTCCCTTCAGTTATTGTACCCGTTTTATCCAATACAACTGTTTTAACACTATGGGCTGTTTCCAGCGCTTCGGCAGATTTTATCAGGATGCCGTTTTCTGCCCCCTTGCCGGTACCGACCATAATCGCCGTCGGCGTGGCCAGGCCCAGGGCACAAGGACAGGAAATAACCAACACTGATATACCGATAGTAAGGGCAAATTCAATGCTTTGTCCCATAGCCAGCCATATAATGGTGGCCACCAGGGCAACCCCGATCACCACCGGCACAAAAACGCCGCTGATTCTGTCTGCCAGCCGGGCAATGGGCGCCTTGGAGGAGGTCGCCTCATCCACCAATCTGATGATGTGGGCCAGGGTTGTGTTCTCCCCAACTGCCGTGACGCGCATTTTAAAATAGCCGGAGCTGTTAATGGTACCCCCGATAGCCCGATTTCCAATGGTTTTCTCAACGGGCATACTTTCGCCTGTTATCGCCGATTCATCTACGAAAGAACTGCCATCCTCAATGACACCGTCCACCGGGATGGTGTCCCCCGCTTTCACAATGACAATCTCCCCTTGCTGCACCTCTTCTACTGCCACAATTTCTTCCTGTCCCCGGCGTAGGACTGTCGCTGTCTTGGGAGCCAAATTGACTAGTTTGGTAATGGCATCAGATGTCCTTCCTTTGGCCCGCGCTTCAAAGTATTTCCCCAGTGTTATAAGTGTCAGTATTATCGCTGCCGATTCAAAGTACAGGCTCATCATATATTGGTGGGCAATCTGCGCCTGGCCATGCCCCAGACCGAAACCGATCCTGTATATGGCCAGGATACCGTAAACGGTAGCTGCACCCGAACCAATAGCAATCAGGGTGTCCATGTTGGGGGAACCCTGAAACAGTGTTTTGAAGCCCACCTGATAATATTTAAAATTGATAAACACAACGGGGATTAATAATAGAAACTGGGTAAAAGCGAAAATCAGCGCATTCTCAGTACCCAAGAAAAAGCCCGGCAGCGGTGAACCAAACATATGTCCCATGGAAATATAGAACAAGGGAACAGAAAAAATAATGGAGACAATTAGCCGCACGCGCAGCCGTTCCAATTCTTTTTCCATATTGTCCACAGGTTTACTATTTCCCTTTTCTGCAGCGCTGGTATGGGGAACGGCTCCATAACCGATATTTTCTACTGCCTTTACAATCTGCCCGGCATTAATAATTCCTCCATCATAGGTTACGGCCATGCTATTTTTAAGCAGGTTTACGTTAACTTCCTTTATCCCCGCCAATTTTCCTATACCCTTTTCCACTCGCGCAGAGCAAGCTGAGCAGGTCATACCGGTTATATCAAAATTCTCTTTATTCATAACCCATTTCCCCTTTAGAGTGAAATTGACATTCAAAATACCCAATGATATCATTTTAGCAGTTAATTTTAATATGAAAAGTATGTACCTTCTTGTAACATAGTATCCAAAAGGATACTAAGAAAGGAATCAGTAATATGAAACCTGGTGCTCGTTTAAGCAAATATAACTGCCCCGTCGAATCCACCCTTAACCTGATCGGTGGGAAATATAAATCATTAATACTGTGGCATTTGGTTGATCAGACCCTCCGTTTTAGTGAATTGCACAGAATAATACCTCAGGCCACACCCAAAATGCTTACACAACAACTAAGGGAATTGGAAAGAGACGGCCTGCTGATTCGCAAGGTTTATCCTGTGGTTCCGCCCAAGGTGGAATACTCCTTGTCCAACCTCGGTGAGAGCATAAGACCTATTTTGGAAGCAATGTATGACTGGGGAACAGATTATTTAAAAGAAAAGGGCCTGGCGGTAAACTGTTCTATGAAAAGATATCCGGAGAACAAGATATCAGAGAAACTATAAATTCGTGCCACAGGTATGGTGCATTGGAAGGACAACCCATGACACGATCTGAGGATGTGATAATGTGAATAATGTTTGGTTGAAACTTGCGGTAGTTTGTGAAAATACAGTAGGGACTACAGGTGGAATAATAGGTGAATGGGGTCTGTCCATATATCTTGAAGTAAGTGGAATGAAAATTCTTTTTGACACCGGGGAAAGCGGCGTCCTGCTAAACAATGCCGGCATAATGGGGATTGACTTACAATCCGTCGATGCCCTGGTCCTCAGCCATGGACATTATGATCATACCGGCGGTATGAAATCCTTCTTGCGCCACCGGGGAAAACTACCTGTTTACGCCCACCCAAATCTGTTTGCTCATCACTTTAGTACACCGAAAAAACCACGTTATATAGGGGTCCCGCATAGAAAAGAGCTGCTGGAATGCCTGGGAGCAGAGTTTTCTTATATAGAGAAACCTTTTGAAATTACCCCCGGTGTTTTCATCAGTGGCAAGGTACCTAGAAAAAGATTTTTTGAAAATGATCAGGAAACTTTGTTCAGCTTGGAAAACGGCAAAATAGTTATGCCCGATCCCTTTCATGACGACATGAGCCTGTACCTTGTCACCCCAGAAGGGTTATTCATTATTCTGGGTTGTGCCCACGCCGGGCTAATAAATATCGTCGAGCATGCACGGGAGATTACCGGGGAAAGTCGGGTCTACGGCATTATCGGCGGCACTCACCTGGGTCCGGCACCTGTGGCACAACAAGAAGCAACAATTAGTTACCTAGAGGAACTGGACCTGCAGTTCCTGGGTGCCAACCACTGTACGGGGCAGGCTGTGATTGCCCGGCTAGCAAACATTTTTGGACAACGTTTTAAATTCTGTCCGGCAGGAAGTATCTTTACCATCCCGGTGGAATAAACATCCTTCCTGGTACAACCACATCAGAGGCTGTTTTGAACAGCGATCCCTTGACACAGGTAATCACAAATGCTATAATTTCCCTATTATAGCTAATTAAATAACCTCTAGGGGTGCCGCAAGGCTGAGAGAGTATATGCTCAACCCTTTGAACCTGATGTGGGTAATGCCATCGTAGGGAAGATAATGTAATAAAGCCAACAAGAATCGGCTCAAGAAAAAGCTCACCCTAGGAGGTGGGCTTTTTGTGTCTCCGTCCAACACCATGCCATGCTACCCGGCAATTAGCCGGTGGTACATGATACACCAAAGATATTTAGGAGGTGATATTTATTGAGAATTACCGTCAACGGCAAGGATGAAATCGTAGAAAAAGGCATGACAGTAGCCAAACTGATTGCACTAAAGAAAATCAACCCCAGTTCAGTCATAATTGAGTACAACCAGACCCTGGCCAAAAGAAAAACATGGGACAATATTATATTACAGGAAAATGACAGCCTTGAAATTTTGAGATTTGTAGGAGGAGGTTGAACCAGATGGCAGACATTCTGAATATTGGCGGTTGGGAGTTAACCAGTCGGCTGTTCCTGGGAACAGGCAAATTTTCATCAAACAGGTTGATCCCCGACGTGGTAGAAGCATCAGGCACTCAGGTTGTGACAGTGGCTTTGCGCAGGGTAGATATAGATTTTGAAGAAGAGAATATTGCCGGTTATGTGCCCAAGCGCAGCATTCTCATGCCCAATACCTCCGGGGCCAGGAATGCGGGGGAGGCTGTCCGGATTGCCAGGCTGGCCAGGGCTGCCGGTTGCGGTGACTGGATCAAAATCGAGGTAATAACAGATAACAGGTACCTGCTTCCGGATAATTATGAGACTATCGAAGCTACCCGGATTCTTGCCGCAGAAGGTTTTGTAGTTCTGCCCTATATGAGTCCGGACCTAACAGCAGCTAAAAAACTGACTGAGGCGGGGGCGGCGGCCGTGATGCCCCTTGGCTCCCCCATTGGCAGCAACCGGGGGCTGAAAACGAAGGAATTGATCAGGATTTTGATCGAAGAAATATCACTACCAATTATTGTGGACGCTGGAATCGGGCGGCCCTCGGAAGCAGCGGAAGCTATGGAAATGGGGGCAGCGGCGGTACTGGTAAATACAGCCATCGCTACAGCCGAAGATCCGGTTTCCATGGCCAGGGCATTTGGACAAGCTGTTGAAGCAGGGCGCACGGCCTTTTTAGCCGGGTTAGGTGAAACCCATAACAAGGCCTGTGCATCCTCACCACTAACCGGGTTTCTAAGAGAATAAAAAAGGGATGACCATAATGAGTTTTTTTGATCTGCTCTGTAAATATAAGAATTTTGATTATGATGCGTTTTTTGCACAGGTTACAAGCGAAGCCATCCACAGGGCTATTACCAAAAACCGCCTTAATGAAATGGATTATTTAACCCTGCTTGCCCCTGCTGCGGAAAAACACCTGGAGGAATTAGCACAAAGAGCCCATAGCCTTACTATCCAGCACTTCGGTAGGGTGATCTTTCTTTACACACCGCTGTATCTAGCCAACTACTGTATCAACCAATGTGTTTACTGCGGGTTTCAGGCGCACAACAAATTGGCAAGAAAGAAACTAACACCAACGGAAGTTGAACAAGAAGCAAAAATAATATCCTCTACAGGTTTAAAACACATTTTGATCCTTACTGGAGAATCCAGGTATCATTCCTCCGTTTCATACATCTGTGCATGTGTCGAAGTCCTAAAAAAATATTTCACCTCTATCAGTATCGAAATATATCCCCTGGAAGAAGAAGAATATACCAGGCTTGTTGCTGCCGGGGTGGACGGCTTTACTATGTATCAAGAGGTCTACGATGAAGAAATTTACGCCGAATTGCATCCCGCGGGGCCCAAAAGGAACTATCACTACCGGCTGAATGCGCCCGAGCGGGCCTGCCGGGCGGGAA
This sequence comes from Candidatus Syntrophopropionicum ammoniitolerans, assembly GCA_013201395.1. Classification (GTDB taxonomy): domain Bacteria; phylum Bacillota; class Desulfotomaculia; order Desulfotomaculales; family Pelotomaculaceae; genus Syntrophopropionicum; species Syntrophopropionicum ammoniitolerans. The sequence goes on from JABMJD010000025.1 coordinate 8,845, forward strand.
TTAGGACCGCCAACGTGGGTGCCCTTCTAGGGCTGAATCAGTGGCGGATTGAGGCCTTTTGTACCGGGCTGCATGCGGAATATCTCCAACGAACCTTCCCAGACGTGGAAATCAGCATCTCCCCGCCGCGCATGCGCCCACAGCTGGGGGGGTTTATGCCCCCAACAGAAGTAACCGATAAGAATCTGATCCAGTATATGCTGGCATTCAGGCTGTATATGCCCCGCGGAGGTATTACCATTTCTACCAGGGAGCGACCGCAACTGCGGGATCGCCTGATCAGGCTGGGAACAACAAAAATGTCCGCTGGGTCATGCACGGCAGTAGGGGGGCGCTCAGACAGTGAGTCAACCGGCCAATTCGAAATATCCGACGAACGCAGCGTAATAGAAATGGCTAAAATGCTTTATTCCCAGGGATACCAGCCGGTTTACAAAGACTGGCAAATGGTATAAAGGAGCTAGTTAAAAAATGAACAGATTTGAAATAGCCCTGGCGGGAGTAATAGGTGAGGAAAACCTTACCAGGATCCAAAATGTAAAGGTATGCATAGCCGGGGCCGGGGGATTGGGCTCAAACTGTGCCCTCCACCTGGTACGCAGTGGTTTTAAAAAGCTTCGGATTATAGATTTTGATTTGGTGGAGTATAGCAACTTGAACCGCCAGTTTTATTTTGTTGCCCAGGTGGGGCGTAAGAAGGTAGAAGCATTAGAAGAAAACCTATTGCTGGTCAACACTGATTTGGCTATAGAAGCGCTATCTGAAAAGATTCGTGAGGATAATGTAATGGACTATATAACCGGTTGTGATGCAGTGGTAGAGGCGTTGGATAATGTATATAGCAAGACGACACTAGTGGAAGCCTGCCTGGATTCTAAAAAACCCCTGGTAGCTGCCTCCGGCCTGGCTGGTTGGGGAAATAGCGATGGAATTAAAATCCACTGCATCAAAAATAATTTCTATATTGTGGGTGATTTAGTGTCTGGGGCTGGGCCTGCCTGCCCACAGTTGGCGCCAGGCGTCAACGTAGCTGCCGCTATGCAGGCAGATATTTTACTGGGCTATTTTTTAAAACAACCGCTGGAGCCGAAGAAAACATAATAAAAGAACATTAACCCAGGTATTCTAGCCCAAATTAAATTAAAAGGAAGGGATCACTATGCGTCAACAGGTTCTATCCATCCTCAAGGAGACGGGCATCTATGGCATAACCGCAGAAGAACATTCTCTGGGCAGAAGCAATATCGATGTGGTAAAACAAATGATTCAGGCTGGAATAAAAATTATCCAGTACCGAGAAAAAGAGAAAAAAGCACGCCTCAGGTATGAGGAATGTCTGCGAATTAGGGAAATAACCAGAGAAGCCGGGGCAGCTTTAATTGTTAATGACTATGTTGACATGGCCCTCTTGATAGGCGCTGATGGGGTGCACATCGGCCAGGACGACCTGCCTCCACTTAGAGTGAGGGAGCTGGTGGGAAATGAAATGATTATCGGCCTGTCCACCCATTCCCCGGCCCAGGCAGAAACTGCAGTCAAGTCGGGTGTTGACTACATTGGTGTAGGACCGATTTTTGCTACGAAGACCAAGAAGGATGTGTGTGATCCGGTAGGGCTGGAATACCTGGAGTACGTGGTGCAGAATATTGGCCTGCCCTTTGTAGCCATCGGTGGAATCAAGGAGGATAACATCGCCACTGTGCATAGCAAAGGAGCGGCTTGCATCGCCCTGGTAACGGAAATCGTAGGAGCTAAAGATATATTTGCCAGGGTACACAGTTTAAAGGCAGCCCTAATATAGGGAAAAATGTTGTTTACACATTTAGGTTAAGGCTCATAATCACATGCACCAGTTCCTGGCTGCAATTTAAAAAAATCTGCATTAGACTGCACTTGTCCAACCCGGCCAACTATTGTAAACTGGGTAGTTGAAAGGGGGGGACAGCCCTGATCCTACTGCAGGCAACACAAATCGCAAAATCTTTCGGTGCTCAACGGATTTTCACCGCACTCAGTCTCATCATTCAAGAAAGAGAAAAAATCGGTATTGTCGGTGCCAATGGAGTGGGCAAATCAACCCTTTTAAAAATTCTCGCCGGTGCTTTGGCTCCTGACAACGGGGATATAACCAGAGGTAGGAATCTTACTTTATCCTATTTAACCCAGGGTGGCGGATTGGAATCAGGACGTAGCATCTGGGATGAAATGCTTACTGTATACAACCCGCTTATTAATATGGAAAAAGAGCTGCGGGCAATGGAACAAAAGATGTCTAAAATGTCTTCAGGCGAACAAGCCGGCAAGCAATTGCTGGAAGACTATGACAATTCATACGCTCTGTTCAAAAGCAGTGGCGGCTTTGAATATGAGACCAACATCCGTATGGTACTCAGTGGTTTAAAATTTACTGAAAATGATCTATACACGCAAATAGACACCTTGAGTGGTGGTCAAAAAACCCGCCTGGCCCTGGCCCGCTGCCTGCTGGGTAAACCTGATCTATTACTTCTGGACGAACCCACTAACTACCTGGATATGGACAACCTGGCCTGGCTGGAGCAATACCTGCAATCGTACCATGGAGCTGTATTGATGGTCTCCCACGACAGGTACTTTCTTGATACCATAGTTAAAACCATCTATGAATTAACCCCTACCGGGCTGACCCGCTACACAGGAAACTACAGCTCCTATGTCCAACAAAAGGCTGCCCTGCTTGAAAAGCAGCTAAAAGACTATAACAAGCAGCAGGCGGAAATTAACCGCCATGAGGATTTTATTAGACGAAACATCGCCGCCAAGGATACCACAAAAAGAGCCCAAAGCCGTCTAAAGGCACTGGAAAAAATAGAACGCCTGGAACATCCTGATAGGGAAAAGCGGGTATCCCTCACCTTTGACATTAACCGTCCCAGTGGCATAGAAGCGCTTCATCTTGAGAACCTCTGTATCGGTTACACAGGCCTTCCCCTGGCCAATATCCCGAACCTGCAAATTAGCAGGGGCGAAAGGGTGGCCCTTATTGGCCCTAACGGCATCGGCAAATCCACTCTCCTAAAAACTATTGCCTGTCTAATTCCGCCACTTGCGGGCAGAGTCAAGCCAGGCAGCCATGTCCAGCTGGGCTATTACGACCAGGAGCAACGTAACCTCAATGAGAGCAAACAGGTCCTGCATGAGCTTTGGGATCGTTTCCCTCATCTTGACGAGGTAGACATACGGACAGTATTGGGTAGGTTTCTGTTTTCAGGAGACGAGGTAAAAAAAATAGTTGCCGACTTGAGTGGCGGTGAAAAATCTCGGCTGGTGCTGGCCGAATTAATGCTGAGGAAAGCTAACCTGTTAATCCTTGATGAACCCACCAACCACCTGGATCTGCCCAGCAAGGAGGCATTAGAAGAAGCCCTGGGCGACTATCCCGGCACAATCCTCTTTGTATCACACGACCGTTATTTTATTAATAAGGTAGCAACACGGGTAATCGAACTTACTGCTAATGGGATTTCCAACTACCTGGGTAACTACGACTATTATTTTTCAAGGAAGGCAAACAGAGAGCAGCCAAACAAACCTACCATTGCCGGAGCCAAAACGGAGAGCATGGAAAAGAAAAACTACCTGAGAATGAAAGAAGAAGAACGGAACGAACGTATGCGCAGTCGCCGGGTAGAGGAACTGGAGCAGACCATAGCCGAACTCGAGGCTAAAATTTCTCACCTGGAAAAGGAACTTTTCCTGCCTGAGGTCTACCAGGATTACCTGGCCTGCCGGGACCGGCAAAGTAAACTGGAAGAAACCCATAGGAAACTAAATGAGTACATGGAAAAATGGCTTATACTGGTAGAAAATTGATAACATATAAACCTCCCCTGCCAGGCTCTTGCGGCACTGCCTTATGCGCCTATAGCAAATACCGGGGCTACCTATGTTCATTGTTTTTAGCAAGCATCCTGACAAACAAGCTGTAAACCAAATGTGCAACTGCTGCCCCGGCTAACCCGATAAAGGCAAAAATTACTGTATAGAACAAAATGCCCTGCAAGCCCCCCCGTGCCCCGCTCCAGACCAACCACAGCGTTAGGAAAGTATACAGAAATGATATTGCAGGTGCGGCTAAAAATGCCAGGCTGTCCCGATAAAACCCGTAAACAAGCATTCCCAAAAACAAAATTAGAGGAGGGTTCACAGTAAGGCCCTTAACCTCACTGGTTATAGTACTGCCACCCCAGCTATAGGTAAAGGTGCCTGTCATGGGCTTAAACCCGTTAGCAATTGCTACCACCACAGGTACAAGTAATATGATTATAAAAAGAATATTCCTGCCCCTCATGTGACCACCAACCGATCAAACAATCTAGATGTCCTAAATAATGGTTTCGACATGGTTCTGCATACATCCTTTGTTTTTATTTTAACCATACGCCCCTAAGTTCAAGCCAGGGGTCTTCTGCGGAGATTACATAACCATGTACGTTATCTCGAACAGCCACAATTTTTTCTTCATGCACCAGGTAAAATGCCGGCAGATAAGCTATGATCAGTTTTTGTACTTCAGCATAAGCCTGTTGTTTTTTCTCTTCATCGAGTTCACCCTCGGCCTGAAATACCAACTGATCATATAGTTCGTTATGATAATGGCCGGTATAACTATTTGAAGAATGCACCTTGACGTGGTGGGGATAGGGTCCCCAGACAAAATAACCGGTGCGCATGATCATATCAAAATCTCCCTCCCTTTCCTGGGAGCTCAAGGCTGCAGATTCCAACTGCTTTATTTCTAAAGCCATGCCAATCTCTTTAAGTTGAGCCTGGCAAGCTTCGGCAATTCTCAGTTCACGCGGGCTCCAGGATTGTCCCACAAGCATACTGACCCGCAAAGGTTGCCCATCCTTTTCCAGGATACCATCACCGTTTCCATCTTTCCAACCGCCGGCCGCCAACAAGGATGCTGCCCTCCTCTTATCCCGGCTATACAACGGCAAATCATTACAACTGTACATCATAACAGGTGAATAAGGGCGCCCCTGGGCAGCGATCCCAATACCGGATAAAATGTTTTCCACTATCTCTTCCGTATCAATGGCGTATGCCACCGCCTTTCTAACATTTACATCCTCAAAAGGCGTCTTGCCACAGTTAAATTGAATAAAGTCAGTGAAGGTGCTTAGTTTTCTATGCACAATAATATTTGCGTCCTGCCCCATTTTAGATACATCGCTTTCCGGTATTTTAAGACCCATATCCACATCCCCGGAGTAGATGGCCATCACCCGGGTGGCAGCTTCTGGGATAATCTTGAAAACAACCCGATCCAGCTTAATCTTATCCCCCCAATAATTATCGTTTCTAGTCAGTGTAACCTCCTGCCCCTTACTATGACTTTCATATTTAAAAGGTCCTGTCCCAATAGGCTGCCTAAACCTGCCACCATCTTCAAGGCTGGTGGGACTAACCACCGGCCAGGCGATGTGAGTAAGATAGGTTGGTAATGGAACTGGCCCCGAGCAGGTAAACCTGATGGTATAATCATCAATTGCTTCCACCTTTACCACTGGTAAGGTTTTTGTATTTGTAACATAGGCCCTGCTCCCATATGAATAGACAACGGCCCCGGCCGTAAAAGGTGTGCCATCATGAAATCTAACATTTTCCCTCAATTTGAAAATCCAGGTTTTGCCGTTATCCGTAGTTTCCCAGGACTGGGCCAGGCCCGGAATAAGGTTTAGATCCGTATCAAGACGTACCAGGGTCTCATAAATTTGGGACCAGACAAAACGGGCATCGCCATCAGGAAACTTGTCAATATCCCAGGTATTGATATCTGTGCCCATAGCGACTTGCAAAATCTGTTCCTCCAGCCCGGCCTCCTCCTGAAAACCACATCCCCCGACTATTAGAACAACGCCTAGCGTGAAAGATAAACAGAGGATTAAGATGTTTTTCCGCACCGGATAGCCCTCCAATCATTCTATAGACTTTATAACCCAGTCTTTATTGTTTATTTCCTGTCCTCTTCTTACAGGCCACAAGGATACTGGAACAGCCATCATCTAAGAAAAGACGATCTTCTACCCTGAAACCAACTCTTTCCAACATGATTTTTGCTTCCGAGAAGGTATAAACGTGGGAAGCATCATTGGTAATTTTGCTTTTAAGGGCAAATAATGCTCCCCGACGTGGTTTTGTCCTGGTTTCATCTAAAAACCAGGTTTTATAAAATAGATAACCTCCTGTATTCAAGGCCTTGTGGGCTTTTTTAAACACCTCTTCTTTTTGCGTCCCCGGCACTGGATGCAGGATATCGAAGGCGAGCACAATATCCTGGTTGCAGGGCAGCTCGTCCTTATAAAAATCTCCGGGCTGAAAGCCTGGCTCCCGGCCAAAAACCTGGGCGTATCCAAATGTTACTGTTTTAACCTGAGGAAGATCGAAAACTGTAATATTTAAATCCGATTTAATGTTTAGCAACGCCAGTGAATACAAACCATGTCCGCCGCCCAGATCCAGGACATTGTGAGAGACGGCAAAACAGGGATGAGAGCTGATTATCCCGGCAGTCTGGGCCACGCTATTATCGCTCAATACAGCCTGGGCCATGGCCTTGACGAAAGAAGGTTGGAAAACCACCCGGGGATGATGAGCACAGTTTATTGTTTTCCCCTTAAGCCACTCCCCCAGCATCCCCCAGCTTTCCCGCTGCCGGGAGGCAAATTCCATATCTATAAGATCCCCAATATAATAAGGGCTGCCCCTGCGTAGATACCTGGCGGCCAACGGCGCAATCCGGTAGAACTCACCCTCCTTTTCGACCAGCTCTATTGCTGCTAGTGCATCCAGAAGATACTCTACCCGATCAGATGGACACCCCATTTTTGCAGCAAAAAATTTAGCGTCATTTGGTTCCTCCGTTAAGCAATCGAAGATCCCCGTACGAAAGGCCTGTTCAAAAAAAATAGCCTGTCCGTATCCACGTATTAATTCCAGCAAACCTGCTCCCTCGCCTGGGGCCCAAAATCTATCCCACTCCCATCCCAACAAATTTTCCCCCTCATCCTGATCATTTCCGTACAGCCTGCCAACAAGCAGCATAATGCCCATCACTTACTTCCTGCAACCAGGGTTTTTGCCGACATTCCTGTTGTGCCTGTGGACAATCTGAAAAATAGACACAGGCATTTTCAAAAATCCCTGAATCTAGTTCCATAGATCTTCTCGGCACAGCCCTGCTTGCCTTTTTGCTATCTGACATAGAATAATTCCCCAACAGCAGCCGGGTATAGGGATGCAGCGGCTTCCGTCTGATCAGCCCGGCAGGGGCATGCTCTATAATTTGGCCCCTGAGCATCACCGCTATTCTATCGCTAATCCAACCAACCACATCCAGATCATGGGATATAAACAACAAACCAATATTGTTTTCCACCTGAATATCCTTAAGAATACGCAATACCTGAGCCTGCACAGAAACATCCAACTGTGAGGTTGGTTCATCAGCAATTAGAAGATCTGGCTGCAAGGAAAGGACCTGCGCTAAAACAATGCGCTGGATCTGCCCACCGCTTAACTCGTGAGGATAGCGACACAAATATTCCTCACCAAGCCCCACCCTCCGCAAAAGCTTACTGCACCTGTTAATATGCTCTTCCTTTAATGGGTTCTTTTTCTGGAGTAGTAGCGGCTCAAGCAGGCTATCCCAAACTTTCATCCGCGGGTTAAGGGCACTTTCAGGGTGTTGAAAAACAATCTGCATTCGGCCAAAGAATTCTTTTTTTAGCCTACCACCCCTGGAAAAAACCTCCTGCCCAAGAAGAAAAACCTTACCGGACGAAGGCGGTGTCAGCCCAAGAATTATCCGCGCCAGAGTAGATTTGCCACAGCCGCTTTCCCCCACCAATCCCAGGGTTTCCCCCTGTGCAAGAGCAAAGGTTACCTCTTCCAAAACCCTATGCCGCCTGGAGCGAAAAATTCCAGAGGTATATTCCTTGCTAATTTTCTCTACCCTCAGAAGCACTTAGACACCTCACATAGGTCTCGTTTATTCTCTTGTTTTTTATGGTCTGGCAGCTACATTTATCTTGTCTGTATCGACAGCGGGGATAAAATCTGCAGCCCTGAATATCCCCCGGTACACCGGGACTGTAATCAGGAATCGGATGCAACCCATTCTCCGGCAGGGAGGCCAGCAAACCCTGTGTATAAGGATGTAGAGGAGAAACAAGCACCTTCCCTACCGGACCATTCTCCACAATTTCACCGCAATACATTACCGCTATCTGATCACATAGGTTGGCCGCAACCTTCAGATCGTGTGTAATTAATAGCAAGGCCATCTTGGTTTCTCTTGTTAATTGACGTAGAAGAGCAACAACCTGGTTCCTGGCAACACCATCAAGCCCCTTTGTTGGTTCATCTGCAATTAGTAGGGAGGGCTTACCTGTAATACTGAGTGCAGCCAGCACCCTTTGCTTCATTCCACCGCTTAACTGGTGCGGGTATTCATCGTATCTGTTATTGAAACCTCTTAGGCCGTAGCATCCCAGCAATGTCTGAGCAGCAACCCTGGCTTTTTCCTTTTTAATCATCCGGTGCAGGCGCAGCCCTTCCATCAACTGCTGCCCAACTGATAAAACAGGATTTAGCGAAGCCGATGGATTCTGTGGTAGCAAACCGATTTCGGCGCCCCTTATGCGTTGCATTACCTGGGGTGATAAACCAAGCAAATCCCGATATTTATATATGATCTGCCCCCTGCTGACCCCATTGGGGGGCAAAAGCCTCAATATGGACATACCCAGGACAGACTTACCGCAACCAGTTTCCCCAATTAGTCCCAGCACCTGCCCCTGATCAATATCAAGATCAACATTATTGAAAGCCTCTATTTGCCCCTGTCGACAATGAAACACAGTTGTCAAACCACGAATAGATAATAAAGTGGTGGCCAATTCTCTCCCTTTCCTACCTGAAGTGAAGATTTTTCATCCGCGGATCCAGCTGATCCCTCAATCCATCTCCTAAAAAATTAAAGGCTAACACTGTAATCATAATAGCCAACCCGGGAAAAATGGTTAGATGGGGTGCCGACTGCAAGTAAGCTTTACCATAATTAAGCATTGCCCCCCAAACAGGCGCCGGGGGTTCCGCCCCCAATCCAAGGAAACTAAGTCCGGCCGCCGCCAGGATAACATAACCAACACCCGCACTAGCCATAACAACTATCGGGGTCATGACATTGGGCAACAAATGTCGCAGCATGATGTAGCAATCCCCGGCTCCAAATGTTTGAACGGCCCCGATGTATTCTTTTTCCTTTTCGGCCAACACCGCACCCCGAATCACCCGTGCATAACCCATCCATCCAACCACAGTTAAAGCAATAACCACATTAAGTGTACCCGGTCCCAGTAACCCGGCCACAACCAATGCCAGAATCAAACCGGGAAAAGCCAGAAATACATCCACAACCCTCATAATTATTTCATCTAGCCTGCCATTATGGAAACCGGCAACCATACCCAGCACAACACCAATAATAGTGGACATGGTTGTTACCCCCAGGCCAATTACCAGGGAAATGCGGGTTCCATAAATAATCCTACTTAAAACACAGCGTCCAAACTCATCGGTACCAAAGGGGTAGTCTCTGCATGGCCCAATGAGGGATTGCCCTAAAGACTGGACATAAGGATCATGAGGAGCAAGCAAAGGTGCAAATAGAGCCAGTATAACCAACATTGCTATAATAACCATTCCGGCAAAAGCCAGTTTGTTTTCTAAAATGCACATTACCCGGCCCCCCTATCATAGCGGATTCTGGGGTCAAGAATAACATACAATAGATCTACCAATAGATTTATTAAAACAAAAAAAACCGCAAACAGCAGTACACAGGCCTGGATAACAGCGTAGTCGCGGGCATAAATGGAATCCACCAGGAGCTTCCCCAGACCGGGCCAGGCAAAAATTGATTCCACAATCACCGTGCCTTCCAACAAATGTCCAAGCTGCATACCTATAACGGTTATCACCGGAATAAAAGCGTTTTTCAGAGCGTGTCTGAAAATAACTCTTTTTTCGCTAATTCCATGTGCTCTTGCCGAGATGATATAATCCTGTTTTAGCACCTCCAACATGCCGGCACGGATTAGCCTGGTGGTAACAGCAGCCATACCCGCCCCTAACGTTACGGCCGGTAACACAATATGACTGGCTGTGCCATACCCGAACACAGGAAACCAATCCCATGTAACAGAGAATAATAATATCAACAATAACGCCAGCCAGAAATTCGGTATAGTGGCTCCCAGCATGGCCCCGATTCTAACCCCATGGTCTACAAATGAGTTATGTTTTACTGCAGAAATCACCCCGGCAGGTATGGCAATGAGCAAGGAAAACACTAGGGAGGTTATGGAAAGAAGCAGGGTAGCCGGTATCCGGGCAATTATCTCCTGTGACACCGGGTCCCCCGTAACCAGAGAATGGCCGAAATCACCTTGTGCAATGTGGGACAACCAATGAAAATATTGGACCCATACAGGTGCATCCAATCCTTCACTAATCCTGATATTCTCAATTTCATCAGCAGTCAAATTTTCCAGCCCATAGCGGGCTATGGCCACCATCTCCGCCTGATCCCCCGGGGCCATATTCATTAGCACAAAGGTGGCAATTGTTACCCCAAAAACAACAATTATCAGCAGCCCTGACCGTTTTAAAATGTAGTGGGCCATATGTTCAGTCCTTGTTTAACACCACTTTGTTTCTATATGTATGATCTACCTGTCCTTAATAGGTCTGATAGGCTACCTAATAACGGTATCAAAACCCATGTTTCAATTCAATCCACCATAGGGGGATGGGCCCCAAAAAATGTTGTGCCAGCATGGCCCAGTCCGCCATAAAATGTTTCATTAGATTAGGCCTTCTTCTCACAGCCAATGGGTGATAGGAAACAATAGCCGGCCAGCCCATCAGGTAATGCCATTTCCCCCGCAAGTCCTTCACATGGGCTTCCTGATCTGCAAATAAATTTTGGACAACAGTGTCACCTAAGCAAACAATGAATTGCGGCTGGATAGCCTTGATTTGCCGTGCCAAAAATGGCTTGCTAAATGCTCTAGCCTTTTCCTTATCATAACGGCCCAGGGGTCTGCATTTTAATAAATAAGTTAAATATATGTCATCCATTTTTAGCCCCACCTGGTGCAAGGAGGTTTGCAGCGTGACTCTTGTTCCGCAAACAAATTCCTTTCCCTCTTTATCTTCACGGGCGCCGGGATTATCCAGTATTATAACAATTGGTGCACTGGGATTCCCTTCACCCCAGACCACACGTGACCTTGCAGTACACACCTCGCATTCTACATAATCCCTCTCTTCCAGAGGCATTCGATCCTCCGGCCAAACTACGGGTGCAAAATTTAAATCCATGATATTGCCTCCTCACTGTTGCTGGGGTTATCCTCTTATTATCCCCATTACTGAGTGGTAATTGCCGCGACTCCAGATGTTTTGCTGCCAATTCCTCTTTTTTGACCACCACTGTGCCAATTTCATTTCGATCTATGTCTTTGGCGGCTGCATTTCTGTGCGGGAACAGCTCCGGTAATTATTAGTATTGCTGATGGGTTTAATCTGATATTAATATAAATATGGGGCAGGAATTGCCTGGTTTATCCTCATAAATGTATTTATAATACCACTAGGTCCAACACGTTGTTAAGGTAGCTGTTAATAAAGCAACATACCGATATCTTTTCCCGGATCCACCTTGCGGAGAGGGTGTAAAAACAATGACAAAACAACCCGGGCAGGCATTTAAAAACTGTGCGCTTACCTTTGATGAGGCCAGGGCTATGGCGAGAAAAAATGGTGAAAAGGTAGTACCCACATTTTGCGCCATGTGTGGGCCTAATCCCACCTGTGGTGTTTATGCTTTTGTTAAAAACGGCCGCTTTACCAGGGTAGCCGGCATGATGGAATCCCCAATTAACAAAGGCGGGGTATGTCCCAAAGGCCATGCAGCACCTCAATGGGTATATTCCCCCGATCGCCTTAAAAAGCCTTTGCTACGGAAGGGCGACAAAAATGAAGGACTATTTCAGGAAATCCCCTGGGACGAAGCTATTTCCATCATTGCTGATAGACTTCAGCAACAAAAAAAGCAATATGGCCCTGAGTCACTGGCCATTCTGGCCCCCGCCCACCGTTCTTATAGCAATTTAATCCGGCGTTTTTTAGTTGTCCATGGTAGCCCAAATTATGGGCATAGCGGTATTTGCTATGTACAAAAGGAATTTGCTTTTACCTATACAATCGGCTGCCAACCCCGATGCGATTATAAACATGCCGACCTGATTATATTATGGGGACGACAGCCAATCTATTCCGGCCCGGCCATGGGTGCTGTTAGAAGCCTGGTTGCCGCAAAACAGCGGGGGGCAAAAATTGTGGCTATTAAACCTTCTGTAGAACCTGATGTTGGGGTGGGGGACATCTGGGTACCCCTGCGTCCCGGCACAGATGCTGCACTAGCCCTTTCCATGCTTAACGTCATTGTCGAAGAAAACCTAATTGATGCACAATTTGTTGAAACCTGGTGTCACGGTTACCAACAGTTGCAGGAACACATCCGTAAATATCCTCCGGAATGGGGAGAACAGATTACCGGCGTACCAGCCGGTCAAATCCGGGAAATAGCTCGGCTATATGCCACCACCAAGGCGGCAACAATTGATCTGGGTAATGGTGTAGAACACGCTCCGTCGTCTAACGATGCTATCCGTTCAGTAGCAATCCTAATGGCCATCACCGGACATTTAGACCGACCGGGCGGTAACCTCCTGGGTGGTGGCAAAAGTGGCATGCCTAGACCAAAAACAGTCCATCTTCCCGGAAGTTATACACAGGAAATGATAGATAAGCTGGTTGGACCGGAATTCCCCAGGAACTTTCAACCCTTCTGGGGGGGCACATCTTCCTCCTATTACCGAATTCTGAATAGTGTTTTAACAGAAAACCCCTACCCTATCCGCACCATTATCTCCCCAGGAACCCAGCCTACTGTGAGCATGCGAGGCAGCAAACGGATCGTTGAAGCGCTTAAAAAGGTTGATTTTTATGTGGTACTCGATGTAACACGTACTGCTGATATGAACTATGCAGATATCATACTGCCGGTCAGCACCCCTTATGAAACAGATCATCCCTTTGAAAGCAAGGGGAATTGGATTATGGCTCGAAACAAGGTTATCGAACCTTTGGCTGATTACAAATCAATATATGAATTTTTCCTGGATCTGGGGGTACAGATGGGCTACGGGGGGGACTTTTGGCATGGTAGTATCGCTGACTACCAGAATTATCAGTTGTCACCCTTTGATTTGACTATTGAAAGGTTGCGTAAGCATCCCACTGGCCTAACCTTTAAGACCGAGGGAACTGCTCGAACCTACGAGAACTACTCCCGGGTTTTCCAACGCCGCAGTGCCGCACTGAGCCGTGAACCCTATTTGCCCCAGGGAAAGGTAGCCATTTACAACACAATCTTCGAACGAGAAGGGTTTAACCCCCTGCCGGAGTGGCGGGAACCACCGGAAAGTATTACCGGTACACCGGAGCTAACCAAAAAATATCCTTTAATTCTCTCCGATTATCATACCTCTAAGGCCTACTCGGCAGCCTGGCAACGAAATGTACCTTACCTCCGTGAGCTACAGCCATTTCCAATGCTGCATATCCATCCGGAAACTGCTGCTGTCCGGGGAATCAAAAATAATGATTGGATCATCGTGGAGTCTCCCCATGGGTGGATGAAGGTAAAAGCAGAATTATACCCAGGTATCCGCCCCGACACAGTAATGATCCTGCATGGCTGGTGGCAAGGCTGCCGGGAGCTTGGCTTTGACGACACGCCCCTCCTGGACGGTGGAGCTAATGTCAATAATATGTATAGCGTCGACGGGGAAAAGGCATTTGATCCTTTGATAACAGCCATGAGCAGCCAGACACTGGTGGAGGTGAGAAAATATGAGTGCTGAGCAATGGGGATTTATTTTTAAACAAGAAAACTGCATTCAATGCCATGGCTGTGAAGTTGCTTGCAAAACCTGGCGTGGAATTGATCTGGGGGTAAGTTGGCGACGTGTGATTAACATCTGGAACGGTGAATATCCCCATATCACCTGCTCATCAACATCGATTTCCTGTATGCATTGCAGTGAACCTTATTGTATAGATGTTTGTACAACAGGAGCTATCAGCAAACGTGACACTGATGGTATTGTATTGGTCGACACCAAACAGTGCGTCGGCTGCCGGGCTTGCTATGATGCCTGCCCCTATAAGGTGCCCCAGTTTGGGTTAGACGGCACCATGCAAAAATGTGATATGTGCCTTTCAGGGAAACCGGGTATTCCTGATTTCACACAAAATGCGCCACCATGTGTAAGTACATGTCCTACTAAAGCACTGGTTCTGAAAAAAATGCCTGCTTCAGAAAAAAAAGAGATGGAAAAGGCTATGAAGGTGTTTTTTAACCAGAGTGACGAATACCAGCATGTTTAGAGGCCATTTATTTTATATACCAAAAACCTTCATTACCAAACGATTTATTTAAATCAACACCTATACCCGCCATAGAAACATCATTTTTATGCTGGTAAATATTTGCCGCCTTGCTCTTTTTACCACCGCTCCAGGCATATGTTTGCCAAAAATGCCAGGCGGCCCCCCTATGGGCCATCTCTTCCACGACGGTATAGGAACCATACACCCCAACCCTATAGCCTGGTATCTGCTCCTCTGCAGCCCTCAAATAAGCCTCAATGGCATCATAATCAGCCGGCTGGGCATCATAATCCACAGCAAAATATATGGCCGTGTCCTTTGGTTGACAGATTAATTGGGCCTCCTTATATGCCGCAACCCCGTCCGCCCGACCGGCAGCAGCACCGGCGGCTGCCCTGCTAGCAGTGGTTTCAAACACAGAGCCAATCTGCATGCCTGCACCGGTAATATATTCAGCCTCATCGCCTGTCAGTCTCTTCCAGGCATACCGGGCCGGTACCAAATAGCGGCAAACAAATTCCACACCTGCATCAGCCAAGGCCCCGGCCGTCCTTGCACTAAGTGGTGTTGCACAATCAATTCCCTCCATACTACAAACCCAGCCCCCTTAAAAAATATTTTACCCAAAAAAAATGTGGCCTCCCAACCCCGCCGACCCAGTAGTTATTGCCTTATATGATATGCAGTTCTGGTTTAAATGACCAAAATCTACATTAGATAGCCTACATTTCCACCAAAACAGTTTACTCTCCCCATTTCTTTGGATACAATATCATAGTAAATCCCCATGACATAAAAATATCACTGCATTAGGCATGGGGTTAATAGGGGGTAATTTTTTGGCATCTTGGGGGCAAGCCGGCATTCTACTTCTGGTCATTATGCTATTGGGCATTATAGGGAAAAACTATGTGGTGGCAGCCGCAGCGGGGGTACTGCTGGTGCTGCGCCTGCTGCATGGTGAGACACTACTCCCTTTTTTGGAGAAAAACGCTATTAACGTGGGCATTGGGATCATCACCCTGGCTATATTGGTACCTTTTGCCAGCGGGGAGATTGGCTGGAGGGAGATGTACAAAACCCTGGCCAGCCCTATCGGCTTGGTAACCCTGGCTGCAGGCATTCTTGTGGCCTATCTGGGGGGACGCGGGGTTAGCTATCTCACCACCCAGCCCCAGGTAATGGTGGGACTGATGGTAGGTACAATTGTTGGCGTGGCCTTCTTCCGGGGTATACCCGTAGGGCCCCTCATCGCTGCAGGTATGGTGTCTCTGCTGATGGGGTTATCTGGGTATGGCAAATGATGACATAGTTGGGCCTTAGCTGTTTTCACCCATCCCCTGGATATAGCTGAGCCTGATTTTACCCTCAAGCTCTTTTCTCAGGCGTATTGTTTTTACTAGTTTTTTCCCAGCCTCTCCAGCACGTCGCAAAGCATCATAGTCCTTTAAAGCCGCACCTGCTTTAAACAGGTTGAACGCCTTGACTTGCTCAATCACTCTATAGCCAAGGGCTTGCAGGGAGAGGCTCATTGCTTCGGGGGTGAACCCCATATCTTTTTCACTTTGTTGTTCGCAAACTGCAATCACAGCAGCATATTTACCCCCCAGAGCCTCATTAATACTCACCCAGCAGGAACGGTCCTCCTCGTCAAACACCTCAAAACAGTAACACCGATCAATAAAGGCTTTCATGTCAGCAGATATATTGTAAAAATAGGTAGGGGAACCCAAAATGATACCATCAGATTTTAAAAGAAGGGGATATAACTTCTGCATGTCATCATTGATAACACATTTATAGCTCTCCCTGCACCCTTCACAACCACGGCAACCCGTTATGGCATAGTCATCAAGAAAAACCAGCTCAGTTTTTGCACCCTCATTTTGCGCTGCCTGAAGTGCCTCTTTTAATAAAATGGCTGTGTTACCTTTTCTTCTCTTGCTGCCGGCAATACCTAGAATTTTCATCAAAAACCCTCCGGTTTTGCAGTGCAACCGACAAATATATGTACCCACCACTGCAAAATTAAATTCACACACAACTCGCTTGCTTTATTTTTTTAATCTGACAGATATTTTTTGGCCATATTTAATTAGTTGCTTCATACCAATGCACTGACTGACACCGGTAAAAATGGCTTCCCTATTAGACGGCAGCCACCTTGTTCCGGAAAGAATCGTTATTCCCGAACCATTAAAGACTGCCGGGTATAGAGGTGTGCTGGAGCCAACCATAACTACATCCCGAGCCTTGCCGCAATATTTTAAAAGGTTTTCCAGTGTGCCGTTTATAAGGGATGTACTGCTGATAAAAATCACCTGGCATTCAGGTAATAGTTCCGGCTGGGCACTTTCCGGGTAAACCTGACCGGTGACACCCTCACCCCTTTCGAAGATTAACAGGCGGTGCCCCTTTTTTCTTAAGGTAGCAATAATGGGACCAATGCGGCCAATAATACCCACTGTATCCGTGGGCAAGATTTCTGTGGAAAATGCCGCATCAGAATCGTGTGGGCTATGCAGCTGATCCAGCTTATCGAATTCAGCGACGGAATTTAAAACTGCTAACCCCATGGCAACAGTGACAACATTCTTGCCCTGTAGGGCCCAGCCAGCAATTTCTTCTGCCGGAAAACCAATTAAGCTTCCAGCCTGTGGTAGAGCCGCACAAGCATGTCCCGTTTCTCTCCTCAACACATAGGTAACACCAATTGGGCCGTTATCCAGTTCAACCGCCATCAGCCCCAGTCCAACCCTAACTTCTTTTATTTTCTGGCCTTCCAATCTTGGTAAGGCAGAATCATAAATACGCTCCAAAAACATTGATAAAAAACCCCCTTGCTGTTGCTTTATAATTTATGTCACTGATATCGCCTTAAAAACGCTTTCCCATTTCTCCGGTTTCAACCATGGCCTGGGCAAATATCTCTTCGGACCTTTCCGGAAAAGCCTCAATACCCTCACAAATTATCGTATGGAAGCTATCAAGTCCTAGAAGGGAGCACAGAGACCTCAGGTAGGGAACTGAATGATCCGAAGCCTGCATAGGACCCTGAGAGTACACACCCCCACGCACATGAATAAGCAGCACGGGTTTATCTGTAAGCAGCCCTTGACAACCATCCCTGGTATAACAAAAGGTTTTGCCGGCAACAGCAATATTAGCAATATAGGAAATCAATGCGGGCGGGAAAAGCAAATTCCACATTGGAGCTGCAAACACTACCTTATCTGCGGATATAAACTGCTCAGTAAAGTGGTTGATCCGCGACAGCACTGATTTCTCCATAGTAGTAAGCTGATCCTCTTCCTTCGACCAGGCCGTAAGCACCTGGTCGTCTATAACCGGTATTTTAATTTGGTATAAATCAAGCTCCTCCACCTGATCATCGGGGTGACAGTCCTTATAGGCTGCCAGAAAACTGTGCAAAAGCCTTTGGGTATAAGATTCCATTCGCGGGTTGGCCATAACTGCTAATACCTTTGCCATAAAACTCAGCTCCTTGCAGATAACATACTAACCTACCTTTTTGTAGAAATTTGCGCTAAAGCCAGTAAACTCCTGCTTTATTTTGAAAATAAATTGTTGGCGGGCCCCATTATAGGAAGCGCAGGTAAAACTAGTAAGCCTTTTTTATTTTCCCAGCATGGATTTGATTTTATCAATTACCCGGCTGCCAATCATATCCTCAGCAGATTCAATGATTTGCTGTATCAGTTTGAGCACATCCTGCTCACCGGCCCAGTGTTTTTTAATCAGCTTCGGATCTGTTTCGTTAATCAGGCTGTGGAGAATATAGGCTGCCACAGCAATATCATCTACATAGCCAATCGGACCCACAATCCCCTCCGGAATGAGATCAATGGGACTAATAAAATAGGCCAGTCCCAAACCGAGCCTGGCCTTGTAGGTGCTGGGAACCTCCGGATCAAGGGTTAGCTTAACCAGCAGGTGGAAAAGATCGGGGACTGCCAGAATATAATCCGCCCATTGATTGTTTTTGCCCTCTTCTGTCTGCACCCAGGCATGAATCCGCTTTCTCACCCATTGATAGAAGTCATAGTGTTTTTCTTGGTTTTTGTGTTTTTCCTCCACAAAAAGCCCCCCTCCTCATGTTTTATGGTAAACAACATCACATTTTTTATTATCCCCAGCAATGAGGAGGCCATGTAACACCTGAAAGACAGGGTTCATAAACCTTCTAGAATTTCTCATATTCCTCAGGAACCCCATAAGGAATCTTGCTAAACCCCCAGCCATTCCATTGCCAGACGCTGGTTTGTCTAACTCGCGGATCGGCATAATCACCCTCAGTGACAACAAGTTCATTCTTGCCATTCCCATTAAGATCAATCAGAATCCCATCGTAATTCGGCCGATCCAGGTTGGAAGACTGCCACACGGATTTTATAACACCATCAACCAGTTTAAAAATAAAAA
>JABMJD010000073.1 GCA_013201395.1 Candidatus Syntrophopropionicum ammoniitolerans
CCAATAAGGGACAAGGGATAATCTGACAGGCATTTATTAACAAATTCCCGCATATTAGTCCGTAGATGTGATGAGCCGGGGGGGGGGTTCCGTGTTTTTTGTGACGGACAAAATTGTGTTGGGTATGGCGGGCCTGAGGTTTTTATCTGCTTCTTTGGAATTTACAGCGGCAGTGTTGATGCTGGTGTATGGCCGGGTGGAAATCGCTTTTAAAATCAATGCGATACTGGCGATGGTCGGGCCGATGGTGTTGCTCACAGTTACTAGCCTGGGACTGGTGGGGCTGGCCGGTAAGGTTGCACCAACCGGCATGGTGACAGTTATTCTCGGTGTGTTACTAATATTTATCGGTATAAATAAAATCTAGTTGGTGCCGGTAGCCGATTGACATCAATTATTAATTCATGTAAAATATGTGGGACAAAAAAACCTTGAAATCGGTCCGGTGAGGCCGGTAAGGAATTCATAGAACGGTTTTTTATTGGCGTGCTATGCCTGCTTACTGGTCCTGAGCAGGCATTTTTGCATGGGGGGCCTTTTTGCCGGAGGTTCCCGTTGGTGCCAATCATAACTGCTGCCTGTGGGCCACATTACATGTTAATATGGGGGCTACATCATGTTTAAGGAAAAAGCGCAGATCCTGGATCAGGCAGGCATTGGCCGTTCCCTGACCAGGATTGCCCACGAGATAATTGAACGCAACAAAGGCATTGCCGATTTGACCCTGGTTGGTATCCGCAGGCGGGGGGCGCCCCTGGCCGAGCGCCTGGCCGACCGCATTGCAGATATTGAAGGCAGCCGGGTGGATGTGGGGGTTTTAGATATCACCCTCTACCGGGACGATCTGTCTACTCTGTCCTACCAGCCCCTGGTACGCTCCACGGAGGTGCCTTTTTCGGTGGATGGTAAGACTGTGGTACTGGTGGACGACGTCATCTTCACGGGACGCACGATTAGAGCAGCCCTAGGTGCCTTGATGGACCTGGGCCGCCCCAAAGCCATCCAACTGGCCGTACTTGTTGACAGGGGTCACCGGGAACTGCCGATTAGAGCTGACTACATTGGCAAGAATGTACCCACCGCCCGCAAAGAGGAAATTTCTGTGCGGGTGCAGGAGGTAGATGGGGAGGAAAGGGTAGTTATCTTGGAAATGCAGGACTAGGGGACAGGAGGCCGTGTGAAAAGTCCAAAATTTAATGGTCTTAGGGCAAAAGATGGGGGCTATAGTGTGGATGTTTTCAAAGGCTTGTATAAGTGTTCGAGTGGGAAAAATTTTTTCCAAAGATAGTTTTTGCATAGCCTGACGGGGGATGGACACCAGGCGGCATCCCCAGTCGTGGAAAACCAGTTTTTGACCCGGATGGACAAGCTTTAGATCGTCTGTCCGCGGGCGGGGGCTGAGGCAGCCACTTCTTTTGCGGGGCGGACAAGCATCAAGTGGCAGCCTGTCCCTGCCGGGCATCTTAACACCTCTTTTAAAATACAGGGGGGATATAAATGCGACTGCGCAACAAAGATATGATCGGACTGCACCACAGCACCGTTGAAGAAATCAACCTGATCCTCAATACCGCCGAAGCGATGAAGGGCATCATTAACAGGCAAATAAAAAAGGTGCCTACTCTGCGGGGGCGGACGATGGTGACCATATTTTACGAGCCCAGCACCCGTACCCGGACCTCCTTTGAACTGGCGGCCAAGTACCTCAGTGCGGACACAGTGGGCATAGCGGCAGCCACTAGCAGTGTCAGCAAAGGAGAAACCCTGAAAGACACAGCCCGTAATATAGAAGCTATGGGGGCTGATGTGGTGGTGCTGCGCCATCCTATGGCCGGTGCCGCCGCCCTGCTGGCCGACACCCTCAAGGCTTCGGTAATTAACGCTGGTGACGGCGCCCATGAACATCCCTCCCAGGCCCTGCTGGATTTGTACACGGCCAGGGAGAAGAAAGGCCGGCTGGAGGGGCTGAAGGTGGCCATTGTTGGCGACATTATGCACAGCCGGGTGGCCCGTTCGGGCATCTGGGGCTACACCAAGATGGGGGCCACAGTCAGGCTGGCCGGACCGGCTACACTGATCCCCAAAGACGTAGAGAAAATGGGTGCCACAGTCTGTGCCAATGTGGAACAAGCCCTGGCCGGCGCCGACGTGGTCAACGTGCTGCGCATTCAAACGGAAAGACAACAGCAGGGGCTTTTCCCCAGTTTGCGGGAATACAGCCGCATGTTTTGTATTAACCGGGAAAGGCTGGCCCTAGCCGCACCTGATGCCTTACTGATGCATCCGGGCCCCATGAACCGGGGGATAGAAATTTCGCCGGAAGTGGCCGACGGCCTGCAGTCGGCAATTACTGAGCAGGTAACCAACGGGGTGGCCGTGCGTATGGCCCTGCTATATCTTTTAATTGGGGGTGGTGCCAGATGAGAACGATAATCAAAAATGGCTTGGTAGTGGATCCGCTGGCCGGGAATGTGGCCCCAAAGGATATTCTGGTGGTGGGGGGCAAAATAGCGGAAATGGGGGCAAATTTGCCTCTTGGTGGGGCCCGGGTAATAGATGCCGCCGGCTGCCTGGTGACGCCGGGCCTGATTGACATGCATGTGCACCTGCGGGAACCTGGATTTGAGCACAAAGAGACCATTTACACCGGTAGTCTGGCGGCGGCCCGGGGCGGTTTTACAGCAGTGGCTTGTATGCCCAACACCAACCCGGTAATAGACAACGCTGCTTTGGTCCGGTCTATTATCGCCAGTGCCCAGGAGGCCGGGCTGGTGCATGTTTATCCGATAGGGGCCATTAGCCGGGGCAGCAGGGGAGAGGTGCTGGCAGAAATGGGTGACATGGCTGCAGCCGGGGCAGTGGCTTTTTCCGATGACGGTATGCCTGTAGCCGACGCCGCGCTGATGCGCCGAGCGATGCAGTATGCCGGCATGTTGGACAAGCCGATCATTTCCCACAGTGAGGAAAAAAGCCTTTCTGCTGGGGGGTCGATGCACGAGGGTCCCATTTCCACCATGCTTGGTTTGCAGGGGATTCCCGCCAGCGCCGAAGAGGTAATGGGTGCGCGGGATATCATTTTAGCCGAAGAAACAGGCTGCCCCACCCATATTGCCCATGTGAGCACGGCCGGCTCCGTACGCCTACTGCGAGAGGCTAAGGCCCGGGGTGTCCAGGTAACCGCCGAGGCTACACCCCATCATTTTACCCTTACCCATGAAGCGGCAATAGGCTATGATACCGCCACCAAAGTTAACCCACCTTTGCGCACAGCAGATGACCGTGCTGCTATCAGGCAAGGATTGGCAGACGGCACTATTGACGTTATTGCCACAGACCACGCTCCCCACACAGCAGAAGAAAAGGATGTAGAGTATGAAAAGGCCCCCTTTGGCCTGGTGGGTTTGGAAACGGCGGTAGGGCTGGTCTGGACCGAGCTGGTACATACGGGCCTGCTAACACCGCTACAGGCGGTAACCTGTCTGACCCGGAACCCGGCGCGTATATTGGGTATCCCCAAAGGCACCCTGGCCCCTGGGGCAGACGCCGATATTACCATTATTGATCCGGAGCTGGAAGAAGTAGTGGACCCGGCCAAATTTGTGAGCAAAAGCCGCAACACACCCTTTGCCGGACGCCGCCTCAAGGGACTACCCCGGCTAACTATGGTCGGCGGCAGGGTTGTTATGGAACGGTAGTGGGACAGGGGGACAGCAGACTGTGTGAAAACCCCCGGATATACCGTGATGAACCCCTGAATATGGTATAA
>JABMJD010000026.1 GCA_013201395.1 Candidatus Syntrophopropionicum ammoniitolerans
TTATACCATATTCAGGGGTTCATCACGGTATATCCGGGGGTTTTCACACAGTCTGCTGTCCCCCTGTCCCAGGTTAGCCGCTGGTTAGTTTATCATATATTTTGCCTTTATATGCTCCTAAGGTGTGGTTCAATGTCCTTTTTTCCATTAACATATCGAATTTGAGTATTTTATTGGTCAGCTTTCTCTGCAGGGAACCTTTTTCTGTTTCGTGGCAGCTATCAATCATTTTCTGCAGGGAAACTATCTCTTTCTTTAGTTCCATTTCTTCCGGCAGCACGCCGGCATTTTTTAAAATGGTGTAGGCTGCCCGCAGCTCCGCCGGAATATGGGCCGTATCGTCCAGGTTGAGGGGTTTGCCTTTATTGGGCAAATTGTCGAGTTCCCCATTACGCATGGCCTCTTTGATTTTACCTTCGGCAATTGTTAAAAATATGTCCAAAAGCGCCACCTCGCTCCAGGTTGCTTTAAATTATTATACAAAAAAACCCTCTATGAAGCCACTGGTTTATCCCTACAATATTATTGCCTTATTCCCTTTCCCTGCCCCTGGTAATGTTCAGGCTATTGCCATCTGTGCGCATTACAACAGCGCCATCCAGGTCTGTGCGGTAAATTTTGGCACCGGCAGCATCAAGGAGATCCAAGGTAAACTGGGCTGGATGGCCAAAGCTATTGTAGGCCCCCACACAGATTACCGCCGCCTCTGGCTGAACCTGTTCCACCAGCTCCGGCAACAGGGAACGACTGCCGTGATGAGGGACCTTGAGCACGTCTGATGCCAGGTCTACCCCGGCCCGCAGCAGTTCCTTTTGTTCCGCCAGCTCAGCGTCACCGGTAAAGATAAAAGACCGGTGGCCATAGGTAACCTTAATCACCAGGGAGCTGTTGTTTAGATCCGCGTCCGATTCCAGGTTTTTACCCTCTTCCGGCCAAAGGATTTCTATATTTACATCCTGATCCAGAGCAATACGGGATCCGGCCTGGGCCACTTCTACAGGGGTCCCCCCGGCCGCAAGGTCCGCCAGCAGTTTCCGATAAGCTCCCGGCACACCTGCCGCTGCTGTGCTGTCATCGGCACCGGTGTATGTAACCACAGCCATTTTTATGGGGAACCTTTTGATCAACCAAACAGCCCCCCCACAGTGATCCTCATGGGGGTGACTGAGCACCAGGACATCCAGCTTGTGCACTCCGGTTCGCCTCAGGTAGGGCTCTACTATCTGGTCACCGGTCCCCACTCCGCTATCTAATTCGCCCAACCTGCCCCCGGTATCAATAAGCATGTTTTTACCCCTGGGGGTCTGGATCAGGATACTGTCACCCTGCCCCACATCAAGAAAATGAACTGCTAGTTCCTGCCTGCCGGACCAGGGCCACCAGAGCAAAACCAAAACCACAGCCAGAGCAGCCCCTACCGCTACCCATCCCCATCTTTTGGTGTATTGTCCCACAGTCTCCCGGCAGCACCCGGCATAATCCTCTACTAAAGCCAGCAAGCCGGCATACCAGGCCGCCGCTAGTAAAATGGGCGGTGTGGTCAAGAAAACAACCGCTCCCGGGAGCCGGCGGCAGAAAAATATCAAGGTCAAAAATATATCTAAAACCAGGCCCGTACTGACATTTATCAGGGAAGCCAGAGGCAGCCAAATCAGGCCCAAAAAGGCGGCTAATACACCCAGCAGCATAATCAAGCCGGTGAGAGGTACAACCACCATGTTGGCGACAATGGACACAGGGGAGATCAAGTTATAATACCAGGCTACCAGTGGGACTGTGGCCAGTTGGGCAGCCAGGGTAACTGCCAGTGCCTGCAGGGCCAATTTCTCGGTTTTGCCGGGCGGTGCCCGCAGCAGTTTTAACCCGCTGTTGGTCAAAAAGGGCCCTAGATAAAGAATACCCCAGGTAGCAGCAAAAGATAATTGAAATCCAGGATGGTAAATTTGTAGTGGGTTGCGCAGCAAAATAATTAGAGCCGCCAGGGCCAGGGTTGTAGGCCAATCCGTATCCCGGCCAAAATGGTGAGCCCACACGAAAAGCAGGGCCATGATCACCGCCCGTGTCACTGCCGGCCTCATGCCGGTCATCATAGCGTAAACAATTAATAGAAGTGTGGCCGACGGGGCTGTCCAGAGAAGTGGTAACCGCAATAGCCGCAGCAGCGCCAGCAGGCCCCCCAATATTAGTCCCACATGCAGCCCGGATACACTCAGTATATGCACTACACCGGTTTCGGAAAAAACCCGCCTGGTTTCATTATCAATCGGACCCTGTACGCCAAAAATTATGCCATTGATAATAGTGGCATGGCCAGGAGACAGGGAATGGGTGGCCGCTGTCGACATTTTTTGCTTTACCAGCAAGGCAGCATTCTGCAGTGGATTGGCTCCACCGGTGCCAATTTTCCTAATGTCGTCATTTTCCCTGGCAATCAAAACCACCCTGATCCCTTGACGTTCCAAATAGGTCCGGTAATCAAACAACCCGGGATTGCCCGGCGGATCCGGATGGCTGAGCAAACCTTTAGCACACAGCACATCACCATAGGCAAAAATCTGGTTGGGATCTTTTAACTGCAGGCGGACTGTTCCGGACACCAACTGGGTTTGGCCCGACTTGGTCAGCTCCTGGGCCTGAAGTAAATAATACACCTTGTCCACACGAACATCGGGCTCCGCCACCACCTGACCGGTCAATACCACCCGCTGGCCATCATAATTGATCAGGGCGGTTTCGCTGCCTTCAACCCAAAGGCTTGACAGCGAAAGACCCAGCATGAGAAAGATGACCAGCAGCAGTCGATCATTTCTTCGCCAGGCCAACAGGTATCCGAAAATGGCAACAACAAAAGAAAAAGCGGCCAACATAAAGGCCACAGACGCCTTGAGAGCAGTAATCTCCCCGATTAGAATACCGACCACAAAAAAGATTGTGATCACAACCACAGGCCTATTCATCATCACACCATCAACAACATTTTGTTTTTATGTTGGACCGAGAAAAATAGTCCAAGATCAAACAGGACTTCCGGCATTAATATTTAAAATAGATACAAAATACAGGTTACCACCCGGGGGTAGCAATCATGGGCACAAAACAATTTCATTTTCCCGGCAGCAGTGTGGGCTGCCTTTTAATTCATGGTTTTTGCGGTACACCAGGGGAAATGATTCCCCTGGGCAGATACCTGCATGATCAGGGTCCGACCGTTAAGGGTATCCTACTAAATGGGCATGGCACAAAACCGTTGGATTTAAGGGGCCGGAGCCATAAGGACTGGATAGATGCAGCCGCAGCCGGCCTAACTGAACTAAAAAAAACATGCTCCCATGTCTTTCTAATCGGGTTTTCTATGGGAGGTACCATCGCCCTGCACCTGGCAGCAAACTACCAGGTTGACGGGGTAATCACCATTTGCGCACCAGTATATCTGGAACCGAAAATGTACCTGATGCGCCCCCTCAAACGCCTGCTACAGCACAAAAAGATGCTGGAAAACCATATCAAGGATCCAGGGGCCCGTAAAACCCACTTTTCTTATAAAATTGCTCCGCCGGGGGCCATAATTCAACTGTTTAACCTGTTGCGACTGGTCCGGCCCCAACTAAAACATATTACCGTACCCGCCCTAGTCTTTCAGACCCATGACGATGGTATTATCCCCAGCAGCAATGGACCTTTTATCTACAACGGCCTTGTGAACACAGCCGCCAAAAAGTTTACTTGGCTCAAGAAGTCGGGACATATGGCTGTGGTCGACTATGACAAAGAACTGATCATGTGGGAAATAAATGACTTCATTGAAGATTGTTTGTTGTCCCACTAATACACAGTTATTTTGTCCTTGAGGTCGGCAAATTTTTTATCACCAATGCCAGAAACATCTTTCAAATCCTCTGGGGACTGAAAGGGACCATTTGCTTCCCGATGCTGAATAATACGCTGGGCCAGAGCCGGGCCGATACCGGGTAAGGTCTCCAACTGGGTCTGATCAGCATCATTTATGTTGACCTGTCCCCCGGCAGCAGCACCCATCCCGGCAGAAAAAACGTCCCGGCCGGCACCGGGCGCTGCTAACTGGTTACCTGCTGCCACTGGGCCGTCCCGTTCACCCTGGTAAGGGACATAGATATCCTGACCGTCAACAATTTTGGCCGCCAGTTTTAAGGCATGCAAATCAGCTTCACCCAGGGGATTGGCCATATTAACAGCATTGGTCACCCGAGCATCGGCAGGCAGCTCATAAACACCGGGATTGGCCACAGCCCCAATAACATGCACACTGATATTTTTTACCTTATTTTCCTCCGGCGCCGGTGTCTCCACCACCGGTACAACAGCAGCCCGTTCTTTTACCTGGGCCAGCCTGTAACCACCGCCAAATAAAATGATCCCCACCAACAGGAGGAGAATTAACTGTTGTCTTTTTTCTATCTGGATCAACCCCGACACCCCGGCCTATCAAAAATAAAAAAATGTCATGGTAGGTTAATTCCACCAGTTACAACTTTTTCCTCCTTTTTTATGGAAAATGTTGCAAAACCAGCGATTCACGGCCGGCAGGGCCAGGAAATTCACCCTGGTAACGGCCGGGGCTCTCCTAAAATTAGGACCCAGCACCAGCCTTTGCTAAATATATTTGGGAATTCATTAATTTTAATGAAATACCACTTTACATTACGGGCAAAAAGGGTAAAATATAAGTTAGATGAAAAATATTGTCTTATAATGAGATATATCTCAATAGGAGATAGCAACAAACAAAAGGCTTCACGCCCTACAATCTCAATATGACATAATTTTATAGATTAGCATCATCTATCTACGAAAAGGATTTGAGGTGAATATTATGGCATTAGAAGCTACTGCAAAAGCGTATTGCCGCACAATTTCCGTTAGCACAGCCATGTGCAAGGGATGCGGTATCTGTGTTGCACTTTGTCCCGGGGTGCTTTCCCTGGCCGGCGACGGCAAGGTATCTGTTTCCAATCAATCTCTCTGCACTGGTTGCCGCAACTGCGAAAACCATTGCCCCGACTATGCTATTTTTGTAAAGGTGGCTTGACACAATGACCGACATTATTCCATTTGCCCGTTTAATGCAGGGCAATGAGGCTATCGCTGAAGGGGCCCTGGCGGCAGGTGCACGTTTTTTTGCCGGGTATCCGATCACCCCTTCTACTGAGATAGCCGAAATACTAGCAAAGAAACTGCCCCTCGTCGGCGGCAAATTCATCCAAATGGAAGACGAATTATCCAGCATGGCTGCTGTTATCGGCGCTTCCCTGACCGGCTCAAAATCTATGACTGCCACCAGCGGTCCCGGATTTTCCTTGAAACAGGAGAACCTGGGCTTCGCCGTCCTGACAGAAGTACCTTGTGTGGTAGTCAATGTACAGCGGTTCGGTGCCAGCACCGGCATACCCACGGCTACCGCCCAGGGGGACATCATGCAGGCCCGTTGGGGGACTCATGGAGATCACCCGATGATCGCCTTATGCCCCTCCTCGGTACAGGAATCCTTTACCTTGACAATACAGGCTTTTAATCTATCTGAGCGTTTTCGCACCCCGGTGATCCTGCTGTCAGAGGAAATAACCGGGCATAGCCGGGAAAGAGTAATCCTACCGGACCCATCTAAAATAGAGATAATCAACCGAAAAAAACCAGCAGCTGGCATTGAAAAATATCTGCCTTACAAACCTGATGCAGACGGCATACCACCTATGGCCAATTTTGGCGAGGGATATCGCTACCATGTCACCGGACTGACCCACGATCAAAGTGGTTCACCCACTACAGATGCAGAAAAGGCATCCTTTTTAACCAACCGGTTGCATGACAAAATCATGGATCACCTGGATGAAATAACCATGACGGAATCCTTTATGACTGAGGATGCCGACGTGATTGTTATTGCTTATGGGGCAGTGGCCCGGGCCGCTAAAGGTGCAGTGAGAAAAGCAAGAGATATGGGGATCAAAGCCGGACTGTTTCGCCCGATTACCATCTGGCCTTTCCCGGCAAAAGAAACAGCATCTATGTGCGCCCAAGCCGGCAGCATTATTGTACCCGAATTAAACCTGGGTCAGTTAATTGGCGAGGTTGAAAAGGTAGCTGGGAAAGAGAATAGAATTATCGGCATTAACCGGGTTACCGGGGGAATGATCAGGCCGGATGAAATACTGGATGCTATCAAATCAGAAGTTAGGGTGAAAAAACATGCAAAATAGCGTTGAAAAATATCTGCGCATGGATAAACTGCCCCACATCTGGTGCCCCGGTTGTGGTAACGGGATTGTTCTTGGTGCTATGGTGCGGGCTTTTACCAAAATAAACTGCAATCAGAATAATACTGTGATTGTGTCCGGCATCGGCTGTTCTTCCCGGGCGGCAGGATATATGGACTTCGACACGCTACATACAACCCACGGCCGGGCATTGGCTTTCGCCACCGGTATTAAGTTGGCTAAACCCGAGCTCAAGGTCTTTGTCATTATGGGTGACGGGGACGCCGCCTCTATTGGGGGAAACCATTTGATTCATGCCGCCAGGCGTAATATCGACCTTACGGCAATAATTTTTAACAACCATATCTATGGTATGACCGGGGGCCAGTATTCCCCTCTGACACCACTGGATTCTATGGCCACTACTGCTCCTTATAATACCATTGAACGTAATTTTGATCTAGCAGAGCTGGCCAAAGCGGCCGGGGCCACCTATGTGGCCAGAAGCACCACCTACCACGCCACCATGCTCACAAACCTGATCGTGGCCGGGGCTACGCACAAGGGTTTCAGCCTGATCGAAGCAGTAACTGCTTGTCCCGTATCCTATGGACGCCGCAACAAAATGGGCAGTGGCTACGACATGATGATCTGGCAAAAGGAGCATGCTGTACCGGTGCAAAAAGCAAGAAATTTAACACCTAAAGAAATGCAGGGAAAATTTGCGGTCGGCGAACTGTATAAGGCCGAAGCACCTGAATATACAGAAGTTTACGATCTTCTCATTAAAAAAGCCCAGGGTATACCTAAGGAGGGATAAACCGTGTCATCACAAAACTACGAAATACTACTGAGCGGCACCGGCGGTCAAGGGTTAATCCTGGCCGGGCAAATCCTGGCAGAGGCAGTGATCCGAGATGGAAAAAACGCTGTCCAAACTCAATCCTATGGCCCGGAAGCTCGTGGCGGTGCCAGTAGAGCTGAAGTTATTATCAGCGATGGGGAAATCGACTACCCTCTGGTAACAAAGCCTAATGTTTTGCTGGCCATGAGCAAACCAGCTCTGCAAAAATTTATCGGTATGCTGGGTGAAAACAGCATCCTCATGGTTGACAGCACATATATAGATGAGATACCGGCCACAACCGCCCGCATATATCAAATACCCTGTAGCAAAATAGCCAGGGAAATCGGCAAAGAAATGGTGGCCAATGTTGTGGCACTGGGTGCCCTGGCTGCAGCCACCGGTGTAGTCACAAAGGATTCTTTAATAGAAGCCCTGATGTCCCGTATTCCCCGCGGCACAGAGGCTTTAAACCAAAAAGCCCTGGACATGGGTTGGAATTCCGCCAGCCAGCCGGCGGCCTAATATACAATACCGACAAAAATATGTCATATGTCCCATCTTTGGCCCGGGTACAACCCGCCGAATGAAGGGATTTTTCTTTTTCCTGTAGAATGACAGTATTGATTACCAGTTAAAGGAGAGTTATCAATCTATGTCTAGGCTGGCCCAGGTCAGTGAAGATGGTCAACGAGTAGCTGAAGCGATTGCTTCGGTATTAAAGGTGGAAGCGGAAATTATTGATACGGAACTGGTCCGGGTGGCCGGTACCGGGATCGTCCGCAACGATGTGGGATCACGCCTGTTGCGCGGCTTTGTCAACAAGCATGTGCTGCAGACAGGCACCCATGTCTTTATCAAGGAGGCCGGCTTCCATTCAATTTGCCTGTCCTGCCCTCTTTCCGGACGCTGTTTTTACAAGGCCTCCATAGTCTACCCCATCACTGCCGAAGAGGAGGTCATCGGCACCATCAGCCTCACTGCCTTTGATGACATCCAGAAGGAAACCCTATCCAAAAACAGCGAATCGTTAATTGAATTTATCAGACGCATGGCGGATCTCATCAGCAGCAAGGCGCTGGAACGGGAGGCTACTGCAGAACGAATGTTGATGGCCAACCGTTTAGAGGCGCTGGTGGATGCTGTTTACGAAGGTGTGGTAGCAGTAAATAGTGAAGGCACTGTGACCCATTTCAATCGCTCTGCCGAACACCTTTTTGGCACCAAAAAAGAACATGTGATTGGCAAAAACGCCGGGGAAATGTTTCCTGCCCTGCCCCTCTTTGAAGTGTTGCAGGAAGGAAAAGGCTTTGACTCACGAGAGGTGTTATTCAACTTTGGCGGGCGCAGACTGCATCTTTTGAATACTACCAGGCCAATCAAAGTAAATGATGGACCCACAGCAGGGGTCGTGGCCACCTTCCGCGATTTCAAGGAAACCCAAAGGCTGGCCTACGAAATTATGAGCACCCAGGAAATGGTTGACTTTGAAAACCTAATCGGTGTCAGCAAGGCTTTTATCAAAGTCAAAACCAAAGCGATCAAAAAATCCCCCGGCAACCAAACCATACTGCTAGTCGGGGAAAGCGGCACGGGAAAAGAGGTTTTTGCCCGGGCTATTCATGCCGGTGGGCCCTATGGTCAAAAGCCTTTTGTATCCATTAACTGCGGCGCCATCCCGGAAAACCTGCTGGAAACCGAACTCTTTGGCTATGATGAAGGAGCTTTTCCCGGTGCCAGGCGGGGCGGCAAACAAGGCAAATTCGAACTGGCCGACGGCGGCACAATATTCCTTGACGAAATTAGTAACCTTTCCCTTTACCTGCAGGCCAAGATTTTAAGGTATCTACAGGATGGACATATTGAGCAGGTAGGCGGCAACAGGTTAATCCCCGTTGATGTACGCATTATCGCCGCCACAAACAATGACCTGCAAGAAATGGTCCGGAAAAATCTTTTCCAGGATGAACTATATTACCGGCTCAGTGTCATCCCACTAGAAATACCGCCTCTACGGGAAAGGCGGGAGGATATACCGCTACTCCTTGATTTTTACATGAAACGCTTCAGTAGACTGCTGGATAAAGATATCCGGGGTTTTAGTGATGAGGCGATGAAGGCCTGTGTTAAATATTACTGGCCGGGTAATGTCAGGGAGCTGGTATATACAGTAGAATATGCTATTAACCTGGAAGAAGGCCAACTAATTTCATTGGAAAGCCTCACCCCGGAAATCCGTGAGGGAACCAGGAAAAAAGTCAAAATCAGCATCACTAGCGAGGGCAGGCTGCTCAGGCTGGATCAGTTAGAAAAGGAAGCCATCAAAACAGCCCTGGACAGGTTTGGCTGGAGCGATGAGGGGAAAATAGAAGCAGCCCAGGCTTTGGGTATCAGCCGGGCTACTATCTATAGGAAGATCCAGAGGTATGGCTTGAAAGAAGATGAAAGCAGTTAAGATGAATTTTAACATAGATGAAATGGGATCGGATGAACAGGGAACTAAACATAACCTGATAGGGTTTATAGGATTTTGACAACAGCGTAATTTTTTATTTGTGAATATATTTTTAGGAAGTCAGGCTGAATAAAAGGCCTGGCTTCTTAAGCCTCAACCGGGTAGGAACCCAAAATTTTTAAATCTTGAGTAATTGAATTCACCTCTAGCAATGCTTCCCGAACCGAGATCTCCTCTTGCCCACCGATCAGATCTATGAAAAAAAGGTACTCACCAAGATTTTTTTTAGCCGGCCTGGATTCAATCCGGGTCAGGTTTATCCCGCGCACGGCAAACTCGCGCAATATGGTGTACAATGCTCCAGGGCTATCGCCCAGGCCAAATACAATCGATGTCTTATAACTATGTTCCGACTCGGCAGGGCGGGGTTCCTTGCCCAGAATCCAAAAGCGCGTCACGTTGTCCGGGTAGTCGTTGGCATTGGGCACTATCTCCTGCAACCCGTGTTTCAGGCCTGCCCTCGCCGGCCCCAGGGCCGCCCAGGGGGCAGCGCTGGCCGCAACCCTACCGGCAGCCGCTGCCGTACTGGCACATTCCTCTAATAAAGCCGTGGGAAGCTTGCGGCGGAGAAAACCACGGCATTGCTCCAGGGCCTGGTAATGGGAAATCACCTTTTCCACCTGCTCGAGCCTCAGACCCCGCCCGGCCATTAAGGTCTGTCTGACGGGCAAAAAAATCTCCCCGTGCACACACAGATTATACGGTCCGGCCAGCAGGTCAAGCACAGCCCCAACAGCTCCCTCTGTTGAATTCTCCACCGGTACCACCCCTTGATCAAGCCGGCCAGCAGCCACGTCCCCGAAGATGTCCTCCAGGGAAGGGCGGTCTGCAATGGTAACTTCCCGGCCTGCTGCATAAAGGATGGCCGCTTCTTCTGAAAATGTCCCCTCCGGCCCTAGATAGCCGATCCTAGTCATTATATACTGCCTCCCCCCACAACACGCCCGACAGCCGACGCCACCAGGCGCAGTTCAGCCATCAGCTGGTCAAAATCCTCAGGCGTCAGGGACTGGGGACCGTCACAAAGTGCTTTGCACGGTTCAGGGTGGACCTCCACGAGTACACCGTCGGCTCCTGCCGCTACCGCTGCTTTGGCCATCGGCGCTACCAGCCGCTGCACCCCGGTGGCATGGCTGGGATCTACTATCACCGGAAGATGGCTCAGATCCTTGATCAGGGGAATGGCACTGAGGTCAAGGGTGTTTCGAGTTGCATTTTCGAAAGTGCGAATTCCCCGCTCACAAAGGACCACGTTTTCATTACCCTCGGAGGCAACGTACTCGGCTGCCATCAACCATTCCTCCACAGTAGAAGAAAAACCCCGCTTCAATATAACCGGTCGGCCCGAGCGTCCTACCTGGCGCAGCAGTTGGAAATTTTGCATATTCCTCGCACCCACCTGGAGCATATCCACATATTTCAGTGCCAATTCCAGGCTGGCTTCATCAATTATTTCAGTTACAGTGATCAGGCCTGTTTCCTGTGCAGCTTCTGACATAATTTTCAACCCTTCTTCCTCCAGCCCTTGGAAACTGTAAGGGGAAGTCCGCGGCTTGAAAGCACCGCCCCGCAGAATATTGGCACCTGCCGCACGCACTCTAGTCGCAGCGGCCAGCAGTTGTTCCCTGCTTTCAACTGCACAAGGACCGGCGATAATAACCAAAGACCTGTCTCCAATGGTCACGTCCTTCACCTTGACTATGCTGGGCTTCCCTATAGATTCCCTACTAACCAGCTTGTAAGGCTTCATAATGGGCACTATTTTTTCCACCCCCGGCATCGCTTCCAATCCCAGAGAGGTAATCTCCCGGCGATCCCCAACCGCACCGATGACCAGGCGCTTTACCCCACGGATAAAGTGGATTTCAAAACCATATTGCTCCAACCTGCGCTCCACAGCCGCAATTTGCTCCGGTCCGGATGCTAAATCCATTACCACTACCATTTTATAGGCCTCCATTCAGATGAAAATATAAAAACCTGCCGCTCCCCCTACAGGGACGAAAACGGCAGGTTTCCGCGGTACCACCCTTATTGGCCACAAAATGGCCCTCTTATAGCGTATGGGAATGTCTAGATCCGCAAATAAAAAACTTCCCGCCCATCAGGGACGAGAAGTTTTAAGCTTACCGCGTTACCACCCTAGTTTGGTTCCATGAGCAAAGCCATGGCACCCTCTCGGCAAAAAGTACGGGAATAAACATTCCGATACCCCCTCCCTTTTAACGTTGGGAGCTTACGGCCAAACCTACTTGCCGCGCATTGCGGTTTCAGCCGGCGTCTCCGGAGAGAACTTCAACAGGTCATATCCCGGGTGTGCTTCCAATCGATGGCACTCCCTCCCTGGGGGACTGAGTCCGGTTTACTTTTCTCCTTCACAGACTTTGTAAATATAGACTTAAATAAACTATACCCCATATCCGGTCAAAGCACAAGTAGAAATAGGGATTTTTATTTCACAACAATATTGACCAGTTTATCCGGCACCGCTATTACCTTGACAATTTTTTTACCTTCTGTCAACCTTGATACCTTCGCATTTCCTATTACCTTTTCCTGCATTTCCGCCGCCGAAAGGCCGGCTGGGATCAACAGGCGTTCCCGCACCTTGCTGTTGATCTGCACTACTATTGTAATTTCATCCTCTACTATAGCCGCCGGGTCGTACTGGGGCCAGTCCTGCAGATGTATACTACCCGTGTGTCCAATTGCTGCCCAGATTTCCTCGGTAATATGGGGGGCAAAAGGAGACAACAACAAAAGCATTGACTCTATCGCTTCTCTCAGCACAGCCGGATCACGATCGGATTCCGGCACCTCCTTGAATTGATAAAGGGTGTTGACCAGCTCCATAATTGCGCTGACAGCCGTGTTAAAGTTAAAACGGGTGCTAATATCCTCACTGACCTTTTTTATGGTTTTGTGGGTGATGCGGCGCATCTCCCGGTTGATACCTACAAGATTGGTTGCCGGCCGGTGAGGAGCTTTTTTCAACACCTCTACCAAAGGCTCTACCAACCGCCAGACACGGTTTAAAAAGCGGAAGCAGCCCTCTACCCCTTGATCACTCCACTCCAGATCCCTTTCGGGCGGTGCCGCAAAAAGAATAAACAACCGTGCCGTGTCTGCCCCATAGCGGGCAATAATTTCCTCAGGACTAACCACATTGCCTTTGGATTTAGACATTTTGACTCCATCCTTGAGGACCATGCCTTGAGTAAGCAAGTTGGTAAAAGGTTCTTGATTGCTTACCAATCCCAGGTCATTGAACACCTTTGTGAAAAAACGTGAATACAAAAGGTGTAGTATGGCGTGTTCTACCCCGCCGATATACTGATCTACCGGCAGCCAGTAGTCAACCTTGTTTTTGTCCCAGGGACCCTCTGTTTCCCCCGGGCTGGTATAGCGATAATAATACCAGGAAGAACACATAAAGGTGTCCATGGTGTCTGTTTCCCTTTTCCCCAGGCCACCGCATTGGGGACAGGTTGTATTGACAAAGTCGGGGTAACCGGCCAGGGGCGATTGTCCGGTTGGTTTATATGCCATGTTCATGGGCAGCAGCACCGGCAGGTCCGTTTCAGGCACCGGCACCACACCGCAAACGTCGCAATATATGATGGGGATCGGTGCACCCCAGTAACGCTGGCGGGAAATCAGCCAGTCCCGCAGTCTATATGTCACCTTAAACCGGCCCTGTCCCTTTTCTTCTAGATAAGCAGTGATTTCCTTGATCGCCTTTTCGTTAGGTAGGCCATTAAATTTGCCGGAGTTGACCAGCAGCCCTTCTTCTTCATAGGCGGCCTGCATATCTTGAGACTTCAGCTCCGCCCCGGCTGGCTGAATAACTACCCGCACCGGGAAATTATATTTCTGAGCAAACTCAAAGTCACGCTGATCATGGGCCGGTACTCCCATAACGCAGCCGGTACCATATTCTAAAAGAACGTAATTGGCAATCAGCACCGGGATTTTTTCACCAGTTAGGGGATTAATGCAGTTAACCCCCAGGGGTAAACCGATTTTTTCCACCTCAGTTGAGGTCCGATCTATTTCACTAAGGCTTTTAACCTGATTAACAAAAGCCCTCACTTCTGCCTTTTTTGCTGATCCGGCGATCAATTTTTCCACTAACGGATGTTCCGGAGCCAGGACCATGTAGGTAATGCCAAAGACAGTATCCGGGCGGGTCGTATATACTGTTAAAATATCCTCCGTACCTTCTATTTTAAAATCTATCTCGGCGCCTTCGCTGCGGCCAATCCAGTTTTCCTGCATGGTTTTTACCTTCTCCGGCCAACCCGCTAGAAGATCCATGTCCTTCAGGAGGCGATCAGCATAGTCTGTAATTTTGAAAAACCACTGGGCCAGCTCCCGTTTTTCTACAGTTGCCTTACAGCGTTCACAGCCCCCGTTAACTACTTGTTCATTGGCCAGCACTGTGGCACAATCGGGGCACCAGTTGACAGCAGACATTTTTTTGTAAGCCAAACCCCGGTGGTATAGCTGGAGAAAAAGCCACTGTGTCCAGTGGTAATATTCCGGATCGCAGGTGGCAAATTCCCTGTTCCAGTCATAGCTAATACCCAGTTGCTCTAGCTGCTGCCGCATTTTATCTATATTATCGTGGGTCCAGTCTGCCGGGTGAATGGCACCGTGCTTGAGGGCAGCATTTTCAGCCGGTAGACCGAAGGCATCCCACCCCATCGGGTGCAACACATGCCTCCCCTGCATAGTCTTAAAACGGGCCACCACATCACCTATGGAATAATTCCTGACATGACCCATATGCAGCTTGCCTGAAGGATATGGAAACATTTCCAGGCAGTAATATTTCTGCCGATCAGAAAAATCAGGGACGGCGTAAAGGTCAACCTCTGCCCAGTGATCCTGCCATTTCTTTTCTATTTCAGTAAAGTCATATTTTGCTTTCAATCTAGTTCCCCCTTAGCTAACCTCGCCATCATTTATCCAAAACATGCAAAAAACCTCTGCATCCCCCTAAAATAGGGACGAGAGGTTTTACCCGCGGTACCACCCTTTTTGGCAAAGTAATTATGGTGGAGCTGGCGGGGATTGAACCCGCGGCCTCTTCCATGCCAAGGAAGCGCGCTCCCACTGCGCCACAGCCCCATCTTTACCCTCTTGTAGCGATATCGGTGCCACCGGTCCAGGGTACTGCCCTTCCCCCGGACAACTCCAAGGCGAGTTTCGGCAACCCTGTCCATCGCCTTGCACCTACCGGCGACTCTCTAAAGAACCGCGTTGCTTACTGCTCCTTATCATTGTCTTGCAATTTAAAACTGAAAACCATTATAAAACATAGATCCTAATATGTCAACAATATAGATTGATTACATCGTCAGTTAGGCGTTTACAGGGACATCAACCACACGGGCATCGCCCCATAGGCGCTCCAAATTGTAAAACTGCCGCTCTTCTTCTTGAAATACATGGATAACAACATCACCATAATCCAGCAGTACCCAGTTGGCTTCCCGGAAACCCTCCCGGTGCAGGGCAATAGTCCCTTTTTCTTTCAAATCCTTCTGTATATTCTCTACAATTGCCTGAACCTGGATATCCGTACGACCACCGCAGATGATAAAATAGTCGGCTATAGTGGATACCGATCTAATTTCCAGAACGGTCACATCCATGGCCCTTTTATTTTCCGCGGCTTGCACAGCAATATTTACAACTGCTTGTGGACTTAATGGCAATGCCATTCCCCCTTATAATATTTTTTTGTTTGTGTCCCTTGTTAATAACTTATTCTTGCTTTACTGCAATATTTCCTCCTGTATAGTAAAAACCATTTTATAAAAAAACATACCTTTTATCCAATAGATATTAATGATTTGTGTTTTTGGTTCCCTTAATAAAAGCCATACCCTCTGCTACTGCTACCAGATCACCTTTTTCGTCCTTTATTTCCAGACGGTAGAGCCCGGTTTTCCGGGTCAGGTTTTCTTCCCTGGCCTCGGCCGTAAGCACAGCGCCCACTTTGGTCGCTTTTAAAAAATTTATACTGATATTAAGAGCCAGCGCTAATGGTCCATGTGAATTACTAGCGGCGGCAAAAACAATGTCGGCCAGGGCAAATACTGTGCTTCCATGGGTCAGGCCTTCCCCGTTAAGCAGTTCCGGTGTTACCTTCAGGGTGGCACAAGCATAACCAGGCCTTATTTCTGTTAAATTGATTCCCAAATGCCTGGCCAGGGCATCCTTTTCCATGCGCCTGCGGCAAATTGTTAGAGCATCACTAATTTTTGTCTCCCCCTTTGTGACTATCTATCCGAAGGGCTTACAACGCAGCTCCCTTCGCCCCTAGATCGGGGACATTCCTCAGCATCATATTAGATCGGGGACATTCCTCAGCATCAAAGCCCGGCCCTGAACAGAGGTGTGTCCCCATTCCCCTGTCCTGGTGTCTTTTTATCTGATTCCCGACTTACAACCGCCCAACCAGCGGCCACATCCACTTTCCCGCCTTCTGCCTTCTGCCTTCTGCCTTCCGCTTTCTGCCTTCGGCTTTCTGCTTTCTGCTTTCTACTTTCCGCTTTCAGCCTCCCAACCCCAAAAGAATACCCCACATCCCATAATAAAAGCAACCCGTGTTTTTGTGAAAACAACACGGGTGTTTAAAGCGCCCTGTTAATTTAAACATGAAAATACTGCTTCTGTCTAGGACATGTCGCTTGATCTCTCTTCTCTAGATCTGGCTTCGTTAACAGTAATAACTCTACCATCAAGTTCCTTACCGTTCATGGCTTCGATCATTGCTTCCGCATCTTCATCACGAACTTCAACAAAGCCAAACCCGCGGGAACGACCGGTCTCACGATCAGTAATAACGCGGCTACTTAAAACTTCACCATGTACGGAAAAGGTATCCGCCAAATCATCAGCTTTAGTAGCCCACGGTAGATTGCCCACATATAAGGTACGCGCCATCTACTAATCACCTCTTTCTCAAAGAAACTATTTTCCTTAGACTATTATTTACAAAAGAAAATGTCCTAATGCAAATTTAGTCAGGCAAAGATTTTTCCAAATTCATTACTGATACAAATTATTCCTTAATATGTAATCCTCTACCGGTTCGGGAAGAAGGTATTTTATTGGTTTACCTTCATGTACACGCTGCCTGATGTCGGTGGAGGAAATGGCCAGGGCCGGAACCTCCATGAATGAAATATTTTGTTTAACATCTTTTGGCATTGAATCAAACCGTTTATTTAATTCCTTTAAACAGTAACCAGGACGTGTGGTAGCCACAAAATTACACATTGTCAAAAGGATCTGGGAATCCTTCCAGGAAAAAATCTCTAATATAGCATCCGCCCCAGTAATGAAATAAATCCTTTTCTCCGGGTACAGGTGCGCCATTTTACGCACTGTATCAACAGTATAAGAAGGCCCAGGGCGCTCTACCTCCATAGCAGAGGAGCAAAAAAAAGGATTGGAAGCAATCGCCAGGCAGGTCATTTTATAACGAACTGAAGGTTCGGCAACAATGTAACCTGGCTTATGGGGCGGGTTGCCGGCCGGTATGAAAACTACCTTTTCCAGATTAAAAGCATGTCTTGCTCCTTCAGCCGCGACCAGGTGTCCGTAATGAATCGGATCGAACGTACCGCCCATGATACCCAGGCGCCGCTTGCTTGCATTCTCTTTACCCATAAAGAAATTGTACTGTTTGTTGGCCTTAAATGCAAGGAAAACCAAATTGGCCTAGTAAAATATCACAGTTTAAGTACCATATTATTCCGGTGCACCACCTCATCGTAATCCTTGTAACCCAGAATACGGCATATTTCTCCTGTCTGCACCCCTTTGATCTGTGCCACCTCTGCTGAAGAATAGGAGGTTATACCTCTGGCGATTTCCTGGTTATCCGGATCAACAATGCTCACTGTAGCACCCATTTCAAATAGCCCTTCCACGCCGGTTATACCCGAGGGCAGCAGACTTTTACCCTGCTCAATCATAGCCGTAGCAGCACCTTGATCAACGGATATTTTCCCGCATACCGCCGAGCTATAGGCAATCCACTGCTTTCTATTCTCCAGTTTGTTGCCCGCGGGCCAAAACACCGTCCCCACTTGCTCACCACTAATTACCCTGGCAATGATGTCCTGCTCTTCTGCACAGGCCAGAACAGTGGTCACGCCGGAACGGGCGGCTATCCGGGCCGCTAATAGCTTGGTGGTCATGCCGCCTGTGCCCAGCCCACTGCCGGCGCCGCCGGCCAGGGATTCAATTTCAGGGGTTATCTCCTTAATATCCCCGATAAGAGAAGCCCCCGGATCCTGCCGTGGATCAGCAGTGTATAAACCCTGAACATCGGATAACAGGATCAGTAGTTCGGCATCAACCAGTCCGGCCACCAGGGCCGATAGTGTATCGTTCTCACCCAGTTTGATCTCGTCAACTGCTACCGTGTCATTTTCATTAATCACCGGTATAACACCAAATTGCAGCAGAGCATGGAGTGTATTTCTGGCGTTCAAAAATCGCCGTCGCTCGGAGAAATCCTCCCTGGTGAGCAAAACCTGTCCGGTGGTCACCCCATATTCAGAAAAGAATTTTTCGTAAATGTGCATCAGCAAGCCCTGCCCTACGGCAGCAGCAGCCTGTTTGCCGGGTATAGTTTTGGGGCGGCGGGTGAGGCCCAGCCTGCCCACGCCGGTACCGATAGCGCCGGAGCTGACCAACAACACATCCCGGCCCTGGTTATGCTGGTCTGCCAGCTGCCTGACCAGGTTTTCCATTTGAAAAAGGTTCAGCTTGCCTGTGGAATAGGCAATGGAACTGGAACCAACCTTGACCACAATTCTTTTAGTGGTGTCAAAATTGCGATGTCTATCCTCTGTCACATATCTCACCCGGGAAAAGTATATCATAGCTGCAGATCCAATTGAAGGAGCAGTTTATTCGAAAAATTCAAATTCAAATTTGCCTATTTTTACTGTATCTCCAATCTTTATCCCCGCTGCTTTTAATTCCTCTTCGATACCCATCCGTTCCATGATCCATTGGAGGCGTTCCACTGCTTCTTCATTTTCCATGTCGGTCATAGCCACATGTCGTTCAATTTCCCGGCCTTTGACATGGTAGATGCCTTCCTGGAGGTGAACAGTGAAACGTGGTTCAGCCTTATGAGTCACCTGTTGCGGGATATCTTGCTGCACCTGGACAGGAAGCTCTTCCGTTAGTTCAGCCACCCTGTAAACCAGTTTGTCCAGGCCGGTACCGGTTACAGCGGAAACGGGGAATATTTCATAATCGTCGCCGTAGGCCTCTTCCAACCGAGATAGATTGTCGCCGGCGCCGGGCAGATCCATTTTGTTGGCCGCAATTACCTGGGGCATTTCTGCCAGCACGGGGTTGTAAAGAGCCAGCTCCCTATTGATTATCTGGAAGTCCGTCAGTGGATCA
Organism: Candidatus Syntrophopropionicum ammoniitolerans; assembly: GCA_013201395.1. Classification (GTDB taxonomy): domain Bacteria; phylum Bacillota; class Desulfotomaculia; order Desulfotomaculales; family Pelotomaculaceae; genus Syntrophopropionicum; species Syntrophopropionicum ammoniitolerans. The sequence goes on from JABMJD010000026.1 coordinate 19,034, forward strand.
CGTTCCTCACTACCGGCAATATCCAGAACGTGGATAAACAGGCGGGTACGCTCCAGATGCCGTAAAAAATTATGGCCTAGGCCTGATCCGGCATGAGCGCCCTCAATCAGACCCGGGATGTCGGCCATCACAAAACTACGTTCGTCCCCCACCCGAACCACACCCAGGTTAGGGGTAATAGTGGTGAAAGGATAATCCGCTATTTTAGGTTTGGCCGCCGATACCCGGGAAATCATGGTGGATTTGCCCACATTGGGAAACCCAACCAGCCCAACGTCCGCCAGAAGTTTAAGCTCCATGCTCAGCCAGCGTTCCTGGCCCGGCTCGCCATTTTCCGCCATTTTGGGTGCCTTGTTGTGGGGGGTAGCAAAACGGGCATTGCCCCGCCCACCACGACCACCCCGGACCACCACAATTTCCTGACCGTTTTGGGTTAGGTCGCAAATTAGTTCACCCGTATCGTCATCTTTGACCAGGGTCCCCACAGGCACCCGGATGATCAAATCCTCACCGGCTGCCCCATGCCTGTTCTTTCCTTCCCCATGCCGGCCACGGACAGCCTTATAATGACGTTTGTAGCGAAAATCCACCAGGGTACGCAGACCCTCATCTGCTTTGAATATAATATCACCGCCCCGGCCACCGTCGCCGCCCCAGGGGCCCCCCTCCGGAACATATTTTTCCCGGCGCATAGCCACACAGCCGTTGCCGCCGTCACCGCCCTTGACATATATTTTTGCCTGATCAAAAAACATGAACTCACCTGCCTTTTCTTTTAGGAAAATCCAGATAAATCACCTGATTGTCACCAGAAATTTTCCCTGCACATGCCCCGCCAAATTTATTTAAACGCTCCTGGACCACTGTCAGGCCTTTTTCCAATGATAAGAAGTCTGCTATGTAGGATGCCCGGGTACAAAGAGAAATGGTGTATTTGCCTGGATCCTCAGTAAAATCGAGGGTAAACTGCCGTTTGCTAGTCTTTGCGGGGGAAAGGTTTTCAAAAAAGTGATCCAGTACAACCTCCAGCGCATTCCCTACTTCAGTATCGGGTACGGCGCATGCATCCATTTTGGTGTCCACATCCAGCAGCATTTCCATTTGAATTTTTGCCGCCTCGTTAAAGCCCACTAATAGGGCTGCCGTAACCTCTGGTATTACTAACCAGGCAGTTTGGCTGATCACCTGCAAGTCGGCAATGACCTGTTTAATATAATTCCCTGCTTGTTGCGGTTTATTTAACTGCAAAAAACCGGATACAACCTGCAAATGGTTGAGAAAATCATGCCTCTGCACCTGGATTACCTCTAAAAGTTTTTGCTGGCCCATTTGCCCACCCTACTCCTTTCAGGCTTTGCATATTTGTAAGTAACAAAACACCGTTTTCAAACCTTTACGGTAGAAAACGGTGTTTTCATCGCCTAATCAAGCCTGTTAAATTCCTTTGCTTATGATGAAACAGCGACCTTCTCCGGTATCACACTAACAGCTCTTTTGTCCCGGCCCAAACGGTCGAAGCTGACCATACCGTCGATTTTAGCAAATAATGTATCATCCCTACCAATACCAACATTGACGCCCGGATGGATTCTGGTACCACGCTGCCGGACAAGAATGCTGCCGGCGGAAACATATTGTCCATCCCCTCTTTTAACACCAAGCATTTTGGGTTTAGAATCGCGACCGTTGCGTGAACTGCCTACACCTTTCTTGTGTGCCAAAGTAAATCACCTCTTCTATTAAAAAATACGGTTAAGAAAATCTGTCGATTATACCTCGATTTTTTCCACTACAACCTGTGAAAATGGCTGTCTGTGGCCCTGCTTACGCCGGTAGTTTTTCTTGGCTTTATATTTGAAAACAATAATCTTTTTAGCCTTTCCGTTTCGCAACACCCGCAAGGTTACCCTGGCACCTAGTACCAGGGGCGTACCTATCTTGACCTCTTCTCCGTTTACAACAGCCAGCACCTTGTCTATGGCCACCTCTTCACCGGCCTGGACAGACAACTTTTCTACATTCAGCCGATCGCCTTCCCGGACACGGTACTGTTTGCCGCCTGTTTCAATAATCGCATACATAATTTGCAACCCCCCTCATTTAGGGACACGCCGGAAATAGGTAGGGGATGGAAAACTCAATCCACCTTTTTAGGACCTGTTCCGCGCGGTACCACTATGCTTTTAAAATACCCACGATACAATATTTTAACACACCAAGTCTATTTGTCAATACCATAATAATCCTACTATGTTCTTACGGGGCGGGCTTTGGCATAGGTGCGGTAGACCTTATTCACTTCCACAGGAATTGTTTCCCCCACGAAAGCAGCAGCACCTTCAATATCCAGGATAAAACCATTCACCCTGGCAATGCCGTCATGAAAATTAGTCATGTGGGGCTCCTCAACCTTCACCTTCAGGACTTCACCCGGCTTAACGGGAAGTGTGTTGGCCTTGATTTCATCAGTATCATGGAGCGGCCGAATGGTCACAGATTCGATATGATGACTGGTAGAACCGCGGATATAAAGGCTTTTCCCGGTCTTATTTTCCAGATCCCGCAAGCTGGTCCCACCACTGCCAATCAGGCGTGCCGCCACCACCGGGTTAGCTTCCACCAGGATGGTCTGGGCCGTCGTTTGACGGGCTGCATTATAGATTTTGTTCTTAAAATTTATACCCAATGTTTCCTCGGAAAGGACCTTGCCCCGACCCTCACAATAGGGGCACGGCTTCTGTAGGACTTCGGCCAGGCTGGGCCTGACTTTTTTACGGGTCATCTCCACCAGGCCCAGTTGGGTAATACCAAGAATATTTGTCTTGGTTTTGTCTTTCTTAATCTCTTCCTCCAGGACCCGCACTACTTCGCTACGGTGTGCTTCTTCCGTCATATCGATAAAGTCAACGATGATAATCCCGCCGATTTTCCGCAGACGCAGCTGGTGGGCAATCTCCCGGGCAGCCTCTAGATTGGTTTTTAATACAGTATCCTCCAGATTAGTAGAGCCCACATATTTGCCAGTATTAACGTCAATGGCTGTCAGGGCCTCCGCCTGATCAATCACCAGATAGCCACCGCATTTGAGCCAGACCTTGCGATCCAGGGCCTTTCTTATTTCCTGCTCAATACCATATTCCTCAAAAATGTTTTCCCGCTCATCTAAAAACACCTTTAGTTTTAAGCGCGGGTTAGAAATATCCTGCAGTTCCAGCACCTTTTCATACTCATAACGTGAGTCCAGGATTAAACGATCCACGTCTTCAGTAAAGACATCCCGCAGTATCCGCTGCACTAGTTCCAGGTCACGATGCACCACATTAGGCACCGGACCACTGGAAGCCCTGCTGAGGATTTTTCGCCACAATTTGGTTAGTAAGACTATATCCTGACTGAGCTCTTCTTCTTCCACCCCTTCAGCCACTGTACGAACAATTAGTCCCATTCCCTCAGGTTTTACACCACCTGCCAGTTCCTTTAACCTTTCTCTTTCCTTTTCAGTCTCAATTCTTCTAGAAATGCCGATATAATCCAGGGTGGGCATCAGCACCAGGTAACGGCCGGGCAGGGTGATGTTGGTGGTTACCCGGGGGCCTTTGGTACCAATGGGCTCTTTTACTATTTGCACCAGGATTTCTTGACCCTGTTTTAAAATATCACAAATGTTGGCTCCGAGGGCATACCCGGCTTGTCCGCTGCCGTCGGGTGAATTGGCCGGTAAAGCGTCTTCCACATACAGGAAGGCGTTTTTTTCCAATCCAATATTGACAAAAGCAGCCTGCATACCGGGCAGTACATTTTCCACCCGCCCCTTAAATATATTACCTACCAGGCGCTGGTTTATGGATCTTTCTATATATATTTCTACCAGTAATTTGTCCTCAAGAACAGCTACCCTGGTTTCTTCTTCCCCAATATTAACTACAATTTCCTTTAACATAAAACCTTTCCTCTCCATAATAAGGCAACATTTAACATTGCCAATCCTTTACCATAGCGTTCCCTCTGCATCCCCACCGGCAGTGGAAAGGGATTTACGGCTTAATATAAAATTCCCCTTTGTCTCTAATCCACTATGCTCCATCAAGGCGGTAATTAGTTCTTCAATTCTGATATTACCGCTGCTTCCCGTTTTCAATACCGTTTTCAATTCTATTATATCATCATTCATTTGGGCCGACAGCGCAAAAATACCGGGCTTTATGTCGCATTCCCTTGTTTCACCCTTCTTATTACGCCGCTGAATGATGATTTGCGGCTTGTCCAAAAAACTGTCTATGATACTTTTAAGCTTTTCTTTCTGTGGAGGGTCATAAAGCACCGCTCTGGCTGTGTAGGCAGCATGATCAACCACTGCCATCAAGGCCGGTGCCGACTGTGCTACCTGCCTGACCTCAATTACCTGCAAGCCTTCCGGTAAAGCTGCTGCCAGGGACCCGGCCACAACTGCAGCGGGGATGTCCCCATTTAGTTCCATATCGGCAAATTCTGCCTCCCCGGCTATGCCCACGGCCAGGGGGGCTGCAAAAGTGAGTTTTGGATGGGGATTGAAGCCCTGTGTAAAGGCCATCGGCAGACCGGCTCGTCGGGCCGCCCGTTCAAAGGCCCTAATCAGATCCAGATGTGAAATATATTTGGCTGCATCTTTTTTGCCATACATCATTCTATACCGGGCCATTACTGCTCACCTCCCGCATAGAAAGGCTCTATTTCCAGAGCAGGGCACAGTCCACAACCGGGGCAGTCACCACTGCGGCAATCTGGGGTCACGGTACCCGCCAGGGCCCGTTTATGCTCCAGTATGAGATACTGCTTGGACACACCGGCATCAATGTGATCCCAGGGCAACGGGTCATCATAATTGTAACGGCGGTAGGCATAGGCCGCCGGATCAATCCCGGCCTGGTTGAAGGCCTCCAGCCAGAGATCAATATTGAAGTGTTCCGACCAACCGTCAAAAATGCACCCCAAGGCAACGGCTTTGGCCAGTACGCTCCCCAGGCGTCTGTCACCCCGGGCAAATACGGCCTCAATGAAGCTCAGGTCGGCATCATGATAATTTAACGCCAAACCCCGTTCTCGTGTTTGTGACAAGAGGGCTTCTTGTTTCAGGCGTAGATTTTCCAACCGTTCCTGGGGCTCCCACTGAAACACAGTATGGGGTTTAGGGATGAATGAAGCCACACTAGCAGTAACTTTCAGGCGCCGGGGGGATACACCATTTTGGCGTCCCAGTTTCAGTACCTTTTTTGCCAGTAAGGCAATCCCGGCCACATCATCATCTGTTTCTGTGGGCAGGCCGATCATAAAATATAGTTTTACCGCCTGCCAGCCTTCCTTAAATGCCGCCCCTACAGTTTCCATCAGGTCTTCCTCTGTGACCCCTTTATTGATTACATCCCGCAAACGTTGCGTGCCTGCTTCCGGGGCAAATGTGAGGCTGGAGCGGCGTACCTTTTGGACCTCTTTGGCCAATTCCATTGAAAAATGGTCTGCCCGCAGGGAAGGCAGTGAAACATTAACCCCTCTGCCGGCATGTTCCTTGCCCAGAGCTTTGATCACTTGTAAAATCGGCGTATAGTCGCTGCTGCTCAGGGATGTAAGAGAGATTTCATCAAAGCCGGTGTTTTTCACCAGTCCGGCCGCCTGCTGTAATACTGTTTCCGGTTTTTTCTCCCGTACCGGACGGTAGATAATACCGGCCTGGCAAAATCTACAACCCCGGGTACAGCCCCGAAAAACCTCAATCATCATCCGGTCGTGCACGGCCGCCGTAATCGGTACAACCGGCTTTAACGGAAAAGGTGCTGCATCCAGGTCCTTGACGATCCTTTTTGTTATCCTCTGGGGTATGTCTGGATGGGTGGGCCTGATCCTGGAAAACACTCCGTCAACATCATAGGATACTTCATAAAAGAAGGGCACATATATGCCGGGAATTTCTACTGCCCGGCGCAAAAACTCTTCCTTTTTGCGTTTTTTCTGTTTTTCCACCTGTAATAGATCAAGCAGTTCATTGATTACATCTTCACCCTCGCCAATGACAAAAAGATCGATATAATCCGCCAGCGGCTCCGGGTTAAAGGCACAGGGCCCCCCGGCAATGACCAAAGGGTGGTCCTCATTCCTGTCCCTGGACAGCAAGGGTATACCGGCCAAATCCAGCATATAAAGTATGTTGGAAAAGCTCATTTCATACTGCAGGGTAAAGGCAACTAGATCAAACTGTTTTATCGGCCTTTGTGATTCCAGGGCAAAGAGAGGCAAATTATGATCGCGCATTTGCTCCGCCATATCGGGCCAGGGGGCAAACACCCTTTCCATCAGGGCATCCCGCCGGTTGTTGACAATGTTGTACAAAATATGCAACCCTAAATGGGACATACCCACTTCGTATACATCCGGAAAGGCAAAAACTGTTTTAATTTCTGTTTGGTCCCAGCCCTTGCGAATGGAGTTCCATTCACCGCCGGTATAGCGGGCGGGCTTTTTTACTTGTGACAATATATGTTCAAATTGTGTATTCATGGCATTTTATCTCCTATAATAGTATTGCCCAAAGAGTGACAAAATGTACGGCCTGTGGCTGTATATGGTAATTTGCTCTTTATTTATGAATTATATATCAGATTTTTCTGTTTTTACAAGGGCCCGGGCATAATTGCTGGGACGCGGGGACAGCAGACCGTGTGAAAACCGAACCAAAAGCGGGGATTAATCGGAACACAGAATTGAT
>JABMJD010000027.1 GCA_013201395.1 Candidatus Syntrophopropionicum ammoniitolerans
TCACTTCCGGGTCAACTTCTGCAAGAAACCGCATTAACTTCATAAAACATCCTCCCCCGACCGGCAGTAATTGTTACCGGCTACAACAATTATATTTTTGCTCAATGAGACAGATTTTATCTACCCGGCGGCCATGGCGGCCCCCCGTAAATTCCGCCTCCAGCCAGACCTTGACAATTTCCCTGGCCAGGCCAACCCCGATAACGCGCTGACCCATAGTAAGGACGTTAGCATTATTATGTTCCCGCGCTGCCCGGGCTGAAAATGTATCGTGGCACAGAGCAGCCCTAATACCGGGCACCTTGTTTGCAGTTATGGCCACACCGATACCGGTGCCGCAGCAAATCACGCCCCGCTCATAATTACCACTTTGCACGGCCTCCGCCACCTGCAAGGCATAATCCGGATAGTCCACAGAATCTTCAGAAAATGTACCAAAGTCTGTATAGTCTATCCCCCATTCCTTGAGAAAACCAGCGACCTGTTCTTTTAATTTTAAACCACCGTGATCACCGGCCAATGCAACCTTCATGTTTGGTTTAGACCTTCTTTCTATCTAGTGTGTTTGCAGCATGTGTACTAACAGGGTTCTACAATAAATACAATTTTCCCTCTAAGTCTGACGGCATTAATCTTTCGTTTTAAACCCCTAAAATGTTTGTCTGCCACAGCACCTTATCCACAGTCTCAGCCCAGCTTGTCCAGCACCCTAATAATCATTTCCTCCAGCTTGCGGGCACATTGAAGATAGGTCTCCAGGGTTTGTCCTATTGGATCCGGCACGTCACCGCCATGTCCGGCAAAATCAGCCAGCAGGAAAACCTTCTCATCGCTCCCGGGGAACAGACTGTTCACTTGCTCACTGTGTGCCCGGGTCATAGTCAGGATTAAGTCCGCCTCACGCACATTTTCCTCGGTCAGAAGAGTTGCCCGATGATCAGCAAGATTAATTCCCTCCCCGGCCATAACCTGTATGGCAAACGGCGCGGCCGCATCCCCCGGGAAGGCGGCCAGGCCGGCAGAGTTCACACTGATCTTACTATTGGGGCCGAATCTTTCCTCCAGAAGTTTGCCGGCTAGTGCCTCTGCCATGCAGCTACGGCAGGTATTCCCGGTGCAAATAAAAAATATTTTTATTCTAATAACCCCCTCTTGGATCAGGTTTTAAGGAATAATAAAATTCACAAAATCCCCTGGTGAAAACAATGTTTTTAAAAAAAGAGTCTCACGCCGATGCCAATGAGTACCACCCCACCGAACAACTGGGCCCTTTCCCCGACCAGGCTGCTCATAAAGCGTCCGCATACCAGACCGGCAGCAGTCATAATACCGGCCACAAGGCCTATTGTAGCTGCTGTTCGCAGCAATTCCACATGTTGTGCACCAAGGGTAAATCCCACACTAAGCGCGTCCATGCTTACACATGCACCCAGTAGAATCAGGCCCCAGGCATTAAAGCTAATTTTCGCTCCTGCTTTCTGCCCCTGCCCCCTGCTATCCCAAATCATGTGCAGACCCAGGTAGATGAGGAGGGCAGCCCCGATAAAGGATGCCACGCGGCCGAATAAGGCACCGGCCAATTCACCTATATACCACCCTACCAACGGCATGACCACATGAAATATCAGCACAGTGACAGTGATAGTTATCGCCTGCCTGCGGTTTACCCCGGTCATACCGATTCCCAAACACAAAGAAAAGGCATCGGTGCCCAGGGCCACAGCTAATATTATTAATGTAAAAAACCCCATAATCCCTCCGGGATCTGCCCCTGTATATCTATTATGTATCCGTAATGCAAATTACACTTGTATTAAACGCCCGCCGGCGGCCTTCTTGAGACGATTCATCACTGTCAACCCTATTCCCTTTTCCTCTAGCCCTTCCACCAGGATAATATCCACAGCCAACTCGTTGAAACGGCGCAAAGCTGAATACAACCCGGCTGCCACTGTCTCCGGGCTCCCTTTGCAGCCGACAAAAACCACCTCTCCGGCGGAAGAAAAATCCTCGCTATCGGCATATGTAAGAATACCCACCCGCCGGCCGTTACGTTTTTCCGCCTCAGCCAGCTGACGAATTTTGCTTGCCACTGCCGGGCCACTTCCAGAAACCAGACAGAGCGGAGCATGGGGTGCATAGTGGGCGTACTTTGCGGCCCCATCGGCTATATTTATATGCACCCCACCCAGGCAGCCGCTTAATTCTTCCAGGGTTATTCCCCCCGGCCTTAACACTGTGGGTGCCTGGGTGGTCAAATCAAGAACTGTTGATTCAACCCCCACCCCGGTGGGCCCACCATCCAGGATAGCCTCGATGCGACCATCGAAATCCTGCAATACATGTGCCGCCTGCGTGGGGCTGGGCTGTCCGGATAAGTTTGCACTGGGCGCCGCCACGGGCACACCGGCCGCCTCTATTAATGCCAGTGCCACCGGGTGATCCGGCATGCGCACAGCTACCGTAGTCAATCCGCCTGTAACTATATCAGGCACTCCTGCAGCCGCAGGTAGAATGATAGTCAGGGGACCGGGCCAAAAGTTATCCATAAGCAATTCTGCTTCCACAGTTATGTCCTTGACAAGCGCTCTTAATTGGCTGCGGGAAGATATATGCATAATAAGCGGGTTATCCGGGGGACGTCCCTTGACCGCAAAGATCCTGGCTACCGCTCTTGTGTTTGCAGCAGCAGCGCCAAGACCATAAACAGTTTCTGTGGGAAAAGCCACCAGCCCCCCCCGGCACAGAACCATCGCCGCCCTGGCAATGGCATCTTTATCCGGGTTGACCCGAGCAACCTTTATGCAGCATGTTTTCATACCCCGCACAATAAACAACCTCACATTTAAATAAAATGCTTCCCCGCACCTTTGTACCTGGCCACAACCAGCCTGTCCAGGCCGGCCAGATCCGGTTGGATCTGCACCGCCCAGAACTGTGGATCAAAAATCCCCCGGGCACGAGGGCCCTGATCAAACCCTATTTCCATCAACAGGTAACCGCCTTCTTTTAAGCAGGCAATGGCCTGGGGTATAAGCCGCCGGTAATGGGCCAACCCATCCCTCCCACCGGCGAGGGCCAGGCGAGGCTCAAACATTCTGACCTCCCCGGGCAGCTCAAGAAGGTCACCTTCAGCAACATAAGGCAGGTTGGCAGCAATTAAATCAACAGCGCCGGCCGGTGCAGACCCAACAAGGGGCTGCAGAAGATCCCCAGGTTGCAGCTCTACCCTATCACTTACACTGTGCCTGATACAATTGTCTCTGGCCACCGCCAGAGCCGCCAACGAGCGGTCAATAGCGAAAACCCTGGCCTCCCTGTTGTAATAGGCCAAACTAACAGCAATGGCCCCACTACCGGTACCCACATCCACAATGAAAGGAAGGGGCGGCATAATTTCTAGCGCTTTTTCCACCAGCAGCTCAGTTTCTGGTCGGGGTATCAGCACAGATTTATCTACACAAAAGTCAAGACTCATAAATTCCTTATGACCGGTGATATAGGCCACCGGTTCACCGGAAAGCCGCCTGCTGATAAAAATATTATGTTGGGTGAGCTCCTGATCCTTTAGGGTCCTGTCCCACTCCTGATAGAGGGCAGCCCTGTCCATACCGGTGATATGTAAAACACACACCTCGGCGTCCAGTGCTGCTGTATTTATACCATGGGCCATAAATCTTTCCCTGGCTGTTTTAAAGGCCTCTTTTATTGTCAGGGCTATATCCTTTCACCTCGCAGGGTCGGAAGGGGAATTTTCCGCCCCTAGTCAATCTGTTTTAACTGTTCCGCCTGATCAGTGGTAACCAGGGTCTCAATGGTTTCATCAAGATCCCCATCCAGTACCCCATCCAGCCGGTGCAGTGTCAGACCGATGCGGTGATCGGTAACCCTGTTTTGTGGAAAATTATAGGTCCTGATCCGTTCGCTGCGGTCGCCGGAGCCAATCATCGATTTTCTAGTACTGGCCACCTTTTGTTGCTGTTCTTCTTCCATGCGGTCAAGCAACCGGGCCCTTAAGACCTTCATCGCCTTATCCTTATTCTTATGCTGGGATTTTTCATCCTGCATGGAAACCACTATTCCCGATGGGATGTGGGTTATGCGTACCGCAGATTGGGTTGTGTTTACCGACTGTCCACCATGTCCGGAGGAACAGAACACATCTATCCGCAAATCATTGGGGTCTATTTCCAAATCCACTTCCTCTACCTCCGGCAAAACCGCCACCGTGGCAGCAGAAGTATGGATGCGCCCGCCGGATTCGGTAGTAGGAATGCGCTGTACCCGGTGAACACCACTTTCAAACTTCAAGCGGCTATAGGCTCCACGACCTCGAATAAGGAAGATAAGTTCTTTGAAACCGCCAATATCTGTGTAGTTGGCATCCAATACCTCAGTTTTCCACCCATGCCGTTCAGCATAACGGGAATACATGCGAAACAAATCAGCGGCAAAAAGTGCTGCTTCTTCTCCACCTGTGCCGGCGCGTATCTCCAAAATCACGTTTTTCTTGTCCTTGGGATCCTGGGGCAATAGCAGCAGCCTCAATTGTTGTTCCAGGGCTTCCTTTTTTTCATAAAGTTCATCAAGCTCAACCTGAGCCATCTCACACATCTCGGGATCGTCTTCTTCATCTAAAAGGGTTTTCGCGCCTTCAATCTCCTCACCGATTTTCTTAAATTCACGATAGGCAGCAACCAAATCGGTCAAGTCAGCATGCGCCTTAACATACTGCTGCCAACGAGCCAAATCAGCGATCACATCCGGATCCCCGATTAAATTTCCCAACTCTTCATATTTCTTTTCCAGGCTGGCTAGTTTTTCCAGCAAATTCAGTTACCCTCCTTAAATACAGCCTTAAAAGCAGCAAGGGCTACCTCTACCTGCCCGTCATCAGGCGGGTTGGTAGTTAGCTTTTGCAGCCACAGACCCGGGGTTATTAATATACGACACAACGGAACAGTGGCGTATTTACCTGATAGTTTAACCAATTCATAAGAAATACCTGCCACCACCGGCAATAGCAGCACCCGAGAAAGGATCCTCCACCATAATACCTGTTTTCCCAACAGGGAAAAAACAAGGATACTAATTACAATCACAATCAGCAGAAAACTGGTACCGCATCTAGGATGCAACGTTGAATAGCGTTGGATTTTTTCCACCACCAGCGGCTCTTTAGCCTCATAGGCGTTTATGACCTTATGTTCGGCCCCGTGGTATTGAAAGACACGTTTGATGTCTTCCAACCTGCCAATGGCTACTATATAGATTAGCAGCACGGCAATACGAAAAACCCCCTCTATTATATTCTGTATCAGTGTGCCGGGGGCAATGGTAATCATCATATGGGCCAGGGCAGTAGGCAGCACAGCGAAAAGAAAAATTGCCAGGCCCATAGATAGAATAATCGTGATCACAATTTCCTTGATGGTCAGTTGTTCCTCTTCCTCATCAGTAGCCTGGCTGGCGGAAAAGGACAGGGCCTCAATTCCCATGGCCAGGGATTCAATCAATACGATTGTCCCCCGTACAAAAGGCCATTTCAAAAAGGGCACCTTTCTTGTAACCGAGCCCACTTCTTTTTCATCAACTAGGATAGACTGGTCCGGTTTTCGCACCGCAATAGCACGGCTATCCGGACCGCGCATCATCACACCTTCAATTACAGCCTGGCCTCCGTACTGAAACTGAGTACTCATATCATCACCCCTTTAGCAGAAATAGCAGAGCTCCCGCCCTGCTATTTTACTTACTTGGTTAAGCCGTATTTTTTGCGGAATCGTTCGGCTCTGCCGCCGGTGTCGATTGTCCGCTGTGTACCGGTATAGAAAGGATGGCACTGGGAACATATTTCTACCCGCAGTTCCTTTTTTGTTGAACCTGTTTCGAAGGTCGCACCACAAACGCAGGAAACCTTGGCGACGCCGTATTCTGGATGTATATTTTTCTTCATTTGATTCACCTCGCTATCGCCACAAGAAAAAACACTTTATAATTATAGCACACGTGGTTACAACCCGCAACAAAATAACCTGAGTTATAATGCCGGGGGTTGCTTAACGCACCGACCGGCTGAAATTCCCCACCACCAACCCGGGTTCGGCCCGCAAGGATTCAATCATCCCCGGTATACCGATCACTTTTCCACTACCGGCCGGCAAACAATTAATTAGATGATCAGGATCTATGTTCAGGTTGCGTAGCTGGATCTGATTTAAACCGGTGTCACGCACCAGATTTAAAATGGCAGCAACCTCTTCTTCACGATCAGTTAGGCCGGGAAAAACCAGTAGGTTCAAGGACGTGTAAACACCGCCGGCTACCGCATGTTTTATGGACTGTTTAACATCTGACAGCCCAAAGCCCATTGGACGGTGATAGGCATTATAGATGTCCTCCCGGGCGCTAATCATACTGACCCGGATAGCGTCAAGACCAGCCTGGCAGATAGCGTATATACCATCCCTATAACCAGCGTTGCTGTTCATATTTATTGTACCCCGGCCGGTAGCTTTCCTGATATTTATAATAGACTGGGCCAGAGTCCGGGCGGCTAGAGAAGGTTCCCCTTCACAACCCTGTCCGAAACTGATGATAGAACCATTATCCCGCTTTAGGTGTTCTATTGCAACCTCTGCTACCTCTTCCGGTGTAGGTTTAAAATCTATCCTCTTTTGTGGAGATGGGCAGCAGTCTGCGCTCTGTAGGGATATACAGCCCAGACAGTCTGCATTGCATGCAGGAGAAACGGGGATACCCCCCTCCCAGCGGCAATAAAAAATATTCTGGGCTGTGTAGCAATGGTATTTAAGGCTGCAGTGGGCCAATTGGTGCAGTATCCTATTATCCGGGTAACGCGCCAGCTTTTCTTTTACTAGCACCGGCAGTTCCGGCGTGTCATAATGAGTCGGATCCCAGCACTGGGGGTCGTCCGTCAACCTGGAAGCAGCATATAGTTCCCCATTTTTGCATGCTACTGCAGTATATCCAAACAAAGGCAGGGGCTTGTCGCCATTGTCTCTGGTATACGCCGGTAAAAAAATACGGGTGTACCCCTGAGGTAGTAATGCCCCCACGGCCCACACCGGCCCATCCTGCCAGGGGTTGTCTTTCAGTAAGGTAAAACGGCCACTACCGGTAATACCTACCGATCTCCCCCCCGGCACCAGCATCAGTGATGCCCCTGCCGGCAACTTCTCCAGATCATCCCTTCTTAATTCCACAAACCGGTCTCCGGTTCTCCCAGTGGCCCGCAAGCTGGGATGATCAAATAACTGTCCGTCACTATCGGCAAAAACCAGACGGTACATTATCTCCGCCTCCCTATTCAGAGTCCCGGACCATTATAATCGATTTCCCGGACTGAGGCAAAACCGCCTTCGGAACACGAAATTCCTCAAGCATGATCACATACAGAATTAAAAGCGAACTGTGCCTCAGGCTGCACGGCTTTTCCCCTAACCAGAAAAAGACCGCTGTTGCAGCGGTCTTTTCGGCACGGCTATTTTATCCGTGGTATCTTGTATGTTGGAGATAAGGTAAAGGATCTAGAGGAACACCGTCCTTCAACACCTCCAGGTGCAGGTGCGGGCCCGTGGAACGACCGGTATTACCCGATAAAGCAATGATATCTCCGGCGTCAACCCTTTTACCTTCAGTTACCAATATCCTGGAACAATGTGCATAAAGTGTGCGGACCCCACCGCCGTGATCAACAATCACAGCTAAGCCGTATGTTCCCCGTGGACCGGCAAAAGCAATCCGGCCGCCGGCAGATACCCGAATGGGCGTACCCTCTTCTACAGCAATATCAATTCCTTCATGGGGGCGACCGTCCCGCATGCCAAAGGGTGAACTGATAACCCCGGTCACCGGCCAGGCCAGAAGCGGCAGGTCAGCCAGTCGCCCGGAGACATTCAACAACCCCGTGTCCGTCGCCTGATATGGTATATTTATTTTTTGATCGACAGTAATGCTGTTTAAATTGGGGAGATTGTTTTTTGTACCAATTTCATTTATGTCCACCTGATACATCCGGGCAATGCCCGCCAGGGTTTCCCCCCGCTGGACACTGTGCACAACACAATTAGATGGCAGCTCCAGCACCTGGCCCGCCAGGATCCGGTCACAATCCGAAAGATTATTCAATGCCATTAGACATTCCACAGTAATCCCATTGCGCCCGGCGATATGTGAGAGGGTATCACCCTTTTGTATCAGATAGAACGACTGAGGCGCACATTCCGCTGCAACAGGTGGATAGATATAGGGAGCATCTTTTACGATTAACTCATCAAGCCGCGCAAAAGCAGGGTTGGTCATCAGTAAGATCACCACTGCCGCTAAAACTGCAGCCCGGGTCCAGACCTTTTTTGTGATGGTTGTAAAAATTTGCATAAAAAAATCACCTCTTCAACAAGCAGCTGTTAGCTATCATTACCAAAAGAGGCCATTCCTATACAAATGCAAAATTTTTACCCCTATAATGAAACTTCTTTTCCTGAGGAATTACGTCTACAATTCGTGGATGTTTCAGAACGCCGCAGGTGATGAAACGCCTGCAGTAGATCGCAGTTGGTTTTGGTTCTCTTCATTTGTTCCACGAGCATTTCCATGGCTTCCCATGGCGCTGCGCCTACTGTGGCCTTGCGGAACTGCCAGATCATCTCCAGTTCATCTCTAGACAGAAGCAGCTCCTCCTTACGTGTTCCGGAACGCAGCACATCGATAGCCGGGAAGAGCCTTCTTTCCGCCAGCCGCCGGTCAAGGATCAGTTCCATATTACCTGTGCCCTTAAATTCCTCGAATATAACATCATCCATCCTACTCCCGGTATCGATCAGGGCTGTGGCCATAATGGTCAGGCTGCCACCTTCCTCCAGATTGCGCGCCGCACCAAAAAACCGTTTAGGCTTATGCAGAGCTGATGGATCTACTCCGCCGGACAGGGTCCTACCACTGGGGGGCACCACTAAATTATGTGCCCTGGCCAGTCGCGTTATGCTGTCCAAAAGGATCACAACATCATATTTATGTTCCACAAGACGTTTGGCCCGCTCTAAAACCATGTCTGCCACTTTAACGTGGTTTTCCGCCGGTTCGTCAAAGGTGGAACTGACTACCTCCCCATCAACGGAGCGCTCTATATCAGTCACTTCCTCCGGCCTTTCGTCTATTAGCAGCACCAAAAGATAAATCTCCGGGTGGTTTGTCGTTATACTATTAGCGATCTCTTTGAGCAGGATGGTCTTGCCCGCCTTGGGCGGGGAAACAATTAGGCCCCGCTGACCTTTCCCTATTGGGGATAATAAGTCTATAATCCGGGTGGACATTTTGTCCCGTTGTGTTTCCAAGGTAATTCTTTCCTGTGGGTATAGCGGGGTCAGGCCGTCAAAGTACAGTCTTTCGGCAGCCAGTTCCGGGTCCGCCCCATTTATCTGCTCCACCCGCAACAGGGCAAAATATCTCTCGCTATCTTTGGGACGACGCACCTGGCCGGCCACAAAATCTCCGGTACGCATATCAAAGCGCCTGATTTGTGATTGAGAAACATAAATGTCGTCATTGCTGGGCAGGTATTGAAAGGGCCGCAAGAACCCATACCCGTCAGGAAGGATTTCCAGCACACCTTTGGCATATAAGAATCCAGTCTTTTCTGTCTGCATCTTCAGGATTTCAAATATTAGCTCCTTTTTTCTTAGCTTGTAATAGCCTGGCAGTTCCAGTTCTTTTGCTATTTTGTAGAGTTCAACCATGGTTTTACTTTCAAGATCAGTGTATTTCAAAGGCAACACCCCTTGCTAGGAGAATACTAGTCAATTTTATAACCAGAGGGAAAGAGTTTTATGCGTCTCGGCGCCGTTTATGCCTGATTATATACATCAAAAGTGTATATACAATAATCCAGGCCAGCACAGCATTGAGCAGGCTGCCAAGAAGGAAAGGATAACCGTGTTCAGCCAATTGCTCCAAAAAATTAGTCATCAGCGGCCCACCCGACAATTCTATTTCAGGACCAGGCAAGCCACCGAAGATAGCTTTTCCTACAAAAAGATTTATAGCATAAAAGAACGGTACTGCAAGTTTGAAAAAAATAACCGTACATACTGCGGCCACTGCGTTGCAGCGGGCTAGGCGGGCTACTAAATAGGAAAGGGGGATGCTGATAATCGGGATGGGAAGAAAATCAAAGGCAAAGCCCAGTGCCACCCCCTGAGCAACTTTTTTGGGTGAGTCGGGTAAACTCATCACCCTGGTGTAGTACGCCTTGATACTATCAATAACGGGGGTGACAATCCTTTTCCTAAAATATATTATACTTTCAGCAATCACCATTATACTCCTTTTTGCTTGGAAACGCCATTAACATTATATGTTCTTTACCGTCTCCCAGTCCTTTAGAAACCTTTTTATGCCTGCATCTGTCAGGGGGTGACTAATCATCTGTTCAATAATTTTATATGGCACCGTAGCAATATGTGCTCCTGCCCTCGCAGATTCAGTCACGTGAACGGGGTGGCGGATACTGGCGGCTATCACCTCAGTCTTGATCTGGTGCAAATCGAATATTTCCACGATCTTTTGCACCAGCTCTATTCCATTTTCACTGATATCATCAAGACGACCGATAAAAGGACTGACATAAGTCGCCCCGGCCCTGGCCGCCAAAAGCGCCTGATTGGCCGAAAAAACCAGGGTCACATTGGTACGGATATTTTTACCCGCCAAAATGCTGGTAGCCTTTAGGCCCTCTGCCGTCATTGGTATTTTTATAACAATGTTGGGGTGAATAGAAGCCAGTTCTTCTGCCTCGGCAACCATACCCGGGGCGTCCTCGCTAATTACCTCTGCACTAATCGGGCCATCCACAATGGAAGCGATTTCTTTAACCACCTGGGCAAAGTTGCGTCCCTCTCTGGCAATCAGGGAGGGGTTGGTGGTAACACCACAGATAACACCCAGGGAATAAGCCTCTCTGATGTCATCTACATTAGCAGTATCAATAAAAAGTTTCATAAATGGGTACCTCCTCAATTGGGGTATTTACTATCGCAGGTCCCTCATTTACCCCTTATGCTCTGTTTGAGCTGCCAAACAGCCGCATTTTTTCCCTAATTATTTCGATTGCCGCCTCCCTGGCGGGGCCGAGAACCTTACGCGGATCTATTTCCTGGGGGTTGACATCCAGCACTTTTCTTGCCGCCTGGGTAAAGGCTTCCCGTATATTGGTATCTATGTTTACCTTGCGCACTCCCAGACGGACGGCCTCGCGAATGTCATCATCGGCCACACCGGAAGAACCATGCAGCACAATAGGAATACTCACCAGGGACTTGATTTTTTCCAAACGGGGAAAATCCAGTTCCGGTATACCTTTATACTGGCCATGAGCCGTGCCGATAGCCACGGCCAGGGCATCAACCTTGGTTTCATTTACAAAGGTGGCTGCCTCTTCCGGATCCGTAAGCAAGGCATCTCGTTCACTAACAACTATATCATCTTCGGTACCGCCGATTTTACCTAGTTCGGCCTCTACAGACACCCCTACCGCCCTGGCCACATCAAGCACACGTCTGGTTAGCCTGATGTTCTCATCCAGGGGCAGTTTTGAACCGTCGATCATCACTGAGGAGAAACCGGCATGAATACACTGCACAGCCTGTTCATAACTGGTTCCATGATCCAGATGCAGCGCCACCGGTACATGTGTGTGCTCTGCAGCAAGCTTGGCCATGGCTACTATGTAATCAAGTCCCGCATATTTTATGGCTCCCTGACTGGCCTGCATAATCACAGGGGAATTCTCAGCCTCTGCCGCCGCAACAATGGCTTGTACTATTTCCATGTTGTTGCAATTGAAGGCACCCACTGCATATCCGCCCGCTTCTGCATTTTTTAACATTTCCACTACACCTATAAGTGACATATTAACACCATCCTTCGTAAAAACAGTGAAGAATAAGCGGTGTATTACACCGCTAAAAAAAGCCTATATTCCAGTATAGACGGATTAGATTGAAATTATGTTTTATTTCTCCTGCGGCCTGTCTTTTTAGGCTTGTTGGTATTAGCTAGACTGTCAAGACATTTAAAACCATGTCTGGCCAGTTCAATCGTATCAACCTGCCGGATAACATCTAAGTCATCTTCCGTCTCGGCATAAATAATATTAATACTACCGCAGTGCCTGCAGTGCAACTCCAGACAATCGGGGAAAAGTTCGACCTCAATCCCCTGGTTGCCACATTGACAGTAAAGATCACCCTGTTCAGCAATTTCATGCAGGCAACCTAACACCTCATACATGATGTCTGAATTATGAAAATAATCTTCATCGTTCATATCATCCGCCAGGGCGTCGAGCTCCTTCCCCTGGTTGTAAATGATCTCCCTAACCGTCTGTTCCGGCCCGATGTAACCAAGTTCAAGCTCGGTATCACTGCATGAAAGGCGGATTACCTCCCCTGACCAAAGAAACTTTCCTGTAAATTCTATTTGGTGGTTGGTTTCACAAACAAGACAGGGAACCTGTAAACGATACAATGAATGATCTTTCGTGCTAATAATAAGCGCAGTCGCGCCGCAGGAACAGTTAACATAAAATGGATTACCCTTGCTGATGGCGAACCTTGATAAACCATGATACCTAATTATCCCACAAGCGGGGCAGCGCATGGCCATAATGGAATTTGTATTTATTAGCATGCTTTGTTCCCCCTAGATACTGTGGAAATTTTCACAGTGTTGAAGACTTTTTTATCCTTTCGCCAAATAGGGAAAAAACCCTTTTTAAAAACAGTGCCTTATAAGTTGAAAGTCATCCCTCAACATCAGGTTTTCTCCGCTAATAGTAGGCCTCTAACTAGACAACGAACCTCGTACAGGTCAAAGGGTTTGTTTATATAGCACCTGACCCCTTTTTTTTTGGCTTCCTCAATAATATCCAATTCACTATAAGCAGTCATAAGAATCACAGGGGCATCCGGGGCAATTTGGCGTAATTTCTCCAGTGTCTCTAAACCACTCATGCTGGGCATTTTAATATCCAGCAGTATCAGCGAGGGTGGCCTAATACCGGCCAGCCTTACCGCCTCAATGCCATTAGCAGCAGTGTCCACATTATAGCCTTCTTCAGCAAAGGCCTCATGCAGGAATCTCCTTACCCCATCCTGATCATCAACAATAAGCAGCCTATAAGGCAAAACCATCCATCACATCCCCCCCCGGCATAAACAAAACCACAGGATACGTTAACATTTCTTCAACAGAATCCAAACTCCTCTTGACAACAGAAAAAAGTGATGTTTAAACTTGTCTAAAAAAAGCTGGGGATATTCGTATTTAATGGAAAGGAGGATATTAGAACTGTGATGGGGATGAGCAACAAAATCAACAACAATAGCAGGGTCAGGTAGGGAATAATGAATACAGTAACAGCTCGTCCTGTTGAAAAATGATGGGTTTCCCTGAGACCAATAATTAAAATAATACTGCTCCACACCCATACGGATAGACCGGCTAAAAATAGCAATGCACTTATGGGCAAGCTCTGCAAACCATGCCTGTACCCCAACAACTGGAAAGGCACCAACAAGATATGGGGCAGACCGGCCAGACCCACCGCAGCAAAAACACCCTTAACCCGGCCCCGTCCCCCTAGTAGGTCAGCGATAAGATGCAGTATAGCACTGCCCCCAAACCACTTTACATAGCTAAAAACAAAGCCTGCCACCACACCAATAGGCACTAATAAATGTATTGGAGGGAAAATATCGTTAGCTCCCGATCCCCCGCCAAAAGCCCTGGTAAAGGTTAAAAACCCTGTTGTGGCACTGAGCAGGCTGAGCAGAGTTACAACCAGGAGCGTTGTCAGCAGAGGAGGTTTTTGGGCTACCTTTTGCATGGTCTTTACAGGTTCAAACAGCACACCATACACTACTTCCAGAAACCCCAGGGGCACAGTGTTATTAGAACCGTCTTTGTCGTGCTGTAAAATTTCCTCTGTTTTATCTGTTGCCAACAACTGATCCTGATCACCACTATGTTCCTTGCTGTGGTTGGTATCCTCTTTCAAAGGTAATCCTCCTTTCCTTAATCACTGTAGCTGAAAAGGGCCGGCCTCATCCCCCGGGTGAGGAAGAAAAAGCCGGGCAGGTTGCCATAAGGTATGGGCATTTGTGAGTCCAAACAGCTGGCGAAAAATATTTTTTGGACCCAGATCCACTACCGCCGGTTCCCCGGGTATGCCTGCCAGGGATGCGGCCAGCAACACTGCATCATGAAAATCACCCAGCTGGTCTACCAGTCCCATCTCCAGGGCCTGGCGGCCTGTATAAACCCTGCCGTCCGCCAATGCTCTAACTTCAGTGATTTCCTTATGTCTTCCCTGGGCCACAAATTCAACAAACTGATCATAGACATCATCTATCATTGATTGGAATATATCCCGTTCTTCAGGTGTTGATGGTCTACTGGCAGATCCCATATCCTTGTGGGGACCACTTTTAAACACCTCCGTGCCCACACCAATTTTTTCATACAAGCCTTGCAGATCATAGCGCTCCATAATTACACCGATGCTGCCTGTCATTGTCCCCGGGTTAGCCACGATGCGATCCGTCCCGGCGGCAATCCAATAGGCGCCCGAGGCTGCCGTATCCCCCATGGAAGCCACAACCTTTTTGCCCGATTTTTTGAGCCTTTCTACTTCTGCACTTATTTCCTGGGCTGCCGCCGCGGTTCCGCCGGGACTGTTAAGACGTATTACAACGGCTTTCATTAACGGATCTCTGGTTGCCTCCCTTAGGGCCGCAGCAATATCTTCCGATGCTGCTTGTTCCGCAAAAGCCGTGCCTCCCGGTGGACCATTGGCGATAACGCCCCCTATGTATATAACCCCTACCTCTCCTTTACTTCGGTTGTTTGCGGTGGGCTTACCACCAGGTTGCAACAGGATGGTAAATACAAAGGCAAGGGCTACTATGCCAAGCACCGCCCCCGCGATGAGTCTTTTTTGCATACGATCATTTCCCCCTAAATCTTGTTGATCTAGATTTTGCCCAGAAATGCTTTATTTATTGAAGCAAAAAAGCCTTGGTTTACCCAAAGCTATTACAAATGGCTCTAACTGTATCTATGTTTTTTAAATTCCATAGCAGCCTTAATGTACCCTTTGAATAAAGGGTGGGGCCGGTTTGGTCGGGATTTAAATTCCGGGTGAAATTGGGTGGCCAAAAACCAGGGGTGTGTAGGTAGTTCAATAAGTTCCACCAGAAAACCATCAGGCAGTGTCCCGCTAAGAGACAGGCCGTGCTGTGCCAGCTCATCCCTAAAAGCATTATTTAGCTCGTAGCGATGCCGATGTCTCTCCCCAACCAGATCCCTCTCATAACATTTATGGGCCAGAGTACCCGGTTGGAGCTTACAGGGATATCTCCCCAAACGCATCGTACCACCTTTGATGTTAATTCCCTTTTGTTCCGGTAACAAGTCTATCACCGGGTGAGTGGTTAAAGGATCAAACTCCGTGCTGTTGGCATCCCGCCAGCCAATTACATTTCGGCAGTATTCCACAACAGCCAACTGCATACCCAGGCAAAGCCCCAAAAAGGGCACATTGCCCTCTCGGGCATAGCGAATAGCTTCAATTTTACCTTCAACGCCCCGGTCACCAAAGCCACCGGGCACCAAAATACCATCAATATCCTTCAAGCGCTCATGAACATTGGATCGGGTAATTTCCTCCGCATTAATCCATTCGATGTTGATGGCAGAACTATAGTAAAATCCTGCGTGTCGCAGCGCCTCGGCCACACTGAGGTAGGCATCCTGCAGGGATACATATTTGCCCACCAACCCGATAGTTGTTTCGTGGCTAAGATTTTTCACCCTTAACACCATTTCCCGCCAATCTTTCAACTCCGGTGGAACAGTGGTGGTACCAATCTTATCCAAAACAATATCGGCCAGTCCTTCTTCCTCCAGCGCCAGGGGTAATTCATAAATAGAAGGCGCATCCACAGCCTGGATTACTGCTTTTTTATCGATATCACAGAAAAGGGCCAGCTTTTCAACCATGTCCTCTGTCAAAGGCAATTCCGTACGGCAAACAATAATATCAGGCTGAATACCGATTCCCCTTAATTCCTTTACGCTATGCTGGGTGGGTTTGGTTTTCAGCTCATTGGCCGCACGCAGGTAAGGAACCAGGGTGACATGAATATAAACTACATTCCCCTTGCCCAGATCACCCTTCATTTGCCGGATGGCTTCCAGAAAAGGTAAAGATTCTATATCACCGACCGTACCGCCAATTTCAGAAATAACCACATCTGCACTGGATTCATTGGCCACACGGCGGATCTGTTCCTTAATCTCATTAGTAATATGGGGAATTACCTGCACAGTGCCTCCCAGGTAATCACCACGGCGTTCTTTGTTTATGACCGCACTATAAATCCCACCCGTTGTAACATTACAGATGCTCGAAATATTAATATCAATAAAACGCTCGTAATGTCCCAAATCAAGATCGGTTTCAGCGCCATCTTCAGTGACAAAAACCTCCCCGTGCTGGTAGGGGCTCATGGTACCCGGGTCAACATTGATGTAAGGATCCAGTTTTTGAATGGCCACTTTCAACCCACGGCTTTTTAAAAGACGTCCCAGGGAAGCAGCGGTAATCCCTTTTCCCAATGATGAAACCACCCCGCCGGTAACAAATACGAATTTGGCCATAAATAAGCCTCCTGTTATCTCTTGATGAGTCAATGGCCCGAAAACCATTTCTCCCATTCTATCTTTTAATTCAATATAGAGTCAATAGAACAACTAAGTTTAAATCCCGGGATGCAACTACTATAAAAGCAGTGAGCCCGGGAATACATTATTTGCGGTTGCAGAGCTGCTCCCCACGTATGTCCTTTATTTTCCGATACCAAGTCTTGCCGCAGCCAGATAGCCGAGCAAAATACCGAAGATCCCCATTACACCGGCCAGGTTTGGTGGACCGGGAATAGGCAATCTGAATCTGGCAAAAATCAGCCCAACAATAAACCCAGTGACAGTGGTTAAAAGGATTTCTCTCATAATTCAACCCCCCGGTTGGAGTTTACACCCTGATAGTTCCTCTGTTTCACATTCTCTCCGGGGCCTTAATACCAATTAAGCCCAGACCATTCTTTAGGGTTATTCTGGTAGCCTCAACCAGTACCAGACGCGCAGCCGAAATATCTTTTTCCGGTACGATCACCCGGTGACTATTATAGAAGCTATGGAACAGCCCGGCCAGCTCATGCAAATAACGGGCAATACGTTGCGGTGCCAGGCCCGCCGCAGCAGAAGCCACCTCTCCGGGAAAGTCGGCCAGTTTCCTGGCCAGGGCCAGTTCGTATTCTTCCACCAACAAGTTATAATCAACACTTTCGGCACCCGGCATCTGTCCGCCTTGTTCCACCAGTTGACGCATGATACTGCAGATCCGGGCGTGGGCATACTGGATATAATACACAGGGTTTTCGTTGGATTCGGATCTGGCCAGATCAAGATCGAAATCCAGGTGACTGTCGGCGCCACGCATGATAAAGAAATAGCGCGCAGCATCCCGCCCCACCTCTTCAATAAGGTCCTCCAGGGTAACAAATTGTCCGGAGCGCTTGGACATGCGAACTATCTCGCCGCCTTTATAAAGGCGGACCAGTTGCATAATCACTACCTCCAGAAACGCCGGATCATATCCCAGGGCCTCCACTGCTGCTTTCATCCGGGCTACGTGCCCATGGTGGTCAGCGCCCCAGATATTAATAATCCAGGAGAAACCCCGTTGTAATTTGTTAAGGTGATAGGCAATATCTGATGCGAAATATGTGGGCAAACCATTAGAACGGATTAAAACCTCATCTTTGTCCACACCAAAATCTGTTGCCCTAAACCATAACGCGTCGTCATGTTCATAAACATGGCCTTTCTTTCGCAAAAACTCCAGGGTATTCTGCACGGCCCCAGCATCATGCAGGGATTGTTCAGAAAACCACACATCATAAACCACGCCAAAACCTTCTAACACCTTTTTGATTGATGCCAGCTTTTCCTCAAGAGCAAAAGCTACCAGTGCTTCCTGGCGCTCTTTCTCCGTTGCCGACAGGTAACTGTCGCCATGTTTTTCCCAGAAGGAGGCACATGTAGCAATGATATCTTCGCCGTGGTATCCCTCCTCAGGTACGGAGACTTCCTTCCCTGCCTGCTGTAGGTAGCGGGCCTCTAAGGAGGCAGCGAAGTTTTCGATCTGGTTTCCGGCATCATTGATATAAAACTCCCGCGTTACATCATAACCGGCAAATGCGAGGATGGATGCTATACTGTCGCCCAGTGCCGCCCCGCGGGCATTTCCCATATGCAGTAGGCCGGTTGGGTTAGCGCTGACAAACTCCACCTGGACCTTCCTGCCTTTGCCGATATCCACGCTGCCATATTGAGCACCCCGAGAAACAACACGGGGCAGGGCCAGATAAACCCAACCTTGTTTCAGGTAAAAATTTATAAAACCCGGGCCGGCAATTTCCACCCTTTCCACCCAGTCCCCGGCAGAAAAATTTTGCACCAGAATTTCTGCTGCCCGGCGTGGCGCCATCCGAGCCGGTTTGGCCAGCAACATGGCCAGGTTGGTAGCAAAATCCCCGTGGTCCTTTTCCCGTGGTACCTCCACCGTAATTTCCGGTGCCTGATTAAATTTAATCAACCCACAATCACGGGCTTTCTGCAAGGAATGCTCCAGGGCTTTCTCTAGATCTGTTTTGATTTCCTCAACTACATCACTCATATGTATATATTTACCCCCTGCCCTTATATCGCAACCTCATTGTCCTCAATACCACGCCAATTTATACCTAAGATTAACCCCTGCTGCCCAGCCTGTCAAGGAGCCAAATATAATGGGGACACACCCTCGGCAGGTGCGGTTTTAGTCTACCTTTTGGGACTAAAACCACTCTACACCAGTACATGTCCCCCTGCTACGAAATTATGCCCGTGAGTGAACTATGTTTCCCATGTGACTGCCGGTCTTTCTATATGGCACCCATTGCTTACCTGCACCTGGTTGATTCCTTTACCTTCACCGGTACTCATATCCGGCAGCAAAGGCAGCCTTGTTTACCTCCAACAGCTTTGCCGGGATACAGGCGGCAAGCGCCCTGTCCCACACATCCTGCTCAAAAGGCAAACGGCGAGCCATGACCCCCAACAGCACCACATTGGCAGCCTTAACATTGCCGCATTTTTCTGCAATGACCAGGGCATCTACAACTACTGCCTCTCCCGCTGTTGATTGAATATACTCAATGATACCGGTGGGATATTCAGCCGCTCCGACCAGTACCGGTACCGGGGGAATCTCTTGTTCATTAATGATCATGGTTCCATCAGGTTTGAGAAATGGCATCAGGCGCAAGCCCTCCAGTTTTTCAAAAGCCAGCACTATGTCGGCCCCTCTTTCCGGAATCAAAGGAGAAAACACCTTTTTCCCCAGACGTATCTGGGTTACCACGCTGCCACCCCTTTGGGCCATACCGTGTATTTCCGAAACCTTTATGTCATAACCTTTTTCCAGGGCAGCATGGGCCAATATCCTACTGGCCAAAATAGTCCCCTGGCCGCCAACACCCACCATCAAGACATCGACCGGCTTAAGCATCGGCATTTCCCCCTTTCACCAAGGCACCTTCCTGACATACCTGGATACATAAGCCGCAGCCGGTACAGGATACCGGGTCTATCCTGGCCTTTCTGTCCTGCATGGAAATAGAAGGACAACCCAGGCGGATACAAATTTTGCAGCCAATGCATTTATCTTTTTCTACCAGAACCGCTGGTTTTGTTTCCTTTGTCAAAAGCACGCAAGGACAACGGGAAATTATCACCGAAGGCTCGGCGGCAGATGTTTCTTCCCGAATAATCGCCTGCACCTTTGCTAAATCCAGAGGATTTACTACCCTTACCCTTTCAACACCGAGGGCTCTTACCAATGTTTCCAAATCCACAGCCGGTGCCGGCGCCCCCATCAGGGTACGGCCGGTGCCCGGGTGGTGCTGGTGCCCAGTCATGGCAGTAGTACTATTATCCAGGATGATTACCGTACCGGAGCCATTATTGTAAACCATGTTCAGCAGCCCGGTGATGCCGGAGTGCAAAAAGGTGGAATCGCCAATCACAGCAACTGTACTATTGGACATGGCCGGATTGGCCTTGCTTACCCCATGGGCAGCACCAATGCTGGCACCCATACAGACACAACAATCCATCGCTTCCAGCGGCGGTAAACCACTCAGGGTATAGCAGCCGATATCTCCGGTAACAGTTAGTTTTAGTTTCTTTAAGGCATAGAAGAGTCCCCGGTGAGGACAACCCGGACACATTACCGGGGGACGTCCCGGGACCACAGGTACTGTGGAGGTATTCCCTTCTACAGTGATACCCGCTGCCGGTTGTTCTAAAATCCCTGCCTCTATAAATTTTTCAACCAGGATTCCTGTACCAAGCTCACCACTTTGCGGTATGAATTCTTTGCCTATTGCCGCTATCCCCATGCTCTTTACCTGTTCTTCTATAAAGGGCTCCAGTTCTTCGATCACAATCAGCTTTTTTACCCCGGCAGCAAAATCACGAATAAGGGCTTCCGGCAGCGGGTTGGTCATTCCCAGCTTGAGCACAGAAGCCTCAGGCAGTGCCTCCCGTACATATTGGTAGCTGATCCCGCTGGTTATAACACCAACAGCTTTGTCCCGCCACTCAACAGCGTTTAATGGGCTGTTTTCCGCATACTCCCTGAGTTTTGTCAGACGCTCCTCTAAAGCTGCCCTGCGCAGTCGAGCAAATGCCGGTACCATCAGATATTTTTGCGGCTCCTTTTGATAAGGGCGAAGCTCCCGGGAACCTGGCTCGCCAATTTCCACCAGCCCCTGAGAATGGGCTACCCTGGTAGTAGTCCGGAGCATTACCGGAATATCGAACTCTTCACTTATTTCCAAAGCCAATCCGACCATTTCTTTGGCTTCCCGGCTATCACTCGGCTCCAAGAGAGGAATTTTGGCAAAACGCGCGTAGTAACGGTTATCCTGTTCATTCTGAGAACTGTGCATGCCTGGATCATCGGCAGATACCAGCACAAAACCTCCGTTAACACCTGTATAAGCAAAGGTGAGTAGCGGATCAGCGGCCACATTGACCCCCACATGTTTCATGGTCACAAGGGTCCGGGCTCCTGCTAAAGAAGCCCCGATACCAACCTCCAGGGCTACCTTTTCGTTGGGCGCCCATTCTGCATAGACACCGGGATAACGAGAAAAATTCTCCAGGATTTCTGTGCTGGGCGTTCCCGGATAAGCCGCGGCTACAGTAACCCCAAACTCATAAGCGCCCCGAGCAATCGCCTCGTTGCCGGAAAGTAACTCCTTCACTCATGTCACCCCCAAGTAAATAAAACCATTTACCAACCTGCATGACTTACATGTTATGCCAATTAGTTGACTATTTTAAACAAAGAATTATAAAGGATTTGGGTCCGGTTTTTTTGCAATCCGGCCTGCTAATAAAAACCCGGTGCGGAAGACATGCCTGCTTTCCGAACCGGTGCAAATCAAAAAGCTATTTCCTTAACTAGTTTAACAAAAACAACCGGGGTGGACAAGAGGGGCACATAGATTCCCCACATTCATTTTTTTGGACAGCCGGTCTACATAAACCATGCAAATAACATCGCAGTGACCCCGGCAAAAAAGGTAATGACCATAGATAAAACAATCGCCGTTTTGATTACTTCACTTTCAATACCCAGGGCGTCAATAGTAGCAGCCGCGTTTTGCAGTTTGGCCGGGGAAATTACACTGGCCAATCCACCGCCAATAGCAGTCACCGCTGTGACCACCAACGCATTAACCTGTAGAATTTTTGAGGTAACAATATGGTATTTGGCAAACATAGCGATGGTTGAAGCCTCACTACCGCTGACAAAGCCGCCGAAAAGCCCCAGATAACTACTAATAAACGGGTAGGCACCACCAAAAGCCAGAATTGAAGCATGGGCCAGGACCCAGATCATATTTGTTTCATCACCAACAGGCTGCCATACTCCGGCCTGCATGCCGGAGTTGTTCATGACAAAAGCAATCGCAAAAAAGATAGCCGCCGCAAATGTTGGTCTGGGAGCACGTTTCAGCCATTTGCTCAGTATATTTCCAACCTGCATAGCTGAGGGCCGCAGCCAAATCGCAGCCACAATAGTGCTTATCAGTACCCAGGTGTAAGCATTCCAGGCCACTCTGGTTAATATTTGTTGTCCCGGGATGACAGAAACCGGCATGGCCAGGCCGGTAAAGAACAGTTCCTTTAGTGGCGGGAAATAGTTTATAAAGAATAACACTGCAATCAGAATAAACCAGGGCGACAAAGCAGTAGCCAGCCGCATGTTTTTTTCGACTGTCAGTTCTTCTGCCGATAAAATACTCCGATCAATTATTGGCCTATCCAACAGCTTCAAATACAAGAGCATTGCCAGTATGGTCATAAAGCCGGCCACTACACCGGTTAAAACAACACCATTTTTTAGAAACGGCGTATAAGCCATGACAACAGCCATACCGCCATTAGTAACGCCGGCTATAATACAGGGGATCAAACCTTCCTTGACGAGTTTGAACCGCCCGACAATCCAAAGCATCCCCAAACAGACCAGTGTGGACAAGAAAGGCATAAAACGTGCAAAAACCTGAGCCGACTCTATTAAAGAAGCACCTGTCAAATCCGAAAAAGCAACCAGTGGGGCCCCCAGAAGGGCAAATGTGCACAGGGCATCAAAACCCAATGCCGGTAAGGCGATGGCCACGAAGGTTGAATAGCCCAGAGCCAGCATAATCGGCGGTAATATGGAGGTTGGTGTTGCACCGATTGAAACCAGTAGGGTCCCCGCACCTACATTAATCAGCATAATCTGGACTGCTTTGTCTGCAGGCGCCAGGGTCTTGACAAACACCACTATTCTTTTTATGGCGCCGGTGGCTTCCATAAAGGTAATCTGTAATATCGAGGTTAATACCATCAGGGAAACCGGAAAAGAAGCAATTATTCCGGCCAGGCTGGCTCGCATCCCTACTTCGAGTGAGGTGTTAAAGAAAAGCAGGGCGATGAGCACCATTAGTATCCATCCTGCCAGCCCGCTGACATCAGCCGCTACCTTTCTCCAGGTCATCAAGATTACAATAAAAATAATTGGGAGCAATGTTAAAATAATAGATAAAGCCAATATTATCCGTCCTTCCATACTACATTTCGTCATCCCTAAAGGGAACACGCACAATTCAATTTAATACTACACGGTTTGGCAAGTATCCTCTTTTTTTATCTGGCTTTTTCCTGTAGAAAATGCCCAGGCCTTTGATTTATGCCTTTTTCTCCTAACAAAACTGCCCATGCGTTTAAATGCCTCAGTGAGGTCACGAACAGAAGCAGCATAGGAACAACGGATAAAGCCTTCTCCCTGCTCACCAAAAGCATTGCCCGGTACAACCGCCACTTTTTCTTCCTGCAAGAGCTGTTGGGCAAAATCCTCTGAGGATAATCCTGTTGATCTGATGTCTGGAAAAGCATAAAAGGCTCCCCGCGGTTCACTGCAGGGCAAGCCCATCTCATAGAATGCCTGCATCACCAGGCGTCGACGATGATTATATTTCTCCACCATTTTTCTCATCCCGCCTTCTCCATTCTTCAAGGCTTCCAATGCGGCAGCCTGGGCAGTAACGGGCGCGCAGAGCATCGTATATTGGTGGATTTTGGTCATGGCTGAGATGAAATCCGCGTTACCGGCAGCATAGCCCACCCGCCAGCCGGTCATAGCATAGGATTTTGAAAAACCATTCAATAGAATGGTCCGCTCACGCATACCGGGCAAAGACGGTACACAGGTATGCTCCCCCACATAGGTCAGGCGCCCATATATTTCATCAGAAATAAGAATCAAATCATGGGCCTTTACAACCTCAGCTATCTCCAGCAAATGCTGTCGATCCAAGGTGGCGCCTGTAGGGTTGTTGGGGTTACAAAGCACTAGTGCTTTTGTTTTTGGGGTAACCGCCTTTTCTATCATTACCGGGCTCACCTGGAAGCCGTTTTCCACAGATGTCTTAATAAATACTGGTTTGGCCCCGGCCATAACACCAACAGGAGCATAGGAAACATAGGACGGTTCAGGTATCAAAACCTCGTCTCCCGGGCACAAAATGGTGCGGCAGGCTAAATCAAAGCCTTCGCTTACCCCCACTGTAACCAATATTTCATCCCTGGGGTTATAGGAAACCCCATAGGCCGCCGATATATCCCGGGCAATCGCCTGCCGTAGTGATAGAAGCCCATGGTTGGAGGTATACATGGTGTATCCTTTTTCCAGTGAATACATACAGGCCTCTCTAATATGCCAGGGGGTCACAAAATCCGGCTCACCAACACCCAAAGAAATCACCCCCTGCATTTCTGCTACCAGGTCAAAAAAACGCCTGATCCCCGAAGGGCGGATACCCAGCACCAGAGGGTTTATCCTTTTTTCCCAGTTCTCTGTGTTTGTCATGGGGTAATCATTAGCCTCCTGTCCTCCTCACCATCTTCTTCCACCAGGGTCCCCTGGAGTTTATAGGTCTTTAAAACAAAATGGGTAGCAGTACTTAGTACATGCTCCATGGTGGCCAGTTTCTGGGTCACAAAAGATGCTACTTCACGCATGGTTTGCCCCTCTATATAAACTATCAGATCATAGGCCCCGGACATTAAGCGGACCGTTTTCACTTCCGGGAAGCGGCAGATACGCATGGCTACCGCATCAAATCCCAGATCCCGCTGGGGTGTGATCTTTACCTCAATAATGGCAGAGCCCTTTTCCTCGCCTACCTTATCCCAGTTGATCACAGTAAAGTACCCGGCAATGATCTTCTTCCTCTCCATCTCCTCAATAATGTGCACCACCTCGTCCACCTGCATTTCCAGCATGGCCGCTATCTGCTGCGGGTTAAGCCTGGCGTCGTTTTCAATAATTTCTAGGATTTCTTTTTCTCTGCATCTTTTTTTTGTCATCATCCATTCCCCTTTCAACAAAACAAAAAAACCCCACGTCCTAAAAGGGACGGGAGTTTGTCTCGCGGTACCACCCTAATTGGCTAAAGGCAACAAATTGCTCTTCAGCCCACTCAAACCTGTAACGGGGTCAGCCGGCGCTAGCCTAGTAGCCAACAATTGTTGGTTTTCGACCGGCGGCTCAGGGGTGGCTCTGGCGCCCAAATCTACCGGGCTCACACCATGCCCCGGTTCGCTATGGATTGCAAGACGGCTTTTTTCCCCATCATGGCCTTGTCAATAAATTTAGGCCATTATAGCATGGTGTATTATTT
>JABMJD010000028.1 GCA_013201395.1 Candidatus Syntrophopropionicum ammoniitolerans
ATCAATTCTGTGTTCCGATTAATCCCCGCTTTTGGTTCGGTTTTCACACGGTCTGATGTCCCCATGTCCCAGCCTTTTACGGACAAGGTACCTGCCCTTTCGCCGCACATTTTTCCGTCCCACAGGGGTTATCCTTTTGCGGAAGCTGGGTGGTGATCACAGCAGCAAACATAAGCACACAACCGATAATTTCCTTTACACTCAGTACCTCATTTAGTATTAGTATGCCGCTAATCACAGCGAACACAGACTCCAGGCTCATGATGATAGAGGCTACAGTGGGCTCTGTGTTTCTCTGGCCGAAAATCTGCAGTGTATAGGCAATACCGGTCACTGCTATGGCCGTATAAAGGATGGTCCAGGCACCGTCCAGTATGGCGGCGACAGCCGGGCTTTCCAATAGCAGCATCGGCACACTGGCAAGAAGGCCGGCTACAAAAATTTGGAGGACAGACATTTTAAGACAATCGGCGGTGGCCGTAAAATGGTCCACGATTAGGATATGTAGGGCCCAAAAGAGCGCACCGGTGAGTACAATTAAATCCCCTTTACAGATGGTGAAGCCTTCCTTGACACAAAGGAGATACAGGCCCCCGATGGCCAATGCCACACCAACCCAGATCAGGTTGCGCACCTTCTTGCGTAATAGCAAACCCAATAATGGTACCATCACAATATATAGCCCGGTGATAAAACCCGCCTTCCCTGAGGCCGTATAGATCAGGCCGTTTTGTTGGAATGACGCTGCCAGAAATAGGGCCAGACCACAGGCGGTACCGCCAATTAGGGTTGGTTTGGTTAGAAAAGCTTCTTTTCCCGTGCCCCTATCCTCGGCTTCCGGGGCGGTGTTTTTCTGTTTTATCCAATTCAAAAGCAGCGCAACTGGAAACAGAAATAATGCTCCCAGCAGGAACCTTAACGCTACAAAGGTAAATGGACCTACATAATCCAGGCTCACCTTCTGTACAACAAAGGATGTGCCCCAGATTATGGCTGTAATTGTGAGAAAAACTTCCCCGCGAACGCCTTGTTTTTTTACGTTATTCAAAATATTCCACCGTTTTCTTCTTAACTATTTTCGTCTAAGGTTTAGGGTTAAGGGGCCCATCCGGGGCTCTGTTCCTATCCTATTGTTGCCTAAGTTTGAAACGAGGGGGCCCCGTCCCCCCGTTCCTGGCCTGCTCATGCCCCCGGTTTACTGGAACAAGGGACCTGCCCCCGCGTTTCACTTTTGGGGGTTGGGGCTGGTTTGATAAGAGATCTGGTGGTGGCCAATGTAAAGACAATTAGGGCCGCCCAGATCAAAGAAAATGAAACCAGGTGCACGGTCGTAAAAGATTCATGGTAAAGAAAAACCCCCAGCAGTAGTGAAATAGTGGGCGAAAGATACTGTAGAAACCCCACTGCATACAATGGCAGGCGGTTGGCGCCTACTGCAAATAGGAGCAGCGGTACGGCAGTAACTGCCCCCGCGCCCATTGTCAAAAATGTGGTGGCTGAAAAACCAAAATCAAAAACCAGGGTGCCGTTCCTAAATACATAAACCAGGTAGGCCAGGGCCAGGGGGGTAATGAGCATCGTTTCAATGGCCAGGCCACTGATGGCATCCAGGTGCACTATTTTTTTTAGCAACCCATATACACCGAAGGTGACGGCCAGGGCCAGGGAAATCCAGGGCACGGCGCCAAAACTTACAGCCATGTTCAGCACTCCCACGGCGGCCAGTAGGAAGGACACCATTTGCCAAAAGGAAAGCCTTTCTTTGAGAAAAACAATGCCCAGCAGCACGCTAACCAACGGGTTGATGTAATAACCCAGGCTGGTTTCCACAATTCGCCCGTGGTTAACCGCCCAAATGTAAAGATACCAGTTAACACTGATGATTAGGGATGCCGTCAGCAATCCTACCATCTGTTTGGGCCTGGCTGCAATCCCGCCCAGGTCCTGCAAAAAACCCCTGAACCGACCGGCCAAAACCAGCACCAGCAGTAAAAATAAAAAGCACCACAGAATCCGGTGGGCGATAATCTGATCGGAAGGTACACTGATGATTGATTTCCAGTAAATTGGCAGGACACCCCATAATAAATAGGCGCCTGAGGCCGCCACGGCCCCAACTGCAAATTCGTTATTTTTTTTATGTTCCAAAATCCTACCTCAACATGTATTAAAAACAAATATATTTTATTACGAATTGCAAAATGTTGCAATGGAATAGGGCCGGCCAGCCTGCAATCAGATGATTTTTCTGGGCGAGTTAATCCCGATTGACCAACGTTACATGGAGGGATTTGGGTATTAATGGAGAATATATCCAGTAACGGCCGGTCAATATCTGTCCCATAACAGAATTGACCATCATCGGCCAACAAAAATAATCGGAATAGGGGGGTTGAGCGTGGATCAAGATAGCGCGCTAAGGGCCAAGGAGATCCGGGACAAGTATATTCCTGTCCCTGGCAAAAATGAAGGTTATGTCAAGGTGTTGCTGCTGGGCACCACAGGTGCAGGTAAAACTACACTACTCAGGCAGCTAATCGGCTCACATCCTAGAAGAGACAGGTTTCCGTCAACAGCCCCGGGCCGGACAACGGTTTTTGATATGGAAATAATACCTGGTGATATAAATGAATATAGGGCTGTGGCCACCTTTTCCCCGCAACAAAGAATCAGGGAATATATTAGTGACAACATTCTTGCTGCCGCCAAAGCATACATAAATGGTGCCCGTGAGCAGGAGATAAACCGGCGTTTTTTTGAATCATCAGATCAACGGTTTCGGTTAAATTATATTCTCGGTTCCCTGAAAACAACGGGCCAGGATGCAGAACTGGAAGATGTGGACGACGATATTGACGATGATGATATTGAGGAATTAGCAGTAGATGAACTGGCAGCCGTGCGGCACCAGCAGGAAATGCTGCAATTTTTCATTAGAACCTTTAAAAATCTGGCTCAAGACGTATGGGATGAAATCAGCGATGTGTTCGGCGGGGACCTGGCAGAATATAAGAAGGAGGAGCAAGTCATATTTGAGGAATGGTTTGCGGAATATTGCCTAAAAGATGCCCGGTTCAATCAGTTGGTAGATGAAATATTAAAACAGATTAGAGAAAAATTTAAACAGATCCAGGTAGGTGATTTACTCCACGCAATGGATGGCTGGCCCCAGGCCTGGTATCTGACCACCGGTGATAGGGATAAAATGTTGGCCATATTACGCCGTCTAACCGGTAACCACCAAAAACATTTCGGTACCCTGCTTACGCCCCTGGTGCAAGGGCTGCGGGTAACAGGCCCCTTTATGCCTGCCTGGGGGCCGGGAGAGATTCCCAGGCTAGTGGTGATGGACGGGGAGGGTTTGTTCCATGAAGCCAACGCTAATGCCCAATTTCCACCTGGCATCTTTAACCGTATAGACGAATCAGACGCCGTGTTATTAGTAGATGATGCTACCCACCCAATGATGCGTGAACCCATAGAACTGCTGAGGCATATAGTTGTCAATGGTAATGAAGCCAAACTGTATGTTTGTTTTACCCACTTTGACTGCATCAGGGGAGACAACCTGCTGGGCGCTGAGGCCAAAAAAAACCACGTCAGAACACGTTTAGACGGTGCTTTGCAGTCCCTGGGGGAGGTTTTAGGGGGTAGTGGTATCCGTAATTTGCAGCGCTATATTAATGAAAGGGTATTTTTTATGGGCTATTTACAGCGGGTTCTAAAGCCCAGCAGGCAAGCGGCCACGTGCAGCGAGCTGGCCAGGCTGGTGAAACAATTCCAGGGGTCCCTGGTTACTAACATCACCGCTGCAGAGGTAAAAAGGTTGGATTTGGGTAGTTTGCTGACCCAAATTGATGAAACAAATGTGCAAGGTATTTTTAGACAGGCTCCGGCTGCCTTTTATGAAAAATGGCGTGCCATACTGGGGTTTTACGATAATGAAAAATATCCCAAGGAACACTGGGTGAAGATTAAAACGCTAACCAGAAGGCTGTCTTTTGGCGGGGATGGTTATGTTGACCTTTACCCGGTTACTGATTTAATTGCTTCCCTGCTGGAAGCCGTCTATCAATATGTAGAAGATTTGGTCAACCACAGTGGCCTGACCAATGTTACAGAAGAGAAACGGGACATTATTAAATCAAACCTGCGTAATGAGATATCCAAACGCATCCGTCCGGCCGTGATTAAGAAATTAAATAGGGATAAAATTGCGGATTGGCACACGGCCTACGAATACAAAGGCCGGGGTTCATCAACAAAACGGGCTAAAGATGTACTAAAAATATTCCAAAGCGTTTTCCCCGAAATGATGGATGGCAACGTGCCCCTGGCAGCGGTAATTAGCAGCGGGATTATTGAAGCCTTTGCCGTTGTCGCCGGCAAAATGGAACGAGGAGATGGGTTCCTCATTTCACAAAATAATTAAAACCAGGGGGATTACCCTGGTTTTTTTACGGCTATATCTGGAACAGGGGGAATCTGCGGGGCTGACAAAGGCAAGCGACATCGCGCCCGCATTCAAAAAACGAGTGAACCCGAGGATTAGCGAGGGTACTGTTTGAGCCGCGCAGCGGCGAGTTGGCCCGAGCCCGAGGGAGAATGAGCTCAGACATTTATTAGGGACGCGCGCGGAGTCGCGTTGTTAGCCCTGCAGATAGGACCCTAAGAACCAATACAGGAGAAAAAGAGGTACATATCCAGATAAATAGATACCAGGGCAGGGAAATGGGGATGCAGCTCTGTTTGGGGCCGGGCTTTAAAGCCGAGTTATGTCCCCGATCATAAATGGTGAGGAGAGCTGCATTATAGTCCTGAAGATTTCTTTCATGAATGGGTGATTGATATGCCTTTATTGACATGGCACCGGGGATAGTTATACAATGGCATTTAGATGCTTAACTAAATATGCAAAATATGGAGGTGGGGGAATTTGGTCAGCCTGGCTTTCAAGGCCCTGGCAGATCCGACAAGGCGGAAAATATTAACACTGCTGCGCCAGCGGGACATGACTGCCGGTGAAATTGCCGGGCATTTTACCATTTCTAAGCCCAGCATCTCCCATCATCTGAACAGTCTTAAACAAGCCCGTCTAGTTCTAGACGAACGTCGGGGGCAATTTATTTGTTATTCCTTAAATACAACGGTTTTTCGGGAAATAATAAGCTGGTTGGTTGAGATAACAGGCCGAAAGGAGACGAGGCGCGGATGAAAGAAAACAGTTCCGGTTTTCGCCAGGTTTTGGCCAATGACTGGCCGGTGATACTGCTGATACTGGGCAGTCTAATCTCCGGGTTTCTGGTGTACCCGCATCTGCCGGAGCAGGTGCCCATTCATTGGAATGTCCAGGGTGAGGTTGATGGTTATTCAACCCGCTTTTGGGGAGCATTTGGTATTCCCATCATCACAGCCGGGATTTATATGTTGATGGTACTGCTGCCCACAATTGACCCCCAGCGGCAAAATTACGCAAAATTTGCTGGGGCTTATAACATACTAAAGGCCGTGCTGGTGGTGTTTATGATCGGCTTGTATTCCTTGGTGATATTGAGTTCCTATGGCCGGCAAATTCCTGTGGACAAAGCAGCAATTGGCAGCATCGGGCTGTTATTTATTGTTATGGGTAATTATATGGGACAGTTCCGGCACAATTACCTCATTGGTATAAAAACGCCCTGGACCCTTAGTGACGAGCGAGTTTGGCAAAAAACCCACCGCTTCGGCGGGAAAATCTGGGTATTGGCAGGGTCCCTTGGGCTGGTAGCTGCTGTGTTTGGTGGGACAACAGGGGTGAGCATACTGGGCATTGCCCTGGGCATTGCCCTAATTGTTCCCGTGATCTATTCCTATTTGGTTTTTCGCAGGTTACGTAGTTAGAATCATACCTACTAGAAAAAGGTAGCTGCAAGCAGCCGACAAATGTATGCCTATCCGGACAAAAGCAACAGACAACTAGTGTTTTTAGCAAAATTGGTAATTTTTTTGCAAAACAACTAGAGAAATGCTTGTTTGCCTGAGTGAGGCAAAGTATAATAATGTAAATTATCTATTTGCAAAGAGAGGTAGTAATTCATGGGAATTGGTTTCGGTTTAAGGGTGCGCAAGCTGCGGGAGGCTAGGAACCTGACCCAGGCCGAGTTTGCCAAACTGTGCGGCTTGGGCGAGTCAACTATATCCTTCTATGAAAGCGGCAAAAGAGAGCCAAGCTATGCTATTCTATTAAAAATTGCAGAAATGCTGGAAACAACGCCGAACTACTTGTTGGTGGGTATAGATGGATTTAGGAACAATGGCTGGTGGGAGCGGTGTGAAAAACCGACAGCGGTAGAGCTGGAACGGTTTATTCTGGATTTGCGTGACTTGCAAGTTTTTGGAGAGCCTATAGAAGAAGACATAAAAGAAGACTTTATGCTGGCTTTTCGTGCAGCCTGGGATGTCTTAAAAAGAAAGAAGGCTAGAAGAAAGCCCCGGGTTAAGCTGGAAAAACAGGCTGGGCATGGGCATGTTGAAAAATTTACTCGGGATAGCAATCTAGCCGGAAAACGGTTTGTCCTGGAAAGATAGACAGTGATACGATCACGTTGACACTATTTCCCACAGTAGCCTGGTTATCCACATGTTATGACGTATGAATTGCTGTGGGGAGGATAATGTAGCTTCATGACGATAAATAGCGGTAATGGAAACAAATGCGGGGAAACAGCCGCCAGTCTTCAATTTTATGTGGAAAAACCTGGGGATGATGTGGATAAAATTGCAAAGGAAATAGAATAACCACCCTTACGGGTGGTTTTGTTTCTCTTATAAAACAATCATGGCTTGACACGGATTAGGCGAAATGATTGGGATAAATAATTTAACCCTTGATCTAGTTTATCCTAAGGAAGAGGAAAGAATGAAAAGAATATAATCTCCCGGGGCAGTTCCCACAATCTACCTGCAAAAAACCAGCCCCGCCTGTTGATTTTACCAAAGCATTTCGATATATTGATATAATCATGGTCTTCATGGTTCTGTCACCATCTTGGGAAAGTGAGGAGGTATCGTTTGAGCCGCTGGGTGGCAAGTCGGCCCTAAGCCTGAAGGCTAGTGAACCCAGACAAATTATGAGGGGTAAAATGAAACGAGGGACGTGCCCATCGTTTCAAAAAGAGCATTTCTATGCACGGCGGTCGCAGCCAACCCGCCTATCAAAACAAGGAGGTCTTTTTTGTGCGTTACCGGTTGTTTCCTTTTGTAATGGTTGCTTTTGTGGTGGTTTTACTGGTCAGCAATACAGTGGCAGTAAAAGTTACCCAATTGGGGCCTTTCTATTTTGACGGGGCCACAGTACTTTTCCCCCTGACCTACATTTTTGGTGATATCCTGACGGAGGTTTATGGTTTCAAGCGCAGCCGTTTTGTGATCTGGTCCGGCTTTATAGCTTGTGCTTTTATGGCTCTGGCCTACTCCCTTATCGGTGTTCTACCTGCCGCTCCTGATTGGGATCACCAGGATGCCTATAGGGCGATCCTGGGACAGACGCCGCGCATCGTTCTGGCATCCTTGATTGCCTACTTTTGCGGCGAGTTCACCAACAGCTTTATCCTGGCCAAAATGAAAATCCTTACCGCCGGGCGCTGGCTCTGGACACGAACCATTGGTTCCACAGTGGTGGGCCAGGCTGTAGACACATCTATTTTTGTGGCTATCGCCTTTACCGGGGTGATCCCCTGGGTGGCTCTAGTGTATATGGCCATCAGCAATTATGTTTTTAAAACCTTATTTGAAGCGGCAGCCACTCCGGCCACTTATGCCGCCTGCGGCTGGCTTAAGCGGGTGGAACAGGAGGATTACTACGACGAAAAAACCAACTTCAATCCTTTCGCTGTATCTATAGAGGACCTGGAGAAATAAGAAAAGGCGTGGCGGGATCAACCGCCACGCCTTTGGCGTTAATGGAACTCTACATCAATTCTTTTCCTGGTATCTGAATGCAGCTTGGGCATGCGGATTTCCAAAACACCATTTCTATAGGCTGCCCTGACCCCTTCCGAGGAGACACGGGCGGGTAAGGTGACCGACCGTTGGAAACGTCCAAAGAAACGTTCCTGCCTGTGCATGTTTTCATCCTTTATTTCGTTAACCCGGTTGACGGTGCCGCCGATATTTAGCTGGTTGTTGTCAATTTCGATATTTACATTTTCTTTCTTTTCCAGGCCGGGGATTTCACACTGAGCGACAACCTCCTTTTCTGTTCCGTAAACATCAATACTGGGATTACCAAATTGACCGAAATTGCTTCTTGGGGCGGGTAATCCTCCGGAAAAGAACCTGTCAAATTCCCGCCTCAGGTTGTCCAGATGGCGAAATGGCTCGTAAGGAATGAGGGGCATGCAAATAACCTCCCTATTATTTTTTTTATATATTTCCCCAAAATTTCAGGATACATGCATTTCAATTGACAATACCCTAGTGTTATGCTATGATATGCCCTATAAAGAACGTAGAAGCAAAAAAAGGGTGTGATTGTTTGCGGCTTTCCACCAAGGGACATTATGGTCTGAAGGCAATGTTCGATTTGGCTCAAAATCACGGTTCAGGCCCTATTTCTCTCAGGATCGTGGCCCAGCGCCAAAACCTTTCAGACAACTATCTGGAACAACTCATAGCTATGCTCCGGAAAGCCGGTTTGGTAAAAAGCATGCGTGGGGCTAAAGGAGGTTATTTCCTGGCCCGCGATCCTGCGGAAATAAGGGTAGGTGATGTGATCCGCGCCCTGGAGGGCCCGATTGCGCCTGTACACTGTGTCAGTGAAAAAAATCCCGGCAACTGTAATGAGGCCGATAACTGTATTACCCGTACTGTATGGGTGCGGGTCAGAGACAGTATTGCCCATGTTCTGGACTCCATTACCCTTGCCGATTTATGCCGTCAAGCAGAAGAAGCCAATAAAGATTGAGACAGCAGGTTAAAATATAAACAGTCCGTTAGGGAGGTATGGTTATGTACACAGAAAAGGTAATGGACCATTTTCAAAACCCCAGAAATGTCGGTGTGCTGGCTGACGCCAACGGCGTTGGTGAGGTAGGTAATGCCCATTGTGGCGATATCACCAAGATATACCTAAAGATTGAAGATAATATTATTAAGGATATAAAATTCAAAACCTTCGGCTGTGCGGCAGCTGTTGCTTCCAGCAGTATGCTCACTGAAATGGCCAAGGGAAAAACTATCGAAGAAGCATTGATAATTACCGACCAGATGGTGGCCAAAGAACTGGATGGACTGCCGGAACAAAAGTTGCATTGTTCCAATATGGCGGCCCAGGCTATGCATGTGGCCATTGAGGATTACTGGAAAAAACAAGGTGCGTGATTCTTTGCTAGATAAAAAAAAGGTTGTTGTGGCTATGAGCGGCGGTGTGGATAGTTCCGTTACCGCCGCCTTATTATTAGAGCAGGGTTATGACGTGTGCGGGGTGACCATGCAGGTGCAATTGGGGGACATCGATCAGATGGAAAAGGGTGATCAATCGACCAGCTGCAGCTCCCAGGCGGCTCTGGCAGATGCCCGGAGGGTGGCTGCCGGGCTGGGGATTCCTTTTTACGTCACCAACCTGCGGGATATTTTTGCGGCAAAGGTGATTAATTATTTCACAGATGAATACCTGCAGGGGCGCACACCCAATCCCTGCATTGCCTGCAATGAACATGTGAAGTTCAGGGCCCTTCTTGACTGGGCTTTATCCCGGGATGCCTACTACCTGGCTACCGGTCATTACGCCCGAGTGGGGTTCAGCAAGGGACATGGGCGCTACACCCTGCGGCGATCCGCCGACCAAAAAAAGGATCAGACCTATATGTTGTACAGGCTGAACCAACACCAGCTGGCCCATACTTTAATGCCCCTGGGTGATTACACCAAAGGCCAGGTGCGCCAACTGGCTATGGACATGGGCTTGCGTGTGGCGGGCAAGGCAGACAGCCAGGAAATCTGCTTTGTGCTGGACGACAACTACCGTAATTTTTTACGTGAAAAAACTAAAGGGATCAAGCCTGGCCCCTTTATCAATCTGCAGGGGGAAGTGATCGGCGAGCACCAGGGTATTCCCTTTTATACTATCGGCCAGCGCCGGGGGTTGGGTGTGGCCGCCGGTGAAAGGCTTTACGTCGTTAAAATTGATCCGGCCCACAATACCATTACCCTGGGACCGGAGGAAGCTATTTTTGGCGCTGATTTAATTGCCGCAGATGTTAACCTGGTGCTGTATGAGCAGTTACCCGGCCCAATGGAACTTGCGGCGCAAATCCGTTACAACGGCCGCCCGGCGCCGGCTACTGTTTCCCCTTTGCCCGATGGCCGTGTGCAGGTGCATTTTCACCAGCCCTTGCGGGCGATTACCCCTGGTCAAGCAGTGGTTTTTTATCAGGATGAATACCTTGTTGGGGGCGGTACCATTTCCTCTATAAATGGGAATAAAATGAATTTAATCCAGTAGATATAGTGGATGATTATGGTCCTAAATCCAGCCTAACCGGCTTTTTCAGCGAGCCAAAAAAACTAGTGTCGGCACCCTCATTCAGGAGGGTGTTTTTGCGTTTATTTCTGATTAAACTATTGATACGGTGGACATAATAGGGGACAAGGAGTAAAAACACGCCTTTATTCTTTAATTTAGGGGGACGATGAAGTTGAAATGCCCTATTTGCGGCGGCAAAGCCAATGGCAAGGTCGGTGTCGACCAATATTATTGTTGGAATTGCTGCGTGGAATACCGCATCAGCAAAGAAGGTGTACAGATTTACGAATTAGACGAGGATGGTAGTTTGGTCGCACTGGACCCGCAAAGTGAGCTATTGTTATAAATTTAATGGGGGTGGATTTGCGTGCGAGTGAATTTCTGGCGAGGGATTGTTGCCGGTAGCATCATTGGGGCTGCCCTCAGTATGATGACGGGCCGGCGTGACAACCGCAGCCGGATTAGCAGAATGATGAAGGGCAGAAGCGTCCGGGAGGTTCGAAGAAGTGCAGATAGGGTGCTGCGGGGAATGACAAAATCTGTAAATAACCTGATTAAATGAAGATAGAAATGGGGAGGATAAAATCTCCTCATTTTTTTTATGGTGGTGAGTTGGCTGACCTGGTGGAAAGAAAAGAAACTATTACGTTATTTAGTGCCGGGAGCCCTGGCAGTGGCTGTTGTTTATTTACTGTACCTCTTGCGGGGGTTGTTTTTTTCCTTCATCCTGGCAGTTCTAATATCCTACCTGGTTAACCCCCTGGTAGGTGCCATCAGCAAAAGGGGTGCCTCCCGGTCTGCTGCCATCCTCTGGTCCTTTCTGGCCTTGTTTTTGGTTCTAGCCGGCCTCCTCACCTATGGCTTTCCCCTGCTGATCAAACAATTAAACAGCCTGGTGGATGCAATACCAGTGTACACCCTGCAGGCCAAAGAGCTCACCCTGGCCATCCAGGAGCGCTATGCCGACCTGGGGTTGTCTGATGGCCTCAAACAGGTTTTTGATGAAAGAATACACTGGCTGGAAAATCTCCTGCTGGGCCAGGTGAGAAATATCCTGGCTGCCATTCTGGGTATGGTGGGCAGCATTTTGAAAATACTGCTGGCCCCCGTTTTATCCTTTTATATCCTGCGGGACCTGGAACTAATCAAGAAAAAGAGTCTCTCCTTGTTACCTGTAAACTGGCGGGAGGAAACCGTCAAGCTTTTTCAGCAAATCGATCGGGTA
This sequence comes from Candidatus Syntrophopropionicum ammoniitolerans, assembly GCA_013201395.1. GTDB lineage: Bacteria > Bacillota > Desulfotomaculia > Desulfotomaculales > Pelotomaculaceae > Syntrophopropionicum > Syntrophopropionicum ammoniitolerans. Next base: position 11,730 of record JABMJD010000028.1, read on the forward strand.
CTGGGCAGTTTTATTAAAGGGTATTTATTGGTGGCGGCCATAGTGGGGGGGATGACCACAGTAGTGATGGCTTTGCTGGGCGTGGAATTTGCCCTCATGTTGGGTCTTTTTGCCGGCTTAACGGAATTGATCCCTTACTTTGGTCCCATTATCGGTGCTGTTCCTGCAGTGGCCCTGGCCCTGCTAAAAACCAGATGGCTGGCTGTGAAAGTGGGTATTGCCTTTATCATTATCCACCAGCTGGAGAGCACCATCATTTCCCCCAAAATTCTTGGGGACAGAGTGGGTCTGCATCCTCTGGCCGTGATTTTCAGCTTGCTGGCGGGGGGTGAACTGTACGGGCTGGCCGGCATGCTCCTGGCTGTGCCCGTAGCCGCCGTCCTCAGAGTAATTGTCAACTTCGCCGTACAAAAAACCATCGCCTGGTTCTAGCTGTGGGAAAGCGGAAAGCATGGATTGGGACGAGGGGACAGGTCCCTTGTCCCACCAGATATTGGTAAGTGATGCCGGCTGACAAATAAGATACCAAGACAGCGGAATGGCGGTACATTTCTGCTTGGGGATCGGTTTTGATGTCCGAGGAATGTCTCCAAACCATGGGAATGATGCTAATCTGCCCGTAAAGGGTTGCTCTCCATGATTTTCTCCACCTCTTCGAATCCAGTCGGGAAGGCAAAATTGTACCGTGCTGGGAGCGTAAATATATACCTTTCATTGCGGTCGAGCTCTCGCGGCGGGACAGGTGCTGCACTAACACTAAACCCCATGCTCATTAATGTCTCCCACTGCTCCACAGTGAAAACCATGATCGGGATGTCCTGCCGTGGCTCTTTAACTGTCCAATGAGGGTGTCGGATAAGGATCAGTGGCCCGGCTATTTCCTGTCCAAATTCCGCCGATGTGACACCTTGCCACTTCCTGGTGAGTATTTTATATCCTTCCCAGCTGTCGGGCAGGGAAAAGGAGAAACCGTATTCATTGTTCCGATATATAATCCCACTCGATTCGGGATATGCATCCAGCATTACCCCATCAATAAGCCATCCATTATCGAACTTTTTTACCCTAAGGGTAACCGGCCTGTTAATTCCTTTACCCTCCCCAAGCTCATTTGCACCCGTAATTTCCACGATGGTGCCCTCAACCATATACACATCCGCATCCAGTTTTTCTATACCCAACACTTCAATGCGGTCCGGCCACGGGCTGGATACCAATAGTCCAGGGGTATTTTTAGGGAGGTCATTCTGCCATGTGGCTAGAAGTGTTTCCGATATGTAATCGTTGTAGTGTTCCTGCAAGCTTGCTTGCAGTGTTCTAGCAGGGGTTAACAAAGACACATGCTTTAGTTGTGCACCAAAACCCTCCACCAACTGTTTAACAATGGCTTCGTTATCATCCGTGCAATCAGTCTGATCCGATTGTTTTCCTGTTGTACAACCAAATAGAGAAGCAATTAGTAGCAGAATTACCGCTGTTAAAAACAATCTTCGCATGCGCCTGCCTCCTCCAAAATAATTCCCTGTTTTTATTATACAATACAATTATGAGGGGCACACGGGGCTGCTTTGTTAGCATGCGGATACCAGGACAGCGGAATGGCGACACACCTCTACTTGGGGATTGGCTTTGTCGCTGAGGTATTCCCCAAGCAAATCTCAACTGGGACGAGGGACCAGTTCCCGCGTTTCACCTTCTACCCATAATTGGGTTTGACCTTTACAGGAACATTTTGTATAATTATTAGGCGAAAATATAGATAAAAGGCTGGTTTTACAATTTGATGACGGGTAATGAATTAAGAGAGAGTTACCTCAAGTTTTTTGAAAGCAAGGGGCATAAAATACTGCCCAGTGCTTCCCTTATACCTGTAAATGACCCCAGTATCTTATGGACGGCTGCAGGAATGGTTCCCTTCAAGCCGTTTTTTACAGGAGAGGCCAAACCGGATCACCTGCGGGTGACCACCTGCCAGAAATGTATCCGCACACCGGATATAGAAGAAGTGGGCCGGACACCACGGCACCATACCTTCTTTGAAATGCTGGGCAATTTTTCTTTTGGTGACTATTTCAAGGAAAGCGCTATCCCTTGGGCCTGGGAATATATTACAGAACACCTGGGCCTACCCCCAGACAAACTTTGGATCACCATCTACCTGGATGACGACGAAGCCTTTGACATCTGGCACCGGGTGGTCGGAGTGCCGGAGGAGCGCATTGTTCGGCTCGGCAAGGACACCAATTTCTGGGAGATCGGCGTGGGTCCCTGTGGTCCCTGTTCGGAAATATACGTGGATCTGGGTGAGGAAAAAGGCTGCGGTGGGCCTAACTGTACTGCCGGCTGTGACTGCGATCGCTTTCTAGAAATCTGGAACCTGGTGTTTATTCAGTTCTTCCGGGATGAGGAAGGCAATTACACACCCCTGGCCAGCAAAGGTATAGACACCGGATTTGGTCTGGAACGGGTGGCTTCGGTACTGCAGAATGTGCCTTCAAATTTTGACACCGACCTGATGCGGGAGATTATGGACTATACCGCTGAGTTATTCGGCCTTGAATATGGCCGGGAGGACAAGGTGGACACTGCTTTGAAAGTAATCGCCGACCACTGCCGGGCGATTACTTTTGCTATTTCCGATGGTGCACTACCCTCTAATGAAGGCCGGGGTTATGTGATCCGGCGGTTGCTGCGGCGGGCGGCCCGTTTCGGCCGGCTGCTGGGCATTGAGGAGCTCTTTCTCTACAAAGTGGTCGGGGCGGTTGTGCGTCAAATGGGCGCCGTTTACCCGGAACTGGAGGAAAGGCAAGACCATGTACTGGGTGTCATTCACAATGAGGAAAAACGTTTTTCGGCAACATTGGCCCAGGGAACGGAAATGCTAAGCCGGTTGATGGCTGAGGCCAAAGAACATGGTACCACTGTTATCTCTGGTGCCCATGCCTTCAAGCTTTATGATACCTATGGTTTTCCCCTGGAGTTAACCCAAGAAATGGCAGGGGAAGAGGGTTTTTCTGTAGATACAGATGGTTTCCACCAGGCGATGGAGGGCCAACGGCAGCGAGCACGCAGCGCCAGGCGGGAAACCGATTATATATCAGAACAAGGTGCTCTGTTTAGAGAACTAAGGGAAGAACTGGGCGAAACTAATTTTGTCGGCTACCAAACCCTGACGGCTCCAGCCAGGGTACTGGCTATTTTACAAAAGGGCCAAAGATTGTCCACTGCTCAAACAGGGGCAGAAATTGAATTCATTCTCGATGCTACCCCCTGTTATGGGGAAGCAGGCGGCCAGGCAGGTGACCAGGGGCGGCTCACTGGGTCCGATCTGGAAGTGGTGATCGAAAATGTCACCAGGCCGGTAGAAAATCTAATTGTGCACCAGGGCCGGGTGATAAAAGGTGTGTTGCATGAGCAGGATCAGGTGACTGTGGAGGTGGATAAAGCCAAACGTCAGGCCACTTGTCGTAACCACTCGGCTACTCACCTGCTGCACAAAGCCCTGCAAACTGTACTGGGCGACCATGTGCACCAGGCCGGTTCCCTGGTAGAGCCGGGACGGCTGCGCTTTGATTTTACCCATCACCAGGCCCCGGAGGCAGAGGACTTAAAAAAAATTGAAGAAATAGTAAACAACGCTGTGTTGGATGATCTGCCTATAGATATTTTTGAAACCTCCATAGATGAGGCTAAAGCGCTGGGGGCGGCGGCTCTCTTCGGTGAAAAATATGGTGAGCGGGTTCGGGTGGTCCAGATGGGTGATTTCAGTCTGGAGCTGTGCGGCGGTACACACCTGAAGAATACAGCTGAAGTGGGTTTGTTTAAACTATTGGCAGAAAGCAGTATCGGCGCCGGATTACGCCGGGTGGAGGCAGTAACAGGCCGGGCTGCCCTGGAGCATGTGCGTGAAAGTGAGGAACAGCTAGCCCACATAGCCGGCCTGGTCAAGGCTGCGCCCCACGAGGTACTCCGCCGTGTGCAGGGTCTGCTGGACAGTAACAAGGAACTGGAAGCAGAGAACGAAACACTCCAGGCCCGGCTGGCTAAATACCAGGTGCATGATCTGTTGGATCGGGTGCAGCCGGTTAGGGGGATTAAGGTTCTGGCTGGTCAGGCGGCAGCGCCGGATATGGACAGTTTGCGCGGGATGGTGGATCTACTGCGGGACAAGCTGGCCTCAGGGGTAATCGTGCTGGGCAGTGCCACCAACGGTCGGGTGAATCTGGTAGCGACGGTGACAAAAGATTTGCTGAAAAAGGGGCTCCATGCCGGAAAACTAATCAAACTAGTAGCCCCGGTGGTGGGGGGCGGTGGCGGCGGCCGACCCGAAATGGCTCAGGCCGGCGGCAAAGATCCTGCTCGGCTAAAGGAAGCCCTGGAAAAGGTTTTCCAGGTGGTAGAGGCCCAGATAAAGGAGAGCTAAGCAATCTCAATGATCATGGCTATTTCCTCACAATTGGGGAATTTCGGGCAGTTGACACATTCTTTCCATACCTTTTGCGGTAGGGAATCCTTGTCGATAATACTAAAACCGCATTTGGCAAAAAAGCCGTCCTGGTAGGTGAGGGCAAATATGCGGGGAATTTCCAGTTCCCGGGCTTCCTCAATAAATTTGCTTACCAGGTGGCGTCCGATACCTTTTTCTATGTAGTCAGGTGTTACAGCCATCGCCCTGATTTCAGCCAGATCCTGCCAGGTAATATGCAGCGAACCAGCTGCCACTACCTTCCCCTGGTCTTCGGCAACAGTAAATTCACGCAAGTTTTCGTACAACATGTTGCGCGATCTGGCTAACATCAAATCCTGCTCGGCGTAATATGTTATTAAAGTGTGGATAGATTCAACATCGCTAATTTTTGCTTTGCGCATGATCATTTATATAGCTGTCACCCTTCTTAAATAAAATCACTATGTATTATATAGCAGTCAGGCAAACCCCTCAACCATCATTTTCTTTTTAAGTTTTTCCAGCAAATTCTTTTGAGACAGGCATTTTGATGCTGGAAGGAAAGCCTTTGCGGAAAGCGAATAGATAAAAAAAGGAGGTTTTTCGCTAAATGCCTTCGGATTTTTCTGATAAGACAATGATGTTCAAGGTGCAGGCTGAAGAAGTTAAGCTGGTGCGGGATATTGTCTACCAGGTTTACAATGCCCTTGTAGAAAAAGGATATAACCCGATCAACCAGCTGGTAGGCTACCTGTTATCCGGGGACCCGGCCTATATTACCAGCCACGACAATGCCCGGAATTTGATCCGCCGGCTGGAAAGGGACGAATTACTGGAAGAACTGGTTAAGAGTTACCTAAAGCAGGAATAATAGTAGCTAGGAGTTGGCGCAGAGGTTGCACTATAGATCACTTGGAAAAACTGGTATTTTAGTGTCCCGGCTATGTTTTGGTGCCTTGACTATCGGCCCCCTGCAGGCCAACCTGCCTGTGGAGGAGGGGGCCGCAGTTGTTCGTAAAGCCCTGGAAAGAGGCGTGAATTTTATTGACACAGCGGAGTATTACCGAACCTATCCCTATATTCGGCGGGCCCTGGAGGGGTTTACCGGTGAGGTAGTAATCTGCTCTAAATGCTACGCCTATACCCGGGAGGGGATGCAGCAAAGCCTGGAAAAAGCTCTCCAGGAATTGGACCGGGAGTACATAGATATCTTTATGCTCCACGAGCAGGAATCAGCATTAACCATCAAGGGCCACTGGGAGGCTTATGAATACCTGCTTGAGGCCAAAGAAAAAGGGCTGGTCCGGGCAGCCGGCCTGTCTACTCACCATGTGGCTTGTGTGCAGGCTGCAGTGGCAATACCGGAAATTGAGGTCATCCATCCCTTGATCAACTATGCCGGCATTGGGATCGCAGACGGAACCAGGGATGAGATGCTTGCCGCCATCAAGGCTGCCGCTGCTACAGGCAAAGGAATCTATGCCATGAAAGCCTTGGGAGGCGGTCATTTGCTGAACAAGCCGGAAGAAGCCTTTAATTTTGTGTTGTCCATTCCGGAAATAACAGCAGTGGCGGTAGGGATGAGCACAGTAGATGAGGTGACTTACAATACCCTGCTGTTCAGCGGGGAGGAAGTGCCGGCAGCCTTAAAAACAACTGTCAAGCGTCGCACCAGACATCTACATATTGAAGAATATTGCCGCGGTTGCGGTCGTTGTGTGGAAAGATGCGGGGCCGGGGCCCTTTCAATTAAAGACGGTCGGGCTGTGGTGGATGAAGACCTTTGTGTTTTCTGCGGTTATTGTGGCGCTGTTTGTCCTGACTTTTGCATTAAGGTGATTTGATGTGCGTATATTGGGGTTAGATCTAGGAGACAAAAGAATTGGGGTGGCTCTCAGCGACCCTCTGGGGTGGACTGCCCAAGGGCTTAGCGTTATCCACAGCAAAGGTGCCAGGGGCGACATCCGGCAGATTAAGGAGCTGGTCACCCAACATGAGGTGAACAAGGTGGTGGTGGGCCTGCCCCTGAACATGGACGGCAGTGCCGGGCCACGGGCAGAAAAAGCCCGCGCGTTTGCCCGCCGTTTGGGTCAGGTGCTGGGCCTGCCGGTGGAACTATGGGATGAAAGGTTAACCACGGTAGAAGCAGAAAGACTGCTTATTCAGGCGGACATGAGGAGGGCCGGGCGCCGCCAGGTTATTGACAAGATGGCAGCCGTCTTGATTTTGCAAAACTATTTGGACGCAGCAGATTCGGGCAAATAACAGGTATAATTTTTAGCATCAGGGAGCCCGACTGCAAAATTAGCAGAATTGGTAACCAGGCTTGACAGGATAACCTTTTTTAGATAGAATTTTTTAAATAATCCTGGGAAGAGGGGATCATATTGGCAGAAGCTGATGAAGTTGTAACGCTGGTTGACGAGGAGGGGGAAGAACACGATTTCACCTTAATTGAGGTTATTGAGGTAGACAGCACCGAGTATGCAATACTACTGCCCACCGATGAAAATGGTGAAGAAAACAGTAATGAAGCTATTATTTTAAAATTAATTCAAGACGAAGAAGGCAACGATTTATTGGTGGATATTGAAGATGACGATGAATGGGAAAAGGTTGCGGGTGCCTACGAAGAAATGATCGAACCCGAAGAAGAATAGAAGACCAGGACAAATTAAGCTGGTTGTAGCTGTCTACAAGCCGGCTTTTTTCACGGTTAAAGGATGTGAATAAATGCGGGTAAAAACCTCCAGCCTGGCCATAATTATTGTTGTTGCTATCATAATTATCCTGCCGCTTACAGTGCTGAGCTCGGGGTTTTTTGCTCCGCCTGCAGAAAAAATTTGCAGCGGTGTTGAATTCATGGGCGCTCACTTAGGTGGGTTAAATAAGGAAGGAGCCTTGTCCAGGTTGTCGGAAGTAGAAAGAGACCTGCGGGCCAAAAGGGTGACCCTGAGCTATCAAGACTGGCAGGCCACACCCCTGCTAAATGAAATTGGATTTGAACTGGACAAAGAAACAATGATTGCCGCCGCCCTGAATGTGGGTAAAGAGGGCTCGCTTGTTAAGCGCTGGCGGGAAAGAAAACAAATTGAAAAAACGGGTCTGTCCCTGCGAGCTGTTGCCAATTATAAAGAGGAAAAATTAGCCCAGCGTGTGCAGGATTTGACCGCTGATATTGTCACAGCACCGGTAGATGCGTCTTTTCAGGTCGGCGCGGGGGGGCGGGTTACCGTATCCCCCAGCCAGGACGGTACTGGTGTGGATCTAACAAAATTAAAAAAAGACATCGTTGAAGCATTGCACAGTAACCAGCAGGAGGTGCTCCTGACTCTCAAACCACTGGCAGCAACCCGTACTACTGAACAACTTCAGGACATGCACATTGAGGGACTGCTGGGTGGTTATACGACCCATTTTGATGCCGGTGCCACCAGCCGCACCTATAATATAAGCGTGGCCGGACGGGCCTTTGATGAATTGCTTGTGCGGCCCGGGCAGGTGGTATCTTTTAATGAAATTGTCGGCCCTCGCAGTTTTGAGGCTGGTTACAAAACGGCGCCTGTGATTGTAAATAACGAATTGGTGGACGGGCTGGGAGGCGGCGTTTGCCAGGTATCAACAACCCTTTACAACAGTGTTCTGCTGGCCAACCTGGAAATTGTGGAACGTTACAACCACTCCATGCCCATTAGTTATGTACCTATCGGCCGTGATGCCACAGTGGTCTATGATGCTTTGGATTTTAAGTTCAGCAACAACACAGCCGATTATTTGTACCTTAAATCATATATTGGCTCGGGGCAAATTACCATCAACATTTACGGCAATACTACATACAAAAAAGATGTGCGCGTGGAGGCCTATGTGACCAGGGAATTAGATTATAACCTGGTTTATGAGGATGATCCCAACCTGCCTGAAGGTACAGAAGTGGTTAAAAAAGAAGGTGCCAAAGGTTTTATCGCCTTCACCGAGCGAGTAGTCTCTGAAAACGGTCAGGAAATAAAAAGGGATTCCCAGTCCTATAGTGACTACACCCCGGTGAACCAGGTCATTGCTGTAGGTACCGGAGAAGCAGCGCCTCAAATGGCTCCGGGGGCGGTGGATGAAGAACAGGATACCCCTGCCGGCAGGCCTGGTGCGGATGATAATACAGGAAACGGCAGGGAACACCATCCGGTTATCCCTGGGATCAAACCATCTAACGGTGATAGCAGATAGGAAGCAGAGGGGCGGCCTAATCATTGTCATAAGCTGATTTCTAGGACTGGGTTCGGAATAATACCGAATCCGGTCCTGCTCGCTTTTTCTAGCAGGCACGGCCGAAACAAGGGATAGTAGGAATGCGGGAAAGCTGAAAGCAGAAGGCGAGAATGTTGGAAGGTGGAAGGCTGGCAGGTAGATCTGGCCACCTTTTGAGCCACAATGTAAGCCGGAGGATCAGATTCGAGGAACAAGGACAGAGAAACGGTGACACACACCTCTGTTTGGGGATTAACTTTGCGGTTGGAGGAATGTCCCCGGCAGGTGGCATTACGCCCTGGTTCAAAAGGACGGGTGAATCCACCTACCATCCTTGTGGCCCGGTGACAAAAAATGCTATAATATGAACCTGTGGTGAGGTATTTATGGGTTTTTTTTCAGGCAACAAATTCAAAAGAGCTAACAAAACCAAGCTGGACAAGCTGTTCCAATATATTGTATTTCCGCTAGTTTTGGCGGCAGTCTTTTTATTGTATGCCCTTTCTCCTATTTCATCTAAAGATAAAGGCCGGGAGATAGTGGTCAATATACCCCCCAACGCTACTGCACGCCAGGTGGGTGATATTCTTAAAAAGGACAGGCTGGTACGAAATTCCCTGACCTTCACTCTTTATGCCCGCTATAGTGGCCTGGACAACAGGATTAAAGCTGGGCAATATACCCTCGACGACAGCCTTTCTACGCCTGCATTGCTCAAGGAACTGGTTAAAGGCCATCAAGCGGAAATGTCATTTACCATCCCAGAAGGCTATACAACAATGCAGATAGCCGATCTACTGATGGAAAAGGGGCTGGCAGATAGGGAAAGGTTCTTACAGGCAGCCTCTACGGCGGATTTCAACTATCCATTTATAGCGGATCTACCCAAAGGAGAAAAGCGCCTGGAAGGATATCTCTTTCCTGATACCTACCAGGTAAATGGGGACGATAGCGAGGAATCCATTATTAACATCATGCTGGAAAGGTTTGCAGACGTGGTCAAGGAACTTGATTATCAGAAAAAGGCCCAAAAAAATGGTGTTACCCTGCATGAAGCCCTAACCATCGCCTCCCTGGTAGAGCGTGAAGCGAAAGTGGACGAAGAAAGGCCCCTGATTGCGGGAGTGATCTATAATCGCCTGCGGATAGATATGCTGCTGCAGGTGGATGCTACAGTACAGTATGCCCTGGGTGTGACTAAGCCGGTGCTCTATTATGCTGACCTTGAGGTTGATTCACCCTATAATACCTACAAAAACTATGGTCTACCCCCTGGTCCCATCGCCATGCCGGGCCGTAATTCACTTTTAGCGGCTGTTCAGCCGGTAGGCACACCCTATCTTTATTATGTGGCTCGGCCAGATGGTACTCACCTGTTTGCTAGAACCCTAGCCGAACATGAAACCAACAAGGAGAAGTGCAATCTATGAAAATAGAGCTGCTGGCTCCTGCCGGCAACCTGGAAAAGTTGAAAATCGCTGTGCTTTACGGTGCTGATGCCGTCTACCTCGGTGGACGGCATTTTGGCTTGCGGGCTGGTGCAGGCAACTTCAGTGCTGAAGAACTGGGAGCCGGGGTTGAATTTGCCCATGCCCGTGATGTGCGTGTCTATGTGACCGTCAATATTTTTGCCCATAACAAAGATCTAGCCGATTTGCCCCCCTACCTGGATATGCTTTGCCGGGTGGGGGTGGATGGGGTGATTGTATCCGATCCGGGCGTGGTGGCCCTAGTCGGGAAGCTCCACCCGGATTTGCCGGTGCACCTCAGTACCCAGGCCAATACCACTAATTGGGCTACAGCCCGCTTCTGGGAGGAACAGGGGGTGCACCGCATTATTCTGGCCCGAGAACTTTCCCTGGAGGAGATTAGTGAAATCAGGGAAAAAGTCGACTTGGAATTGGAGATATTTGTCCACGGGGCCATGTGTATTTCCTATTCCGGCCGCTGCCTGCTGAGCAATTACCTCACCGGCCGGGACGCCAACCGGGGTGACTGTGCCCAGTCCTGTCGCTGGCAATACGCCCTAGTGGAGCAGAAAAGGCCCGGGGAGTATTTCCCCATTGAGGAGGACCAGCGGGGTAGCTATATACTGGGTTCCAAAGACCTCTGCCTGATCGAACACATCCCGGCCCTGGCACGTGCCGGTGTTACCAGTTTCAAAATTGAGGGCCGCATGAAAAGTGTCAATTACGTGGCTGGGGTGGTGCAGGCTTACCGCCTGGCCATCGATGCCTATATCAGGGCTCCACAAAACTATCAATTTAACCCGGGCTGGTTGGATAAAATCAGCCAGGTCAGCCACCGGGACTATACTACTGGGTTTTTATTCGGCTGCCCCGGCCCGGCGGGCCAGCATTATAAAGGGGAAATATATCGACGCAGTCATGTTTTTGTCGGCCTGGTCCAGTATTATGAGCGTGATGGAGGCCTGGCGGTGGTGGAACAACGCAACCGTTTTGCCATTGGTGACGAGGTGGAAATTATCCTTCCACAGGGGGAAGGCTTCAGACAAAAAATAACAGACATTATTGATCAAGAGGGTGCCCATGTGCAGGCCGCGCCCCACCCCCAGCAGATTGTCCGGGTGCCCTTGGAACGGCCGGTGCCCCCCTACTCAATATTAAGGAAGATCTAGGATGGGTGGAAATAATGATCAGTATTTGCTCGACCCTTTGCCCCTGGTGTTACCAGATATCCAGGGAAGTTTAAGGACATATTATACTAATGAAGATGACTTGATGGGAATATTTTAAAAGGTGGTTATAAATGTGCAAAACAAGGGTAATCTGCCTGCCCGGCAGGAAATCCCCGCAGAATACAAGTGGCGGTTGGAGGATATTTATGCCCACGATGAACTATGGGAAGAAGATTTTCAGGCAGTAAAAAAACTCAGTGCAGAAATAGACGGGTACAAGGGCCGGTTGGGCCAATCGGCCGGCACCTTGCTGCAGGTACTGCAGTTGGGCTACCAGCTCCAGGAGCTCAATGAGAAAGTCTTCACCTACGCCCGTATGCGTCGGGATGAGGATAATGCCAACCCTACCTACCAGGCCCTGACCGATCGGGCAGCCGGGCTGCATACTGAGGCCCATATGGCCCTGTCCTTCATGGAACCGGAAATTTTGGCAATTCCACCGGAAACCCTGGCCCGTTACCGCCGGGAAGAGCCGGGTCTGGAACAGTACAGCTTCGTCCTGGATGAATTGCTGCGGCAAAAGGATCACATTCTTTCCGCCGCCGAGGAGCGGCTTATGGCCGGTGCCGGTGAAGTGGGCCAGGCCCCGGCTGATATATTCAAGATGATCAACAACGCAGATCTGACCTTCCCGCCGGTTAAGGATGAAGAGGGAAATGAGGTGCAGGTTACCCACGGCCGCTATATTCAATTGATGGAAAACCCGGAACGCCGGGTGCGCCGGGAAGCTTTCACCTCGATCTATAGTTCCTACCGCAAACTACAGAATACCCTGGCTGCTACCCTGGCCGCCAGCGTGAAAAAGGATGTGTTTTATGCCCGGGCGAGAAAATTCCCGGCATCCTTGCCTGCCGCTCTTTTTGGTGACAATATTCCAAACCAGGTATATGACAATCTCATCCAAACCGTGCACCGCAACCTGGATTCCATGCACCGCTACGTAGCCCTGCGTAAAAAACTGCTGGATCTGGAAGGGCTGCATATGTACGACCTGTATGTCCCATTGATAAAGGACGTTAAATGGGATCTATCCTACTCCCAGGCAGTGGAGCTGGTCAAAGAAGGGCTGGCCCCCCTGGGTGCCGAGTATGGTCAGATTTTGTCCCGGGGCTTTAGTGAAGGCTGGGCAGATGTTTTTGAAAACAAGGGTAAAACCAGCGGTGCCTATTCCTGGGGCCCTTACGGAGTACACCCCTATATACTACTGAACTACCAGGGCAACCTGAACAATGCCTTCACCATCGCCCACGAGATGGGACACGCCATGCACTCCTACTATTCCTATCAGGAGCAGCCCTATCATTACGCCCATTACACCATTTTTACCGCCGAAGTAGCTTCAACCGTTAACGAGTCCCTGCTCATGGATCATCTGCTCCGCACAGTGAAGGACCGAAATAAAAAGCTCTACCTGCTCAACCACTACCTGGAGCAGTTTCGGGGTACCGTTTTCCGCCAGACCATGTTTGCCGAGTTTGAGAAAATTACTCACGAAAAGGTGGAACAAGGCCAGGCCCTCACCCCGGCCCTGCTACGGGAGGTTTACCGCGGGCTAAATGCGGATTACCACGGACCGGAAATGATAATCGACGAGGATGTGGAATTCGAATGGGCCCGCATTCCTCATTTTTATAATGCCTTTTACGTTTACAAATATGCCACCGGTTTTTCCGCAGCTACAGCCATCACCCGCCGCATTCTGGCAGAAGGTACAAATGCCCTGGAGCCTTACCTGGGCTTTTTGAAACAGGGGGGCAGCGACTATCCCCTTAACCTGCTAAAATCCGCCGGTGTAGACATGGCCTCCCCCGAGCCGGTGCAGGAAGGTCTGGATCTATTTACCCAACTACTAGATCAGATGGAAGAACTGGTTTAAAACTGGGACAGGGGACAGGTATCTCGTCCCACAGTCTTTAGGGTATTCTTTTGGGGCCAGTTGGAAAGTGGGAAAGCAAAGGTAGAAGGCGGCAAACGGGAACAGGAAGTGTGGTCACTGTATGAACCATTGTAGGTCGGGGATCAGACCTGAGGGACAAAGACAGCGGAATGGCGACACTTCCCCAGAATCAAAATGTATGCAAACTGCAAATAGTATGCTACCATATAAATAATTAGTTCTTAAATCTTCCTGTTGGTGCCACCGGTGATTCAGTTGTTTTGCCAACCGGCTAGCTACCAATATGGGAATCCTCCCCCGTTGTGACT